>JBGATH010000040.1:0-43366 GCA_044229235.1 Usitatibacteraceae bacterium
GGACAACCTCACCCCGGCCAAGGTCAGGCGTCTACAGGAAAAATACAACCACAGACCAAGGAAATGTCTCGGCTTCCTGACCCCATACGAGGTAGCATTCAACCGCCCACCGCGTGTCGGGACTCGTACTTGAATCCGCGAAAACATGCCAGGAGCCGCCCCGGTGCTTGAGTTTCATTCTGCGGGAAATGTCAGCACCACGCGCGTTCCGGCCGGTTGGTTTTCTTCAATCACGATGCTGCCGCGGCCGCCAAACAGCTGGGCAATGCGTTCGCGCACATTCTTCAGGCCGATGCCGCTGGACGTTGCACCGCTGAAGCCGACACCGGTATCGGTCACCGACAACCTGATCTCGTTGCCGCGGCGCTCGGCGCGCAGCATGATGCTGCCGCCTTCCACCTTCGGCTCGAGGCCGTGCTTGATGGCGTTTTCCACCAGCGGCTGAAACAGCATCGGCGGAATGGAGACGCCAGCGAGTTCCGCGGGCAAGTCGAGATCGACATGCAGGCGATCGCCCATGCGGATTTGCAGGATGGCGAGAAAATTCGACATCAGCTCGAACTCGCTGCCGAGAGTACTTTGTCGTTCGCGGGTACTGGCCAGTGTTGCCCGCAGGTAGGCAATGAACTTCTCCAGCATCAGTTTCGCGGTTTCCGGATGCGGGTGAATCAGGCCCACGACATTGGCCAGGGTGTTGAACAGGAAATGCGGTTCGATCTGCGCTTGCAGTGCGCGCAGGTTTGCCTCCGCGGCGGCGCGCTCGGCCGCCTCGACGCGCTCGCGCTCCTCTGCCAGCGCCATCTGCGCGGCCAATTCGTCGATGCGCCGGCGCCAGATTGCCGCGAGCACAATCGAAATACTCAACGAGAGAATAAAGCTGGTCGTCAGTTGCTGCGGCGTAAACAACCAGGGGCGCATGTTGCCGTAACCGGGAATGAAGGTAACGGCGTAGAAACTTACCGTGACGATGACGCAACCGATCACAGCATAGAAAAGCGCGATCAACAGGAACGACTGGCGATTGACCACGCGGATCACCGGACCGATGACCTCAAACACGCCCCAGAAGGCAAAGCCGATCACGTTCGAGATGAGCAAGTTGCGGCTAAAGCCGGTCAGCAGTTGGGACGCAGAATCGATGCGCGTGAACATCATGCCGATGACCAGGAACGCCAGCGCGAACATCGTATTGAAAATCAGGGTGAAGATGATGTTTCGGGCGAGGCTGCGCGGCCAGCGCCGGAAGAAACGGATGGCTTCTAGCGGATGGAAGTGCTCCCCCTCGATATCGAGGGCCAGCTTTTGCCTGGCGGCCAGAATGGCCTGCTGGCTCATCGGGGGCGTAGGAGAATCGGCAGCCATCGGGATTGCGCTCTAGAGTTGGAAAGGTCCGCTTGCGGGCAAGGCTAGCGGACCGGCTGCGGTGGCCGGGCAGCATTCGCAGCACCCGGCTCGCGACCCTTCCACCAGCGATAGGCAAGATACCCCAATCCGGCCAGCAGGCCGGCACCGACCAGCGTCCTGAGTGCCCGCGCCCAGATGCACAGCAGGGCGATGCCCATGCCAAACGCCACCCACTGGAACCACCAGTGGCCGGGCGTGACAAACCAGTTGATGAATGCGCACAGTCCGACCACGAACAACGCCTTGAAGGGAAAGGTGAAGGCGCGAAGCAGGTCTGCGGCGGGAGCGAGCGGGTTCATGGTTTCCTCTGAATCGGTGGCTGGACGATATGGGAATTGTGCGCCGGTACCGTATTGGCTTGGCTGGCTTTGCGACCAACCGCACTAGCCGCGTCGCCAGTGGCCGGCAATCGGCGCGAAGCTCGGTTGTCGCAGCCGGCAGGAAACGCGGCGAAAGGCATCCGGCGCGATGCTACTTCGGCGGATTCCGCTACAATTCGGGCTGAAGACGTGCATAACGGCACGCCCGATGCAGCGGGCGTGGCTGGGGGGACTCCCGGCACACTTTGTAGATTGTTTTTTTTGCGGGCGTCGTATAACGGCATTACCTTAGCTTCCCAAGCTAAAGAAGAGGGTTCGACTCCCTTCGCCCGCTCCAGATTCTGCCGAAGAGCAAAAAAATGGCCTCCGAGTGGAGGCCATTTTCATTCCACTGAATTCAGCGAATCAGCGCAAATCTGCAATGAGCGCAATGCGTGTGTCGTTATTTACCACCGTTTCCGCCCGGTACGCGGCATGATCCGTTCCCATTGACAGCGAAACGCCGTACTTCAGTGCCGCAGCCATTTCCTCGGTAAGCTGGAAACGCAGGAAATGCACCGATGATGTCTTGGTCTCGTTCTCGCGTTCCAGGTCTTCGTCGGCAATCGCATAAACCTTGGGCGAGCCTTCAACCTGTACCCAGGTCTTGTTCTCGATGCCCTTCAACTTTGTGAGCGCTACCCGGCGCTCGGCTTCGTCGGCGTATTCAATGAGCATCGTCGCCTTGAAGTTGCGCCCGTCGGGCACCAGCGGGTTGTATGCGTCCAGTTCATCCTGGATGCCGCTCTCTTCAAAGGTCTTTTCAATGCGCAGCATCTCCTGGATCTGGTAGCGCACCGTCAGCTCATCTTCAAACAGCAGCGTGACATGTTCGCCGATGTGCACGGTGCGCAGACGCTTGTGCGCCATCGCTTTTGCCCGAAACTCGGGACGTGCCTTTGCGTAGGCCTCAAGAGTCATCAAGCTTTCGCGGGAGATGGGTTTGCCGGATTTCATGGTGGTTGTCATGGATTTACTCGGGGAGGCCGTAAGCTTTGCGTACCAGGGTTATCGGGTGCGCAAGCTCGGCCGGGGATTGGAGGGGTTCTTTCTTCAGTTGCTCGATTCCCTGGGCGATATGGTGGCCAGCCAGTTGGCAGTCCGAGCTGATGTAGTTCGGCGAGGCTTCAGTCATCTGACGGAACACCGGTTTGCCGATCTTCATGGCTGTGTCGTGGAATTCCTTTTTGACGCCCCAGGTGCCGGCGTGGCCGGAACAGCGTTCCACCGTGGTCACTTTGGTGTCGGGAACCATTTCCAGCATTTCGCGGGTTTTCTGGCCAACGTTCTGCACGCGCGAATGACAGGGGATGTGGTACGAGACATTGCCCAGCGGCGTCTTGAAATCGGTCTTCAACAAGCCATCCTTGTCGCGACCGACAAGATATTCAAACGGATCCATCATCGCCGCCTTTACAGCCTGAACATCGCTGTCCTCGGGAAACATCAGCGGCAGTTCCTGCTTGAACATGAGCGTACAGCTGGGAATCGGTGTGAGGATGGTGTAGCCATCCTTGGCAAGTTTCGCCAGCGGCGGAATATTCTTGGCCTTCAAAGCAGCGACTGACTCCAGATCCCCCAGTTCAAGCTTGGGCATGCCGCAGCAGGCCTCCTTCTCGACGATGACATAGGGGATGTCGTTGTGGGCAAGAACCTTCAACAGATCGTGGCCGATGCCGGGTTCGTTGTAGTTCACGTAGCAGGTCGAAAAGATCGCGACCTTGCCCTTGGTGCGCTGCCCATCTTTGACCGGTTTCGCTGCGCTGACCGCGGCGTTTGGCCGGAATTTCTTTTCGGCAAACTCCGGCAGCCAGGCGTTCTTGTGCACGCCGAGCGCACTTTCCATCAAGCCGCGCGCTGCCGGCATCTTGGCCGTGGCGTTGACGAACTGGACGACAACCGGGATGGTGGCCAGCTTGCCGTTACGGTCGGTAGAGGAAAGGTTGGCATCGCGAAAATGGGTAGGGCTGCCCTGCTTGAACTGGATGGCCTTGGCGCGCAGCATGAGGTGCGGAAAATCCAGATTCCAGGGGTGCGGTGGCACGTACGGGCACTTCGTCATGTAGCAGACGTCGCACAGGTAGCACTGATCCACCACTTTCCAGTACTTTTCCTTCGGTACGCCATCGACTTCCATGGTCGGACTTTCGTCGACCAGGTCGAACAGCACCGGGAAAGCATTGCACAGGCTCACGCAACGACGGCAGCCGTGGCAGATGTCGAATACCCGTTCCATCTCCTTCATGGCGGACTCGACCGAATAGAAATCGGGATTCTGCCAATCGATGGGGTGGCGGGTCGGTGCTTCCAGGCTGCCTTCGCGGGTGGACATGTTTGTCTCGGAAACTTGAGAATCAGGAAACGGGCAACGGGAGCGCCCCATTGCCCGTGCGTGGCATTACGCTGATTAAGCGGCTACCAGTGCGTCGAGGGCCTTCTGGAACTTGTTGGCGTGCGAACGTTCTGCTTTCGCCAGCGTTTCGAACCAGTCGGCAATCTCGTCGAAGCCTTCGTCGCGAGCCGCCTTGGCCATGCCCGGGTACATGTCGGTGTACTCATGCGTTTCGCCGGCAACAGCCGCTTTGAGGTTCTGCTCGGAGGAGCCGATCGGCATGTCGGTTGCCGGATCGCCCACATGGGCCAGGTAATCCAGGTGGCCGTGCGCGTGACCGGTCTCGCCCTCTGCGGTCGAGCGGAACAGCGACGCTACTTCGGTATGGCCTTCGACGTCAGCTTTGTTTGCGAAATACAGGTAACGGCGGTTGGCTTGTGACTCGCCTGCGAAAGCGGCTTTCAGGTTGTCGTGGGTTTTGGTGCCTTTGAGCTTCATGGTGAATCTCCTCTTCAGAAAAAACGTCAAACAGGCTGTCTGCACGTATTGCAGGCTGCTAGTGTACGGCGGCCCGACCCATTCCTCAAATTGATTGAAACTATATTGCCAATAGAGAAACGCTATTGATTCGCCTGGGTCAGCGTGGCAGCGCTGCGCGTGCTGCCGCGAGAAATTCGTTCAGCAGCGGGCCGCCGTCGAGCAGGGTCTGGTCGTCGGGCGACATGAATTCCGGGTGCCACTGCACGCCCACGATGTAGCTGTCGCCGGTCCAGCGTATGGCTTCGACAATATCGTCCTCGGTGGAACGCGCTTCAATTACCAGGTCCCTGCCGAGCGCTTTCACCGCCTGGTGGTGAATGGTGTTGATGGTCGCTTCCTTCACCTGCGGATAGAGCCTGCCGAGTCCGGAGCCGGGCAAGATGCGTACACGGTGAAAATTGTCCTCGTAGCGCTGGCGGCACTGGTGGGTAATGTCGGAGTCCGTCTGGTGGGCGATATCCTGGAAAAGGGTTCCGCCGAAAGCGACATTGATGAGCTGCATGCCGCGGCAGATGCCAAGGACCGGTTTCTTGCGCGCCATGAACGCGCGCACCAGTTCCAGCTCGTAAACATCGCGCACCCGGTCACCGGACCATTCGGGTCGCAATGGCTGCTCGCCATAGCTTTCCGGCGCCACGTCGGCACCACCCTGCAGCACCAGGCCGTCGAGGTGATCGGCGTAGTGTTCGACGTTCAGGCGGCGGGGGCCGTGCGGTGTGTCCTTGCTGATGGCAGGGATCATGAACGTCAGTACGTCTGCCGACATGACCCAATGGGAGACGCACTGTTCGACGTATTGCAGTGTCTTGGTGGGCAACCAGGCGCGCCCCGGTTCGGGATGCATGAGGCGAGCCGACAAGCCGATTTTCAGCGGTGCGTTCACATCGGTATTATGCCAAGCATTGCGCGCACCCCCGCGCAGGTTGGCCCATATCCGAACGCATGCAATGAGCAAACTCTCCACCAGGATAATCGCCTGGCAACGCCACTCCGGCCGCAGCGACCTGCCGTGGCAGAACACGCAAGACCCTTACCGCATCTGGCTTTCGGAAATCATGCTGCAACAGACGCAGGTGTCGGCTGTCGTGCCGTACTACCAGCGATTCCTTGAGCAATTTCCCGATGTGCGGGCGCTGGCTCGCGCCGAAGTGGATGATGTGATGAAACTGTGGGCGGGTTTGGGCTACTACGCGCGCGCCCGCAACCTGCATCGTGCGGCGCAACACGTCGCAGACAGGCATGACGGCGCGTTTCCTTCCGCGATCGAGGCAATTCGGGCGCTGCCTGGTGTCGGTCGATCCACCGCGGCTGCGATTGCTGCGTTTGCATTCGGCACGCGCGCTGCCATCCTGGACGGAAACGTGAAGCGCGTATTCGCAAGGCATTTTGGGGTGGACGGCGACGTCAAGTCAAAAGCTGTCGAGGAACGTTTGTGGCGCGTCGCCGAGGAGCAGTTGCCGGCGCGGGGAATTGAACGCTATACGCAGGGGCTGATGGATCTGGGCGCAACGGTGTGCACGCGCCGCCAGCCCAAATGCCACATCTGCCCGCTGGCAAAGGCCTGCCTCGCCCTGGCGCAAGGGCGTGTCGAAGCGCTTCCGGGGCGTGGGGCAAAACGCGATCTTCCCCACCGGCAAACCCGCATGCTAGTAATCGTTGCCAACGGACAAGTGATGCTGGAGAAGCGCCCGCCGACGGGCGTTTGGGGAGGGCTGTGGAGCTTGCCGGAAGTTCGCCTCGAGGACGATGTCGCGGTGATCCTGCGAGCACGTTTCGGCATCGTTGCCTGCTCGTCGGCGGCCATGGAAAGGGTCGAGCACGGTTTCACCCACTATTCCCTGAGCATATTCCCCTTGCGAATTTCGGTTGCGCGAAAACCGGATCTGGCGGCGGAGCCCGGCATTTCCTGGTTGACGGCGGGCGCTGCCCCGACCGCAGCCCTGCCTGCACCGGTCAAGCGGATCATTGCCAATTCCTGGGGCGAATAGGCGCGCTCAGGCAGTAATCAACTGCTGATCGCGCAGGAAGCGATGCAAAACTTCCAGGCGCATGCGCACATCGGTCAGTTCGAGCATCTTCTGCTTCACGGCATTGCTGAAAGGCAGTAATTCAGTAATACGAAAGCTGACCCAGTCGGCTTCTGCCAGACACAATTCGCTCTCCGGATTCATGCGGCCTGTCTGGGTCAGTACCTTTCGCAGGAAGGCAGCACACGCCGGCAGCTCCGCGCACTCGATGGGCATGTCGGCGGGAATCAGGTCCATTTCGCCGATCAGAAGTCCGGTTGAAAGCGGGTAGTGGGAAGACAGCCGGAAACGCTGCTCTCCCTTGACGCGCAACTGCAGGATGCCGATTTCCTGCATGTCCCATTCCGTGATGCGCGCCAGGGTCCCGACCCTTTCGGGGGTCGCTGGTGCGCCGACTTCGCGGCCCTCGGCAATCAGTGTGATGCCAAACGGCGAACCATTCTTCAGGCAGGCCTTGGCCATGTCCATGTATCGGGCTTCAAACACCCGCAAAGACAGCGTGCCACCGGGAAACAACACGGAAGCCAGGGGGAACAGTGGCAGCTTCGCCGGCGCGGCCGGCTTTGATCGTACCGTGTCGGTTACGGCGTGCAGCAAGGACTTGAGCATCAGGAAGAATAGGGAAGGTCGCGGTGCCGGATAAGCACTTGTTGGTCGGATCCAAAACGCTGGGCCAGCTCCTCCACGATATACACCGAGCGATGCTGACCGCCGGTGCAACCGATGGCAATGGTCAGCGCGGCGCGATTGTCGCGCACATAGGATGGCAGCCAGCGGATGAGGAACGAGGTGATGTCGTCAATCAAGTGCCCGACATTGAGGTCGGCGAGCAGGAACTGCTTTACAGGCTCGTCCTTGCCGGTCAGCGCGCGCAGCTTGGGGTCGTAGAACGGGTTTGGAAGAAAGCGGGCATCGAACACAAGATCTGCGTCGATCGGTATGCCATGCTTGAAGCCGAAAGACTGGAAGGCCAAAGTGATTCGGTTTCGATCCAGTTTCAACCAGTCGCGAATCCAGACCCGCAGCGTATTCGGGCCGACGTCCGAGGTATCCATGCGGTGGCTCAAGTCGGCGACATCCGCCAGCAGCCGGCGTTCCTCGTCGATGCAGTCCTTGATCCCGGTACTGATGCGGTCTGACAGTGGATGTGGTCGGCGGGTCTCGGAGAACCGGCGTGCCAGTGCGTCGTCGTTGGCTTCGAGAAAAACGGCGCGGCAGTCGATGTCACGTTGCCGAAGTTCTTCGATGACGTGCGGCAATGCGGCGATGGTGTCACCAGTACGCGCGTCGATGCTGATGGCTATCCTGGCTTCGCCGGCTCGACGCTTGGGCAGCGAATCCACCATCGCCGAGACCAGTGTGGCCGGCAGGTTGTCCACGCAGAAAAAGCCGGCATCCTCAAGGGCCTTGAGGGCGACGCTTTTGCCGGAGCCGGAAAGGCCGCTGACGAGAATGAGCAGCATGCTGTGCGCTATCAGTCCACAACAAACGCGCGGAAAATACCTGTGTCCATGGCACCTGCAGGTTCTTCGGGCTCGCTCGATTGCTCGTGCATCGCGCTCTCGTGGCGATCAAGGAAGTCCTTGGTTGAATCGTAACCGCGCGTCTGCAAAATATAGTGGCGCACCGCCGCCTCCACCAGCACCGCGAGGTTGCGGCCGGCCACGACCGCCAGCGTGACGGTCGGAATCTCGACACCGAGGATGGTGGTGGTGCTTGATTTTGTCTGCAGCCGGTCGAGGCCGCGAAAGTAGTCGTCGGTCGGTCGCTCAAGATGCACGATCAGGCGCAGCGTCTTGCGGGGGCGCACGGCGGTCTCACCGAAGATTGCCTTGATGTTGATGACACCGATGCCGCGCACCTCCAGGAAATCGCGCAGCAGGGGCGGGCAACGCCCCTGGATGGTTTCGGGTCCGAGCTGGTAGAGCTCGACCGCATCGTCGGCGACGAGGCCGGCGCCGCGCGATATGAGCTCGAGCGCCAGTTCGCTTTTCCCGATCTGCGAGTCGCCGGTAATAAGGATGCCGAAGCCCAGAACGTCGAGGAATACGCCATGTACGGTCGTTATCTCGGACAGTTCCCGTTGCAAATAGGGTCGCAGCAGATTGACGAATACACGCCCGCGCTTTTGCGACAGAAACAGCGGCGTCGAATGCCGATCGCACGCGTCGATCAGATAATCGGGCGCGTCGGCGCCGTCACACAGGATCACGCACAGGGTTTCACCGGTACAGAGCGTCTCGAGACTTTGCTCGCGGGCTGCGGGCGGTTGCTGATTGAAGTATTCGAGGTCGGAAACGCCGAGCGCCTGGATCAGGATCGGATGCACCAGGTTCAAGTGCCCGACGAGGCCGATGCCGGGGCGGTCCAGTGCATCCTGGGTCAGCTGCCGCGATGCGCCTTCCTGTCCGGCGATCCAGGTTAGCTGGAGCTTCTCGCGCCGATCTTCAAATAGCTGCTGTACGCTCAGCCGCGGCATAGGGGGACCATTCAGTCAGGAGCTTGTGTACTTCGGAAGGGTCGCTTTCATGCAGCAGTGATTCGCGCAGATTCTCGTCGCTGAACATTTGGGCCAGTTCCGAGAGCATGATCAGGTGCTGCTCGGTGGCGTGTGCGGGCACCAGCATCGCATAAACCAGCCGTACCGGCTGATCGTCGGGTGCGTCGAATGGCACACCCTCTCGTGAACGCACAAACACGGCAACCGTATCGCGCAGATTGCGAATGCGGCCATGGGGGATGGCAACACCGAGGCCAAGACCGGTCGACCCCAGTTTTTCGCGCGCGAACAGCGCGTCGAAAACATTTGCTCG
Organism: Usitatibacteraceae bacterium; assembly: GCA_044229235.1. Lineage (GTDB taxonomy): Bacteria > Pseudomonadota > Gammaproteobacteria > Burkholderiales > Usitatibacteraceae > UKL13-2. The sequence goes on from JBGATH010000040.1 coordinate 9,476, forward strand.
GGCAATCCGGTCTTCATTTTCAAACAACAGGCCGATCTGCTCGAACAGCCGCTTCTTGCTGGTCACGTCCATGTCGAGCACGATGTGGGACACAGTGAGTGACTTGCTGATGTGGTTCATGTTGCCGGTGGAGGCTTGAAAGGGGCGTAGCTTAGCGTTTTTCAGGGTGTCTTTGTTGAAACGGTCGTCCGGCCATGACTGGCCCGGACGGCCATGCGCAGCCATGCTGCCGGCCGCCCGCGCGCTCGTTATGCGGCGGGGATGCGCTTGAGTGCTTCGATATCGTGCTTGTTTTTCACTTTTTCCTTGTGCTTGATGATCTGTCGATCCAGTTTGTCGACCAGCAAGTCAATCGCCGCATACATGTCGGCGTTCTCGCATTCCACGAATATGTCCTTGCCCGAGAGGTGGACATTTGCCTCGATCTTCTGTCGCAGTTTTTCGACGCTGAGAATCATGCTGACATCGATCACATGATCGAAGTGTCGGTTGATGCGGGACAGCTTCGAGGAAACGTAATCACGCATGGCTGCGGTGATTTCAATGTGATGGCCGGTCATGTTCAGGTTCATTTTCAATCTCCTTTCCTGGAGTGCGGAGTACACGCACGTGCTGCGATGGGACAACTCAGCCTGCTTGCTACAAGGATCAGCTGCTCTTGGTATCTGGGGTCGATTGGCAGCATTTCAAAATGATTTTCTCTGGCTCGCTGACTGGATCTGCATGGCTTCGCGATACTTGGCCACAGTGCGCCGGGCAACGACAATGCCCTGCTCGGCGAGGATGTCGGAGATGCGATGATCCGACAACGGCTTTTTTGCGTCCTCCGCCTGGACCAGTTGCTTGATGAGCGCGCGAATAGCCGTCGAAGAGCATGCGCCGCCGGAGTCGGTCGAAACGCTCGACCCAAAAAAATACTTGAGTTCGAATATTCCCTTGGGGGTAAGCATGTACTTCTGCGTGGTCACGCGTGAAATTGTCGATTCATGCAAGCCGACCTGGTCGGCAATTTCCCTCAGGACCAGCGGGCGCATGGCGACCTCACCATGATCGAAGAAGTGCCGTTGCTGCTCCACAATCGCCTGGGTGACGCGCAGGATTGTGTCGAAGCGCTGCTGGACGTTTTTGATCAGCCAGCGCGCCTCCTGCAACTGCCCCGAGAGGTTTTTGCCGTCCGCGTCGCGACTCTTTTGCAAAAGGTCAGCGTACAGCTTGTTGACGCGCAGCCGCGGCATTGCCTCACGATTCAGTTGTGCCTGCCACTTGCCGCCGACTTTCTTGACGATTACGTCGGGAATGACATAGCGAATGTCTCCGCTGGTGAAGCGGCGGCCGGGTTTCGGGTCGAGCGAAACAACCAACTCGCGAACCGTCTTGAGCTCGGCATCATCGCAGCGCAGCAATTTCTTCAAGCGGGCGAAATCGCGGGCGCCGAGCACATCAAGGTGATGCTGGACCAGCTGACGCGCGCGACCCAGCTGTGGCGTGTCGGGCGGCATTGCGCGCAGCTGCAGGTCGAGACACTCGGCCAGATTTCTGGCGCCCACCCCGGTGGGATCAAGGTTCTGCAGGTGCTTAAGGGCGATCGACAGTTCCTCGGGCTCGATCTCGAGGAACTCGGACACCATTGGCAGCAAATCGTCGAGTTCATGAATCAGATAGCCGTCATCATCGAGGTGCGCGATGAGCACCATCACGAGCCGCCGGTCGGTGTCCGAGAGCGGCATCAGGGATAGTTGCTGGGTCAGGTGATCCTGCAGCGACGGCTCGGCGGCCGGAATCTGCGCGTACTCGCTTTCCTCATCATCTTCACCGTTGCGACGTGTGGAAGAGTTGTAGGACGGCGAGTCCTCGAAATTGTCACCCTCGCCGAAGCTGTCTCCCGACGCGCTTTCCGGCTGGGCGGAATCGTCTTTCGATGTCTCGGTGTACTCGCCGGGATTTATCGACTGCACGGGGCTGGCTTGCGCGTCTCCGGCGATATCCTCACGCTCAAGAAGGGGATTCTCGAGCAGGTAGCGCTCCAGTTCCTGATTCAGTTCGACCGTGGATAGCTGCAACAACTTGATCGACTGTTGCAGCTGCGGCGTCAGCGTGAGGTGCTGGGAAAGCTTGAGCTGGAGGCTTTGTTTCATGCTGGAGATGCATCACCGCCGGTGAACTTCAGAGGCGGAAGTTTTCTCCCAGGTAAACTTTTCTGACGGTTTCATTATAGATGATCTCATCCGGCCTGCCGAAGGCAAGAACCGACCCCTGGTTGATGATGTATGCATGATCGCAGATGCCCAGTGTCTCACGCACATTGTGATCGGTAATCAGCACGCCGATGCCACGATTTTTCAGGAATTTGATGATTTCCTGGATATCGATGACTGCGATCGGGTCGACCCCGGCAAACGGCTCATCAAGCAGAACGAAACGCGGCTCGACGGCCAGCGCGCGCGCGATTTCCACGCGCCGGCGCTCGCCGCCGGAAAGGCTGATTGAGGGGCTGTTGCGCAGGTGCGCGATGTGCAACTCATCCAACAAGCTGTCGCACTTGGAATCCACGTCCTCGTCGCCGAGGCCGCGCAATTCGAGGATGGCGCGAATATTCTCGGCGACCGTGAGTTTGCGAAAGATCGATGCCTCCTGGGGAAGGTAGGCGAGGCCCATGCGGGCACGACGATAGATTGGCGCATTGGAGATGTCGGCACCGTCGAGGGTGATGCGCCCGCCATCCAGCGGAACCAAACCAACGATCATGTAGAAACAGGTTGTCTTGCCCGCCCCGTTCGGCCCAAGCAGGCCCACCACCTCGCCGCTCTCGACTGTAAGGCTGACATCGCTGACGACGACACGCTTGCGGTACGCCTTGCGCAGGCCGCTGGCCAGCAACACGCTTTTCGTCGTGTCCGGCTTTGCGTCAGCCGCAGAAGTGGAAGTCTGCTCCATGCATCGGCACTTATCTGGTTTTGCTTTCGCGCTGCATGGGGCTGGCGGGCTTCGGTTCAACAACACGCGGCTGGATGGTAATGTTGACGCGATTGGCAGGCCCTGCCGGGGTCGGCACGGCTTTGCCATCGGGTATTGCATTGCGTGCCTGGACTACTTCAGTAGCCGAGTTGTAGTAAATGTATTCGCCCTTGAGTTCGTCCCCGCCATTCTTCAGGCGCGCCCTTGAAAACAATTTCAGGGTGTCGGCGCGATCATCAAATTCCGCGCGATCGGCGAAGCCTTCCATGAAGTCATCGGAGCCCTCGCGCTTCTGGCGAAACGTGACCTGGGCCGCCGAGCCGCCGAAAATCTCAGCCCTGATGTACCCCTCGTCATCCTCCTTCACCACCATTTTCTGCGCCGCGAGCCGCATGGTGCCCTGGGTAAGAACAACGTTTCCTTCAAGTGTACGGACGCGATTGTTCTGATCCAGTGTCGCGACATCGGCTTCGATATTCGTCGGCTTGTTGCGATCCGCCTGCTCGCCGGTTGCCAGCGAGGGACAGAGCGCAACGAATGCCACCAGAACAGTCGCGGTTATTGCACCTGCGCTCGCCTGAAGGCATTGGCGTTTCATTGGGGCCTCACTTGGCGCGTTGGTAGGTTGCATTTACCCTCTCGAACACTACGGTACGGGTTAGGTTGTTCAGTTCAAACCGCTGAGCGGTGAGGCGGCTGGTCGGGCTCGTCAGCAACACGCCATCGATCGATCGTGCGATATTTTTGTCGGGGAAAATTGTCAGCTTGGGGGTCGTGAGTTGCAACGCAGGTAACTTTTCGCTTGCCTCGGATTGAACGACGACTCCTCCGCTCATCAAGACTTCATCGCCGGTTCCGTCGCGTCGAACCAATTCCCCAAAAGGTGCCGTGGCAATCAATTTCGGCTGCCCCGGCTCCACCGCAGTGAAAACAACCTGTTGCAGCTTTGAGCTGTCATCGTCCGGGAAATGCATCATGCGCAATGCATTGACAGTATATTGCACGTCCCCGGCAAGGTTCAGTTTCTTGGCGGAGAAGTTCTCCACTACCAGGTCGGGATCGTGACGCAGCCTTGCCAGAAGCCGCGGATCGGTTACCTGGGCGAACTGGGATAACCAGTAGCTGAGCGCCACCAGCAGTGCAAGTACGGCAAGAGGCAGCAGCGGGATGGAACGGGAATTCAAGAATCAGGCTCCGACGCGTAACGGACGCACGCTCACAGAGATTACATCACACGTGGTGCGTGCCGCGAATACCCTTCATCTCCTGGCGCTGGCGGCGGCGGGTGCTGGCCCGATGGCGGCCAACACGATGTCCGAGGTCAGTATTTCCGGAAGGACGACCGGCTCGCCCGTTTCCGGATAGTAAACGTACAGCGGGACGGCATTTCGACCAAACTCGGCCAGTGCTGCCGTGATTAGCGGATCCTGGCGGGTCCAGTCTGCCTTCATTCTTGTGATGGCGCGCTCGCTGAATCTTTGCCTGACGCTGTCGCTATTGAGGGCGACCCGCTTGTTTACCTGGCAGGTGATGCACCAGGAGGCGGTGAAATCCACAAAAACCGGCTGGCGATTTGCGCGCAGCTCTGCAATCCTTTCGCGCGAAAACGGCTGCCAGTCCCCATCAGTGCCGGCGGCCGTTGTTGCAACGCCCCCGCCTGCAGGCCACGCCAGCGCGATTCCGGCAACACCAACGACCACTGCCGCGATTGCCGCCCGCAGCGGGCGGGCCGCCTGCATGCGGCCGTAAACCCAGGCGGCGATGCTCAACAGAATCAGACCGAACAGCAGGCGCGCGACGGCGTCGTTCCCAAGTTGTGAGCCGATTACCCAAACCAGCCAGACCACGGTCGCGAACAATGGAAAGGCCAGTGCCTGCTTGAAAGTCTCCATCCACGCGCCCGGCCGAGGCAGCATGCGTACCCAGCCCGGAAAGAAAGAAAGCGTTACGACAGGCAAGGCCATGCCGATTGCAATCAAGGTGAATACCAGTATCGATACCAATGGTGGTTGCGACAACGTGAATCCGAGCGCCGCGCCCATGAGCGGGGCCGTGCATGGTGTTGCCACTGCGGTCGCCAGCACACCGGAGAAAAATGCATCCAGCCTGCCATCGCTCGGAATGCGCGAAGCGGCATTGCCTGCAGCCGATTGCAGGCCCATGCCAAATTCAAAAACACCAGACAGGTTCAGGCCGAGCAGCATGAATAAACCGGCCAGGGCAGTCACGAAGGCCGGCGACTGCAGCTGGAATCCCCAGCCAATTGCCTCGCCGGCCGCGCGCAACGCGATCAAAATACCAGCCAGCAACCAGAAAGAGATTACGACCCCGGCAAGAAACGACAGCCCCTGCATGCGCAGCGCCCGCGGCGAATTGTGCGCGGCCTGCGCGAAGCCCATGACCTTGATTCCCAGCACCGGAAACACGCAAGGCATAATGTTGAGCATCACGCCGCCTGCGAAGGCAAACATCAGCGCCACCAGCAAGCCAATATCAGCGTTACCCGGACCGCTTGCGGCCATGCCTGATTTGGCTGGACCTGCGGGCGCAGCGCTGACCGGCATCGAGATTTCCACGGCGCGACCGCTGTGCAAGTCGCCCCAGCCGTTGCGTGCCACCAGAATGCCCTTGAGTAACTCGGGGTGCTTCCCTCGCGGTTCGGCAAGAGGCACGGACAAGGTCAGCAGGCCGCCGCTATCGCTGCCAAGCACTTGTTTGCCGGCATTGGCGATCAGATCGTCGGCATACGGGAAAAATTCAATTTCCCCGGCAGCAGCCGCAACCGGCTTCGCGGGAAGTTGAATCAATAGTTGGTTGCCTGAGATCGCTGCGTTCGCGCCGGCGATGGCAATATTTTTTGGTAACGCCTGATCAGCGAGGCTGAAGGCCGATTCCCAGCGCTTGTCCACCGCCGGCGCCGTGCCGGCCGCGGCCAACGACAGCGATAGCTCCGCGCTTTCGGGAATGCAGACGTCGCTGCATACCAGCCACTCTGCCTTGGCGCGCAACATGACTGGCCCCGCCTTCGGCGCGTTCGCCGGCGTGCGCAGCGTGACCAAGTGCAGCACTTCTCCGTCATAGCCAAAATTCATCAGCGGTCCGAGCGGCAGCTTCTTTGGAAAAGGCCACTCGATGTCGCCGGCACTGAAACCCGCTGGCAGCGTCCATGTGAGACGCGTGGGCAATCCCGAGTCACCCGGGTTGCGCCAATAGGTATGCCAATGCTCCTTAATCTTCAGCCGAAGTGCCAGTTGGACATCCTTGCCAGGCTGGAAGGACGCATGCCTGGAAATCAGCTCAGCTTCGACGTGAGGTGTACGCACGGCGCCGGGTTCGGCGGCGAAAGCGCCCAGCGCCAGCGTGGGGAGCAGAACGCAGAGGCTAAGCCTGCGCAGCGATGCAAATAGACTGGGCATGTAAGGCAGAAATTCTGAAAGGTTCCGGTTGGAGCCGGGCGCCTGAACATCGTTCCCGGCGACGGCCAGCGTGTGGCTTTTTGCTGTCGGCAATTGGTGCCCACAGTCTGATTTGAACAGACGACCTACCGCTTACAAGGCGGTTGCTCTACCCCTGAGCTATGCGGGCCACGGGAACCATGCCTCGATCGCATGAGTGGTGCTGTTGAGAGGAGTCGAACCTCCGACCTACTGATTACGAATCAGTTGCTCTACCAACTGAGCTACAACAGCACATGTGCTTCTACTGAAGGCCCAAGATTATAGCTTAGCAGGCAAGACAAACCAAGCTGCCGGGTTGGCAGAAAGGGTGCATTCTCGTTCCGGCGGGAAGGGTGTGCGATTCAAACCGGCAAATCGACCAGGTCCTCATACCTTACTTCGATGCGCATGATCGCTCCAACCGGCCGGCCATTTCGCTCGCCCGGAATGAAGGGGGCTTTCCGAAATGCTTCCGCAGCGAGCCGGGCAAACTGGCCGGGCATGTCGCCCGATTCGATGATGGTTTCAACAACGTTTCCACGCGAATCAATCCATACCTTCAGCACGGATCGGCCAGACGGTGACGTCAGCCCCAAGTCGGCAGATTCCAGCGTCACCGGCACCGCCGGTTGCGCCGGCCGACTCAATTGACTGGCAGGAAAAAAGGCTTCCCCGTCCTGGCGCATCGGCCCCTCGCCTGCGGGTGTTCGGTGAGTCTCCACAGTGCGAACGCCCGATTCGGTGCCTTGCGAGACATTGGTCTGTGGCTGTCTGTATTGCTCTTCTGTGGAAGTGGGCGCTCGCATTTGAACCGGATTCGTGACGGAAACGTAATTGAAGGCCAGCGCCGGGGCTGCCACCGTCGGTCGATCGCGAATGCCTTGCGAATCCTGAACAACACTGGGAATCAAGGCCGTGAACGCGTGTGCGGCAAGGGAGCTGGCGATAGCCGCCAGCAGGGTTATGTTGGAAGTTTTCATGGTCGGTTGTGCGCTTGCAGCATTTTCGCTCAGGGGGTCGAACAAGCGGAGTCCGCTTGTTCGAAAAATCTGACCGCGCGTCTGCCAGCAGGGCAACGGCAGATACGGATGGCTACCATGGCAAAGTCAAAAGAAGTCTCAACACCATGGCCGATGAGAGGCCGACACAGGATGGCCGGCGAGTTTAGGGAGATACAGATGAATCACCAGCGTGGATTTACCTTGATTGAGTTGATGGTGGTGGTAGCCATCATCGGTATCTTGTCGGCAATTGCACTGCCGATGTATCAGGACTATGTGACCAGGGCAAAGATCCCGGAAGCCACCGGAATCCTGTCCACGAAACGTGTGCAAATGGAGCAGTTCTTTCAGGACAATCGCACCTACACGGGCGCACCGGCGTGCACCAACGACACGTCCGGCCAGAGCTTCGATGTTGCCTGCTCAGCAGTCGCGTCCGAGACCTATACGCTGACGGCGACCGGCAAGGATGCGATGGCCGGGTTCGTGTTCCAGGTGAACCAGGCAAACCAGCGGTCCTCCACGACCACCAAGTCTGGCTGGACCGGCAACGCCAGCTGCTGGGCCACCAAGAAGGATGGATCGTGCTAACCAGGCACAAAAGGCAGCGCGGCATGAGCATCATCGAAATCATGGTGGTGATCGGCATCATCGCCATCTTGCTCGCGGTGGCCGCGCCCAACTTCACCGGCTGGCTGCAGAGCTCGCAGATCCGTACATCGGCGGAAGCATTTCTCAATGGGCTGCAACTCGCCCGCGCGGAGGCCGTGCGACGCAATGCGCCGATGCGCTTCCAGCTGGCAGATGACGCATCCAGTGCCGCCTGCATACTGAGCGCAGCCGGGCCGGATTGGATCATCAGCCAGAACGATGTGACCAATCAGTGCGACAAGGCGCCGTTGAATACACAACCGGATCCCGTGCCGGTGCCGCCGGATCCACTGATCCTGCAAAAGCGTTCCCAGCAAGAAGGTTCAGCCAATGTGATCGTGGCAGCCAATGTCAGTTCGGTAATTTTCTCGCCGCTGGGCCAGGCCAATAACGCTGCTCAGATTGATTTCACCAACCCGATCGGTGGCGCCTGCGCCCCCGCCGGACCAATGCGCTGTCTCCGTGTGGTGGTTACCACGGGTGGACAGGCGCGCATGTGCGACCCGGCGCGCGCCTCCACGGCCGCCGCACCCGATCCGCAGGCGTGCTGACATGAATACAACCATTTCGCGGCGTAAAGCGCAAACCGGCTCGACCCTGCTCGAAGCGCTGATCGCCATTCTGATTTTCTCGTTCGGCATCCTGGCCATCGTCGGCATGCAGGCCGCCTCCATCAGCGCGTCAACCGAAGCGAAGTACCGCTCGGATGCCAACATGCTTGCCAACCAATTGCTAGGCGTAATGCAGTCCAGCGACCCCGCCACCTTGTCCACGGTCTTCGCCGGATCCGGCGGCAGCGGTGGCGCAGGCTACAACGACTGGATGACGCGCTATGTAAGCGCCGGCTCGGTGAAGCTGCCGGGCGTCGCCACCTATCCGCCCAGCGTGACGGTCGACGTGGCGACGGGGCTGGTAACCATCCAGGTTTTCTGGCTGTCGCCCGCGGACACGTCCGGAACACCACACAATTTCACGCTGGTTTCACGGATCGTGAAGGATAGCTGATGAACCGCTCTCTCACCCTCCCGCTGCATTTGTCGCGTGGCTTCACGATGGTTGAGATCCTCGTGGGCATGCTGATCGCCATGCTGGGCATCGTCATCATGACGCAGGTATCGACGACGTTTGAAGCGCAAAAGCGCACGACGTCGGGTGGCGACGATGCCAGCGCGGCCGGCGCCATCACCATGTACCAGCTGCAGCGCGATTTGCGCTATGCCGGCTATGGCTTTTCCTCGCGCAAAATCCTTGGCTGCGACTTGACCATCGGCGGAACCACGCTCGCCACTTTTGCCCCGGTCACGATCAATTCGGCAGCCATTGCCCGCGATGCCAATACCGACTCCCTGCTCGTCGCCTACGGCGCTGCGGCGGGCTCTCCGGAAGGCGATGGCATTACGGCGCAACCTTCGGCGAATGTATATGCGGTCCAGACGCCCGGTTTTTATGCTGTTGGCGATTGGATCATCGCCACGCCGGCAACGCGTCCCAACCCATGTACCGGCGCCTCCGGACTGTTGCTGGATCAGGTGACTGCGGTCGATCCGGCCGCCAAAACCATTACCGTGGCAACAGGGGTTGCCGGCGTGGCCAACGGCGTGATTTTCAACCAGGGTGCCAACTTCAGGATTGTGGGCTATGCCGTGGTTACCGACGCGACTACCAGAACCGCCAACCTGATGCGTTGCGAGTTGACTGCGACACTGCCCGCACTCAACTGTGGCAATGCCGCGCAGTGGGCGGTGGTTGGCAATGGTGTGGTGGGCATGCACGCCCTGTATGGCAAAGACACTTCAGGTCCGATTGATGGTGTCGATGCGTGGAACCAGACTGCCCAGGCCACCGAATGCGACTGGATCAGCACCCGCGCCTTGCGCATCGGCATGGTGGTGCAGAACTCGCAATATGAGAAGACCGATGCGGCCAAGTTTCCGACGTCCGGATACGTCACCAACGTCGCACCGACCTGGTCCGCATCGACCACGTCAACCGACACGCCAACAGCAATTCCCTTTGATCTTTCTGCAAATCCGCTATGGAAGAACTACCGCTACAAAGTATTCGAAACGGTCGCACCCGTTCGCAACGTCACCTACGCCCAGAGCGCCGCACAATGTTAGCCCGCGTGCACAATTCCAACGGCAACATGCGCCGCGCCCAGCAGGGTGTGGTGTTGATGATGGCGCTGATCATGCTGGTCGCGCTGACGCTCGCCGGTATCGCTCTGGTGAGATCTGTGGACACCACCAACCTGATCGCCGGCAACCTGGCGTTCAAGCAGGCCGCCACCAGTTCGGGTGATCTCGGCACGGAAGATGCCGTCACGTTCCTCAACGGCAACAAACCCACGCTCGCCGCCGGCGACAACCTGGCCAACGGCTACTTTCGCTATGCCGCGCAGCCCGCGGCCGGCCAGGGCTGGAGCACGTTCTTCGATGCAATCCCTGCGGCACAGAAGAAAGTGCTGCCGGCCGATGCGGTCGGCAACAGCATCGAATACGTCATTCATCGGCTGTGTACGCCACCGGTGGCGCCGGCCACGATTGACTCCTGTGCCGTGGCACAAACGGCCGCCAACAACGACGGCAACAAATCCGGCGACTTTGAATTCCCGATTGTTACAACGCAATCGTATTACCGCGTCACCACAAAAGTGACCGGCCCGCGCAACACCATCAGCTACATCCAAACCGTGGTTTCAATGTAATGAAACCCAGGAGCTTTTCATGAACCAATTTACCATCCGCGAAACCCTGCGCAAGGCAATCAGCTATGTGCTGACGGCCGGTGTTGCCTCCAGCGCAATTCCAGCCTTGTCGGCCACCACCGACATCGCCAATGCGCCGCTGGTAACCTCATCGACGGCGTCGGTGTTGCCCAACGTGTTCCTGATGATGGACGACTCGGGCAGTATGTCCTGGACCCACATGCCGGACGACTCCGAGGACGGCGGCAGCTCGGTACCATTCAAATACGGCTTTTATGGTCTGCGAAGCTCGCAGTGCAACGGCGTTTACTACAACCCGAACACCAGGTACTACCCACCGTTCAATCCGGACGGTACCAGCTTTCCGGATGCCAGCTTCACAGCGGCCAAGACCAACGGTTTCAATGCGTCGTCTTCCACCGTGAACCTGTCCACCAGTTTCAGGGCCGGTGATTTCTCCTCATTCGCCAGCCCGCGCGGCGGCGATTCGACGGGCTCGGCTGCCTACTACTACGTCTATTCCGGCGTGCAAACCTCGCCGCTGCAAAAGCAGTACTACGACACGGCCGGCATCTTTTTCAAGGAGTGCGGCGCTCTTTCCGGTGACACCACTGCCTATGACGGCACACGCCCTGTCAACACCATATTCACCAAGGTCACGGTTGGCGCAAGCTCCGGGCCGGGCGCCACGGACGAGCGCACCAATTTCGCCAACTGGTACAGCTACTATCGTACTCGCATGCTGATGATGAAGAGCGCGACCGGCATCGCTTTCAAGGCGATCGACAGCCGTTTCCGCGTCGGCTTCGCCAGCATGAACAACAACGGCGGCAGCGATTTGGTCAATATCGATACCTTTGACGCCACCCAGAAAACCGCGTTCTACAACAAGCTCTATGCAACGTCCGCCAACAGTGGTACGCCGCTGCGCGTGGCCCTGTCCAATGCCGGCCGGCTTTATGCAAAGAAACTCTCCACGCTGAATAGTGTGACCGTCAGGGATCCGGTGCAGTATTCCTGCCAGCAGAATTTCACCATCCTGACCACGGACGGATTCTGGAACGGTGCCGCCGGTTTCAAATTGGATGGCAGCACGGCAGTGGGCAACCAGGACTCCAGCGAAGCCCGGCCCTTCTTTGACGGATTTACACCCAACAAGACCAAGGTGGTCACCACCACGGTCACGACCTCGCCGTCGACGCGGGTGAACTACACCACGACAACGACCACCATCGATACGACGACAACCCAGCCCCAGACCGTCACCACGCCATACAACCGCAACCAAACAACGGTCTCGGCAACCAAGAACTGTACGACCTCTGCTGCGGTGAATCCGACGACCTCGCCGACCGATAACGGACAAAATACCGATGGCTCAACTCGTAAGTGGTATATAACATCATCGGTGACCGGCCAGGAACAGTGCACGGCTGCTATCGGCGGTGGCGGGATCTTTGCCTGCCGCGGCAATACCAGCACGCAGGTGCCACCGACGGGTACGCCCTGCAAGGCCGACAATGCCGGCACCATCTGGTGCGTGTACCCCAACAACTTCACATCGGGAACCAGTCTCTGCACGCGGGTTGCCACCAGTAATTCGCTGTATTACTGCCGGGCAGCAGCGCAGACCAATGGCTTCACGGTGTCGGTGCAGCCGCAGCGCTACAACCGTGTCGCGCAGCAAAACACCGTCACGACGACCCGCCAGATCAATACGTCCACCAATAACCAGACAACGGTCACCAACAGTATTTCCACCAACGTCGTCACCACCATCGACGGCACGGTCACCTCCAATACCACCACGCCTTCGACGACGACAGTTGGCCCGACCGCCAGCACGGTGAACACCACGGGGATGCCGATTGCGACCAGCGGTCCGACGACGACGACCTTGACTGATACCGGCGCGCCCGGCGTAACCACCACCTGGACCAATAACGGCGCCGCAACCAGCACCTGTCAGGCATCACCGGCGAACCCGGCTGGCTCGATCACGACATCGGCGCCGATTGCCAGCGTTGCATCCACCGTCAATGGCACGGCAAGCAGCACGCCGGTCACAACCACCGGCTCGAGCTCCGGCAGCACCACCACCGTGGGCACACCGACGACAACCACCAACTCGGTGACAACGACCGTGCTCGGCGCGCCGGGTACCTCCAATACGTTGGCAGACGTTGCCGAGTATTACTACGTCACCGACCTGCGCGATTCATCGCTCGGCAACCAGATCGGCGCGCTGGGCAATGACATCTCGGCGAATGAAGTGGTCTCAACTGCCAACGATTTCGCGACCTGGCAGCACATGACCACCTTCACCTTGGGACTGGGCGCGCGCGGCCGCATGAACTGGTCACCGACCTACCAGACGGACACGTCGGGGGACTATTACTCGGTGCTCAAGGGACTTACCGCTAATTCAGCGACCGGCATCTGCCGCTGGCAGGCTAACGGCACGATTTGCAACTGGCCTGTTCCCACCATCAACGGCAGTGGCGAGGGCGGCCCCGAGAACCTGGACGACCTGTGGCATGCCGCCGTAAACGGACGTGGTTCCTACTTCGGCGCCACCGACCCGGTGTCGGTCGCGGCAGGCTTGGTGGATGCACTCACCAAGGTTGGCGCAAAAATTGGCGCATCGGCCGCAGCAGCGACCAGCAGCCCGAACATCACCTCCGGTGACAATTTTGTATTCCTGTCAACATTCCGCACGGTGGAATGGTCCGGCGAACTCACCCGCAACAAGCTGGACGCAAATACGGCGCAACCCGATCCCGTGGCCGACTGGTCGGCCCGTGATCAGCTGGAACTCAACGCATCACGCACGCTGTACATGCGCAATTCCACGCTCAATACGCTGAAGCTGTTTGACTGGTCGACCATGACCGCTGCCGAGAAGCTGAACTTCACGCTGCCGAACATCGGTTCGTTGTCACAGTTCTGCATCCTCGGGCCGACCTGCCTGTCGACAACTGACCAGGCCGCTGCGGAAGGACAGAATCTGGTCGATTTCCTGCGCGGTGTTCGCACCAACGAAGGCGTTACCAGCGACGTCACCAAGTACTATCGCCAGCGCGCGTTCTTGCTCGGCGACATCGTCAGCGCCGAAGCAAACTACGTACAGGCGCCACGCTTTACCTATGCCGATACCGGCTATGCAGCCTTCGCCTCCTCCAAGGCGATGCGTCCGGGCACCGTCTATGTCGCCGCCAACGATGGCTTCCTGCATGCATTCGATTCCGCCACCGGTAATGAGCGCTGGGCCTATGTGCCCACATTCGTCCTGCCCAACATGTTCAAACTGGCGGACAAGGGCTATTCATCCACGCACAGCTATTTCGTCGACGGTTCACCCGTAACTGGCGATGCCTTCTTCGGGGGCACCTGGCACACCATTCTCGTTGGTGGCCAGAATGCGGGTGGTCGCGGCTATTACGCGCTGGATGTGACCGATCCGCTGAATCCTGTGTTCCTGTGGGAATTCACCAATACCAACCTCGGCTTTACCTATGGCAATCCCAAGATCACCAAGCTGAACGATGGCACGTGGGTGGTGTTGCTGGCCTCCGGCTACAACAATGTCACGCCGGGTGATGGCGTGGGCCGCCTGTTCGTGCTCAATGCGCAGACCGGGGCGCTCATTCGCACCATCAGCACCGCCACCGGCAGCACCACAACGCCGAGTGGACTGTCGAAGATCGAAACCTATGTGGCGAGCGCGAACACCAACAACACCGCGATTTACGTCTATGGTGGTGACCTGTTGGGCAACGTGTGGCGCTTTGACATCAATGGCGGCACGGCCACGCGCCTCATTACGCTCGTGGATGCCGGCGGCGTGCCGCAGCCCCTCACGGCGCGTCCGGTCATTGCACAGACCGGCGGTCAAACGGTGGTTCTGGTGGGAACCGGGCAATTGCTGGGGGTGAGCGATCTGGTCACGACACAGCAGCAGTCCTTCTATGCCATCAAGGACACGTTCAGCGCCACCGCGCTCGGCAACCCGCGTGTCGCTGGCAACAAGTTCGTCAAGCAGACCCAGTCGATCACGACGTGTACCACCGCCCAGGTGGCGGCGGGCTTGTGCTCTACCGGCCAGCTGGTTCGCAATTCGACCAACAACGTGGTCAACTTTGCGACCGACAACGGCTGGTATCTGGACTTGCCGGCTTCCGCCGAGCGGGCCAATACCGATCCGACGCTGATCCTGGGTGAGCTGATTTTCAACACCAACGTTCCAGGTGGCAGTGCATGCTCGATCGGCGGCGACAGTTTTGAGTACTTCCTCGATTACCGCACCGGCGGCCCCATTTCTTCCGCGCTGGGTGTCACGGGCGTAAAGCTGGGTTCCTCGCTGGCGACGTCGGTGAAGCCGCTCATCAATACCGGCGCCGGCAATCCGAGCGATCCGTCCTCGGCGACGGGGCAGATCAAACTGTTTGGCTTTACGCGCCTTGGCAGCGGCGACAACGCCATTCTGCAATTGCCGCCCCCGCCGACCCTGACGGCAACGCGGCGCGTCTCCTGGCGCGAGTTGACGGACTGATTTTCCGCCGACAGAAAAACTGAAAACGCACCGCAAACCTGCGGTGCGTTTTTTTTAGCGGGGCTGGTTCAGTCCGCGCGGCAGCGGAAACGTGATGTTTTCTGAAATGCCGTCGAGTTCGCGCACGCTTGCCTTGCCGAAGCTGCGCAGCCTGGCGATGACATCGCGCACCAATACCTCCGGTGCCGAAGCGCCGGAGGTTACGCCGATGCGGCGCTTGCCTTCAATCCATGCCGGGTCCAGTTCGGCCGCACTATCGACCTGATAGGTCGCACAACCCAGCAGTTGCGCCAGCTCGCGCAAGCGGTTGGTGTTGGAGCTGGTGCGGGAGCCGACGACGATCACCACTTCGACCTGCGGCGCCATGAATTTCACCGCGTCCTGCCGGTTCTGGGTGGCATAGCAGATGTCGTCCTGCTTGGGGCCGACGATCCGCGGAAACTTCACCTTTAACGCGTCGATGACTTTCTGGCAGTCGTCCACGGAAAGCGTGGTCTGCGAGACATAGGTCAGGGGCGTGCCAGGCACGACGTCCAGTTTGGCGACATCCTCGACGGTTTCAACGAGGTACATCCCGGTATCAGACTGCCCCATGGTGCCCTCGACTTCCGGGTGACCGTCGTGCCCGATCATGATCACCTGATAGCCCTCATTGCGCCGCTTCATCACCTCGACATGCACTTTTTTCACGAGGGGGCAGGTCGCGTCGAATACATGAAAACCGCGCTGCGCGGCTTCACGGCGGACTGCCTTTGACACACCATGGGCGCTGAATACCAGCGTCGCCCCCGCCGGGACTTCGGCCAGATCCTCAATGAACACGGCGCCCTTTGCGCGCAGGTCATCGACGACGTATTTGTTATGGACGATTTCGTGGCGCACGTAGATCGGCGCGCCGCGTTGCTTGAGCGCGCGTTCAACGATCTCGATCGCCCGGTCGACACCGGCGCAGAAGCCGCGGGGGTTGGCGAGAAGTACGTCGTTTTCAATCATGGGTTCGTCAGGGGGTATTGGGGAAGCTTGCGGAATGGCTCGCGCAGCAGATCGGAATGGCGTAGATCCAGCATTGGCGGGGCCCCCGGGCCATTTTTGCCCGCGAAGCCGCGCCAATGCTGGGGTTTGCCGGTCGGTAGCCGGGGTGAACGCCGGCTCGCGAATACATCATGATGCCCGCAGAAAAACCGCGCAACAGGTGGTCATGCGGCTGCCTCCGCGCCCGAGGGCTTTCGAAATGAATCGAAAACCAGCAAGCCTGCGCCGAGACAAATGGCCGAGTCGGCAACGTTGAACGCCGGCCAGTAGTAACTCGCCACGTGCCATTGGACAAAATCAATCACATAGCCGTAAACCAAGCGGTCATACAGATTGCCCGCGGCGCCGCCGATCACCAGCGATAGCGCCAGCGCCAGCAGGCGGTTACGGTGACCGCTGCGCAGCATCCATAGCAACACACCGCTGATGACCAGCGTAATGCCGATGAAGAATTCCCGCTGCCAGCCGGAAGCGCCTGCCAGAAAACTGAAGGCGGCGCCTGTGTTGTGCGCCAGCACCAGGTTGAACCAGGAAAAGATGGTCTTCGACTCCAGGTACTGGAAATTGGCAAGCACCGCATGCTTGGTGAGCTGGTCAAGCGCGAACACCACCACGCTCCAGCCGAGCCACCGGCCCCACACAAGAAACGAACTTGGCTCAGGCATGGAAGCGCTTCTCGCCGTCGCCGAAAAGATTGCTGACGCAACGACCACAGATGGTGGGATGCCCGGCGTCGGACCCAACGTCGCTGCGGTAGTGCCAGCACCGCTCGCACTTGCGATGCGGTGACGCCGTGACCTTGCAGGCCACCGCCGCACCCGCGGGCAGCGCATTCGCGTCCACGCCGGCGCGCGAGGTGATGACGACAAACCGCAAATCGTCCGCCAGCGCGGCCAGCAGCGCCCCGTCTTCGGCGCTGACAGTGAAGTCCAGCTCGGCCTGCAGTGACGAACCGATCTCCCCGGCCGTGCGCTTTTCCTCGATCTCCTTCATCGCGACGGCGCGGATTTCACGCAAGCGCGACCACTTTGCCTTAAGCCCAACCGCATCTTCCACATCCGGAAACCGGTAGTAGGTCTGCAGGAAAACGCTGTCATTCTCGTCAATGTGCAGCGTGCGCCAGATCTCCTCGGCGGTGAAGGACAGTACCGGCGCGATCAAACGCGTCAGCGATTGAAGGATGTGGTGCAACGTGTTCTGGGCTGCACGGCGCGGTTTGGAATTTGCCCCGGCGGTGTAGAGACGGTCCTTGAGGATATCCAGGTAGAACCCGCCCAGATCTTCCGAGCAGAAATTCTGGATGGCCTGCATGGCCGGCTGGAATTCGAATTTTGCGAAGTGATCCAGCACCCGCGCCTGCAGGTCACTGGCCATGGCCAGCGCATAGCGGTCAATCTCCAGGCATTCCGCCACCTGCAGCGCGTCGGTCGCCGGGTCGAAGTCGGCAGTGTTGGCCATCAGGAAGCGCAGCGTATTGCGAATGCGCCGATAGCTCTCCACCACGCGCTTGAGAATTTCGTCGGAGATCGACAATTCTCCGGAGTAGTCGGTGAGTCCCACCCACAGGCGCAGGATTTCCGCGCCCAGCGTGTCCGAAACCTTTTGCGGGACCACCGTGTTGCCCAAGGACTTGGACATCTTCTTGCCCTGGCCGTCGACCGCGAAGCCGTGGGTCAACAGGTTTGCATACGGTGCACGGCCATTCAGCGCGCAGGACACCAGCAGCGAGGAATGAAACCAGCCGCGATGCTGGTCCGAGCCTTCAAGGTAAAGGTCAGCCTGGGCAGGCTTGCCGTCGGTCGATGGTTTGACCAATGAAGGCGTGTTGGCCATGACCGTGTTGAAGGTCGCGCCCGAATCGAGCCAGACGTCCAGCGTGTCGTTTATCTTTTCGTAGTGGGCAGCCTCTGCGCCGAGCAGCTCCTCGGCGGTGATGCGCCGCCAGACTTCGATACCCTCGCGCTCGACGCGAGCGGCAACTTGTTCCAGCAGTTCCAGCGTGCGCGGATGCGGTTCACCGGTTTCCTTGTGCAGGAAGAACGGGATCGGCGTACCCCAGTTGCGCTGACGCGAGATGCACCAGTCCGGCCGGTTGGCGATCATGCCGTACAGGCGCGCCTTACCCCAGCCGGGATAGAAAGTGGTGGCCTCGATTGCCGCCAGCGCCAGCTCGCGCAAAGACTGCGTCGCGCCGTGTCCCTTGACGTCCATGCCGATGAACCACTGCGAGGTTGCGCGAAACACCGTCGGCGTCTTGTGACGCCAACAGTGCGGATAGGAATGCTTGAAGCTGGAGGATTGGAACAGGCACCCGGCGGCATCGATCGCCTTGACGATCTCCGGTTGCGCTTTCCAGATGTTCATGCCGCCGAACAGCGGCAGCGTGGCTGCGTACTGGCCATTGCCCAGGACCGGATTCAGGATCTCCTCGTTCTTCATGCCGTAGCGCTTGCAGGAGTTGAAGTCGTCCATGCCATAGGCCGGCGAGGAATGAACGATGCCGGTACCGGTGTCCAGCGTGACGTAATCACCGAGATAGATCGGCGACTGGCGGTCGTAGAACGGATGGCGGAATGCGATCCGTTCCAGCGCGGCGCCTTTGGCAACGGCGACGACTTCACCTTCGAGGCCGTAGCTCTTCAGGCATTCCGTGACGCGCTCCTGTGCCAGCAGCAAGTGGCCACGGGCAGTGCGTACCAGTGCGTAATCGAATTCCGGATGGACATTCAGCGCCTGGTTGGCCGGGATCGTCCACGGCGTGGTCGTCCAGATCACCGCAAACACCGGTCCTTCCGGCAATGCCGCGAGCCCGAATGCCTGCGCCAGCTTCGCGAGCTCCGCATCGACCAGGGGAAAGCCGACATCGATCGTGGTGGAGGTCTTGTCCTCGTATTCAACCTCGGCCTCGGCAAGCGCCGACTGGCAGTCAAAGCACCAGTTCACCGGCTTCAGGCCGCGATAGATGTAGCCGCGCTCGAACAGTTTGCCGAGCGTGCGGATCTCCGCCGCCTCGGTGCCAAAGTTCATGGTCTTGTAGGGATGATCCCAGTCGCCAAGCACGCCAAGGCGCACGAAATCCTTTTTCTGCAGCTCGATCTGCGATTCGGCATGGGCCCGAGCCAGCGACATGAGTTTTTCCGCCGGCAGGTTCTTGCCATGCTGCTTTTCGACAAAGATTTCAATCGGCATGCCGTGGCAATCCCAGCCCGGCACGTACACGGCATCAAACCCCGCCAGCTGCTTTGACTTGACGACGACGTCCTTGAGGATTTTGTTGACCGCATGGCCGATGTGGATCGCTGCATTGGCATAGGGCGGGCCATCGTGCAGGATGAACTTGGCACGGCCGGCCGAGGCGACGCGAATGCGCTCATAAAGGCGCTGCTGTTGCCACTGCGCGACCCAGTTCGGTTCGCGCTTGGCGAGGTCGCCGCGCATGGGAAACGGCGTGTCCGGCAGGTTCAGTGTGCTCTTGTAATCAGTCTTCGTATCCATCGTCGATATTCCGCAATATGATCTGGGCCTTGCCTGCGTCATCATGCATTTGCACGACCAGCGCCTCGAGGCTCGGGAACTTCAGTTCATCGCGGATTTTTTCGACGAAGGCGACTTCCAGGCGCCGGCCATAGAGATCACCCGAAAAATCGAAGAGGAAGACTTCCAAATGGTGGCGGTTTTCTGAAGAAACCACCGGATTGGTGCCAAGGTTGGCGACCCCATTGAGAATCGCTCCACCCTTGCTCGCCACTCCCTCGAGCCCGCGAGTTACTAACCGGCATCTTACCGCAAACACGCCCTGCAAGGCGGGTTTGCGGCGCGTCAATGCGATATTCGCGGTCGGGAAGCCCAACGTGCGGCCCAGCTTCTTGCCATGCTGGACGCGGCCAAACAGCGTGTAGGCGTGCCCGAGCATCTGCGAGGCGAGGGCGAGGTTGCCGGCGCCGAGTGCGTCGCGCACGGCGGTTGACGAAATCCGCCCTCTGGCATTGGAAATCTCGGGCATGGTCTCGACTTCGAAACCGAGGCGCGCACCTTCGGCGCGCAGTGTGCCGATGTCGCCGGCCCGCCGGCTGCCGTAGCGAAAATCCTCGCCGACCATGATCCATCTAACCTGCATGCGTGCCAGGGATTCAGCAAACGCATCCGGCGACTGCGCCGCAAAGGCAGCATTGAAGCGCGGCACGAAAACGTGCTGAATGCCCGCCACCGCAAATTCTGACAACTTTTCTCCCACACTCATCAGCCGGGGTGGGGCCAGCGATGGATCGTTGCGAAGGCGCGCGAAATATTCGCGCGCCAAGGGCTCAAAGGTCATTGCCGCCGGCGCCAGGTGCATCGAGTGCGCGACTTGCACCGTCCTCTGCAGGATCGCCAGATGGCCGGCGTGTACGCCGTCGAAATTGCCGATCGCCAAAGCAAGGGGACGACCAACCGGTTCCGGTGCGCGGTGCAGCCGCAGCAGTCTCATGACGACACCCTGCCGGAGAAATCGCGCAATCGTATGCCCATCAGCCGCAGGCTGGCGAAATACACGCCAGCGCCCGCGGCAATCAGCAAGGCAAGGCGACCGCTCCGCGACCAGGTGCTTGCCGCAAGCCAATAGGCATCGTTGCCGTACAGCCACCAGAGTGATCCGGCCATCAAGTAGAGCGCAACCGCCAGCTTGAGCAGGAAAGTGAGCCATTCAGGCTGCGGCACATAGATCTTGTCCCGTCGCATGAAATGGAACAGCAGGCCGGCATTGATGCAGGCGCCAAGGCCGATCGACAGCGCCAGGCCAGCGTGCTGCAGCCAGGGTACCAGCAGCACATTCAGCACCTGGGTCATTGCCAGCGTGAAGATGGCGATGCGAACCGGTGTCCTCACGTTTTGCCGTGCGTAATAGCCGGGCGCCAGCACCTTGACCAGGATAATGCCGGCCAGTCCTGCCGCATAGGCGACCAGCGCCGCGCGAGTCATCAGCACGTCCTCGGGACCGAACCGGCCGTGCTGGAAAAGTGTGGAAATCAGCGGCGTTGCGATCATCGCCAGCGCAACGGCGGCCGGCAAGGTCAGCAGCAGCGTCAGGCGCAGGCCCCAGTCGAGCAACTTTGAAAACTCGGCATCGTGTTCGCGGGCTTTGAGCTTGACCAGCGAAGGCAGCAGCACGGTACCCAGGGCCACCCCCAGCAGCGCCGAGGGAAATTCCATCAGCCGGTCGGCGGCTGACAACCACGAAACCGATCCTGTGGGCAGGAACGAGGCGATCTGGGTATTGATGAGCAGCGAAATCTGCGCGACCGACACACCCAGAATAGCGGGTGCCATCAGGCTCAGAATCCTCGCTACCCCGGTGTCCTTGCGGAATCGCCACGCGCCGAGCGACAGGCGCGGCAGCATGCCGATGCGCCGCAGCGCCGGAATCTGGAATGCCAGCTGCAACACGCCGCCGACCAGCGTGCCGATGGCCAGCGCCAGCACAGGCGGATCAACCAGCGGCGCCAGCAGCAGGGCTGCCGCAATGACAGCGAGGTTCAGCAGCACCGGCGTAAAAGCAGGCGTCTTGAATGCGCTGAACGTATTGAGAATGCCGGCGGAAAGCGAAACCAGTGAAATGAAGAATATGTACGGAAAAGTGATCCGAACCAGTTTCGTCGTCAAAGCCAGTTTGTCGGGGTTTGCTGCAAAGCCCGAGGCCGTGGCAAGCACCAGCAGCGGCGCGCCGATGACACCGATCAGCGTCACCGCGAACAGCGCCAGCGCGAGCAGGCTGGCAACGCGGTCGGCAAGGTGTTTCGTTTCCTTATGCCCCCTGATTGCCTTGTAATCGGCAAATACCGGCACGAACGCCTGGCTGAAGGCGCCCTCGGCGAAAAGCCGCCGCAGCAGGTTGGGGATGCGCCAGGCGACCTGGAAGGCGTCCATCGCCATGCCGGCGCCGAACAGGTTGAAGCCGATGATCTCGCGGACCAAGCCGGTGATCCTCGACAAAAAGGTCATCGCTGAAACCGACGCGGCAGCCTTGAGAAGATTCATCGTGAGCGAGAGTGGCATTGGGGCAGGCGAGGGTCAGGTGTGCATTGCCGACCGAAAATCCCAGCAAAATCAGCTAGTTTGCTTTTTTTTGGCGACGCGCTATAATACAAGGCTTCCCGCAAAATTTATGATTTGATTCTGGAAAAACCATGGCAAACTCCAAGCAAGCCGCGAAACGCGCCCGTCAAGCGACCAAGCAGCGTTCACACAACATGGCTCAGCGCACCGAATTGCGTACCGCCATCAAGAAAGTGAAAGCCGCCATCGCCGTCGGCGATCAGGCACAGGCCGAAGCGGCATTGAAGGCTTCCATCTCGACCATCGATTCGATCGCCGACAAGAAAATCATCCACAAGAACAAGGCCGCCCGCCACAAGAGCCGCCTGCATCTGGCGATCAAGGCAATCGGCGCCAAGGGCGCCCAGGCCAGCTCCCGCGCCTAGGCAGGTCCGCTTCACGTCCCGAACGGGACACCAACGGCTGGAAATCGAAAACACCGCTGACCCAACCCTGAATCAGGGTTTACCGGGGCCAGCGGTTTTCGTTTTTGTGGGCGCTCTCGGCGCGCGTGGCCATCACTCCGCGAGTTTCTCCAACGCGTTACCCGGCACCGGGCAATAGTCGCCCGTCGATGGCGCAGTCGGGTCCATCACCACCAGTTCATTGTCCTTGGCGAAATCGAGCAGGAAGCGATAGGCGCGCGGCTCGATGTCAATCAATGACGGCTCGACGACCACGCAGCGCACGCCATCGAGCAACACCGGACGCACGTACCGCGAATAGCGCATTTGCTGATCGTGACCGAAGCTGGACATGATGCCGCAAAGGCGTTCCGCCCAGTCGCTGGGGCGGAATGCGCGGCCATTGATGGTCACCCCTTCGATAATGATCCGGTGCGCATGGCTCGCGGCTGCAGAGGGCGATTTGGTCGGCGCGGACATTGGCTGGGGATCGGCTCAGGGGTACCTGTGCCGCAAACAGGTTCGCGCAGTTTCTGAAACCAAGCGCAACCACGGAGACGTCGGCACATTTCGGGAAAGAGCGAAATTATAGCCAGCCACGCCGGCGCAATGTTGCACTGCACAGTGGATTGTCCTATATTGGTGCCTCTTGAAACGGCGCGGCGGCCCTCGACGAACATTTCGGGCCGCCGTTGTCATTTTCGTCGCGCGAATTTGTAGCAATGCGTGACCGAGGAGTGCGCATATGATGTCCACCCACCTGATGAATACCTACAAGCCGGCACCGGTGGCATTCAGCCACGGCAATGGCGCCTGGCTGACAACCACGGATGGGCGCACCATCCTCGACGCGCTGGCCGGCATTGCCGTTTCCGGTCTCGGGCACGCACACCCCAAACTGGTTCGTTCCATCGCTGAGCAGGCTGGCAAGCTCATTCATACGTCAAACCTAGTGGAAGTACCGGAGCAAGCGGCGCTGGCGGAAAAACTGTGCGCGTTGGCCGGCATGGACAACGCCTTTTTCTGCAACTCCGGCGCCGAGGCCAACGAGTGCGCCATCAAGCTCGCACGCTTGCACGGGCATCATCGCGGCGTTTCCAATCCGCAGATCATCGTCATGGAGCGCGCCTGGCATGGGCGCACGCTGGCCACCCTGGCTGCGACCGGGTCTCGCAAGGCGCAGGCCGGGTTCGAGCCGTTGGTTACCGGTTTCATTCGCGTTCCCTACAGCGACCTCGATGCCATCCGCGCCGTTGCGCAGCACAACAACGATGTGGTGGCCGTACTCACCGAGGTGGTGCAGGGCGAGGGGGGCATTGTCCCCGCGCGAGCTGATTACTTGCGGCAGTTGCGCGAGCTGTGCACCCAGAAATCGTGGCTGTTGATGATCGACGAGGTTCAGTCCGGCATCGGCAGGACCGGCAAATGGTTCGCGCATCAGTGGGCGGACATCTCGCCAGATGTCATGCCGCTGGCGAAGGGCCTCGGCTCCGGCGTGCCCATTGGCGCCTGTCTGGCCAAAGGGGAAGCCTCAACAATATTCAAACCGGGCAATCACGGGTCGACCTTCGGCGGCGGACCGCTGGTGTCGGTCGCGGCACTTCGCACGCTGCAGATCATGGAAGAAGAAGGCCTGCTGGCGAATGCGACCAGGATGGGCGAAATCGTCAGCAGCGGTTTCAAGCAGGCGCTCGCGGGCCTCGCCGGCGTGCGGGAGATTCGCGGCATGGGCCTGATGCTCGGTATCGAGCTGGATCGTCCGGCAGGAGAGTTGGTCGCGATGGCGCTCGAGGCAGGCATTCTTACCAACGTCACGCAGGAAAGTGTGATCCGGCTGCTGCCCCCGCTGATCATCAACGAGAGCGAAGCGCGCGAAATCGTTGCGCGCCTCGCGCCGGTAATCCGTGCCTTCCTGTCGCAACCGCAGAAAGCCGCGGCCTAGACCTTACGATTGCGTTGAAACAGATCATGCGGCACTTCCTGCGATTCAAGGACTTTACCCGTAGCGAGCACGAGCATTTGTTCGAGCGCGCGCGCGTCCTCAAACATCGCTTCAAGAATTACATTCCCTACCAGCCGCTGACGGACCGCATGCTGGCGATGGTATTCGAGAAGAGTTCGACGCGAACCCGCGTGAGTTTCGAGGCCGGCATTTACCAGCTGGGTGGCCAGGCCATTCACCTGGATTCGCAGTCGACGCAGCTTGGCCGCGCAGAACCCATCGAGGATACGGCGCGCGTCATCTCGCGCATGGTGGATCTGGTGATGATCCGGACCTTCGAGCAAGACAAGGTTGAACGCTTCGCGGCGCACTCGCGGGTTCCGGTCATCAATGGCCTGACCAACGAGTACCACCCGTGCCAGGTGCTGGCGGATATATTCACCTTCGTCGAGCAACGCGGCAGCATTGCCGGAAAAACCGTGGCGTGGATTGGCGACGCCAACAACATGAGCTATACATGGCTGGAGGCGGCACGCGTGCTGGACTTCAAGTTGCATGTATCCACGCCCAGGGGTTACGAGATGAAATCCCAGCGTGGCGAGCCGCTTGACTGCGAATTCCTGGAAGTTTTTGCCGACCCGATGGCGGCGGCCACGGGCGCACACCTGTTGACCACGGACGTGTGGACCAGCATGGGATTTGAAGCGGAGACCGAGGCACGTAAAGCCGCGTTCGCGGATTTCATGGTGGACGCGGACATGATGGCGGTGGCCGATCGTGAAGCGCTGTTCATGCACTGCCTGCCGGCGCATCGCGGTGAGGAAGTCTCGGCCGAGGTGCTGGAAGGACCGCAAAGCGTGGTCTGGGAAGAAGCCGAAAACCGGCTTCACGTGCAGAAGGCGCTGATGGAATTTCTGCTGCTGGGGAAAATTGAATCCTAGGGCGGCAGTGTGGCTTGGCGGATGCGGCAGGCAAGCCGTGGTATCGCCGGTTTGACGGGTGTTTTCGACGGTTCGTCGCAATGTGCTGGTGGGAGACGGGGTACGCAACTAAATTGACTGCACCTTTGGTCCGGGGCCGCCGCCTGTGCGGGAACTGAAACGGTTTCCGGCCGGAATTGCCAAATCACCTCCCATCCTCTCCGAAAAGGAAACCCATGAAATCCTGCCTGCTTGCCAACGTCATGCTGGTTGCCGCGATTGCGGCCCACGCCCAGTCCGGCCCGGCAAATGCCGCGCCTGCTCCAGCCACGGCCCCAGCCAAGACCTATGCCCTGGTATCCGCCGTCGGTGACCAGTTTACCTACGTGCGGCAGAAGGAAAGCACGGGCAGCAACGTGATCGACAACTTCACCCGCCAGGTGATCAAGGTGCCGAACAACGCGCTCAACGCTGCCGTGCTGCGAGGGCTGGATCGTGCCGTTGCCGCCAAGGAACCGGACAGCAATCGCGTTTACATCACGCTCGCCCAGGCTGAAATGGACGGTGTTCGCCCGGAAAACCGCGAGTCCGTGGCCCTTGGTAAGGTGGCGACGGCGCTCGAGAAAATGCCCGAGCATAAAACGTGGGAAAAGATCTACGTCGTGGTGCCAAAATTCCTCCTTTCAGAATACAGCGGGATGGGCTCCAAGCTGCAGGGCCTGGGGGTGTACATTCAACCGTTGAGCAGCGCGACGCTGGCAGACAGTGAGCTGGGCGTGGACATCGATGTCGGCACGCAGGGTGAATCCGATACGACCGACCCGAACGGGGAGGCGACACGCTCCAAGCGCTACGTCGCGCCGTTCTCATACCTGTCGCTGTACGTGCTCGACCCGAAGACCATGACCGTGATTGAAAAGAACAACCGCCACGATTTCCAGAAGCTGTTCGATCCCAATTCCCCGGCGCTGGACGTGGCCAACACCATTCCCACGGACTTCCTCGCGTCTCGCATCGAACGACTGATCGAGCGTTCGGCATCGCGCGCCGTGAACGACAAGGAAGGACCGGCCACGGTGGAAGTTGGCGAAGTGAAACCCGTCACCAGCAAGGCCGAACCCAAGAAGTAATTTCCCAAATCAAGTACCACCAACGAGCGAAGAATGAGCGATATCAACAAGGTAGTTCTGGCGTATTCCGGCGGACTCGACACCTCCGTCATCCTCAAATGGCTGCAGGACGTCTACAAGTGCGAGGTCGTCACCTTCACCGCGGACATCGGGCAGGGCGAAGAAGTCGAACCGGCGCGCAAGAAGGCGCTGGCCATGGGCATCAAGAAATCGAACATTTTCATTCAGGATCTGAAGGAAGAGTTTGTGCGCGATTTCGTGTTTCCGATGTTTCGTGCCAACACCGTCTACGAGGGCGAATATCTGCTCGGCACCTCGATCGCCCGCCCGCTCATCGCCAAGCAGATGATCGAGATCGCCCGCCAGACCGGGGCCGATGCGATTTCGCACGGCGCCACCGGCAAGGGTAACGACCAGGTGCGTTTCGAGTTGGGTGCCTATGCGTTGATGCCGAACGTGAAAATCATCGCCCCCTGGCGCGAGTGGGACCTGCTGTCCCGCGAGAAGCTTTTGAAGTACGCCGACAAGCACCGCATTCCCGTGGACTTCAAGAAACGCAAGGGTGGCGCGCCCTATTCCATGGACGCCAACCTGCTGCACATTTCCTACGAGGGCGGCATCCTCGAGGATCCGGCTTTCCAGCCTGAGGAGTCGATGTGGCGCATCACCGTCTCGCCGGAGAAGGCCCCCAACAAGCCTGAAATCGTCGAGCTGGAATATCGCTGCGGCGACATCGTGGCGGTCAATGGCAAGAAGCTCTCCCCGGCAAAGGTACTCACCGAACTCAACCGCCTCGGCGGCAAGCACGGCGTGGGGCGTCTCGACATGGTGGAAAACCGCTATGTGGGCATGAAGTCGCGCGGCTGTTACGAAACACCGGGCGGCACCATCATGCTGCGCGCGCACCGCGCCATGGAATCGATCACCATGGACCGCGAAGTGCTCGCGCTCAAGGATGACCTGATGCCGCGCTATGGCCGCATGATCTACAATGGCTACTGGTTCTCGCCGGAGCGCGAACTGTTGCAGGGCCTGATCGACGCGTCGCAGAAGACCGTCAACGGCACCGTCAAAGTCAAGCTGTACAAGGGCACGGTACTGGTGGTGAGCCGCGAATCCAAAACCGACTCGCTGTTTGACCAGACCATTTCCACCTTCGACGACGACGGCGGGGCGTACAATCAGGCCGACGCCGCCGGGTTCATCAAGCTCAATGCGCTGCGCATGCGTATTGCCGGCAACAAGGCTGCGCTGCGCAAAAAAGGCATCAAGCAAGGCAAACGCGAACCCAAGGGCGACGCATAAATTTCGCCGGGAGAGAACATGCCTTCATTCGATATCGCTTCGGAAGCGAACAAGGTCGAGCTCAAGAATGCCGTTGAGCAAACCAACAAGGAAGTATCGAACCGCTTCGACTTCAAGGGTTCCGACGCCCGTGTTGAGCAGAAGGAACTGGAGCTGACGCTGTACGCCGACGACGACTTCAAGCTCGGCCAGGTCAAGGACGTGTTGCTCAACAAGATGGCCAAGCGCAACGTCGATGTCCGTCTGCTGGACGAGAAGAACAAGGAAAAGATCGGCGGCGACAAGGTCAAGCAGATCATCAACGTGAAAAACGGTATCGAGACCGAACTCGCGAAGAAGATCGTGAAGCTGATCAAGGACGCCAAGATCAAAGTGACTGCCTCCATCCAGGGCGAGACCGTGCGTGTCCAAGGCAGCAAGCGCGACGACCTGCAGGCCGCGATCGCGCTGTGCAAATCAAAAATCGATGAAGTGCCGCTGCAGTTCAACAACTTCCGCGACTAGTGCAGCCACCCGAGCGCCAATTGGAACTCGCCAATTGGCGCGCCTTTCCGGCCGAAAACGGCTGGGAAACCGCGCCAGTGCTGGGGTTCAGCCCTTCAGCCCTCTCACCCACCTCTGGTAAAGGCGATCTGCCAGCTGGTTGAGCTTTTGCAAATTTGCCGCCATTGCCGCCATCATGGCCTGCGGCGTTTGAATGCTCGGCAACGACGGGTCGGCATTCTCCGACTGCCAGTCCGCACACCACGATTTGATCATCGTGTCCGTCATCTCCACATGGCATTGCATGCCCAGCGAGTTGCCGACCACGTAGGCCTGGTTGGCGCACACGTCGCCGCGCAGGATTCTGGTGGCGCCGGGCGGCAATGAAAATGTCTCGCCATGCCACTGGAAAGTGGTGAGCCGACCCTGTTGCGCCAGATCGGGCCCCAGCCAATCTTGTGCGGCAGGGTTGTTCTCGACGAATACCGGATTCCAGCCGATCTCCTTGACCGGGTTGATGGTGACACGTCCCCCAAGGGCCTTTGACATCAGTTGCCCGCCGAGACAGTGGCCCAGGCAAGGCAGGTCGTCGGCGACGGCGTCGCGAATCAGTTCAAGTACCGGCTGGTTCCAGGGCAGGTCGTCGTTAGCGCTCATTGGCCCGCCCATGAAAGCAAAGCCGGAATAGCGCGCCAGATCCCTGGGCACCGGGTCGCCCGCGTCCAGCTTGAAGCTTGTCCAGGGAACCTCGAGCCTGTCGAGAAAGCTGGCAAAATAGCCGGGGCCCTCTCCCGGCGAGAATTGAAAAATGGCGACTGGTTTCATGCGGCATTCTAGCGTTGCGCTGCTGGGCTGGGCACTGGCGCATGCTGTCAGCGCGACCGCGGCGACCGTGACCGTGGTGGGCCTGTTCCCCGGCAAGGCGGTGGTGGTGATCAACGGCCAGCCACCGCGCACCATTTCGGCTGGCGTAAAAACACCTGAGGGCATCGTGCTTGTTTCGACCGGGGCCGACAGTGCCGTCCTGGAAATCGACGGCAAGAAACAGACTCTCGAACTCGGGCAACACTTTGCGCCGGTTTCATCGTCCGTTGCGGCGACTGTGGCGATCGCGGCCGACAGTCAGGGGCACCACTGGATACTGGGGCAAGTCAATGGCAAGAGCACCCGCTTCCTGATCGACACCGGTGCGACCACGGTGACCCTGCCGGCCGGCCTCGCGCGCACGGCCGGCATCGACTACGCCAAGGGCCAGAGGGGAAGCGTGCAGACCGCAAACGGGGTCGCCGCCGCATTCCGCGTGCGTGTGGACACCATCAGCGTCGGCGACATCACGCTGTATCAGGTCGATGCCATCGTGCTTGAGGGCGGACTGGACAGCGCACTGCTGGGCATGAGTTTTCTGAGCCGTACCGATATGAAACGCGACGGCGCCAACCTGGTGCTGACCAAGCGCTTCTGACGGCGACGCCCGATAAAAAACCCCGCAGCGCGGGGTTTTTCGTTCGGCGCCCCAGGCTTGAAAGTCAGCTGCGGGTCTTGTCGCGCGCGATCATCGCGAACGCACTGTGGTTGTGAATCGATTCGAAATTTTCCGACTCGACCGTATAGGCCTCGATGCGTGCGTCTGCATTGAGTGTTGCGGCGATGTCGCGAACCAGATCTTCGACGAACTTGGGATTTTCGTAGGCGCGTTCCGTCACGTACTTCTCGTCGGGCCGCTTCAACACCCCGTACAGTTCGCAAGAGGCCTGTTCCTCGGCAATGCGCACCACATCCTCAATCGACAGCGCAACGGCGCTGCGTACGGAAATGGAAATATGCGAGCGCTGGTTGTGGGCGCCGTAGGTGGAAATCTCTTTGGAGCACGGACACAGGCTAGTGACCGGAACCACCACCTTGGTGGTGGTTCGCGTCACGCCGTTGCGGATCTCGCCCGACAGCGTGACCTGGTAATCGAGCAGCGACTTCACACCCGAGATTGGCGCGGCCTTCTCGATGAAAAACGGAAACTCCAGTTCAATACAACCTTCCGTTGCTTCCAGCCGGCGCACCATCTGTTCGAGCAGGGCAACCAGTGCCTGCGCCGAAAACGGCTCGCTGTTGGCTTCCAGCATTTCCACAAAGCGCGACATGTGCGTGCCCTTGGTGTGATGCCCCAGGCGCACGTTCATGTTGAATGTGGCCACGGTGTGGGAGATCACGCCGCCCTCGCTTCGGACACGAATCGGATGCCGAAGCGATTTGATGCCGACGCGGTCGATGGCAAGCTGGCGGGTATCGGCCAGTCCCTGCACATCCGCAATCGGCAAATGGGGGTCTCGCTGGTTCATGAATGGCTCTTGAAAACGGCCTGACAGTATAGCGTGGCGCCGATTGTCGGGGCAATAGTTGAGTAAAGTAATCAAGAATTTGTGGGCGTTGCGCGCGATTTCAAGCTGCCGCAATCTCCTCCATGCGGGCAAATGAAAAAGGGCGCCGCAAGGCGCCCTTTTTCGTCCTGCCTGCCGGCCATGGCCGGCAGAGTCATCGGCCCGAACCTAGTTGTAGGCCGACTCCCCGTGCGAGGTGATATCCAGACCTTCGCGTTCCTCGTCTTCCGGAACACGCAGCCCGACAATCATCTTGACGATGAATAGCGACACCGCAGCCACCACAGCCGAAAGAACCACGGCCACGCCGACTGCCTTGGCCTGGATCAACAGCTGGTCACCGATGGAAGTGAAGCCGGTCGTTGCCTTGACCCAGTCCGTGACGAAACCGGGGCCACCCAGGTCGGGCGAAACGAACACGCCAGTCAGCAGCGCGCCGAGGATGCCGCCGACCGCATGCACGCCAAACACGTCCAGCGAATCGTCAACCTTGAGCAGTCTCTTCAGGCCGGTGACACCCCACAGGCAAACTACGCCGGCGGCCGTGCCAATGACGAATGCGCCCGGAATGCCGACGTTACCGGCGGCCGGGGTGATTGCCACCAGGCCGGCCACGGCACCGGAAGCGGCACCAAGCATGGACGGCTTGCCCTTGAGGATCCATTCGGCAAACGTCCACGACATGACCGCGCAGGCGGTGGCGAGGAAGGTGTTCATGAACGCGAGTACCGCAGAGTTGCCCGCTTCCAGCGCCGAGCCGGCGTTGAAGCCGAACCAGCCGAACCACAACAGCGATGCGCCGACCATGGTCATGGTCAGGCTATGCGGCGTCAGCGCCTCTTTGCCGTAGCCGATGCGCTTGCCGAGGAAGTAGGCAGCGACCAGGCCCGCCACACCGGCGTTGATGTGCACCACGGTGCCGCCGGCAAAATCGAGCGCGCCCATGTTCCACAGATAACCCGCCTTGGCATTCAGTCCTTCCACCAGCTTCGGGTCGGTGTAAGCATCCGGGCCGGGCCAGAACCAGACCATGTGTGCGAGCGGGATGTAGCTGAACGTGAACCACAGCACCATGAACAGCAGCACGGCACTGAACTTCATGCGCTCGGCCACCGAGCCCAGGATCAGGCAACAGGTGATCGCGGCAAACGTAGCCTGGAATGCGGCGAACAGCATTTCCGGAATCACCACGCCCTTGCTGAAGGTGGCGCCCATCGCGAACTCGCCCTTGGCCAGATCAGCCATGCCTTTGAAGAACAGCCGGTCGGTGCCACCGACGAACGGATTCCCCTCGGTGAACGCAAAGCTGTATCCGTAGACCACCCACAGCACGGTAATCAGCGAGAACGTGACAAATACCTGCATGAGCACCGACAGCATGTTCTTCGAGCGGACCAGGCCGCCGTAGAACAACGCCAGTGCCGGGACGCTCATGAGCAGCACCAGCGCAGTGCTGGTCAGCATCCAGGCCACATCACCTTTGTTGGGCACGGGCGCCGGCGGCGTTGCGGCGGGCGCTGCAGCAGCCGGGGCCGCGGCCGGCGCCGCTGCGGCTGCCGCTGGTGCAGCCGCAGCGGGAGCTGCTACAGCAGGAGCGGCAGCCGGCGGCGCGGCATCCGCCTTCTTGTCTTGCGCCATCACGCCACCGCTGACCATGAGGCCTGCGATCAGCGCGAGCGAAGCGAGCAATCTTTTCATGTTGGTTCTCCCTGGATCACAATGCATCCGCGCCGGTTTCACCGGTGCGAATACGAACAACTTGTTCAAGACTGAAAACGAAAATCTTGCCGTCACCGATCTTGCCGGTGTTCGCGGATTTTTCGATCGCTTCGATGACCTGGTCTTCTCCCTGGATCACAATGCATCCGCGCCGGTTTCACCGGTGCGAATACGAACAACTTGTTCAAGACTGAAAACGAAAATCTTGCCGTCACCGATCTTGCCGGTGTTCGCGGATTTTTCGATCGCTTCGATGACCTGGTCGAGCAGCTCGTCCTTGACGGCGGCCTCGACCTTGACCTTGGGCAGGAAATCGACGACGTACTCGGCGCCGCGATACAGCTCGGTATGGCCTTTCTGGCGACCGAATCCCTTGACCTCCGTTACCGTGATGCCCTGCACGCCGATGGCGGAAAGGGCCTCACGCACTTCGTCAAGCTTGAAAGGCTTGATGATGGCGGTGACTAGTTTCATGTTTTTGCTCCCGTTGTGCGATGAGTGGTGCAATGCAGGCGCCTGTCATGCAGGCGCCATTTGTGTGGCAGCGATCAGAACGACTTGGAAACGAATGCCACCAGGCGACCCTTGCTCCAGTCCTTGCCCTTGACGGTGTAATTGGCTTCCTTGGCGTTGGTGTCTTTGTAATAGCCGCCCGCAGCCCATCCGTCGCCGATGTCATACGTGGCGCCGACTTTGTAAACGGAGTACGTCAGTTCCTTGTCGTTGTTGAACGAGCCGATGTTCCCCTTGAACTTCTGTTGCGCAACCTGCGCGTTGATGGTCAACTTTGGCGCCACTTCCTGTGCGTAATTGAGCTCGATGAAGGTTGAGCCCTTGGAATTGGCCACGCCGAACGTGTCGCCGGTGGAATAGGAATACTTGGCATTGAAAGGCCCGTAGGACGCGCCCAGGTACACTTCATTCGTGTGGAACTTGGGGTTGCCCGGCAACGGCGTTGAGCTGGGATAGTCGTAGTGCAGGTAACCGATATCCAGCGTCACGTCCTTGACGACCTCAAACTTGTAGCCGCCGAACAAGTCCACTTCAACCGATGCGGCATCCTTGGTTGCGCCGAGGTCCTTGTAGTCCTTCAGCCACTTGATATTGGTGACAAAGGCGCCGAGGTAAAAGCCGCTGGGGTGCGAATAGTCAAGGTTGAATTGCAGCGCCGGTTTCTCCGAGGTCTGCGAAATGCCGCGGTATTCGTAC
>JBGATH010000080.1:0-4807 GCA_044229235.1 Usitatibacteraceae bacterium
CGCAGACCGAGGCCAACCTGCTGCTGCCCGATCGCGGACTGACCGCGCGCAGCACCTCGCTGGCCAGCCAGGAGATCAAGGGCACGTGCGCCACCGCGCAGACGATGAACATGTTCGCGCTGACCTACACCAACTGCACGCAAGCGCAGACCGGCCGGCTGCAGCTCTACTCCGACACCGCCTGGACAACGCAGGTGTACGACAGCGGCACTGCCGTGGCTTTCCCGTACACGGGATTCGCCACCGAGCACAACCAGGCCGACGCCGAATTCCGCGTCTTCCGCAACATCGTGCTCTATTTCACCGAGCGCACCGACGTGAAGAGCTGGAAGTACACCATTGCCGACGGCAGCCCGGCCAACGCCGACGGCTATTTCGACATCGCCGGCCTGTATATCGGCAGCTACTGGCAATTCGCGAACTTCCCGGCCTTGTCCGGCCCGCTGGGCAGCATTCCCAACGCCACCACGCAGATGCGGATGGACGACGGCGCGCTGCGGGCCAGCAAGGGCGATAACTGGGCGCGGCTGGAGCTGAGCCAGGACAAGATGGACAGCACCGACTGGCCGCGCCTCAAGCAGGCCGCGATGCGCCTGGGCCTGGACCGCGACTTCTGGTTCTCGCTCTACCCCGGCCTCGGCACCGGCGAAGAAGCCTACGAACAAGGGCCGCGCATGCTCATCGAGAACAGCGGCTGGGACCGGTACAACCCGATTCACCAGCGGACGCGGTTTGTGATGGAAGGTATTTAACAACAACGGCAGAGAAAACCCATGCAAAAGGATCCTGTTGATTTGGTCGGCCTGCTGATCGCGGCGCTGGCCATGGTGTCGAGTAAAGAGATTGCCGAGCTGGTGGGGCCGTACATGGCCATTTTCATTCTGGCGTGTGCGGGCGCGGCTTTCTCGGCTTCCGGCGGCGAAAAGATGACCGCCTGGGAGACGATCAAGTTCATGGCCGTGCGCGTGCTGATCGCGCTGGCCATCACGGTGTCGATGGCGGAGCTGCTGCAGAAAGTGTGGCCGGCATTCAGCCCGCGCATCACGCTCATTCCCCTCGCGTTTTGCATCGGCGCGATCCGCGATTTCGCCGGCCTGCGCGACTGGGTGGTGGACAAGTTGAAATTCATTGCCAACAGGAAAATCGACGATGGAAAGTAAATTGCTCCTGCTGTTGAACGGCGCGCTCTGCCTGTTCGGCGCCTGGGTGTGCATCTGCCGATTCGGCGCCATGACCGGCTCGCACACCAAGCTCACCATCCGCATCCAGTACGTGATGTGGTTCGCGCTCCTGCTGATGTCGGCGTTTTCGTTTCTCTGGGGCCATAAGGTGACGAAGGTGGAAATCATCTTCGGCATCGCCGTGCTGAGCCACCTGCTGATCGGCTTCGCGGTGTGGCGCCACGGCCCGCCGGCGTATACGCACAAGCCCGGGCAGGTGCGGTCATGATCACCGCCGAAGACTACTTCGGCCGCGTCAGCCACATCGAGACGCCGGACGAGATCGTCAAAGCCAACGCCGAGCGCCTGCTGCAGCGCGTGAATGCCCTGCTGGTGGCGTGCGGCTTCAAAACCGGCGTGGCCAGCGGATGGCGCCCACCCGCCTACAACGCCGAACTGCGCCGTAAATTCCTCGCCGGTGAACCAGGTGGCGCCAACACCGCCATCCGCAGCCGACACATGACCGGCGAAGCCATCGATCTCACCGACGCCGCCGAACAGCAAATCGCGCTGCACCTGTTCACGCACCAGGAGTTGCTGGTGCTGCATGGGCTGTACATGGAACACCCGGCCGCGACCAAGGGCGTGCGGACGAACTGGTGCCATTTGCAGAGCGAGCCGCCGCGTTCTGGTAACCGCGTTTTTATTCCCTGATCTTCCCCGGCCGGGGTTGCCAACTGAGCCGGTGCACAAGTTGACTCAGGCTCTTCCAGGAACCACTCATGAAAATCCACTTCCCCACCACCAAGCCCGAAGCCGAGGCGCTCATCGCCAAACTCGGCGATTACGTCGACGGCGTGCCGGATGAACACTTCGATGCGCGCACCGCCCTGCAGCGCGCCGGCGCGAACTTTGCCGATGATCTGGGCGAGAACATCATCTGGATCTGCATCGGCATCGCGCTGTGGGAGCTGGCCTGGGCCGCGTGGAGCTGGTGGCACTGATGCCGCCGTTCCTGTTGGCGCTGGTGTTCGACTGGCGCACCTGGGCCGCGCTGGCCATCGGCGCGGGCGTGCTGTGGCTGCGGCACGACGCCGTGTTGGGCCTCAAAGCCGAGATCGCTGCGGCCACCGCCCGGGCGGACCAGATTCAGCGCACCGAAGAACAACGCCGCCGCACCGAACAACAGGAGGCCAAGAATGTCCACGCCAAAGAAATCGCCGAAGTGCGCGCTGATGCTGGCCGCGCTAAGTCTGCTGCTGAACGCCTGCGGCAGCAGCTCGCCGGGCTTGCCAGCGACGCCGGCCGCGAT
Organism: Usitatibacteraceae bacterium; assembly: GCA_044229235.1. Lineage (GTDB taxonomy): Bacteria > Pseudomonadota > Gammaproteobacteria > Burkholderiales > Usitatibacteraceae > UKL13-2. Next base: position 2,473 of record JBGATH010000080.1, read on the forward strand.
CGATCCGCTGCCGGCGGAGGCGCGCCAGAAACCACGGTCTACGAGCTTTTCGCGCGATGCGGAGAGCGATATAGCGACGTGGCAAGGGCTGCTGACGAAGCCGTCACCGCCGGCCGGCTCTGCGAACGCACCTACGACGCGCTGATCCCAACCGCCCAAGGCCTGCGCGAGCGGGTAAGGGCGCAACTGAAAGGAAAACCATGAAAGCAAATGATCGCCCCGGACTGTTTGAACAATCGCTGCCGCTGCTCATCGTGGCCGCCCTGATCGCGGCCTGCCTTGCCCTCACCGGCTGTGCCAGCGCGCCTGCCACGGGCACGTCACCCGCGGCTGCCACCCAGGAACCGATGAACGCGCACGACGCCCAAGCCGCCCGCGCGCTGGCCTTGCAGAAGGTGGGCGAATCGGCCACGGACGGCGAAACAAAACGCCTGGCCATCATGGCGCTGGTGATGATGGGGCAGGGCGGCACGCAGGCCGCGCCCGCGCCGGTGATCGTCGGCAATCGCTCGATCGGTGATGCCATCTTCGGCTTTCTGGACCGCACACTCGAGCGCGCCATCAGCGTGGCGCCGGCGTATCTCGCCTACAAAGGCCAGATCCGCAGCGCCGAAACCACCGAGCGCGTGGCCGGCATCAACCGCGACGTTTCGCTGAATCAATCCAACAATTTCCTCGCCCTGGGCGCCGCCGGCATCAACGGCACCAGCGCCACCGGCATAACACCGGGCCGGTGCTGGTGGGGGGCGGGAATTTGAACAACGGATCGCTGAACCCGGTGAACCCGGCGCCGGTGGTGTGCACGGTGGGCACGGCTACGGTGGCGGGTGCGTGTAGTCGGTAGGCGAAACAGGCAACTTGCACAATTTGGCAAACTGCCCAGGATGCTTGAGTAGCGAGTCTGATACTGGCCGGTATATTACCGGCGAGGTACATAGAGCCCGCCCACGCCTAATGGCGCGGGCGGGCTTTTTTGCTTTACGCCGGCACGTTCACCACGATGGGCGCGACATCTGGCCATGCTTCGCCGGCGAGCGGGTTCAGCTTCTCAGCCAGAAACCGCTCGACGCCGTCCATGTGCCGCGGATCCACCTCTGCCCACGAGACGAACAGCCTGCCGTGATCACGATACCGCGTGATGGCGGGGTTGCGCCTGTGAGCGGAAAGGCGGGCCGCCACGTCACCCTGGCCGATGTAGACCCACCTGCTGGGCCGGCCTGCGTGCCAAATGCCGTAGACACCAACTGCATCAACCGAATCAAGGTTGAGTGTGTCAAAACCGCACCAACTGCCGGTGCCGCACCTCATCCACTTCAACTGCAGTGCTACTGTTGCCATGAACTGCTCCTTGCGGGCTGGATTTTCGCCACGCTCTGATCCGTGCTTGCAACCCGGCCGGCACTCTGGCAACATGGTCTTGCTTACCCAAGCAAAGCATCTGTATCAAAGCGCTTGACACCCGGGCCCGCCCCGGGTTGTCATGGCGCACAGTCATGAGCTGACTGTATATACAGTATAACGGCCTAATTTCGAGTTATCCACACTCCCGGCCGATTTGCGGATTTATTCCCTTGGAAGCCCAGCCAGTCACCCATTTCAACCCCGGCGCCATGCCGCTGTGCCGGCATTGCGTGCACGCGCAGCCGGTGGCCGACGCGCACCGGTGCGGGCTATACGGTACGGTGAGTTACTTCGGGTGTTCAGAGTTCGAGCGGGAGGTTGGGGCGGATGATGAGCCGGGCTAGCTGGGCTGCAGATATGCGCCGAGCCAGAACAGCGCGGCCAAGCCTGCGACCAGCAAGACGATAAACCGCTGGCACTCGCCGCGCAGATACAGGTCGACGCCGACGATGGTCTCGATTGTGAGAAGAGTGCCGAAGAAGCAAAACAGCCAGAAGCTCATCGCCACTTCCCCCTGCAAACCCGCGCCTCGCGCGCCGACTTCTTCCGGTGCTCAGCGATCGACAGCCATTGCATATTGCTGGCCCGATCCTTCCCGCCGCACCGCCTCGCCTCGATGTGATCCACCTCATAGCCCGGGCACTTGCCCCGCACCTCACCCGTGACCGGGCAAGGATTGGCCAGGCGAAACTTCCGCACCTCGTTGAAATTGCGCCCATCCCGTGCGTCAGCCGTAAGGCTGGCCAGCAGGAGCAGGGCGGTGAGCAGGATCTTCATGGCGCTCATATTAATCCCGTCGTGCAGATCGCGGTGATCGTGACGCCCCGCATTACGTTGTCGACGTCGATCTCGATCTCCACATTCGTGATCTTGTAAAGCCCGAGAAACGGCTTGTTCTCCCGCGGCACCAAAACGAACGCGCCCACCTCGGCCG
>JBGATH010000002.1:0-192677 GCA_044229235.1 Usitatibacteraceae bacterium
ATCTTCGACTACATGGAAGTGTTCTATAACCGAAAGCGCATTCATCAGACCCTGGGATATAAAACCCCAGAGCAGTTTGAGCGAGAATGGTGTGACTCTTAATTAACCCGTCCGTGAAAGTCAGGGCAGCTCAGACACCATTTTCATTCCCGCGCCCATGCCGACCCAACCATAGGTGAGAACGCGCAACGACTCATGCCGCGGATTGGCGATCTCCGTCGGCGCGTGGTCGAGCAAGGGGTTCGGTGCGGGTCGGTCATGCGTGCGAGATGTTGCGACTTGATTCTGACACGAATGCCGGGTTGGTCAAAGGCGGCCGGCGGCACCCGTGTCGCGTCAGGCCATGCCGCATCGAAATAGCAAATCCCAGCACTGGCGCGGCTTCGCGGGCATTTTTGGCCTGGAAGGCGCGCGGAATCGCGATCCGCGAGTTTGTGTCACCCATACCGCGCCACGGCGAATGCCGCGCACAGCGGGACACGCTGTTCGTCAAACCCAGCCCATCCACTATCATGTCGCCATGCCGCAAAAGCCCCTCGACATCCTCCATTCCGTTTTCGGTTATTCCACCTTCCGCGGCCAGCAGGCAGCCGTTGTTGATCATGTAATTCGCGGTGGCGATGCGATGGTGCTGATGCCCACCGGCGGCGGCAAGTCGCTGTGCTTCCAGATCCCCGCCATGGTGCGCGACGGCACCGCCATCGTGGTTTCGCCGCTGATCGCGCTGATGCAGGATCAGGTCGATGCGCTGCAGCAGTTGGGCGTGAAGGCAGAGTTCCTCAATTCCTCGCTGGATGCCGCCACCGCCAGCCAACGCGAGCGTGCGCTGCTCGACGGCGATCTCGACCTGCTGTACGTGGCGCCGGAGCGTTTGCTGACGCCGCGTTTCCTCGATCTGCTCTCGCGCGCGAAAATCGCGCTGTTCGCCATCGATGAAGCCCACTGCGTGTCGCAATGGGGCCACGATTTCCGGCCCGAGTATCGCGAGCTGACGGTGCTGCACGAACGTTTTCCACGTGTGCCGCGCATTGCGCTGACGGCCACGGCCGACGCGCCGACCCGCAACGAGATCGTCGAGCGACTGGCGCTGGATGATGCCGAGCAGTTCATCGACAGTTTCGACCGGCCGAATATCCGCTATCGCGTGGTGGAAAAGCTCGACGCGCGCGCACAGTTGCTGGAGTTCCTTGCCGAGCGCCGCGGCGAGGCCGGCATCATCTACCGACTCTCTCGAAAGAAAGTCGACGAGACGGCGGCTTTTCTGCTCGGCAAGGGCTTCAAGGCGTTGCCCTACCATGCCGGCATGGATGCTGCCACGCGCGCCGCGAATCAGCAGAAGTTCATTCGCGACGAAGGCGTGATTATGGTCGCCACCATCGCCTTCGGCATGGGCATCGACAAGCCCAACGTGCGCTTCGTCGCGCACCTCGATCTGCCCAAGAGCATGGAAGGCTATTACCAGGAAACCGGCCGCGCCGGTCGCGATGGTTTGCCGGCCGAAGCATGGCTGGCTTACGGCATGTCGGATGTGGTGACGCTCAAGCAGATGGTCGATGGCGGCGAAGCCGGCGAGGAAAGGAAGCGCCTGGAACGGCAGAAGCTGGATGCCTTGCTGGGTTTTTGCGAATCGATCACCTGCCGGCGGCAGACGTTGCTGGCGTACTTCGGCGAAAAGCGCGCCCGGGCCTGCGGCAATTGCGATAACTGCCTGGAGCCGCCCGAAACCTGGGACGGCACCACCGCCGCTCAAAAGGCTCTCTCCTGTGTTTATCGCACCGGGCAGCGCTTCGGTGTCGCCCACCTGGTGGATGTACTGGTCGGCAATTCCACTGAAAAGGTGCTGCAGTTTGGGCATGACCGCTTGCCGACGTTCGGCGTGGGAAACGATCTGACCGAGCTGCAGTGGCGCGGTGTATTCCGGCAACTGGCGGCGGCCGGGTTTCTGGCCGTGGATCTGGAAGGCTACGGCGGCCTGAAACTGACGGCGCAGAGCAAGGCGGTGCTCAAAGGTGAACAGCGCGTCACGCTGCGGGTGCAGGCGGCGAAGAAGCCGAAGAAATCCCGCCGCGGCACGGATGCGATCAGCGCGGAAAACAAGGGCATCGCGCCCGCCGATGCCGCACTGTGGGAAGCGCTGCGCGAAGCCCGCCTGGCGCTGGCGCGCGAGCAGGGCGTGCCGCCGTACGTGATCTTCCACGACGCCACGCTGCAGGAAATGCTCTCGCACCGGCCGACCAATCTCGACGAGATGGGCATGATCAGCGGCGTCGGCACGCGCAAGCTGGAGAAATACGGCGAAACGTTTCTCAAGGTATTGCTGTCAGCATAGACGCCAAGTTGGAAGGTTTCCCCGGCAGGCGTGCGGGTGTGCAGGCGGGCCCCACCAAGCGCCGAGCCGGCGCAGTGGGAAACCGCGGCCGCTGTGCGCTTCGCGTACACTGCCTGCTGACTTTGAACCGAAAGCCGGCCATGCAGCAGATACAGATTGAGCTGCCGTCGCGACCCACCCACCACTCAACCCCGCAAGCCAGCGCTCCCGCGCCAGATAGCAACGCTGGCGCCGGCGCCCGAACACAGCATTCATCAACGCGCCTCCCGGGAGCGCTGTCAGGAAGGTCGCTTGCAACACGCGCAGCGGAACCGCCAGAGTCGCGTGCGGCTGACTATCGTCGGCGGGAGGGAAGCGGGAACTTGGCGGGGAGTGCATCTGAGGGAGTATTACGCGGCGGTTGCGCTCATTTTTGAATCGTCTTTTTCTGGAGGACCAATCGCGCCGTCGACGGGAGTCGACACGATATTTGTGGCAGCTTCGGGAAATTGTGGCGGAAACCCCAACCGGTTTGGTTGATGTCGATCACGAAACTGGGAATCGGCTGATCGGCGCAGTCCAAGCGCTTCCTGTGAAATTTGCGGACTTCAACCAGCCAATGACCCGGCTGCCGCGGCCAGGGGTATACCTTGCTCGCACGCAGCCGTGGTTTGGGCCTGCATCGCTCGTTGGAATCCACTGCGACTGTGCAGCCGCATCCAGTAGTTCAGCAAAGTTGGAGTGAGACGCGAATGAAGATCCAGGTGCTCACAAAGCATCAGTGCGTAGCCGACCGAAATGTCGGCGACGGTAAATCGCTCCCCACAGACAAACTCGCGCGCCGCGAGCTGCGATTCGAGACCACGCAACCGCGAGAGGAACCACTTTGCGTAGTCAGCCGCCACCTGCGGCTGGCGACGCTCTGCCGGTTCAAAGCGTTCATAACGAAGTACAAGCGTTTGCGGAAAGGTCAGTGTGGCTTCACCGAAGTGAAGAAAATTGAGGAAGTCAGCGAAGGCGGGATCGTTCGGCGCGACGTTTAGCGACTGGTCACCGGCGCGGGCAGCCAAATATTGGCAGATCGCAGACGACTCCGTCATCCGTGTCGTGCCATCAAAGAACACTGGCACGGTACCCAGCGGGTTGATGTCCCGGAATTCAGGTGCGTGTACCCTTGGGGGAAATGGCAACATCTTCAGCACATACGGCAGGCGAAGTTCCTCCAGCGTCCACAGCGGCCGGAAGGAACGCGCACTCATGCAGTGGTACAGCGTGTACATGTCCCTCTCCTTTTTCCAGCGAACGTCAAAAGATGGCTATTCAGATGACAGACTCCACGAACTTCCGCTCAACAACCGACGTCATCTGGTGAGAAACCCGAGTACCCGATTGGCAAACCTGCCATACGGAGGCATGAGATACCTGAACATGCTGAAGCGCGCCTGATGGAAGACCGGCCGCAGTTTCGAAAAATTGTCGAAGCCATATTTGCCATGGTAATGCCCCATCCCCGACTCGCCTACACCGCCGAAAGGAAGGTCGTGTTGGCCGACATGGAACAGCGCATCGTTGACCGATACGCCACCGGACATGACACCATCAATCAGCATCGCCACGACGCGCCTATCGTAGCTGAACGGATACAGCGCAAGCGGGCGCGACCCGGCGTTGATGCGCGTAACCACGTCTGCGAGGGACGCATAACCCAGCAAAGGGAGGATTGGACCAAAGATTTCACGTTGCATGAGCGTGCAATGATCGGGAGCATTCAACACGATATGCGGGGCGATTTTTCGCGTCGCGAGATCGAACGGCTCGCCAGGCAAAAGCGGTACGATCGTGGCGCCAAGCGCACGTGCTTCCGTCATGGCGTCCAGCAAACGGTCGAATGACCGCTGGTCGATGATGGAGGTGTAGTCGATCGTATCGAGGCCGCGATATCGGGTGGAGATGATCTCCCGCGCCAGGGCGACGAACGCGTCTATTTTCGACTCGGGAAGCCAGACATGGTCCACGGTGGTGCATATCTGTCCGGCATTCAGGCACTTTACAAAGAGAATGCGCTCGACCGCCTTGCGCAGCGGAAAGTCCTCGCACACGATTGCGGGAGACTTGCCTCCCAGTTCAAGCGTGACCGGGCAAAGGCTTTGCGCCGCTGCAGCCATGACTGCGCGGCCAGTTTGTCCCGATCCTGTGAACAACAGGTGATCGAAAGCCAGTCTGGAGAACTCGACACCCACCTTTCCAGACTCGTCAAAGAACTGCAGCTTCTCCGGCGGAAAATACGCCGGCATCTTCTCCGTCAGCAATCTGGCAAGATGCCGCGAGTTTTCGCTCATCTTTACCATCGCACGGTTTCCTGCCGCGAATATGCAGACCAATGGGACCAGGCTAAGGTTGATCGGGAAGTTCCAGGGCACGATTACGCCAACCACGCCCAGAGGTTGCGCGATCACCCGATTGCGCGCGCCAGGGAAACTGCGCCAGTCAACTCCACGGCGCTGCGGCTTCATCCATTTGTTCAAGTGTCGGATGGCATGTTCGGCTGCATCAAGTGCGGGATGAATTTCCGCCAGCAGGGTTTCGTGACGCGATCGATTGCCGTAGTCCATGTTGACCGCATCACAAAGCGCGTCCTTGTTTTCGCGAATGAAGCGTTGCAAGGTTCGAAGGTCGGCGCGCCTCTGGTGCACCGTCGGCACTGGATTGCGAAGGTGAGCACGATGCTGCAAGTCCAGCGCATCGCGCAGCACCTGGTTCGGCACCGGGGCCACCATGCCCGGCGGCAGGCGCGACGCGCGGGGCGCCGGTTCATCCGGCGTTGCCCCGCTGGCTGCCTCGATGGTCACGCGGTGCCTCAGCGCTTCTCGATCTGACAGGGTACCGCCGTCTCAAATGCCGATGTTGTGATGTAACGACCACGGGGAAAGTACTCTCCCATGTCCTTTGCGATGGCACCCGGATTGCTGATGGCCTGCACGGCATGCGGAAAGTTTTGCATGCCCAGCATGTGCCGCAATTGCAGTACGGTGACGTCGGCGTCAACCGCGCCGTCACCGTCATCGGCCATCGGCAACCAGGCAATGCCGCAGCTGGCGTGGGCGTTGCGCGGCCGATCGTCCTTGCGGCTCAGAACGATGGTGTAGTAGCCGTCCGGCCCAACGGGAATCGCTTCGTCGTGAACGCAGTCGTTTACCCGTGTGTTGGCAAATCCTTGGTTGGAACAGAATGACCAGTAACGCAGCTCTCCCGTTCCCATTTTGCTTTCGCCGCCGAGTGTCCTCGGCGTGGTCGGCGCTTTGCCGCGCAAGACGAAAACCTTGCCCCATTTGCGGTTGACGATGGTTCGAATGTACTGGTTGTCCAAGTTCGGATAGAAGCCACCCTCGCTCTTGCGTGCGCCAGGTGCCGGCGGACGGCCTTCGTAGATCCCGTACAGCGCATCCCGATCCAGTTGCTGGTACCAGGTCGGCGGATTGGTGGAAGGATGCAGAGGCGAAATCTTCTTGGCCTTTTCAAGCAGGTCGTAGTACTTCTCCATCGGTACCGCCATTGCCGCGGGATCGAGCTCGAGCGGCTGCCGTACGCGTAGCGGCTGACAGGTTTCTGAACCGCGCAACACCTTGCCATCGGCCAACGTGAGCACGGGTATCGGCAGGCAGGCATTGCCGGTTTCATCGGTTCCCTTGTCGCGCACATAGATCCGGTACAGGATGACTTGCTGCCCTTTTCCGTATTTCGGCGTATTGATCACATCGCGCACCTGACCGGCAAGGTTCATGCCGATCTTTTGCAGCGGATCGGGACGGCCATCGACAACACCGAGGTTGTACGCGCGCGCTGTGCCGGTCCGGTCAGCGCCAGCAAGGAAGGGATTGGTGGAGCCGGCTTTCGGCTTGATCAGGTAATCTGCCACCGACTCGACCGGGCGCCCCGCCTCGTCGTAGCTGATGAATGACATGTATCGCGCATGCGGAAAATTGCCTTCGAACGCCAGTTTTGCATTGGCGGGCACAGTGAAGGCGGCGGCCCAGTAAAAGGTCGCGGCATCCGGGTAGGCAATGTTGATATACGGATCGGCGCTGGCGGGGCCGCGTGCCCAGAAACAGGTGCGCGGACCCGGAATGGGATCTTTGCCGGCAGCGATGGCGCGCTCGGCATCAACGACCAGACTTGCCTGGGACTGGGAAAGCGCGGGCGAGTGCAGACCGATGGTAGCGAGCAGGCCGGCAAGCGCGGCTGAAATGTGTGCAAGTTTGATTTGTTTCAAATTGTTCTCCTGGTATGCGGCGCGGCAGGCGGTCAGACGCCGTCACGCGTTGGAACGACTGGTGGATTGAATGGCGCGAAGCCAGTGGCGCGGGCCAAGCTCAAACCGCGCGTACATTGCCTAGAAGCGCACGCCGATATTCGCCTGGACGGTGCTGCGATCACGCATGTTGTTGTAGGTCCCGCCCCAGGTTGGCTGCCAACCCAGCTCGGCGTAGAAGGCCTTGCGATAGACCGCACGCAGAGCAACGATGGCGAGCTTGCGGCCCTCGATGATCGCTCCATCTTCCGCCCAGCCTTTAAGGTCCTGGCCATAGAACAGAGAGGGGATCAAGTCGACTTCGGGCAACACATTGGGGTACCGCAGCCCTGCGCGCAAACGGAAGCCGTAGGAGTCCTTCGAAATATATCCTTCAGTTGAGCACTGCGTCGGTAGCGCTGGCGCGGAGCAGGTGGCGCCTGCCAGCGGCGCCGAACCGAACACGTCCGGCCGCCGGAAGCGCATGACCATCGGGTCCGGCAAGTCAGGAACGCGCTTGTAAACGAATTCGCCGCCGTATGTCATTGCAGCAGCACCAAGGAAGCCAGGCATTTGCATTGCAGCGCCGAACTGCACCTGCATGGCTTTGTGGCGCTCAAACCCTTGAAAAACCGCGCCGGCTGTGGTTGCCGTGGCGGCCGAGCGAATCGGCGTGGGCGCGGTCAGCGAGGCAAAACCATTGAGCAAGTCCGTCGAGTTGTATTGGTAGGGCTGGTTCGGGCGGTAGGTCCATTCTCCGTATATCGCACCGCCGGCTATCTTCTTGTCAAAGGTAAGGCCGAACATGCGAATGCCTTCCGGAAATTCGGTGAAATATCTGGGATTGAGACCGCCTGGATCACCCGGCACAAAGGGCGCCCCGGTGCGCAGACCCTTGATGGCACTGTAATACGCCGCGCGCGAATGAAAGCGCGTGGCATAGATACCAAAGTCGGTGCCGATCGATTCAACGAGATGGTGAAGCGCCACACCATACTCGCCGCCCGACGAGGCATTGACCGTTTCAGCGCGCTTGATGTACGCGCCGGCGGCAATGGCCGTTCTATCGGATGCCGCCCCCAATGTCGCCTTGTCGCAACCTTCGGCAACGAAATCGACTTGCGAGTAAAACGTCCCGCATGCGTTGGGGGAATTGCGCTGGAATTGGGTCTGGAAAAATCCTTCCAGGCTGGTGCTCTTCCCTACCGCCCATTTTGCAAACAATGCCGGGATGGCGATGCGCGTCTCTTCCTCGCGAAGCACGCCGGGGCGGGTGGCTGCGGGCAAGTCGCGCGGCATGATGTCCTGAAGGCCTCCGAAGACCGTGTAGCGGTGACCCCATTCGATCTTCTGGTAGCCCACTACCCAATCCACGGCGCCGTTTGCAGTGGGTTCCTTGCCATAAAGATTGAGGTTGTCGATCACCACGCCGCTGAATTGTGACCTTGTCGACCCACCAGCGTCACTCAAGCCGCTGCCGCCGACAAGACCGTTCGGCACGTTACCCCAAGGCACATTGCGATTCGCCTGCGCGGTGTCCATCCATCCTTTGACACTGGCGATGGCTCCCCTGGTTCCCACCTTGTATCGCAATGTGAAATAAGCTTTCAGAACGGTGGATACGGCATCACCCTTGCTGTAATTGAGATTGCCGTCGTCCTGATTGCGACCGCCAACCGCTGTGCCGGTAATTCCAAGCAGTGAACTGTTCGGATTGAACAGCAGCGCGGAATCCGGGCTTTTCGACCGCCTCGCGGTACCGGCAACCATCGCGCCATGAAAGCTGAAACCGTCCGGCAGGGCGATGTCCTCGGCGCCCATGGCGCAAGTAGGTATAAGCGACAATGCAACCGATGCAGCCGCTATCGCGACGGCGGGACTTCGGCGCAACTCAGTCGTGGGGTTTGACATCATTTCCTCCGGGATTATCGAGGCTCGTTGGCCATCGCTGCTTTATTCGTGTGGCGATTGTGAATCCGACTGGTATGTGTTTCAATCAGCACTACACACATATTCATGATTTTTTGTCATGTCATTGCTGAGCCGGGAAATCGAGTACTTCCTTCGCATTTGCGCGACGGGTAACCTCGCGCGCGCTGCCGCATCGCTGGACCTGACCCAGCCGGCCCTGTCGCGCTGTGTGCAGCGGCTCGAAAGGCGCTACGACGCGAAGCTGTTCGTCAGGGCGCCGCGCGGTGTTGAGCTCACGCCGGTGGGCGAGGCGTTGCGCGGTCGCATTGAGGCTGTACGCATGGCGCTGGACGACGCCGAGAAAGAAGTGGTGCAGCTTTCCGCCGGCAAGGCCGGTCGCGTGCGCATCGGCGTCGGGCTAACGCTCACGGCGCTGGTCAGCAGCGCCCTCTTTCCGCGACTCATTAATGACCGGCCCGCCGCCCAAGTGCAATTTCATTCAGCTTTCAACGACGAACTATATGAACTCATCCAGCGCGGGAAACTCGATTTCGCCATTTGCGGACTGCTGGGCAAGGCGCCGCCCGGACTCGAAACACGCGTATTGTTTGCCGATGATCTCGGAGTCGTGGTGCGCAACGGCCACCCGCTTCTGAAAAAGCGCAAACCCTCCATGCAAGATTTGATGGTCTACCGGAATGTGGCCACACCGCAGGGAGTTGGCGCCCGGCAGATTGCCGACGAGCGGCTATTCCGTCAGAGCGGCGCGCCGCCGTTGCACGCTATCGAGACAAACTCGCTGGACACCATACTGCAAATTGTTTCAACGACCGACTTGTACAGCCTTGCGCCCTGGGATCGGGCGCTTCAGCAACAGTGGGGTGCGCGAGTCAAGCAACTGAACATCCCGGAATTGACCATTCAACGAACAGTCGGCCTGGTCATGCGCGAGAAAGCCTTCCTGTCGCCGATTTGCCAGTACGCGATCGAGTTGCTGGGTCGCTCCCTGCACAAGTGATCGTGCACAGTCAGGTCGGTATTTACTGCGGCGGCGGCAACGTACGCACGAAATGCCGCATGCGGTCGGCCTCGACCGCAACATCGCGCTGCAATTTTTCCACCGACTCTTGCGCAATGATCGATGCGCCGAGTCTGGCGACAAACTCCTGGTAGGCAGGATCGTTCTTTACAGCCTGTATCCCGACGCGCAAGGTTTCAACGATATTCTCAGGCGTGCCGGACGGCACCGCGATGGCGGTCCAGCGATCGCCTCCCATCACATCGCTGCCTAGTTCCCGGAAGGTCGGTACGTCCGGCAGCGCGGACGCCCGGATTTCGCCGGTAACAGCCAGCGCGCGCAGCCGCTGGCTACGCACGAATGCAAACGCGGTAGTGATGTTCGGAAAGGCAAAATCAAGATCACCGTGTATCAACGGCTGCAGCATTTCGATCGCACCTTTATAGGGAATGTGCGTGGCAGCCAGCTCCCCGTTCGCTTTCATGAAAATTGCGGCATCAAGGTGTGAGCCAGTTCCATTTCCCGCACTACCAAACTTCAGCCTGCCCTGGGACTCGCGCAATGCACGTGCCAGCCCATCGACGCTCTTGATCGGCGAACTGACCGGCACGACAAGAACGGCATTGAATGCGTTCAATTTCGCAACGACCTTGAAAGCCTTCGGAACGTAAATATCCTCCCGCGCCATTTCCAAAGCCGTCAAATGCCCGCTGTAAAGCAGAAGCAAGGTATAGCCATCGGGCGCCGCGCGTGCAACGACCTTGACGCCGACAATACCGCTCGCTCCAGCGCGGTTCTCCACCAGCACGCGTTGGCCGAAGACAACCGACAAGCGTTCCGCAATTGCTCTCGCGTCGGTATCGGCACCCCCACCCGCGGGAAACGGCACAACCAGCCTGACCGGATGCGCGGGATAGCCGACGCTTTGCGCGTCGCTGCTTGGACCCGTGATGCCATAGGCCAAGAGCGCGGCCAAGACGATGGCAACCGATCGTCTGTTTCCTGAAATTGGAACGGTCATTTCTTTCGGCGCTGCAATCGGTGAGCGTACCTCTTGGGAACTTCGTCACTATCATGCCCGAAAGATCAGCTCACCACCTGCCCGTCTTGCGTGCGGACTTCGCGCTTGTCCGCACCCGGTGATCCCGCTCGCGACACGAATTCTCTTGCACCACGCATTCACTTTCTCAAGCTGGCGGTCGAAACCCGGCGGCAACATCGCGTACACTGCCCCTGCCCGCCACTGCCTGCCTCGCCCCGAAAGCCCACCATGCAACAGATCGACTACCGCATCACCACTGAATTCATCGAACTCAACCAGCTGCTCAAGATTTGCGGCCTGGCCGCCAGCGGCGGCGCGGGCGGCGCGCTGGTCACCGAGGGTAACGTGCACGTGGACGGCCAGCAGGAATTGCGCAAGCGCTGCAAGATCCGGCCCGGCCAGGTGGTTCAACTTGGCGAGATGCGCATCACCGTCCTGGCGCCGGACCCGGCGGAAGTTGCGGCCAAAGCCGAGGCACGGGTGGTGTTGGCGCGCGAAAAGGCAACCAAGAAGCGCATTGCAAAAATTACCGCCCCCTGGACTCCCAAAACCGGCGCGAAGCCGGGACCGAAGGCGCGCAGCAAGCATGTGCCCAAGCCGGCGCCCAAAGTGATCGCACCGTCGCTGGATGCCGCGGGTGCGCCCATGCCGGCCTCAAAGAAAGGCCCAAAACAGAACGTATTCGCCGTCAAGGCGGAAGCACACCGCCAGCGCCGCAACCGTAGCAGCTAGGCACCCAACTCCTGAGTGGGTGGCGCCGGTAATCCAGGTTTCTCTTCTTCCGCCAGCCGCAGGATGTAGGCCGAAAACGCCGGGTCTTCGCCGCGCAGCATGCCGGGAAGGCGGGCGGCGAAATCGGCGCGGCGGCACCATTCGCGCATGTAGTCGTCCCACGAATTCCAGCGCCGCGCACGCGGACCGCTCATGTTGGGCTGATAGGCGATCAGGTAGGCGCGCTCGAACAGCGACACCAGCATGTCGAAAATCACCAGCATGCGTTCTTCCTGCTCGGCGGTGAGGTTTTCGGTGGGCGTGTTGCTGCGCAGCTTCAGGTCGGCATTGGCCAGCACCACCTTGAGAAAATCGATGTAGGAATTAGCCAGTAGCTGGTATTCCTCTTCCTCGGCGTTTTCCCTCTCGCGGCGCTGTTCCCACAGGAATACGCCAATCGCCACCGGCAGGCCGATGACGGTAACGACAAAACTCAGTAACTCCCATGTGTCCTTGCTTCCCATCCCCGCATGGTAGCGCAGTGGTCGCCGGGGCGTCGCAACTTACCCGGGTAAAATGTTGCTTTGCACACGACTGGATTCGACGTGAAACGGACCGACCTGGAAAAGAACAAAGGCAGCAAGATCGCCGGCAACATGAAACTGGCCGGCATCCCCGACCGCTTCGGCAAGGATGCGGGCGCACCGACGGACAAGCGCGAGCAGAGAAAGCGCGATGCCGAGTTGGGCCTGGTGCCGTTCGCGGTCAAGCTGCACGGCGACATCGTCAAGCAACTGCAGGCTAGGGCCGCGGCGGAAAAAAAGTCGCTCAATGAGGTGACCGCGGAGCTGTTGCAAAAAGCCCTGGCCAAGAAGTAGCCGATGGCGCTCAAGGCCACGGTACACAAGGTCGAGCTGTCGGTCTCGGACATGGATCGCGGCTACTACGCGACCCACAGCCTCACCGTTGCGCGCCACCCCTCCGAAACCAGCGAACGCATGATGGTGCGGCTGGTGGCGTTCGCGATGTTCGCCGGCGAGTCACTCGAATTCGGCCGCGGCATTTCCGCCGACGACGAGCCCGACCTGTGGCAGAAGGATCTGACCGGCAACATTGAATTGTGGATCGACGTCGGCCTGCCGGATGAACGCACGCTCAGGAAGGCCAGCGGCCGCGCCCGGCGCGTGGTGCTGGTGGCCTACGGCGGGCGCGGCGTGGGTATCTGGTGGAACGCCAATCGCGCGCAACTGGATCGTTTGCAGAACCTCGACGTGATCGAGCTGCCGGCGGACGCCACCGAATCGATGGCCAAACTAGCCGATCGCAACATGTCCCTCAACGCCACCTTGCAGGACGGGCACATTTTCATCGGCGATGCCAACGCGACCGTGTCGGTAGAACCGGTGTGGTTGCGACGCATGGGGGAAGCAGGCTATTGATGCGGCAACTAAATATGTTGCTGCGAAGAATTCCCTTCCCCGGCGGAGGCCGGGGCCTAAGTTGCGCATTTGAGATAAGCGAAATTGGACCCCGGCCTTCGCCGGGGAAGGAACTCGCTTGAGTCCTTTTCAACGTTTTTAGTCGCCGAAGAAATAGCTGCGAGGGATTATCAAACTCAAGCACTGGCGCGCCTCGCAGGACAAAAAAGGCTGGAAATGCCCGCCAATGCTGGGGTTTGACTGCCGGGACGTCGGTGGCGCCCGAGAGCGAGCGCAGTCGCTACTTCGCGACCACCGCCCTCACGGCGATCGGTACATTGCACAGTTCCACATGTCCCGCGGGCACTTTGTACCAGGGGCCGGGACGATTGCGCAGCGCTTCCACGAGTGACGCGAACAGCTGCGTGTCGGTGCGAATCACTTCGAGGTTGGTGCGCTCGGCGGCCGGCACATCGGCCGCGAGGCGGATGGCGGCAATCGCCACGCGCTGCTCAGGCTTGTCGTAAAAGCCCATCGGTGCGGGGCCGCGCGGCAAGGTGGACAGCAAGGTAATGCCTTGCACCACGCGCCCCACCACCGCGACGTTGCGATCGAGGTGTCGCGGGGCGTGACCGGAGACCACGTACAGTTCGGCGCCGCTGCCGGAGTCGTCATCGTTGTCGCGCCCGGCACCGACCATGCCGTAGCAATGCGTCAGCCAGGCTTCGCGGGTCTTCGGATTCCGAGCCGCCGGGAAGCCGTTGCTGAAGCCGACCTGCGGCGCGTAGCCATCGACGTCCGGCAAACGCGTGAATGCCGGCATGGCCTCGCCGGCGGCAAATTTTCGCGTGAACTCCGGCGCCAGTTTGCTTTTCGCGGTCTTGATGGGACGCGGATTCTTCTCGTCGGGGTCGCCCCACTGAACCACATAGTTGTCCTGCGAACGCATGATGGAAAGGCCATTGAAATAGCCCTCGCGCACCAGCGCCTTGATGTTGGCCGCATGCAGCGGCACGTATTCCGGTGAAAGCTCGATCACCACGCGCCCGCCGGGCACATCCATGTACAGCGTGTTCTCCGGGTCGAGGGCGCGCCAGTCAGATGGCGCCGACTTGGCAAGGATCTCGCCATAGCTCAGTCTTGCCGGCGCGGCGGCACCCGCAGCGCCTTGGGCGGCCGTCGCCTCGCCACAGCCCAGCAAGCCGGCGATGACAACAACGGCGGCCAGTCGATTCGATGGTCTGCGTTCAGCCTGTCTCATAGCGGTCCCGTCCCCCTTGTTTGGCGCGATACAGTGCATCGTCGGCGCGCTTGGTCATTTTTTCCAGGTCGTCTTCCGGACCCACGAACTGCGTGGCGCCCATGCTGAACGTCAGGCGTTTCTCGGGTGGCACGCCATTCACCCGCAACGCCGCCACCGCGTCGCGCAGCCTGCTGAACATCTGCGGCACCTGCGAAAGCTCGGCTCCGGGCATGATCAGCATGAACTCCTCGCCGCCGAAGCGGCCCAGGCGATCAATGCTGCGCAATTGCTGGCCGCACACCACCGCGAACGCCACCAGCACCGCGTCGCCGATGGCGTGGCCGCAGTCGTCGTTGATGCTCTTGAAGTGATCGATGTCGATGAGGGCAAGACAAAGTCGCGTGTTGCTGCCATGGCTGGCGCGGATCTGCGCGCGGGCAAATTCGAGGATGCTGCGCCGGTTGGGCAGGCCGGTGAGGTCATCGCGCAATGCGAGGTCGGCAAAGCGCTGGTTCTGCATGCGTTGGCGGAACAGGTACCAGCCGAGCGCCCCCAGCACGATCAGCAGCAATGCGATGGCCAGCAGCTGGGCGAGCGCGCGCGCCTCGGCCTCGCGCTCGCGCACCCGCAGCAGTTCGTTTTCGGCGTCGGTCTGCTTGACCTCGAAGCGCGTCTGCATTTCGGTGGCCTCGCGCTGGCGCGCTTCGATGAAGGTCTTTTTTTGCACCGCATGCAATTCCAGCTGGGTACGATACGCGGTCTCAAAGTCGCCAAGCGCGGCCGCCACATCCGCAGCATCGGCCAGATAGGTGGTTTCCATCCACGATGAATCGATGGTGCCGCGAATCCTGTTGGCCGCCGCCAGCGCCTCCTGCGCCTCGCGGCGCCTGCCCAATCGCGCCAACGCGCGCGCCCGGTTGCGCTGCACATTGAAGATCATGGTGGTATCGCCGCTGCCCGTGAGCACCGGCAGCGCCACGTTCTGGTGGGCCAGGGCTTCGCTCCACGCGCCGCTTTCCCCCGACAGCACGCCCAGCCGGTAGTTGCAGAATGCTTCGCCGATATTGTCGTCGAGCGCATGGAACAGATTCTTGCTGCGGGTCACAAACTCCTTCGCTTTCGGCCAGTCCTTCAGCCGCTGATACACCACCGCCATGTTGAAATAGGTGGTGGCCAGCTCGTGACGCGCGCTTTTCTCCGCATTGGGCGCGATGCTGCGCTCATGAAATGTCAGCGCCTTCAGCAGCGATTCGTTGCTGGCGCCGTCGTGCGCGTAGGCCCCGCCGATCGCACCGAGCGTGGCGCGCGCGGCGGTCGCATCGCCGATCGCCTCGAATCGCTGATAGGCCCTGAAATACATCTCCAGCGATTCGGTGTCGCGCCCCAGCAGGCCCGCCACGTAGGCCTTGTACAGCAGCACGGTGGCCGCGGCGCGCTTGAGACCGGCCTTCTCGGCCATGGCGATGGCGTCATCGTAGACTTTTTGCGCTTCGCCGTATTTCACTTCACCGGCCAGCAGGCTGCCGCGCGCTGCTTTGAATTCCACCTTTGCGTCGATGTCATTCACCGCATCGGCCAGCGCCACCGCCGCGTCGATCACGCCTGCCAGCCGCGTCATGTCCTCGGTCTGCAGGCACGCCATCACGATCAGGCGCAGCGCGCGCAATTCCAGCTTTTTGTCGCCCGACCGGGTCGCCTGCCCACGCAGGTTCTCGGCTTCCTGCAGCGCCGCACGCGGGCTGTCGGCCACCATACGCTCCAGCGCCTGCGTTTCCCGCTCGGCAGCCGACAAGGCGGCATGCGCCACAGGCATCAGCGCCATCGCGATGCCGAGCAGCAAGCACTGCACGAGGGCGGCGAGGACGGATGCGCACCGGCCACGCGCACGCTGCGGCGACAAGGGCTCGGGGCGGAAATGGGTGCGGTTGGCAGTCATTGGGTGCTCGGCAAGATGTCACTCTAACCTTTTGCCGCGCGCGCCGGGACGCGCCGGCAGTGCGCGGCGCCGGAAAACCTTCATGATGCCGCGAAAACTTGCCAGCCCCTGCGGCGGCATGGGTGACGGCAACGCCAGACCGGGCACACGGCCGCGCGCCAGGTTTGCGCACACGGCATGGCAGTCATGCCGCTTGCGGCGACGCCGCACGACCCGCAGGGCGGCGGCGGAATAATCTGATGGCCAGTGCCGTGGCCGCGATCCTGTGCAAGAAGGATCAGGGCCCGGCGATCAGGCGGTGCTACTTGGCTTCCGGGGGAGGCTCGGCGTCCGGCCCGGGAGGCGCGGCGGCGGGGGGGGCTTTCTTCAGCAGCTTTTCTTCCTTTTTCTTTTTCTTTTCAAGTTCCTTGCGACGTTTTTCGAATTGGTAGTTGGGCTTCGCCATAGGGCTCCTTTCATTGGTCCTGCATCAGAGGATACGTCAGTCAGCGGTCTTCGCCGAAACTTTTTACCTTGCGGCCCGAAATCAATGCCGCGCGGGCCCGCGGCTCAGACTGATTTGGCCTTGCCGCCACCCAGCCAGTCCCGCACCTGCCGGTAAACGTCGGCGCTGCTCAAAAGGTCAAAGTGGTCCGTTTCAAAGAAAATGGCCTCGTGCGATTTCGGAATGGCAAAGCCGAGCGCCGGGTCCTTGTGCCGGCCCAGCGCGCTGTTCACCGGCACCAGGCCATCCGACTGGAGGCGCTTGCGCGCGCCATCGGGCTTCTCCTGTTTTGACGCCGCCACCGCGAACCAGCGCACCGCGCGCGGCAGCGCGACGTGCGCGTGGGTGGCATCCTCGCCGGCGGCACCGTGGCGCAGGTCTTTCACGCCGGCACTGCGGATATTGCCCAGCTTGGCGAACGGTGCCGTGTAAGGGCTCATCCCCAGCAGCATGTCGAGCCAGTTGCCGGCGCGTTCCAGCGGGGCGCCGAGCAACGGTGTGCCGAGGAACACCACATGGTTCAGCAGCCGCGCCCAGCGCTGTTTATTCAGACGGCCATACCCGCAGGCGGCGCGCGTCACCAGGCCGCCCATGCTGTGGCCCAGCACGGTGATTTCGCGCAACGGCACCGGCCACGCCTTGACCAGCGCCTCCAGCTGCTCGGCAAATTGCTGCCCGTTGTCTGCGATCGGCAGGCCGGTGTTGTAGTGCAGGTAAACCGCCGTGTAATCCAGGTCGCTCGCCAGTGCCGCGCCATGATCGTGGCCCGCGCGCTGCCATTGCAGGTCATTCATGCACAGGCCGTGAACCATCACCAGCAGCTTTGGCCCGGCCCCGGGCAGGGCGGTGCGCAGTTCGTCCTTGCCGAGGAACAGCGCGCGGCCGTCGACGCGAAACTGCATGTCGATGGCCAGCGGATTGGCGGTTGCCAACAGGTAATCGCCCAGCACGCCATTGAGCGCCGCCAGCACCGTCTCGCGCTGCGCCACCGCATGGGTGCCCAGCACCGGCGAGAGCTGCATGAGCGCCGCATCTAGGCTGACCCCGACCAGCTGGGTCACGCCGCGCACGCTGCGATAGACCAGCCCGGAGATGCCGCCCGCGCCGCCCGTCGGCGCGCGGCCGACGATCGGCGAGACGCCGGCGATGTTGCGATGCATGTCCTCGACGATGCCGGCGATGCCCTTGACGGCATCGATCATCAGGCGGCTGGCGCCACGCAGGTCGGCGGCAGTGCTGTGGCGCGGGCGATTGGTCATTTTTTCCCGATGGGTTGGCAACGCGGCGAATGGTGCGACGGGATACATCCTACCCGACGCGGCCGGCGCGCCGCCTCGACGCAGGCGCGGCCGGAGCCGGCTACATCGAAATCGAGCCCTCGCGGAACTCGGTCTTGTCCAGCCACACGTTGATCAGCACTGGGCGGCCGGTGGCGGCCAGTACCCGCGCGCGTTCCAGCGCCGGCTGAATGGCCGACGCATGGCGGACCTCGATGCCCTCGGCACCGAAGGCGCGCGCCACTTCGTGGTACGCGGTTCGCGACAACACCGTGCCGACATCGTCGCCCAGCATCTTCACCTGTTCGCGCGCGATCTGCGTCCAGCCGGCATCGTTGCCCACCACGGCGATGACCGGTATGCCGTGACGCACTAAGGTGTCGAATTCGGCCAGGCCATAACCGCAAGCGCCGTCGCCCCAGATCAGCCAGACCTCGGCGTGACGCGTGGCCACCGAGGCGCCGATGGCAAAACCGGCGCCCACGCCGAGCGTGCCGAACGCACCCGGATCCAGCCAGGCCAGCGGCCGGCGCGGTCGCAGGATATAGGCGGCCGTGGCAACAAAATCGCCGCCGTCGGCGACAAATACCGCGTTTTCGCCGGCGCATTGCTCCAGCGTCCGGAAAAAGGCCACCGGATTGACGAAGCTGCCGGCGACCCTGGCCTGCTCGTCAATCGCCAGCTCGCGGGTGTTGTCATTCAGGCGCAGCGACTGCACCCAGGCCGGGTGGCTGGCACGATCGCCCAGCTTCCCGGCCAGCGCCGTGATGAAACTGCCGGCATCGCCAATCGCGAGGATGTCCGGCCGCCGATTGAGGCGCGCGTCGGCGCGGCTGCGATTGGCGGCAATGAGCGTCGCGCTGCGGCGCACATGCTTGCCATAGTCGAGGCGGAAATCGCAGGGCACGCCGGCCAGCAGTACGCAGTCCGCTTCCCGCAGGGCCTGGCGGCGGGCGTGGCGCATCTGCAACGCGTCGTCGCGTCCCAGCACGCCGCGGGCCATGCCGGAGAGATAGACCGGCACGCCGATCTGCCTGACCGCAGCCGCCACCTGCAAGGCGTTGCTGGCGGCCATCACCGCCTGGCTGCCGAGGATCATCAGCGGTTTTTTGGCGCGCGCCAGCGCGTTGGCGGCGCGGGTCACGGCGTCGGCCGGAGTGTGCGGGTTGGCCGGCACATGCGCCATCGGCACATACGGCTCGTGGCTGCCGGCAAACATGCGGTTGGCGTGGCGGTTGAGATACCAGCGCAGCAGGCGGTCGGGAATCGACTTGCCGCGACCGGCCGCGTCGCGGTACCACTGGCGGATGGTTGCCTCGTCGTAAAGCAGGTCCACCGGACACTCGACGAAGGTCGGTCCGGGCACACCCTCCTGGCTGGTGAGCAGCGCCGCTTCCACGGCCGGTCCCAGTTCGGCGATGCATTTCACCTGCCAGAGTTTTTTCACGTGCGGCGCCACCAGCGGCCGCTGGTCGATGTCCTGCAGCGCGCCGCGCCCCTGCAGCGCGGTGGGTGCCGCCCCGCCCAGCAGCAGCACCGGGCTCTGCGCCATTTGTGCATTCTTCAACGCGGTGATGGTGTTGGTCAGTCCCGGTCCGGCCGTGACCGCCGCCACACCTGGCGTGCCGGTCAGACGCGCGGCCGCGTCGGCGGCGAACACGGCGGTGGCTTCGTCGCGCACGTCGATGATGCGTATGCCCAGTTTCTTGGCCGCCACCAGGATCGGCGAGATGTGGCCGCCGCACAGCGTGAAGATCCAGCGCACGTCGTTGGCAGCCAGCGCGCGCGCCACGCGCTCACCGCCGTGGGCCGGTACCGACGACAATATGGGATCAATGTTGGCCCGCAGATCGCTCAGGTCGCTCATGATGTGGTTGCCTCCTGGAGTGCGCGCCAGCATGCGCCGAGCGTGCGGTAATCGATTTTGCCCACGCGGGTGGTGGGCAGGCTTTCTAGAAAATGCACCTCGCGCGGACAGGACCACTTGATGATGCGCTCACGGCAATGGGCGATGAGCGCCTCGGCGGTAGCGCTGTCGCCAACCGTGCCGGCGGCCGGCACCACCCACGCCACCACCCGTTCCACCTGCGCTGCATCGGGCACGCCGATCACGCAGGCGTCGGCCACGGCGGGATGCTCGCGCAATACGGCTTCGACCTGCGCCGGATAAACATTGAAGCCGGAGGACTTGATCATGCGTTTGAGTCGCACCGAGAAATAGAAGAAACCGTCTTCGTCCATGCGTCCCAGGTCACCGGTGTGCAGCCAGATGCGGCCGTCGGGATGGCGCCGCAGCGCCTCGGCCGTGGCTTCGGCATCGTCCAGGTAGCCGCGCATTACCGCCGGTCCGCTGATGCAGATTTCACCCTCGGTGCCCGGCGGCAATTCGTCAACCCCGCCGATCGCGCAGATCTTGGCCAGCGTATCCGGGAAGGGAATGCCGACGGAGCCTTCGCGATAGAAGCCGGCAGGCATGGCCATGATGCCGCTGACGGCTTCGGTGAGGCCATAGCCTTCCAGCAGCCGCACGTTGCCGCCGCGCGCCGTAACCAGTTCTTCAAAGCGTTCCTTGACTTCCCGCGGCAGCGTGTCGGCGCCGCAGAAGCAGGCCTTGAGGCAGGACAGGTCGGCGCGCTGCAGTGCCGGATCGCGCGCCAGCGCATCGAACAGCGTCGGCACACCGACGAGAATGTTGGGCCGCTGCGTACGGATCAGGTCGGCGACGATGCGCGGGCTGAACTGCGGCACCAGGATGCACTTGCCGCCGGCCAGCAGCACCGCGTTGACACACACGGCCAGGCCGAAGCCATGAAAGATGGGCAGGATCGCCAGCATGGAATCGGCTTCGCTGATATGCACCCAGGCCACGGCCTGCGTGCCCTGGGCGATGAAGTTGGCATTGGTCAGTTCGATGCCCTTCGGCAATCCGGTGGTTCCGCCCGAGAACAGGATGGCGGCGACATCATCCGGCGCGCGCCGGGGCGGGTCCGCCAGCGGCGCGGCCACGCGCATCCGCTCCGCCCAATGCCGCACGCGCGCGTCGGCCGGGATGGCGCCGATGTGCCGCCCCTTGGTGAGCCAGAAGCCGAGCCCCTTGAGCGGCGGCAGGTAATCGGCGATGCGCGCGAGGATGATGCGCGCCAGTGCTCGGCGCGGCGTGGCGGCCGCGACCGACGGATAGAAGGCATCGAGCGTCAGCGCCATGGTCGCGCCGGTGGCGTCGAGGTAGTGGGTGATCTCTGCCGGCGTGGAAAGCGGGTGGATCATGGCCGGCCGTGCGCCGAGGCGATTGGCCGCGTAGAACGCGATCACACCCTGCGGCGTGGTCGGCATGGCGATCAGCAGGCAGTCGCCTTCGGCCAGGCCCTGCGCGGCCAGCATCGACGCGCAGCAGTCCACCGAGGACAACAGTTCGCGGTAGGTGGCGCGCTTGCCAAAAAACTCCCAGGCGATGTCATCCGGCACTTGCCGCGCAATCGCGGCCAGCGCCACATAGAGCGTCACCGGCGGATAGTCCAGCTGCGCCGGCACGTCGCCATAAAACCGAATCCAGGGGCAATGCGCGTTCATCGATACCGTTCTGCGAGGTACACCGATGCCACCACAGTACCCCGCCCGCGCACCGCGCCTTTGCGGCAAATCAAATCCCGCTGTTGAAACCCCGAGGGTGCGAAACTCCAGCACTGGCGCGGCCCGCAGGCACAAAGTGGTCTGCGAGCCGCGCCAGTGCTGGAGTTTCACATCCGTCCCGTCGTTGCCTCGCCGCGCAATGGCCCGCCTGCGCGGCGCACCGTCCGCTGTCTATACTGATTGCATCGGTTTCATTTCGGCGCCATGTTTCACAAACAGATCATCCCTGCAGTCGAGCAGTTGCTGCGGCAGGCCGCCGCCAGCCCCCACGCGCGCTATGTGCCGGCGCTGTCCGCCGCGCTCACCTTTACCTTCACCTTCACCATGCTGGCGCCGGCCACCTTCGTCATCATGAGCGCGGTGCTGCTGGCGCCGGGCCGCTGGAAAGCCATCGTCGTACAGTCGTCGTTCACCAGCGCCATCGCGGCGACCATCCTGTTCGTCTTGTTCGAGCAGCTCGGCTGGGACCAGCTGCAGGCGATGTTCCCCGAGATGCAGAACTCGGCGACATGGATGCGCATCGTCGACTGGGTACAGGAGTGGGGAATTCCCGCCCTGTTCGTGGTGGCGGCGATGCCGGTGCCACAGTCGCCAGCGCTGGTGTTCCTGTCGGTCGGCGGGCATGGCGGCAGCGAAGTCATGCTGGCCATCTTCGGCGGCAAGCTGGTCAAATACGGCGTGGTGGCGTGGGCGACCGCAACCTTTCCCGGCAAGGTGCGAAGCTGGATTGAAACACGGCGCGAAGCGCTCCGCGGCGCACAGGTGCCTTGAATTGCTGCGGTATATTGCGGCCATGTGGAAACGACTCCTCGGCCGGCTGGCCCCACCTGCGACAGGCGCCGCGCCACGCGCCAAGGGCAGGTCGGCAGCACACATCGAACTGCCGTTCATTCACATCGCCGAAGTTGATGACGCCGCGCCGCTGGCCGGCGAATTGTTCCTGCGCAAGTTCAAGCACCCGATTCCGGATTACCCGCGGCATTTCATCGCCTATCACTTGGCCGCCGACGGCGCGCGCAGCGTTGCGGCCTACGTGCACTACCTGCCGCACGGCAACGTGTATTTGTGCGGGGGCATGTGCGTCGACGCCGGGCTCTACCGCCGCCTCTCGGCCGGCGAGCTGTCACAGCTGCGTGCCGCCGGCAGCCTGGCTGAATACCTGCTGAGAAAAACCTTCGACATGGTCGGCCCCTGTGCCGCCATTTTCGGCAGCGTCGGCGACGCCACCGCGCGCAACGTCGACCTGCGCGCCGGTTTTGTCGACACCGGCGAGCCGCACCTGATGGTGGTGTGGCGCGATGCGGCCGAGGCCGAAAAACCCGCGCTCATCGCCAAGGTAAAAGCCCTGGGCGGATTCTGAACCTTCTGACTAGGTGCCGAGCGCGGCAATCTCGCCAGCAAACGCCTCGACGCGCGTCCAGTCGGTGAACTCCACCACGCTGTCCGGCGCGGTCGGGCCGTTGGTCATCCACATGATGAAGCGGATCACCTGACGGTCCCGCCAGCTGTAGATCGGGTAATTGATCTTGCCGGCAAAAACGCCCAGCAGGTCCGGTGTCCACGCAACCTGCTTGAGAAACTTCTTCATGTACGGGTTGGTGTCGGGCGTGTTCTTGGCCGGCTTTCGCGCCACCACATTAACGGTGAAGAACGCGCTCGGCTTGCGGCCCAGTTCCGCCGCATGCTGCCGCACGAAGTCGAATACCGCCGGCTGGTGCTTGCCATAGCGAATGCTGGCGCCGATGACGACGCTATCGAACGGCGCCAGGCCGGCGGTGCCCAGCGCCGCGTCGGCCTTGGCTATCGCCAGCAGCGCCACGCGATGACCCGCCGATTCGATGACCGATTGGATGCGTTCGCAGATGCGACGTGTTTGACCGTCGGTGGTGGAATAGAGGATGAGGATATTGGCCATGATGCAGGGTGGGTGGACGGGCACAGGCGGCGGGGGTGATCGCGGAACTCCCGCCATTATCCGCAAAACGGCCGGCGGTATTGCACCCGCTTCGGCAACTTGTTCGTTAACAGTTTGCGCACGGCGATTCCGCTATGATGGGCAACATCCATTTGGAGAACCCTCGAGCGAGCGTATGGTTCGTATGTCCTGCCGACGCAATGTGTTGCGGCTGATTCGCGCCGGTGCATGCGCGGCGCTGTGCGGCGCGCTTACGCTTTCCGCGCCGGCGCCAGCGCAGGATGTCACCAAGGGCGACATCATTCCGCGCCATCCGCTGGAGCTGCGAGCCAATGCGGATCCGGGCGCGGTGCGCCGCGAGCTGCCGGCGTTGATGGAAGCGGCGGTGGCGGCCAAGGACTACAAGCAGCAGGCGCTGCTTTACCTGGCCGAATCCAACGCCTGCCGCGTCATCGCAGACTGGACCTGCCAGAGCAATGCCGCCGCGCGCGCGCGCGCCAGCGCCGAGGCCGCCAACCTGCCCTACCTGCAGATCCGCGGCCTCATCCTCGAGAGCCGCGGCCGCATGGCCTTGCAGGATTTCAGCCGTACCAGCCAGTTGCTGAGCACGGCCGAGCGCATGCTGGCCAAGACTTCCTACCCGGAAATGACCGGCGACGTGTTCCTCGCCTATTCCTCCCTGAGCTACAGCGTCGGCAAGCACGCACTGGCTGCCGACTATGCCCGGCGCGGAATCGCCGCCCTCGGCAAAGAGCCCTTCCTGCTGATTCGCGTGCGCCTGATCCGCAATCTCGCCCGCGCCGAGGCGCAGCTCAACGACATGTCCGGCGCACGCGTGCATCTCCAGGAGGCCTTGTCACTGGTTGAGCAGCTGAAGGATCCGAAGCTCAAGGCGGAGCTCTACCTTGAAGACGCGCGCATCGCGCGGCTGGCAGGCGACATTCCCGTGCAGCTGGCCAATGGCGAACGCGTGCTGGCACTCGCCGAGCAGTTGAAGAATTCGCAGCTGCGGGGTCTCGGCCACGAAATTCTTGGCCTGGCTGCTCTGGGCGCCGACAACAAGGCCGAGGCTGACCGGCAGCTGACGCTCGCCTACAATTCGTTTCGCGAGCTGAAGCTCGACCGCGACGAACGCCGCGTGCTGCGTGCCCTGTTGCGCAGCGTGCTGGGCCGCGGCGTGCCGCGCGAACGCGTCGAGGCGCTGGTGACGCGCTCGATCGCGCTGGAAACCGCCGTCGAAGCCGATGACCGCAACATGGCTGCGGACGACTTCGAAGCACGACTGAAGTTTGCGCAGCAGGAACTGGACGTGCAGCGCCTGGAAGCCTCGGCCGCGCTCGCCGCCGAGCGGGCGACCGCACTGGCCGGCCAGCAGCGGTTGACGCTGATTGTGACGGCGCTGACCATCGGCCTGTTGCTGGTGGCCGGTGCGCTGCTGGTGGTGCAACGGCGTTTCAATACGCGCCTGAAAGTGGCGGTGATGCAAGCGCAGGAAAGCGAATCACGCTATCGCATGCTGGCCGAGAATTCGCGTGACCTGGTGATCCGCATGCGCCCCGATGGCCACCGGCTGTACGTGTCGCCGGCCAGCCAGGACATGCTCGGTTACTCGCCCGAGGAACTCACCGAGCCACGCTGGGACCTGGTGCATCCAGAGGACCTGCCGGTGGTGACGCGCGAACTGCGCGCGCTCGGCGAAAAGGGCGGATCGGCAACGGTTGTGTACCGCGCCCGGCATCGCGACGGCCATTGGGTCTGGATCGAGGTGCTGGGGCGGCGCGTCGAGTCCCCCACCCCAGGCCAGTCGCCGGAAATCGTCTATTCGGGCCGCGACATTTCCGCGCGTATCGAAGCGGAACAGGCCCTGGCGGAGAGCGAGAAGCGCTTGCGCGCCATCACCAACAGCATCCCGGCGCTGATCGCGCGCATCGACAACGAGCAGCGTTACACCTATGCCAATGCCTACATCGGACGCATTCTCGGCGTGGACGCGGACTCGATCATCGGCAAGACCGTGCGCGAGATCCGTGGTGAAAAGAGCTACGCGGAAATCCTGCCGCACATCGAGGCCGCGCTGTCAGGCAAGTCGGTCACCTTCGAGGGTGACGACAACATCGGCGGCAGGGAATTTCACTACCAGGCCCACTATGTGCCGGACCGCGATGCCGGTGGCAAAGTTGTCGGCTTCTACTCGCTGATTTTCGACGTCACCGATTTGCAGCGCGCCAAAGCCGAGCTCGACCGCCTGGTGCGCACCGACAGCCTGACCGGTGTCGCCAACCGGCGCTTTTTTAACGAGCGTCTGGATGAAGCGCTGGTGCGCAGCCGACGCCACGGCACCGCGCTGGCGTTGCTGTGGGTGGACATCGACCACTTCAAGAGCATCAACGACCGCTATGGTCACGCTGCGGGCGATGCCGTCATCATGGCCTTTGCCGGCACGCTGCAGTCCTGCGTGCGTGCCGACGACCTGGTCGCGCGTCTGGGTGGCGACGAATTCGTGGTGCTGATCGAGAACGCCGGCGCGGATTCCGGTGAGGTGGTCGCGCAAAAGCTGCTGGCGGCGATGCAACAGCCGGTGACCTCGGGCGAGCACACCATCACTGCCAGCGCCAGCATTGGCGTGGCCTACAGCGCGCGCCCGGCTTCGGCCGAAGCACTGCTGCACATGGCCGATAAGGCGCTCTATGAAGCCAAGGGCGCCGGCCGCAACACCTATCGCTGCATGGTCGCGGTGCCAGGCTGAACACCAGCACCGGCGCGGCCTGCAGGCCGAAAATGGCCTGGAAGGCGCGCCGGATGGCGTTTTGCGTAGACTTACCCAGGCCGCTCAGGCCAGCACCACCAGATCCATCGGCAGCTCGACGCCGCCCACGCGCCGTGCGGCGCGCACTTCCTTGACGGGTGCATAGCCCTGCCGCTGCGCATGCGCGTAGGTGGCGGCATCGGTCAGCGCGCGCACAGCTTCGGCCTTGTTCTGCTTCTCCAGCTTCGCCGCAAGGTTTACCGCATCACCGATTACCGTGTACTCGAGCCGCGTGGCATCGCCCACGGCACCGAACAGCAATGTACCGGAGGCCACCGCGCCGCCGATATTGACCGGTGACAAACCCTGCTCCACGCGCTGCCGGCTCCAGTCCGCTGCCTCGGTCATGAGCGCGTCCATGGCGCGCAGGGCATCGGCGGCATGGGTCGGCGATGCGCGCGCGGCGCCGAAACTGGCGAGGATGCCGTCGCCGAGGAATTTGTCGATCGAGCCGCCGTGACTGCGAATCACCGGCGCCATCCGCGCCTGGTATTCGCCGAGCAAGGCCACGGTCTGCGCCGGCGGCAGGGTTCGCGACAGCGCGGTGAACCCACGCAGGTCAAGAAACATCACGCTGGCCTCGCACAGCCGGCCCTGCCCCGGTTGGATGCGCTCGTCGGCGGCGGTGATCTGCTCGGCGACATCGCGGGCGAAGAAGCGCTTGAGGTCGTGCGCGGCCTCGCCCTCGGCCAGCGCGCGCACCAGCACCTGCCGGGCATTGCGTATGGCCAGGAACAGCAGCAGGCTGACCAGCAGCATGGTGACAACCTTGTCGATTTCCGCGCCCCACAGGATCAGCGACTGCTGCATGTAGTCGACGTAGTTGTGCGTGACCAGCGCCGCGCGCGGATCGAACAGCGCGGCGTACGCCACCAGCGACAGCCAGCCCAGCGCCGCCACCACCCCGGCGATCAGCACGTAACGCTCCTCGAAGCGCAGCGCGCGCAGAGCGATGAAGATGAACACGTACATCAGCGTGGGCGCCTTGAGATAAAACGCCGGCGGCTGCTGGTACTGGATATGAAAGCTCCAGATCAGGCCCATCAGCAACAGCATGTCGATGATGATCGAGCCGACCAGCGCCCACGGCGGCAGTTGACGGCGTGAACTCCAGACCAGCCGGACAATGGTGGCCAGAAAATACAATGACAGCGCCCACGGCACCGGCTTGGCCAGGACCACTTCCAGCCACTGCCCAAGCATCACCGGCAGCATGCCCATCAGGTGCGGGTCCAGCGTGCGATCCGCGGGCGACGGCGACAGCAGGTACAGCAGCGCAAAAAACAGCACCACGCCCATCTGGAACCAGCCGATCACCCGTTCGCTGCGGTCGTGGGCGGCCGTGATCTGGCGCTCGACGCGCGCGGGCAACTGCATGGTGGGGAAGTCGGCGGGCATGTGGGTTCCGGCAGGTGCAGGTTAGGGGAATGCACAGCAGGGCTACGGGGGAGGTGGCGGCCTGTTTGAGCTTCATGGGTCGGATTCGCAGGCCAATCCATACGCGCGAATACGCGCGGCGGGCGATGATCACGGCACGTTTGTTCGCCAGCAACAAGCTGTGACCGCCGCGCGCGGGAAGTTACGCGGATTTGTACGCTACCCGCTTCCAGGCCAGGCATTGCCGCGAAGCTCGGCGTTTTTCTGGTGATAACCAATGGCGACACACGCCAGCGAGATCATCAGGATAGCCGCGCTTTCAAATAGCAGCAGGGCGGGGTCGCTGTCCTTACCCTGGAGGATGATGAGCTGGCTCAACGCCGTCATCGCAATGAACAGCGGGATCGTAATGGGTACTTTGCCGACAAGATCAAATGCCCGGCCCGATCCTGCACCCGATGCTGCAAAAAGGCTTGTTTGCCGCAACCACAAGTAGCAATCAAGTGGCCTTTGTTGATTCCTGGCCCAACGCGGCACAAAGCCGACTTTTGCAGGATAGACTCCACGCATTTATCACTGCACGGGAGACGTACCGGCGTGTCTTTACCGCGCGCGGCGGTTCCCTGGAGCTTTGCATGCAAGCAGCACGTCGCCTTACGTTCGAGGAGTCCGCCACCACGTTCACGCTCGGCCTTGGTGTATCGAACACGAAGATTGCCCAGCGGAACCATCGTTTCTTGTTGCCATCGTTTGCCCTGGCAGCGCTTGTCTCCCTGGCTACGATGGCGAATGCAGCGCCGGGTGACTTCGATACCGGCTTCGGTGCCGGTGGCATCGCCAGAATCAGTGGGGACGCTGCTCTACCTGTTGAATCGCTTGCGACTTCGCTGGCGCTGGATGCCAACGGCCGCCTGCTGGTTGCCGGCATCGCCACCCAGACGCGCACGGGTATCTTGGCGCGATTACAGCCATCGGGCGCACGTGATTCGAGTCTCGGCGGCTCCGGCTTCGTATTGCGGCCACTGACCGCCGGCACTATTACGCGCGAACCCGTTCAAGTATTCAGCCTTGAGAACGGAAACATCATCCTGACTGAAAGCACGCTTCGACCCTGCGTCGGCTCCCCCGGCCTGTGTGCGATCAACAACATTTTCATTCCCATGCTCGATACAACCAAGCTGCGCGCGGACGGCAACGTGGATTCGACCTACGGAACGAATGCGGGTACGACCGGCCTGGGGTTTCTGCCGACCAGCGTTACCGCAGACAGGGATGGCGTCTTGAGCGTCATGGGCGTGCAAATCCTGTTTCCTGCCCCGAACCTTGGCCTCGCGCGTATCGACGCGAATGGATTGGCAAGTGCCACACCGACCTTTGCAACGCTGAGTGCTGCAATCAATTGCGGCAACGCATACAGCACACTGCCGACAAAACTGGTCACCGCGCGGCATACGAATGGTCGTTTGTTGGTCGCCCAATTGCTCAAACGCGACGCGACGCAACAAAATGAAATCTGCATCACCCGACTCAATCAGGACGGCACGCGCGACACCGCTTTCGGCAGCAACGGGCAGACGGTAATGAGCGATGCACGGTTGCAGTCGCATTTCCCGTTCAAGATCATGGTCCGCAGCGATGGCGCCATCAATATCCTGTTGCTGGATGGGCCGCCAAAGACCCTGCATCAGCCGGCACTGGCCTGGTTAACGGGCGGCGGCCTGCCCGACACCGGCCATGGGGAGCAGGGTGTCGTATATCCGATGCCCAACGCGGTGCCTTCAATCACCGCAGCCACACTGCAAGCGGATGACAAACTGCTTTTGGCAGGTTACGGGGCAAAGTTCGAATCCGGTACATTTGCCATCGATGAATCACGCCCGACGGTTGGACGGCAAGCAGCAAGTGCGGGTGTCGTCGACTTCAGTTTTGGGGCCTCGCGCGGCGGCTTTGCCAATCTCACCATCGGTGGTGAGCGCATGGACCCTACTGATATCTTCGCGGCAGCAGATGGCAGCATCTTTGTGGCGGGCGGCATCGGTACCACCACGCCCCCTGGCCCCACCGTGATGGCTGTCGCGAAGCTGCTCGGCGATACGCCACCACCATTGTCGAGCCCTGCGAGCAGCAGTGGCGGAGGAGGTTGCGGCTTCACACGAAACAGTGATGCGCGCTTTGATCCGACGTTGCTGATGATGCTGCTGATGGCGGCGGCAATGCTGCTGGGTAGTCGGCGAAACAGGTAAACGCAGCGTCGTGGCCATCAGGTTATCGCGACTTTTCACCGGCCCGCGATCCATGCCTTGCCGTGCGATGGTTGGCAGTTGAATTCAACTTTCCAATTGACGCCACCCACCCTCCCCTTTGATGTGCATCAAAAGCCGCCGAAGCCTCGCGCGTAGCATTCCTTTCATAGCAGGACACTCTCGTTCCTGCATGCTCACAAGGCTCACGGAGGCTGGCGACAATGTTCCAGGTACGCATACATGGCCGGGGCGGCCAGGGAGTGGTTTCCGCTGCCGAGATGCTGTCGATGGCGGCGTTCGACGAAGGGCGTTACGCGCAGGCGTTTCCCAGTTTCGGCTCCGAACGCATGGGCGCACCGGTGATGGCGTTTTGCCGCATGGATACCAAGGAAATCCGCCTGCGTGAACCGGTGATGCAACCCGACGCGCTCATCGTCCAGGATCCGACCCTGTTGCACCAGGTGGACTTGTTCAGCGGCCTCGCGCCGAAGGGATTCATTCTCATCAACTCCACGCGCAGCTTCGACGAGCTGGGCATCAGCGATTTTGTCTGCAACTTTCCGCGCGGCCATGTGCGCAGCGTCGCGGCCACCGAGCTGGCGCTGAAATTCGTCGGCCGGCCGTTGCCCAACGCTGCCCTGCTGGGTGGTTTTGCCGCCATCACCGGCCAGTTGTCGTTCGCGTCGGTGGCCAAGGCCATTCGCGACAAGTTTCCGGGCAAGGTCGGGGAATCCAACGTGGCGGCCGCAGAGGCCGCCTACCACGCCGCCAGCGGTATCACCGTGCCGGGCCAAGCCGAGGAATTCGTCCATGCTTAAACAGACTGAAGGCTCCCACGCCGTTGCCGAGGCGATCGCGCTATGCCGGCCCGAGGTGATCTGTGCCTACCCGATTACCCCGCAAACCCACATCGTCGAAGGACTGGGCGAGATGGTGAAGGACGGCACGCTCAAGGATTGCGAATTCATCAACGTCGAATCGGAGTTCGCCGCGCTGTCGGTCGCCATCGGCTCCTCGGCCGCAGGCGCGCGCAGCTACACCGCCACCGCCAGCCAGGGCATCCTGTTCATGGCCGAAGCCGTGTACAACGCCGCCGGACTCGGCCTGCCGATTGTCATGACCATCGGCAACCGCGCCATCGGCGCACCGATCAACATCTGGAACGATCACTCCGACAGCATGTCGATGCGCGATGCGGGCTGGATCCAGCTCTACGCCGAAACCAACCAGGAAGCAGTCGACCTGCACATCCAGGCGTTCAAGCTGGCCGAGGAACTTTCGTGCCCGGTGATGGTGTGCGTGGACGGCTTCATCCTCACCCACGCCTATGAACGCATCGACATACCCACGCAGGAGCAGGTCGATGCGTACCTCCCCAAATTCGAGCCGGTGCAAATCCTCGATTGCGACGAGCCGGTGTCGATCGGCGCCATGGTCGGGCCCGAAGCATTTTTTGAAGTGCGCTACCTGCAGCATCACAAGCAGCTGCGCGCGCTGGACCTGATTCCACAGCTCGCCACCGAATTCAAGCAACAGTTCGGACGCGATTCGGGCGGCCTGGTGCGCACCTACCAATGTGAAGACGCCGATACCATCGTCGTCGCGCTGGGTTCCATCAACGGCACGGTGAAGGATGCCGTCGACGACGTTCGCGCCAGCGGCCAGAAAGCCGGCGTGCTCACCATCTGTTCCTTCCGACCGTTCCCGCTGGATGCCGTGCGCGCCGCACTGAAAAATGCCAAGCGCGTGGTGGTGCTGGAAAAAACCTTGGCAGTGGGACTCGGTGGCGTGGTCTCGGACGGCGTGAGGAAGGCGCTTTCGGGCATCGTGCTCAAGGGCTACACGGTCATCGCCGGCCTTGGCGGTCGCTCGATCACCAAGCGTTCCCTGGTCAATCTGCTCAAGCGCGCCGACAGGGACGACCTGGAAGCGCTGAGTTTTCTGGATCTCAATTGGGATGTGGTCAATCGCGAACTGGAACGCGGCAAAGCGCAACGCCGCGCCGGACCCAGCGCCGAAAACATTTTG
This sequence comes from Usitatibacteraceae bacterium, assembly GCA_044229235.1. Taxonomy (GTDB): domain Bacteria; phylum Pseudomonadota; class Gammaproteobacteria; order Burkholderiales; family Usitatibacteraceae; genus UKL13-2. The sequence goes on from JBGATH010000002.1 coordinate 31,636, forward strand.
CGTGACCTGCACGCCACCCAGGGCGCGGTCGGGAGGACAGCATGAGCGCCCAGCAACCCGTCAAGTTCTATCAGACCGGCACCTTCACCGTCGGCAACCGGCTGCTGGCCGAGGATGAGCGCAACGTGCAGGCCAACATGCGCCGCACCAATTCGCTCAATTCCGGCCATCGTGCCTGCCAGGGCTGTGGCGAGGCGCTCGGCGCGCGTTACGCCATCGACGCCGCCATGCAGGCGACCGGCAATCAGGTCATGGCCGTGAATGCCACCGGTTGCCTGGAAGTATTTTCCACGCCGTATCCGGAAACTTCCTGGCAGATTCCGTGGATTCACTCGCTGTTCGGTAACGCGGCGGCGGTCGCTTCCGGCGTCGCGGCCGGACTGCGCGCGCGCGGCAAGAAGGATGTAAAAGTGATTGCCCAGGGCGGCGACGGCGGCACGACCGACATCGGCTTCGGCTGCCTCTCCGGCATGTTCGAACGCAACGATGACGTGCTCTACATCTGCTACGACAACGAGGCCTACATGAACACCGGTGTGCAGCGCTCCAGCGCCACACCGCCGGCCGCCCGCACCGCCACCACCATGGCAGTCGGCGAACACCCGGGCAACGTATTCGGCACCGGCAAGAACATGCCGCTGATCGCCATGGCGCACCACATCCCGTACGTGGCCACGGCATCGGTCGCCAACCTTCGCGACCTCGAAGCCAAGGTGATGCGCGCCATGAGCATCAAGGGTGCGCGCTACATTCATATTCATGTACCCTGCCCGCTGGGTTGGGGGTCGGTACCCGCCGATACCATCAAGGTCGCGCGCCTGGCCGTCGAATCCGGCCTGTTCCCGCTGTTCGAGGCCGAACACGGTGAAGTGACCGCGCGCTACACCCTTCGCCGCCCGGTGCCGGTGACGGACTACCTGAAGCTGCAGCGGCGCTTTGCGCACCTGTTCGGCAAGTCACCGGATACCGCCACGCTGGATGCCATCCAGGCCATGGCGGATCGCAACATCCGCGTGTTCGGACTGCAGGCCCAACCGACCGTGGAGGTCCGGGAATCATGATGAAAAAGCCTTTCGCCATCACGCTCGACCCGGGCTCCAGCCTGGCCAATCACACCGGCAGCTGGCGCACCAACAAGCCGCTGTATGTCGATCGCCTGCCGCCGTGCAACAACGCCTGCCCTGCGGGTGAGGACATCCAGGGTTGGCTGTTCTACGCCGAAAGCGGCGACTACAAGCGCGCCTGGCAGGAGCTGGTGCGCAACAATCCCATGCCGGCGCTGATGGGCCGCGTCTGCTATCACCCCTGCGAAAATTCCTGCAACCGCGCGCAGCTCGATGATGCGGTCAACATCCACGCCGTCGAACGCTTCCTCGGCGACGAGGCGCGCAAGCAGGGCTGGAAGTTCGAAGCCGATGCGCCGCCCACCGGCAAGAAAGTGCTGGTGGTAGGCGCGGGCCCCTCGGGGCTGTCGGCCGCGTATCACCTCACGCGCATGGGCCACAGCGTGACGATCCACGAAGCCGGCCCGCTGACCGGCGGCATGATGCGCTTCGGCATTCCCAAATACCGGCTGCCGCGTGACGTGCTGGATGCGGAAGTACAGCGCATCATCGACATGGGCATCACGCTGAAGCTGAACACCCGCGTCGATGACATCCAGGCCAGCATGAAGGCCGGTGGCTTCGATGCGGCGTTCCTCGCGGTGGGCGCGCATGTGGCCAAGCGCACCTCGATTCCGGCGCGCGATGCGACGCGCATCCTCGATGCCGTCAGCGTGCTGCGCGGCATGGAAACCGGTGACAAGCCGCAACTCGGCCGCCGCGTGGTGATTTACGGTGGCGGCAACACTGCGCTCGACGTGGCGCGCACCGCCAAGCGCATGGGTGCCACCGAGGCATTGATCGTCTATCGCCGCACCCGCGAGCAGATGCCGGCGCATGACTTTGAGCTGCAGGAAGCGCTGGACGAAGGCATCATGGTCAAGTGGCTCAATACCATCAAGCGCGTCGAGGACACCACCTTTACCGTGGAGAAAATGGCGCTCGATGAAAAGGGATTCCCGCAGCCCACCGGCGAGTTCGACACCATCGAGGCCGACACGCTGATCCTGGCGCTGGGCCAGGACGTGGACTTGTCGCTGCTCAACAATGTCGAGGGCCTGAGCATCGAAAACGGCGTGGTCAAGGTGGATCGCAATATGATGACCGGCAGCCCGGGCATCTTTGCCGGCGGCGACATGGTGCCGTCGGAACGCACCGTCACGGTGGCGATCGGCCACGGCAAGAAGGCGGCGCGCAACATCGACGCGTGGCTCAAAGGCGGCAACTACACCGCACCGGAAAAACATGCGCTGGCCGGCTTCGACAAGCTCAATACCTGGTACTACTCGGACGCGCCCAAGACCGTGCAACCGATGCTCGACATCGTCCGGCGCCAGTCGAGTTTCGACGAGGTGCTGGGCGGCCTCACCGAAGACAACGCCCTGTTCGAAGCGCGCCGCTGCCTGTCCTGCGGCAACTGCTTCGAGTGCGACAACTGCTACGGCGTGTGCCCCGACAATGCCGTCATCAAGCTGGGGCCGGGCAAGCGCTTTGAATTCAACTATGAGTACTGCAAGGGCTGCGGCGTCTGTGCCGAGGAATGCCCCTGCGGTGCCATTGAGATGAAACCTGAAATGATCTGACCGGACCGGTCCAACCGCTGCCCGCGGGCCCTCCGGATTAACGCCGGACGATGCCGGCGCGGGCCGCACCACGAAGGGAATCTGCCATGTTGACGAAAACCAAGGGGGCGCTGCCGACCGGCATGACGCTGCTGCACGACCCGCTGCTGAACAAGGGAACCGCATTCACCGAGGAAGAGCGCGAGGCGCTGGGCCTGCGCGGCCTGCTGCCGCCACATGTGCATACCCAGGAGGAGCAGGCCACACGTGTGCTGAACCACCTGCACACCATCAGTGATCCACTGCAGAAATACATCGCCCTCAACGCCCTGCACGACCGCAATGAGGCGCTGTTCTTCCGCGTCATGTGCGACCACATCAATGAGCTGATGCCGTTCGTGTACACGCCGACGGTGGGACTGGCCTGCCAGAAATTCGGCCATGTGTTCCAGCGTCCTCGCGGACTGTTCATCGGCACCAATGACCGCGGCCGCATCGCGCAGCTGCTGCGCAACTGGCCGTATCAGGCCGGCATCATCGTCGTCACCGATGGCGAGCGCATCCTCGGCCTGGGTGATCTGGGCGCCAACGGCATGGGTATCCCGGTGGGCAAGCTCTCGCTGTATACCGCCTGCGCCGGCGTGCATCCCACGCTGTGCCTGCCGGTGACGCTGGACATGGGCACCAACAACGAAGACCTGCTCAACGATCCGTTCTACGTGGGCCAGCGCCAGCACCGCATCACCGGCAAGGCTTACGACGAGCTGATCGAGGAATTCATCGACGCGGCGCGCTCGGTGTTTCCCGGCGTCATCATCCAGTTCGAGGATTTCGCCAATCACAACGCGTTCCGGCTGCTCAACAAATACCGCGACAAGATCTGCACCTTCAACGACGACATCCAGGGCACCGCCGCCGTGGCGCTGGCCGGGCTGTTCTCGGCGCTGCGCATCAAGGGCGGCAAACTGGCCGACGAGCGCGTGCTGTTTTTCGGCGCGGGCGAAGCCGCCACCGGCATTGCCGACCTCATCGTTTCCGCGCTGGTCGCCGAGGGCCTGTCAGTCGAAGACGCGCGTAAACGCTGCTGGCTGGTGGACTCGAAGGGACTGGTGGTCAAGAGCCGCACCGATCTGGTCGAGCACAAGCTGCACTACGCCCACGAGCACGCCCCGGTTAGCGATTTTCTCGCTGCCATCAAGGACCTCAAGCCCACGGCCATCATCGGTGTGGCCGCGGTCGGTGGCACGTTCACGCCGGAAGTGCTGGCAGAGATGGCGCGCCTGAACAAGCAACCCATCATCTTCGCGCTCTCGAACCCGACCTCGAAGGCCGAGTGCACGGCCGAGCAGGCCTATCGTGGCACCAATGGCACCGCCCTGTTTGCCTGCGGCAGCCCGTTTGATCCGGTCACGCTCAACGGCAAGACCTTTGTGCCGCGCCAGGGCAACAACTCCTACATCTTCCCCGGTGTGGGCCTGGGCGCCATCGCCAGCAAGACCACGCGCATCACCGATGCCATGTTCATGGCCGCAGCCAAGACGCTGGCGCAATTGGTGACCGACGAGGACATTGCCCAGGGCAGCCTGTTCCCCGCATTGGAACGCATACGCGAGGTGTCCGCGCACATCGCCGTGGCCGTGGCTGACACCGCCTATGCCGGCGGCACGGCAGGCAAGCCGCGGCCGGTCAATTTGCTGGAAGAGGTGAAGACGCAGATGTACAACCCGCGCTACCAGAGCTACGTCTGAACAGCTTCGCCGCGCACGGGTAAAAATCCCGCCGCATCACTGCGCGCGTTGGGGATCTGTTGAGAATCGAGCGGTGACAAAAGGTCATGTTCCCCGCAATTCACTTCATCCCATCCTGAAGGGACACTGAGCGCTTGCGCAAGGGTGACCACCACAAATCTCCCTCAATCCCTCTTTAGAAAAGAGGGAAGTGCCGCGCGACGATCGCGGCAAAATTGGTTTGCTGGAGATAGATTGCAATTCAGACTGCTGCAGAAATTCGTGGTCCGCCCTAGGCACTTCTCCCTTTCCTAAAGGGAGATTGAGAGGGATTTTCAGCGGTTGTGCCACAGTGACCACCGCAAATCTCCCTCAGTCCCTCTTTAGAAAAGAGGGAAGTGCCGCGCGCCGATCGCGGCAAAACTGGTTTGCCGGAGGACGAATGCCACTCCACCTGCCGCAGAGAGCCGTAGTCGACTTAAGGCAATGCCCCCTCGCTTCGCTCTCCCCCTTTCCTAAAGGGAGATTGAGAGGGATTTTCAGCGGTTGCGCCACAGTGACCACCGCAAATCTCCCTCAGTCCCTCTTTGGAAAAGAGGGAAGTGCCGTGCGCCGATCGCGGCAAAACTGGTTTGCCGGAGGACGAATGCCATTCAATCTCCCGCAGAAATCCGTGGTCCGCGCGTGGCAATGCCCCCTCGCTTCGCTCTCCCCTTTCGTGAACGGAGACTGAGAGGGATTTTCAGCGGTTGCGCAATGGTGGTCACCGTAAATCTCCCTCAGTCCCTCTTTTCCAAAGAGGGAAGTGCCGTGCGTCGATCGCGGCAAATTTTCTTGGATGCAGGAACATTGCCACTCCACCTGCCGCAGCGAGCCGTAGTCGACTTAAGGCACTTCTCCCTTTCCTAAAGGGAGACTGAGAGGGATTTCCGGCGGTTGCCACTCGAAAAGGACGCATGGTCCAATCTGACTCTCCCTCGTCCCCCTATCCTCGACGCACGCCGACTGCGACCGGCCTGTGAGCGCTCAATCCCACGCCGGCAATGGCGGACAACTCAGTTACAATCGGCGCTGCCCTTTCCCCCATGCCGAATGAGCAGCACAGCCCAATCTTTCAGCCCGCTTGCCAGCGTGGTATTCCTCTGCGTTCCGGCCTTGAAGGGCAAGCCGGTGGCAGAGCAATCCCAGGCGCGCGTCGCGCTCGAATCCGCGGCCCAGGCAGCTTGTGAGACGCTGAAAGAAGCCGACCGGCTGGTGCTCGACGCGCCCCAGGGCATATTGCTGGTCATCCTTGCCAGCCCGCATGCGGCACTGCTGGCGGCGCAGCGCGCGCTGACTGCGGCCTCCGCCGGGTCCTTCGGCGTGTCCGTCAATCATGGGCCGGTAACGGCCAGCGCCGGTTCGACGGGAGATGCACGGATCATCGGCGACGCCATCGACGCCGCGCTCAGCTTCGGTGCCAAAACACCGCCGGGCGGCCTGGTCATTTCGCGTGCCTTTCGCGACGCACTCGACAAGAGTTCGCCGGACGATTTGACGTCATTCCTGCCCGCGGGCATCTATACCGACGAGCAGGTGCGCTCGCACGAATTGTTTGTCCACCACATCAGCGAAAAACAGGCCGCGGGGCGGCGCCTGTGGCTGGTGACCGCGCTGGCCTGCTCGGCCATCATCGCCGGCGGCTTTGGCGGGCGCAGCGTGCTGAAGAGCCTTGCCGCTGCCCGGCAGCCGGCAGTCCTCAGCTTCGATGTCAAGCCGTTTGGCGACATCTATGTCGACGGCAACATGAAAGGCCGCTCGCCGCCGCTGTCGCAACTGGCCGTCGCGGCCGGCCCGCATCACATTGAAATACGCAACGGCAAACTGCCACCGCTGGTGACCGATGTGGAACTGGCAACCGGCGAACAGGTGCAGATCCGGCATTCGTTCAGCGCACCAAAGCCGGCAAAACAGCCGGGCCTGCTCGACAGGCTCAGGTTCTGGCAATGAGCACCATGGAACTCACCCACCTCGGCCGCTACCGTCTCATCGAGGAACTGGGCCGCGGCGCCATGGGCCTGGTGTTCAAGGCCGAGGACCCGTCGCTCGGCCGCGTGGTTGCGCTCAAGGCCGTGCAGCTGACCTCGGAGGCGGCCGCATCGCTTGACTATGAAGCGCGCTTCAACCAGGAGGCAAGAGCAGCGGGCAGCCTCAACCATCGCGGCATCATCACCATCTTCGACACCGGCCGCGAAGGTACCTGGGCGTATATCGCGATGGAACTGCTGCAAGGCGATGATCTGCGCGAACTGCTGCTGCGGGGACGCATGCCCATCGCCCGGGTGCTGGACATCGCCGCGCAAGTGGCCGACGCGCTGCAGGTGGCCCACGAGCACGGCGTGGTGCATCGCGACATCAAGCCCGGCAACATCATGGTGATGGCCGGCGACCACGCCAAGATCATGGATTTCGGCATCGCCCGCATGCGCGTGTCGGAAGTGGAAACGCAGGTCGGCCTGGTGCTGGGCTCACCGAAATACATGTCGCCGGAACAGGTGGCGGGCCGCCGCGTCGATCACCGCTCGGATATTTTTTCGCTGGGTGTGGTGCTGTTCGAAATGCTCGGCGGCATGGCGCCTTTTTCCGGCAAGGACATGGGCGAGCTGATGTTCGCGGTCACCCAGACCCAGCAGCCGCGTCCGAGCCAGCTCAATCCGAACGTGCCGCCGATGCTCGACCTGATTGTCGAAAAGGCGCTGCAGAAGGATGTGGCAACCCGCTACCAGTCGGCGCGCGAGCTGGCCGACGACCTGCGCCTGTGTCGCGATGCGTTGCCCGAGGACGAAAAGATGGCGCACGAAACCGGCGACGCCACCGTGCCGCTGGAAATCGAAACCACCACACCCAACCAGATGGCCGGTGACGCCGCCAGCGGCAGTGATGTTGTGCGTGGCACCACAACCATCACGCAATCGCTTGTCGACATCGCCCCGGCATCCGCACCGGCAGCGGCAGACCCGCCCGCCGACAAGACCGCACCGAACATGCCCGCCGCCAACGACATCTGGTTCTCGCGGCGCTTCAACTCCGCCGCCGCCCTGCAGCGCCTGATGGCGCCGACCCAACAGGATCAGGTCGCCCTCAGCAACGTGCCGATGAATGCGCACCGCACTTCCCTGCTTGGCGGCAATGCGGGCCAGCTGGTGTTGCTGGTGATCACCGTGCTGATCGCCATCGTCATCGCCGCCAGCTAGGCCCGGGCAGGCAGGACAAACTCCAGCAACGGCGCGGCCTCCAGGGCATTTTCGTGCCGGGAGCCGCGCCGGATGGCGTTCCGTCTTTTGGTGCGGATGCGGCGATCAAGCATGTTGAAGATAAACCGATCGCGTTTCCGCGCCGGTGAAATGAACTTTCGCGGCCGCATGTTTTGTCGCCGCATCTGCAACGATGCGGCGACGCGATCATGCCTTTTGACGGCTGCGCCGTGCGGCAAGCCGCACCCGGTGCACGCCCGCTTTACTTGAGCAGGCCTTTCGCTTTCATGCGGTCGCAGGCGTTGTTGCGCGGTGCAGGCAAGGTCTTGCCCTGCTCCTTGGCCCTGGCTTCCATCGCGGCGTGATGTTCGGTCTGGAAGGCCTTGCATTCGTCGTAGGTCTTGAACGAGCGCATCTTTTGCTGGTTGGCGGTGCGCTCTTCGGGAGTCATCAGCGCCCAGCCGGGTGTATTGTCCTTATTGAAGGCAAACTGGTGCCCCTTGCCAGGCCCCATGCCGGCGCCCCCCATGGGCCCTGGGCCCGGCCCGCCACCTGGTCCGGGTTGTGCAAACAAGGGTAGAGCTATCGCGGCAGCCAACAGTGCAGCCACTTTCAGGTGATTCGATTTCATTTTGAAGTCCTTTCGTCTTTGTTCAAACATCGTGTGCCGGATGACAGGCGATAGCCACGACTGCAGCCGGCAGGCAATCGTGGATCGATCCCGCGTGCGGCGCGCACGCGGGTCGGCAAACTCAAGCACTGGCGCGGCTTCCAGGGCATTTTCGTGCCAGGAGCCGCGCCAGATGGCGATCTGCGCACTGCGATGCGTTGCCTACTCCTTGATCGTGCAGACCTCGCCCTTGCACGCCACTTCGGCATCCAGATATTTCAAGTTGGTGTAGCCCTTACGGCCAAGGATGTCGAAGGCCTTCTGGCTCTTGGCACCGGAAGCGCAATGGATGAACACGGTGCGGTCCTTCGGAATACGATCAGACAGTTTTTCGAAGTCCTCTATGGGCAGGTTGATCGCGTTCCTGAAGTGTCCGCGCGCAAAGTCCGACGGCGGCCTGATATCCAGAATGTACTCAGCGGCGGCCACGGCGCGCTCGAACTCCTTGGTGCTGATCTGGCCCGGTGCATACACCGGTGTCCAACTGGCTTTGACCAGTGAAGGCGCCGCAGCAAGCGGCGCCGCCCACGCGCTCACCGGAAAATAGGCCAGCCGGCGAAAGTCCTGGTCGCGCAATTCTTCCAGCGCAGCATTGACCGCTTCTGCATCACCGCGGCCGACCACCACCAGCGGGGCGTTGCGTGACAGGTCGGCAAGCAGCGATTTGCCCTTTTCAGCGCCAAGTTCCTTGAGGCTCATCTGCAAAGTCTGTACGCCGTTCGCAATGATCGTGCCCTGCCCTGGCATCGTGTCGATCAGGATCACGTTGCCCTTCTTGATGAAAGCTTCCGTCGCCAAAAGCGGCTGCAGTTTCTGGTTCCATCCCGGCACGCCATTGCGGTAGACCATGGCAGTGGTGTAGCCCGCCTTGCGGAAAATGTCCGCCGAATCGACCGAGAGCGTGCATTCGCGGCCGGCGCAATAAAAAACCACTGTGCTGTTCTTCGGAATGGCGTACTTGCTGATGACGGCGGCTGGGTCCTTCTTCAGCACGTCCAGCGGCAGGTTGATGGCGCCTGGAATATGGCCGGCGATGTACTTGCCTGCGGGCCGGCTGTCGAACAGCCAGATGTCCTTGCCGAGGCGGCCCATTTCGTACCAGGTCACCATTTGTTCGTTGCTGACTTCCGCCGCCTCTGTTGCTGTTGCCGCGGCCACTGCGGGCTCCGCGGCCCAGGAGGTCGACGTCAGCGCCGTGGAGGTGCTGATGCCCGCAACCACAAGGGCGAGGACAATGAGTGAGCGTTTCATGTTCATTCCTTTCTGTTGGTCCGTGCCGGCGCGCAGCGGCGTTGATCGAGCGGTCTGTGCGCGATCCCGCTGTGCCATGGCACGGCGCTGTAGTGGCGCGGCGGGCGGCAGTGAATCTGCGCAACTGCCGCTCGGCCGGCCGGCAATTCAACGAATCAGCAACCGGCAGTCTTCTTGAACGACTGGCTCAGGTTCTTGCCACCGGTGTTGTCGAACTTGGTGCGGATTTCGTCGCCCTCGACAATGCGTTTGTCCTTGAATTTTTCGAGGGTGAGATCGTCGGTAATGTTGATCGTCACCGCGGCGCCGGTCTTGTTGTCCTTCAACACGGCCGTGGCCGACTTGCCATCCGGCGCGACTTTGATCTTGGTGATGGCGCCGACCATCTTGACTTCGTCGGCGAAGGCGGCGGGGGCCATGGCAGCAAGACTGACTCCCAGCACGGTGGCGACGATGAGGCTGATAACTTTGGCTTTCATGATTTGCTCCTTGGTCTTAAAGAAAATTGCCGGTCAGAACTTGACCTCGAATGTGGCATACGCGTTGTATGCCTTGGAAACAGGCGTGGTGGTCATCAGCTGGCCGTTCACGTCGGAAATCTTCACCGGTGCACCCACCCAGTTGTTGCTGCCGGTGTACTCGAAGTTGTAGTACTGCACGCCGAGCCGGAAGAAGGTCTTGCTCAGGAACGACGAGACTGGTGCGTTAGCCAGTTCCTGGATCAGATAGAGCTCGACCACATCACCGCGCGTGCCAAGTTTCGATGTCCAGATATCGTCGGCAGCGGGCGCGAACGTGATCCAGTTCTTCGAGCCGCGGTTGTATTCGGCACCGAACTTGGTCTTCGACGGCAAGTCGTAGCGCACGCCCATCGATATCGCGTTACCGCGCTTGTTCGACGGCGCCTCGGGATTGAAGAAGCTCCCCGTCATCAGTCCCTGGAAGCCGAACTGCGCCGAGACGTTGTTGTTCGGCCGGGTGGTGCTCATGGCGACATCGGCGAAGTAATTCAGGTTGCCGGGGCCGACGTTCTTCAGCACGCCCATGGCGCCCATGCCGAACCATTCGATGTCGCCCAGGTTGGTCGCGGGCATGGTGTTGCCGAAATAGGTGTTGCTCATCTTCGGCGCATCGAAGATCTTGTAGCCGCGGTTCCATTGCAACCACACGCGCAGCGGATCGGTATCGACCGCAACCACGGCGATGCCCATCATGTCGGTGTCGGCAACGGAATTGGCCGGACGCGAGCGGAAACCGCTTTCAAAACCACGGCCGTAGCAAATCTTGCCATAGGCGCCGGCCAGCGCTTCGATTTCCGGCGCGTAGCCGAAGGACATGCCGTCGAAGGCGTAGTCGACCAGCAGCGCCGGGATGCCGCCGTTGCCCGGGGTGGGCGTGTTCTGCTTCAGATTACCCGGCGCGCCGTTGGTGGAAGGGCGGCGTCCCACCGAGAACCACATATCCTGGTCGGCGATATTGCTCCAAGTGGCGTAGGCGCGATCGACATTGAGGGTGCTGCTGGAAGGCACATGGCCCAGCGTGCCGTCGAACACGCCCACACGGTCGGCAAAGTACGGTGCCGCGCCGGCGTTGGTGATCGGGCTGTCGTCCTGCGCGCCGAACACCTTGTACATGTTCAGGCGCACATTGACCGCGACGTTGTGCGTGGCTTTGGCGTGCAGGTCCAGCGCAAAGCGGTTGCTGAACATCGAATCATTTTTCGGCTTGTAGGCAGGTACCGTCACGGCAAAGCCGCCGATGCCCTGGATCAGCCCGGCATTCATCGGGTTGCTCACGAAGGCGCGCGCCTGGTTGTAGTTGGCCACACCTGCCATGCCCTGCGAGAACTGCATCAGCGCCGACAGCGCGCCGGCCGTGGACATGCCCATCTGGCCGAAGTAGGCCGATGATCCCGCCGCGGTGGACGGATTGCCGAAGAAGTCGGCCTGCAGCCGGTTCTGCGCATTGCCGAAGGTGGCGTTCACGTCGGTGAAGGCGCGCGTTTCGCCGCGCAGGTTGTCCATGCGCAGCCGATAGTCACCGCCGATCGTGAGCCATTTGCCGATGGACTTATCCTCGACTTTTTGCACCTGCTCCTTGACTTCATCCGTCGCTTTGCGCGTTTCCTCCGTGCTGGTTTTAATCTGGCTTTTCAACTGCGCCACTTCGCTCCTGAGTTCCTGGATCATCTTCAGCAGGTCGGCTTCGCTGGCCTGGGCACCAAGGGGCAGGAACAGGCCCGATACCAGTGCCGCGATGAGTGTTTTGTTGAATCTCATGTTGTTACTCCCGGTTGATTGAGGATTGCGACTAGTCGAGTTCTTCCCAGCCGGTGATCATCGCCTTGAGTTGCGAGGTGACTTTGTGGCCGGTGGTCGCGAGGTACAGATGTGAAACGAGGAAGGCGAGCATCAGGAAGGCGCCGATGGTGTGTGCGGTCGCGATCCACTGCAGCTGCAGGCTGCTGAGGCCCCACGCCGACCAGTCGGCGTAGAAGAGATAGAGCCAGCCGGTGATCCACAGCAAGGGACTGAGCAGCGTGAGGATCAACAGATAGGTGAGGCGCTGCAGCGGATTGTGCTTGTTGCGGCGGCTGGGCTTGAACGGATGCGGCTCGTGCTTGAAGATGCCCGACGAGTAGTAATTCGCGACGGCGAGGACTTTCTCCCGCGTGGGAATGTAGTGCCGCCATTCACCGGTGGTGAAGTGCCAGAAGATGGCGAATATCCAGAGGCCGACCAGTGACCAGGCCGCGATGGTGTGATAGCCGACCGCCTTCTCGAAGCCGAACAGCTTGTAGGTACCGTGTATTTCGAAGCCGGTCAGCAGCAGCGTGATGATCAGTGTCGCCTGGGCCCAGTGCCAGAAGCGCTCGAAGCCCTTGAAGATGTAGACGCGTTGTGTCATTTGAGTTCTCCTGATTGCGGCGCAGTCTTGCGGCCGATGAGCCGCAGAACACCATGCCCCGTCACGCCCAGCAGCGTCAGCATTGCCAGTGCCCAGCCGGCAACTTCCACCAGCCGGTTGTGATCGCGGGCACGCCCGGGGAGGTAGAGGCCGTCAACCTTTTCCAGGCGACCATTGGCGGTGTGGCAGTCCACGCATCCGAGGGCTTTATCCTTCGGCGCCACCATGTGGGTGATGGGCCACATGCTCATGGTCTCGACGAAATCAAACTTGCCGGAGAAGGGCTTGTCGACGCTGGCCATGCCGGACTCGATGGCTTTCTGCCAGTTGAGGTTGGTCCAGTAGGCGGAGTCGTCGTTACCGGCCAGGTGCGGCACGATCAGCGACTTGGTGACGGTGTCGAAAGGCTGCTTGCCACGGAAGGTTTTCACCGGCCAGATCATCGACTTGCCGTCAGTCGGACTGCCTTCGAACTTGTTGATGTTGATGGGCTGCTTCGACTTGTCGATCTCGTCGCCCAGCAGGGTGTACTTCACGGTGCCGTTGAACCAGATGTAGTCGGGTTTGACGTTTTCGGCCAGCACAAAGTCGCCCTTGGCCGCCGTGTAAGTGACATAGCCGTCTTCATTCATGACCACCACGGGTTTGCCCTTGGCGTCGCGTTTGCCGGCGGTGGACCAGTCCCACGACATCTTGGTGGGCACGCCGCCGCGCGCAAACGCCGGAATGTGGCAGGTCTGGCAGGCGAGCTTGGCCGTGTGGTTGTTCAGTCTGGCGTTGGACTTGTGCGGTGCCTGGCTGTGGCAGGACTGGCAGGTGGCCGGATTGCTGCTGTCCATCTTGCCGCGTATGTGCGCCTCGGCACCGGCCTTGTCCATCGCCGTCGGCGAATAGCGGCTTCCCGGAACTTGGTGGCCTTCGGTCTTGTGGCAGGTGGCACAGGTGAAGTTGTTGCCCTTCACATCCATGTGCACGTCGAGGGCCTTGTTGGGGGCATCGAGCGAGCTGTCGAGGTCGCCGTGCTTCACGCCGTCGCCGCCGCCACCGTAGAAGTGGCAGGCGCCGCAGGTTTCGCGCCGCGTCTTGCCGACTTTCTGCGCGATGCTCGCCAGATCAATCCCCTTGAGGATCTTGCCGGAGCCAGGCGGGAACTCGGTGTCCTTGGTCAACACATGGCCGGCAAAGCCGGCGGGCTTCTTGTAGCGCCCGGTGGTGTCGTGGCAGACCACGCAGTCAACGTTTTCTTCGGACGTGAAATCGAACTTGGCGTTTTCCATGCCGTAGCCGATGTGGCAACTGGCGCAGGCCTTGTAGTTCGATGAAACCGAGGTACAGAAGTTGTTGACGATGTGTTTCTTGCCCAACACCTGCTTGCTTTCCGGGTTCAGGTATTCCCATTTCCAGTGCTGGGTTTTGTGAACCTGTTTGGCGGCCTCGGTGTGGCAGGCGAGGCAGGCTTTGGTGAGTTCAGGGCCGGACTTGAATTCTTTCTGCAGCTCCTTGAACTTGCTGTGGTCGGCCGTGGTGTTATTGGGCCGCAGCGTGATTTTTGTTTCGGTGGGTGGTGATTTTGTCTCGGTCTTTGCCTCTTCAGCCGTGGCGCTGCCGGCAGATAGCAGCGGGCCAGCGCAGCAGATTGCTATCGCCAGCCTTTTCAACATCCGTTTCACGATTTCTCCCAAGGTGGCGCGACTTGATGCGCCGTTTGAATGATGATTTCATTATATGAATGGATATAGTGTTGACTTTGTTCCAGATCAACTGACCGTGCAAAAGTTACTCATTGACAAAGGAGGCGTGCAGGCATTGGAAAGAAGAAGCAGTGCGCAATATCAAACGCCAGCATTGGCGCGGCTTCCAGAGTGAAAATGCCTGAAGCGGCGCGTCAATGCTTGCGCATGGGCTTTGTTTGCGGGCGTCCCGCGGGAGCGAGGGGCGATGCGTCGCTCATCGCTGGCCGGCGACCGGCTGCGATTAACTTAACGCGCCCAAGCCACCTGAGCGTTTCTGATTGCGTGATCGTTGAATGCGGTGACTTCCGCAGTTACGCCCGACCTATTCCAGCGAATGGACGTTTTACGCGATGTCGAGCGCGGCCCACGACAAATGCACGGGGCCGGCCCGACGCAACAATCGTCGGCGAGGTTCAAGCTCCATCAGCCGACATTACTTCCGCGCCGCAAATCTGGTGCTAGCGGACGCGACCGTAGGATCGCTTTGTGCTTGTTGGCTTGTTATGTCCGGTGCCCAGTGGCGTACCCTGGCGGCGCTGCTGGCCTGGTGTGGCTGCATTGGTCTTGCCCTGCCCGCCTTGTTTGGCCTGGCCCTGACTTTGGCTCTTGCCCTGACCCGGTCTTCCACGTCCCCCACCCGGACGATGTCCCGGTGAGCGCAACTGGATCGGTTCGGGCTTGGCGTGCGGGTCCGGTTCGAACCCGGGCACGATGACCTTCGGAATCTCGCGTTTGATGAGCCGCTCGATGTCGCGCAGAAAGCCCGCTTCATCGATGCACACCAGTGACACGGCTTCCCCGGTGGCGCCGGCGCGACCGGTGCGGCCGATGCGGTGCACGTAGTCTTCGGGCACATTGGGCAAATCGTAATTCACCACATGCGGCAGCTGGTCGATGTCGATGCCGCGCGCGGCGATGTCGGTGGCCACCAGCACCTGCAGGTCACCGGTCTTGAATTCGGCCAGCGCCTTGGTGCGCGCGCCCTGGCTCTTGTTGCCGTGAATCGCCAGCGCGGTGATGCCGTCCTTGTCGAGCTGCTCGGCGAGACGGTTGGCGCCGTGCTTGGTGCGCATGAACACCAGCACCTGGTGCCAGTTGTTCTGCGTGATCAGGTGGGCGAGCAACTGGCGCTTCTTGTCGCGGTCCACGGGGTGGATCACTTGGGTGATGGCTTCCACGGTGGAATTGCGGCGCGCGACTTCGATCAATGCCGGGTTATCGAGCAAATTGTCGGCCAGCGTCTTGATCTCATCGGAGAACGTGGCCGAGAACAGCAGGTTCTGGCGCTTGGGCGGCAGCAGTTTCAGCACACGCTTGATATCGTGAATGAATCCCATGTCGAGCATGCGGTCGGCTTCGTCGAGAACAAGAATTTCGACATGCGACAGATCGATGGCGCGCTGCTGATGCAAATCCAGCAGGCGGCCCGGTGTGGCGACCACGATGTCGACGCCCTTTCGCAGCACCGAAATCTGCGGATTGATGCCCACGCCACCAAAAATGACGGCGGAAGACAGCTTGGCGTACTTGCCGTAAGTGCGCACGCTTTCCTCAACCTGCGCCGCGAGTTCACGCGTGGGGGCGAGGATCAGCGCGCGCACGGCCTTGGTGCCGCTGACTTTCTTTGAAGCAGAGGTGGACAAGCGCTGCAGCAGCGGCAGCACGAAGCCTGCCGTCTTGCCGGTACCGGTTTGCGCGCCGGCAAGCAGATCGCCGCCGTTGAGCACGGCCGGAATGGCCTGCATTTGAATGGGGGTGGGCGTGGTGTAACCGTGTTCGGTAACAGCACGCACGAGGTTCTCGGACAGACCGAGGGCTGCGAATGACATAGTTGTACTTTTTTGGAAGTGTCGGCCTGTCACCGCAGAGGGCGCCAGTCGAAGGCAAACGGGAGGAGAAAAGCTGCGTCAGAAATGACGACGGCGCGAGGACTGGTGCAGCGCCGAAGCCGGCAGTATACATGCCGGACTTCGATATACCTACTGCGCGGGCAAACTTCGCGCCTCCCGGGTTTGGCAAAAGCGTCTGCCTCGTGTCGTACGCATTCGCTATTCCGCACAAATCATGGCCGTGCGCGGTAGCTTCCCTTCAATCGGAAATTAAATTTGTTGGCGCAGAAATTTCCCTTCCCCGGCGCAGGCCGGGGTCCAAGTTCCATTCATGCATGCCTTGCAGAAAAATTGGACCCCGGCCTGCGCCGGGGAAGGGATTTGTTCAGCCCTTTTTGGCATGCTTAATTGCCGACACAACAGGAGCATCCGAGCCGGGCAGCAGACCAGGTCACTCGGACTACTTCATGCCGCGAAGCGGCAGCACCGGAAGCGACCTACTGCGCGGCAAACTTGAAATAGCGTTCGCGCGCCAGCGTCGCAATCGGCCCCACCGGCATCACATGTGATTCGTAGCGAATACAGGGCGTGACTTTGCCGTAGTTGCCGGTATTGAATATCTCCGTTGCATTCTGCAGTTCGCCCGGTTGCACGCTGCGTTCGGTGACCTTGATGCCGGCCTCGGCCAGCAGCTTGATGACGCGGGCGCGGGTGATGCCGGAGAGAAAGGTGCCGTTTGGTTTCGGCGTGACCACCTCGCCGTCTTCGGTGACAAAGAAAATGTTGGCGGTGGCGAATTCGGCGACATTGCCTTCGCTGTCGCACACCACGGCGTTGTCGAAGCCGCGCTCCTTGGCATCACGCAGCGCGCGCGTGGTGTTGGGGTACAGGCACGAGGCCTTGGCGTCGGTGGGCGCCACCAGCGGGTCGGGGCGCCGCAGCGGCGACAGGCAGGCGCTGAACCCGGTGAACGGCGGCAGCGGTGCATCGAACAGGGTCAGCGCGAATCCGGCTTTATCTGCCACCGGAATCAGCAGACCGTCGGTGCCGAACACCAGCGGGCGAATGTACAATTCGGCATCGGCCGGAAAGCGCTTGATGCCTTCCATGCACAGCGCTTCCATTTCATCCACGCTCAGCGGGCAGACCATGCCCAGGCGTTCGGATGAAACCACCACCCGTTCGAGGTGGCGCCGCAGGTCGGGGACCATGCCGCGAATGGAACGCGCGCCATCGAACACCGACGAACCCAGCCACACGCTGTGATCCATGGCGCCGAAGATCGGCGTGTTGCCCTCGGTCCATTGGCCGTTCGAATAAGTCTGGTACATGATTGCTGGCACTCCGAATGTTGAGTCCGGCATTATCCCAACATTAGCGGCCCGCAGCGATACCGTGATCTCACCGGCCTGCTGGCGGCGCCTTTGCCGCACCGGCGCGCGGCACCTGCAGGCGCTCGGCGCGCCGATCCAGTTGCAGTTGCAGCGGCACGGATCCGGTTCCCAGCAAGGCGGGCGGTATCGATACTGTTTCCAGTGTAAGGCGCGTGGCAGGGGCGGCGGCCAGGACAGCTGCAGGCGGCGGCGCCGGCCGGTAAATCAGGTTGGCGACAGTGGCGATCACGCTGGCGGTTCCAACCAGCAGCGCGACGCCCGTGTAGCGCGGCTGCACGGGTGGTGCCGGCGTGACCGGTTTCGGTACCAGCAGTGGATTGATATGCGGCTTCGCGATTGGCGTCGGGGCAGAGGTAATCGCCGCGTCGGCCGCAGGCGCTGTCGAATGCGCCTGGGTGGGTAAGGCATCCGCATCAACCGGGAGGGTCAACTGCGTCGGCGAGTTTGCCGGGAACAACCGCCCTGCTTCCGCCAGCTTCTGTCGGCGATCCTGCTCCGCGCGCTTGAGTGCCTTCAGAAGTGTGCTCATTGAGGCGGTTTGTTCCGGGTGGTTGGCCTGGCCGGCCGCTCTGTGCAGGCGTTGCGCGGCGAAGCGTCATCATACCGAAATGCGTCGCGCCCGGAGCAGGCTACAATCGGCGCCTGCCCACCCTGCGCTGTATCGCCACCCGCATGAATGCCAACCCTGTTCCCGCCGCGCGCATCATCATCACTGGCGGCACCTTCGACAAGCACTACGACGCCATCAAGGGCGAACTCACCTTCAAGGACTCACACCTGCCGACGATTCTGCAGCAATCGCGGGTAACGATCCCGGTGCAGTGGGAGGTCAACCAGCTCATCGACAGCCTGAACATGCAGGACGAACACCGCCAGCAGGTGCTGGCCGCGTGTCGCGCGGCGCCGGAAGAGCACATTGTCGTCATCCACGGCACCGACACCATGCGCGAGACCGCGCAAGTGGTGGGCGCGGCCGGCCTCGACAAGACCGTGGTTTTCACCGGCGCCATGATTCCGTACTCGGTGCAAGGGTCGGATGCATTGTTCAATCTCGGCTTTGCGCTCGCCGTCGCGCAGCTGCATCGCCGCAACACCTATATCGCCATGAACGGCCGCGTGTTCCCTTGGGATCGCGTGCGCAAGAACAAGGCCGATGGCGTGTTCGAGTTGGTGGAATAGCGGCCGCGGGGTCCTTGACGCGATCGCGCCAATGCCAAGCGGATGCAGATCAGGCATCATTGCGCGGTGACGCGCTGCAAACCAGGAGGCTAATCGTGCTGGGCAAGCTTGGGCAGGTTCTCAACATGGATGTCGGCAAGGTGCTCAAGGCCGACGTGGGCGATATCGTCAAGGGGGCGGGTAAGGTACTCCGGTCGGATGTAGGAGACCTGCTTCGCGACAAGCCCGAGGAAGCCACGCAGCCGCCGGCGGCCACGGCACCGGCAGTCGAGGCACCCAAGCCGGTTGCCGAAAAATTGCCTGAATTGGCGTCGGCGGCCAAGCCCGCGCCGGCATTTGATCCGGATGCCACGCTGCAACTGCGGTCGCCGCCAGTGCTCACGCCGCAGCCGGCAGCAAAGTCGCCCGAACCGGCCACCGCGCTGCCACCGGGCATGACCATCACCCCCAACCCCGCGCCGGCACCCATCCTCAACGATGAAACCGTCACCCGCAGCCGCCGCCCGAAGCCGCAAGGCACCAACCTGACCACGCTGCTGCCGCACAACGTCGGCGAATTCCAGCGGCCCCACGCCCGGCCCTCGGGTGAACTGACCAGCGACCCGGCGACGGCCATTTACGGTGCCGGCGGCGAGACCGTCGAGATCCGGCTGGTGCTGTGCTGGGATCAGGACGAAGCGCAGGAACGCCTCACCGAAATTCAGTCGAAAACCTCCGACAATATGCGCGTGGCCGCCGACCGCAGCTGGGTGCTGGGGCAGACCCCGCAGGGTGTGGTGTTCGCCTGGACGCGCGGCAGCTACGCGTTCATCGCCACGTCGCCACGCGGGCTCGCGCCACTGACGCGATTCCTGTGGGCCTTTCCGTTCTGAACGCGGATTGAGTCGGCCGCTAGGCCGCGCTGCGCGCCGCGCGCGGCTGCGGCACGGCGTCGGGATTTTCGCGCTGCAGGTCCCAGAGTTTTTCGAGCACCGACAACAGCGCGCGGATCATCGGGTCGTTGTGGCGATCGCGCTTGTAAATGAACCACAGCGTGGTTGGGATGCCGACATCTTTCCAGATGCAGACTTCGCCTGAGGCGACTTTTTCCAGGGCGACGTCTTCACGCATCAGGGCCAGCCCCAGGCCCGACACCACCAGCGAGCTGATGACGGTTTCCTGGTCGGCCTCGACAACCTTGGCCGGCACCACGCCGTGCTGCCGCAGCAGCTTGTTCACCAGCTTGTGGTGGCTGCTGATGGGCGGCGGCACGATCCACGGCATTTCCGCAATCTCGTTCCAGCCCGCCAGCTCCATGCGCAGGCTCCACTCCGCGGGACCGGCAACCCGGTAGACGAATTCGCGCAAGGGCAGGCCGGCGATCTCGGGATTGTCGATTTCGCCGTAATAGAAACTGGCATCGAGCTCGCCGGCGGCAACCTGTTCCATGGCCACACCGGTCACTTCCTGGTGCAGTTCCAGTTCCAGCAAGGGAAACCGCGCCACCGCCTCGCCCATGAAATCGCCCAGGCGCAGGAAATTCGGATCGCTGAGCGTGCCGATGCGGGCTGAACCGATGACGCTGCCCTTGACCAGGCGCGCCTCGTTCATCAGCGCATTGGCCGACGACAGCACGCGATTGGCGGACTTGAGGATGCGCTTGCCGGCAGCCGTCAGCACCATGCCGGTAGGCGTGCGATCAAACAGCGAGAGGCCGAGTTCCTCCTCGAGCGCGCGCAATTGGGCGCTGAGCGCGGGCTGGCTGATATGCAGTTTTTCCGCGGCCCGGGTGAGTTGCCCCACTTCGACGATGGCCGCGAAGCTGCGTAACTGGTAAAGCTCCATGCTGATCCGGCCTGTTCCGGGACGGGTCCCGAGGTGGGTGAAGTGTGAACCGTATCACATTAATTTTACTGATGTTGTGTTGCAGCAATAAGGCAAGGTTCCATCACAAAATTTGATATCCATCATCCAAAAGTACGATTGGCAATAGTCGCCAGAGGCCACTATCTTTGAATTGTGCAAGGCAGCAATCAGCGGTTTTCGAGATGGCAGGCAAGCAACAAAGATAGCACTTCCGCCAGCCAAATCAATGGTTTCTGCCCACACGACAGTTACAGAAGACGCAATCCGGCAATCCGCCAAAGCGTCCTGCGACCCCTTCCACACAATGGAGGCTCAAATGACAGACTACGGCCCAATCGAAGTACACATCCAGCGCGCCAATATCCGGCACGCCGCCGAAACCGGTGAACAGATCGCCGACGGCGTTCTATATCTCTGGAACGGCCTGATGCGCATCCTGCGCGTGGCCGGCGAAACCGCCGAGCGCATGACCCGCACGCCGGACTCCTATTCAACCTCCCTGCGACAGCCCTGACCGCGCAGGCCCCGTCCGCCTGCGCACGACGCGCCATGCGGACCAACGCCTCCTCCTCCACGCCTCATAAGCGTGGATTCGCCCCCGGCCCGTCCGGGGGCAATTTTTTTCAGCCCCGGCGGGCCGCTGCGACAGGCCCGCTGCTGATGCCAGGAGCCCAGCCATGACCATGCCCGTTTTCCAGTTGCAGGCCTCGCACCGCGAACTGCTCAAGCGCCATTTCAACGACCTCGCGCCGGAGGATGTGTACCTGCGCTTCGGTTCCCCGCTCACGCAGGACGGGCGGCAGCGCTATGTGGACGCGATCAACTTTGAGCGCGACGCCGTGTTCGGCGTATTCGCGGATGATCTGTCGCTGCTCGGGGTGGCACACCTCGCCTGCCTGCCGGGATCGGCAGAACTTGGCGTAAGCGTGCTCAACCAATGCCGCAACATGGGCATCGGCAGCACCCTGTTCCGCCGCGCGGCCATCCATGCGCGCAACCTGCAGCTCAACCAGCTGTTCGTGCACTGCCTCACGCAGAACCGGGCGATGATGCATATCGCCCGCAAGAACGGCATGCGGGTGGTGATCGATCATGCCGAGGCCGAGGCGTACCTCGCGCTGGAGCCGGGCAACATCGCCACAATCGGCGAAGCCTACGCGGCACAGGAAGTGGCGCGCCTTGACTGGATGGTGAAGGCGCAGGTTGATTGCCTGCGCAGACTGGCGCGGCAGTAAGCGCCGCGGCTTGCGGCTAAAGCGTGGGCTTTGCCAGCATCTTCTGCAGTTCGCCGCTGTCGATGAGCCGGACGGTATCGTCGGCGCCACCGACCAGCACGCCGTTCACAAACACCATCGGCAGCGTCGGCCAGCCGGTCCACATCTTCAGTGCATTGCGCCGCCGCCAGGTGTTGAAGTAGCTGCCGTATTCCAGGTAGTGATGGGCAATACCGGCGGCGTCCAGTGCCTTGCGCGCTTTCTTCGGCATCGGATTCTGCGCCATGCCGACCACCACCACCGGGTGCGCAGCGATGGCCGCCTGCACTTCCTTGACGATGTCGATGTGATGGCTTGCGATCTTTTCGCGAATGGCGGGATGAATCAGGGATTCGTCAAGAATGGGACGTGGCATGCGGGCCTCAGGTGGAAGAACAGCGACGTTGATTCAAAAGTTGCGCAACAGCGGCGCAGTCAGCATGCCGCCGTTTCGTGATGGAGTCCGCAGCGCGCGCGACGAAGCTCAGTGCGCCGCGCCTGCCCCTTCAGACATGGGGGCAACCTCGGCACCTTCAATGCCGTGGCGCTTCAGTGCTTCCGCCACGAAGCCTGACGCCTTGAGGTCTTCGACAAACCCGGCCAGGTAGCGCAGGCCCTCAGGTCGCCCCTTGGGCACGGCCATTGCCTGCCGTATCTCCATGAAGCGGCCATCGAGCAGGCGCATGCCGGGCACGCGCTGCGCATCGGCCTGCAGCTGCTGCTTCACCCCGGCAGCCACTTCCAGTTTCTGCGCGACCGCCAGGTCGGTCACCGCCTGTGAGGTCGGCGCGCGCACCAGCGTTGCCTGCTTGAGCTCGCGCGTGAGGTAAAGGTCGTAGGCGCTGCCTTTGCCGACTGCGATCCGGTTACCGGCGCGGTCCACATCCGCATTGCGCCGGATGGGCGAATTGTTTGGCACCAAGTAGGCGCCTTCGATGATCACGTAAGGCCCGGTGAAATCGGTATCGGCCGCACGCACCGGGTCAATGGCAAAAAAGCCGATATCCCAGGCATTGGCCTTGATGCCTTCGACCACCTTGCCCGCTGCCGTATACACAACGATTTCCAGCGGCACGCCGAGGTGGCGCGCCAGTTCGCGGGAAATATCCACCGACACACCCTCGGGCTCGCCGGTTTGCCTGTTGCGGGTGGCGAGGATCGGATTGCCGAGGTTGATGGCGGCGCGCAGCTTGCCGGAGGGCGCCAGCTGCAGTATCGCCTCGCGCGGCGCGGGGCCGTGGTGTTGTCGTTTCATGTGTGCTCGCAAAACGTAACCGGGATCGAGCGCCGACAGGGTGGCTTCGGCCTGCCCGGTCGGTGTGGCGCCAGGATAATTCACGGCGCAGCCGCCGGTGAGCGCGCTCAGCATGACCAGCAGCGCCGCGCATGTTTTCGAGCTCAGTTGCATGTGCCGGCTACGCGTCGTCAGGGTTTGCGACGCGCGGATTTGTTGTCGCAGACAAAGCGCCGCAAATCGTCGTCACTCGCGCCCGCCACGATTGGTTCGGGCCGCACCTGCACAACCGGGATTTTCTGCGTCCCGACCACTTCGCCCGTGCCGCCCCTGCCGGCATACGCCGTCAGGTCACCACGCACAATGGTGCGCGCCGCGCAAAAGATGGTCGAAGCCACCTGGATGGAGGAATACGACTTGCCGCTCCTGGCATGCTTCTGCGGCTCGGGAAAATCGACGCGATACAGCAGCGCGATGCCGTCGCCCTGCACATGAATCGAGCTCTTTTGGACAAACAGCTTGCCGATCTGTCCTTCCGCGATTTGCTGCCAGTCGTCGGCTGCGGCGGCGAGGACCGGCCGGCCCAGCAGCGCCACCAGGGCAAGGATCGCGGCCGCCACCGGCCCGATGCGGGCGCGCATCACGGTTCGCCTGCCTCCTGCGCCGGGATCAGCAGACCAAATTCCCGGACCAGCGCTTCCAGGATATGGCTCTCCAGCGCAGGCCGGCAGAAGAATCCCTGGAATTCATCGCAGCCTTCATCGCGCAGGAAATCAAACTGCTGGCGTTCCTCGACGCCTTCGGCCACCACCTTCATGGCCAGGCCATGGGCCATGGCGATCACCGCGCGGGTGATGGCCAGGTCATCGCGGTTATGCGGCAGGTCCTTGACGAAGGCACGATCGACCTTGAGGATGTCCACCGGCAGGCGCTTCAAGTAGGAGAGCGAGGAGTAACCGGTGCCGAAGTCATCGATCGACAGGCGCACGCCAAGGCCCCGCAGCGCGTCGAGCAGCTTGGCGGCTTCCTCGATGTTCTGCATGACCACCGTCTCGGTGATTTCCAGCTCAAGCAATTCAGGATCGGCACCGGAGTTCTTCAGCGCGTCGGCCACATGGCGCACCAGCGACTGGTCGGAGAGCTGGTTGGCCGACAGGTTGACCGCCACCGAGAAGCGCGGCATGCGTGCATCCTGCCATGCGCGCACCTGCCGGCAGGCCTGTTCGATGACCCACTGGCCGAGCGTGACGATGAAGCCGTTGTCCTCGGCGATGCGGATGAAACGCTCGGGGTAAAGCACGCCGAGCTGGGGATGGTGCCAGCGGATCAAGGCTTCCACGCCCAGCATCCTGCCGCTGACAAATTCGATCTTCGGCTGGTAATACAGGTGGAATTCGCGTTGTTCCAGCGCGCGCCGCATGTCCCGCTCGATTTCGAAGCGCTCCGCCGCATTCTCGCCCAGCTCAAGCGAATATTCGTTGAATCGGTTGCGGCCCAGCGCCTTGGCGCGGTACATCGCCAGGTCGGCGTTGGCCAGCAGCGCCGACACATCGCGGCCGTGCTCCGGGTAGGCGGCGATGCCGATGCTCGCCGACACCATCACCTCGGTTTCAGCCAGCATGGTCGGCTCACCGATGGAGGCGAGGATCTTCATGGCCAGCACCCGCAGGTTCTCGGCATCGGCAACCCGCTCCACCATCACCACAAACTCGTCGCCGCCGAGCCGCGCCGCCAGGTCGCTGTCGCGTATGGTGCTGCGAATGCGCCGCGCGACCTCGCGCAGCAACTGGTCGCCGGTCGGATGGCCCAGCGAGTCGTTGATGGCCTTGAAATGGTCGAGGTCGAGGAAGAACAGGGCGAGGCCGGTCTTGTCGCGCTCCGCGCGGCTGATGGCATGGTGCAAGGTATCGGCCAGCGAGGCACGGTTGGGCAGGCCGGTAAGCGAGTCGTGCGTCGCCATGTTCTGGATGGTGGACAAGGCGTTGGTCAGCTGTTCATTGCTGCGCAGGATGCGGGCACGCAGCTCGCTGATGCGCGCGCCGATCATGGCGAACGCGGGCAGCACCAGCGCGAGCCAAACCCACTGGTACCACTCGAGGTATACGTCGACGCTTTCCGGCCGGAATTGCATGAGCAGGTTGATGACCAGTGCGTAGCCGGCCAGCATGAACAGGGTGGTGGTCAGGAACTCGCGCGGCTTGAAGCGAAACACGCCGAACAGCAGCACCACCAGGCACCACACCAGCACCAGGCTGCGCTCGCGCTGGAAGGCATAGGTGACCAGCATGATCAGGGCAATGGCGACCAGCGTCTGCGCATGGGTGAGGCTGGGATCGGCGAAGCGCTCATTGATGCGCGCGGCAAACAGCGCGTAGAAAGCGACATTGACCAGCACGATCGCGGTCACGCAAACCAGCAGCGGCTGCCAGTCGATCAGCTTTATCCAGTAGGCGAGGATCAGCGGGGCGATACCCAGCACGTAGGCGCCCGCCGCCATATAGAAACGATTGACGCGCACCTCGTGCAGCGCGCCGCCGCTCAGGTGGCGAAGATGCGCCGAAGCGCGCGGTGCATCCTCACCGGCCCCGGCGCCCTCTTCCCCTGACCCGCCATCCTGGCGATCACTTTCCGCCGGCGCGACCGGGGCGCTGTCGCCCGGGTCCGCAACCGCATCTGTATCCTGGCGCGCGTGCATCTGTTGGAGGTGCCCTTATGTCGTCAAGTCACAAGAATAACAGACGCAATCGCAGCGGTGAGGCCGCGCTGCGATCATGCGCGGGTGTCGGTCAAGGCACCAGGCTTTTTCAGCGGCACGACGAACGAAATTGCCGGCAATTCAGGGCTTGGCCAGCAAGGCTTCGAGCGCAATCCGGTTGGCTTCCAGCGTCGCCAGCCGCGCCGCATCCTTGGCGGTGAAGGCGGTGGTCAGCCTGCGGCCGCCCAGGTCTTCGGCGTTGATGATGTCGATGCGGAACAGCAGGTTGTCCTTCCCCCAGACGTCGGGCGCGTTCCACTTGCCACGGGTGGAGGTGGGCAGGCGCAATGCCTTGACTTCACCGGGCAGCAGCGGCGACTCGGACAACTTGTAATTGATGTCCTCGCTTACCAGCGTCCGGTTGGTGCCAAATTCGGTGACCGTGCCGCGCATGAACAGTTGCGTGAGGCCGACGGCAGATGCGTTCTTCACCTTGAAGTCGAGGATGCTCATCTTTTCCGGTCCCACGCTGGAAAAACGCAGCGTAGGCTCGATGATCTCGATGCCCTCGAGCGCGCCGCGCTTGGCGCTGCTTTCATCACGCACCTGATTGAGATTGGCGATTTCGCGCACCGTGGCGGCCAGCTGCTTGCCGGCTTCGTTCTGCCGGCGTTTCTGTCCGGCCTCGATGATTTCGCGGCCGGTCTTGCCGCCGACCACCGGCATCAGTTGCTCGGCGAGCTGTTCCGGCGTCTTGCCGCGGGTGAGCTTGTTGAGTGCGCCCAGAATGCCGCCTTCGTAGCCGATGCTGACGTCGCTCACCGCCAGCACCATCAGCGCATCGTCGAGTCTGGCGATGTCCTCGGCATTGGCGCCTTTTTTCATCGCGGCCAGGCTGCTTTCGAACTTGGCCTCGCTGGAGCCATCGATCCTGCGATCCAGCCCCGACGAGCAGGCCACCAGCAACAGCGAGCATAGAACGCACAGAATCTTTTTCATGAACCGATCCCGCCAGTCAAGTTTTGTAAAACCATTCTATTACCGCTTTGCATGGAGTCGCAGTGCCGGCAGACGAATGGCAATGTCGCCAATGAGCGAAACTCCAGCACTGGCGCGGCTTCCAGACCATAAATGGCTGGAAAGGCCCGCCAATGCTGGCTTTACGTGCCCAGATGCGGGTGTGGCGGCTTGGCCACGAATGGGATCGCGCCCCACGGCGCGGGAGGTGCCGACCACCGTCGTCGCCGCCACAGGGCACTTACCGACAATGTGGTTACATTTCAATACAGAGCAGCCATGACGCAGCCATTAGCATACGCGCTGGCCAGTTTGCCGCTCCCCGGATACCCTCCCCACGCATTCGAATTTCCCCCTGCGAGGCCTGCGTCTCGCATTCGCCCTCGGCTTGGCGTCTTTTGCCGCACTGGCGCAGGAGGCGACGCCGCCCGTCGCGCCGCCGCCGGCCGATACTCCCCCGGCTAAAGCGGCCGCGCCCGCACGCCCGGCCACGCCCGCCGTCAAACCCGGCACGGCGCAACAGGTGGTGCCCAAGGTGGAAGTCACCGGCCAGCGCAACTCGAACGAGGACCGCCGCGTTTCCACGGCCGCCAAAATCATCATCAGCCGCGAGGATATCGAGCAATACGGCGACTCCAACCTGGGCGATGTGATGCGCAGGTTGCCCGGCGTCACGCAGGGCGGCAGGCCCGGCCGCGGCGGCCCGGTGCAGATGCGCGGCATGGGCGGCGGCTTCACACAGATCCTGCTCAATGGCGAACGCATCCCGCCGGGTTTTTCCATCGAGCAGATCACGCCGGAGCAGGTCGAGCGCATCGAAATCCTGCGCGCACCCACCGCCGAAACCGGCGCCCGCGCCATCGCCGGCACCATCAACATCATCCTGCGCGAACCGCTGCGCGCGCGCCACAACGACATCCGCGCGGGGATCACCAGCGAGCGCAACCATTTTTCCGAGGACGCCTCCTGGTCGCGCAACGACAGCCTGAGCAACACCGGCACCTACAACATGTCGCTGTCCATGCGCCACAGCGACCAGCTCACCGACACGCTGGCCCGCACGCGCTACACCAATACCCTCAGCGGCGCGACCGACCTCGACCAGCGCAACTTCAGTCAGCAGCTCGGCATCGGCAACCACCTGTTCTTCAGCTCGCGCCTGCAGTGGCGCCTTGGGCCGGGCGAGAACTTCACGCTCACCCCGTTCATCGTCAGCCACCGCAATCATTCCATCACCGAAGGCAGGCTCGACCAGTTCGCCGGCGCGCAGCCGGCCCAATACGCAACCAGCCGCAACCGCACGGATCTCAACTTCGACGTCATGCGTTTCATGAGCATGCTCAACAAGCGCATCGACCAGGACACCCGTTATGAGTTGCGCGCCAGCGGCGGCCAGTTCAGCAGCGACAGCTTTTCGGCCCTGAACCAGTTCAGCAGCAGCGGCGCGCGCACGCTGCTGCAAACCACCGGCACCGATGCGAAGGACAAGTCCTGGAACATCGCCGGCAAGCTCTCGCACAGCTGGGGGGATGCCAAGCACGCGCTGGTCGGCGGCTGGGAACTGGAAGGCGTCAAGCGCACCGAGAATTCGATCACGCTGCTCAACGGCGTGCAGCAACTGGCTGATTTCGGCGAGCAACTCAACGTTGCCACCCGCCGCACCGCCTTCTACGCACAGGACGAATGGGACCCGCGCCCGGAGTTCGGCTCGTACTTCGGCTTGCGCTGGGAATCGATCGAGACACGCAGCGATACCAACAACGCCAATGTGCGCAACACCAGCCGGGTGCTGACGCCGCTGGCGCACGGTGTGTGGCGCTTCGCCGCGCCGTCCCGCGACCAGCTGCGCCTGAGTCTCACGCAAAGCTACCGCGCGCCGACCACGCAAAGCCTGGTGTCGCGGCCGAGCCTCAATACCTTGTTCCCGGTGCCCGGCGCCAACACCTCGGTCACGCCCGACCGCGCCGGCAATCCGCTGTTGAAACCGGAACTGGCCAACGGCATCGACCTCGCCTACGAAAATTATCTCAAGGCCGGCGGCATCGTCTCGGTCAACCTGTTCGCGCGCCGCATCCGCGACCTGATCCGCAACGTGACCACGCTCGAAACCGTCTCCTGGGCGACCAGCCAGCGCTACGTGTCGCGGCCGCAGAACCTCGGCAACGCCACCACCCGCGGCATCGAATTCGATGCCAAGTTCCAGCTCACCGAACTGATTGAATCGGCGGCGCCGGTCAACGTGCGCGCCAACCTCAGCCTGTACAACTCCAGCGTCGACGGGGTCAAGGGTCCCAACAACCGCATCGACCAGCAGCCGCGCGCCACCGGCAATCTCGGCGCCGACTACCGGTTCCGCGCGACCCCGTTGTCGATCGGCGGCAACCTCAGCTGGACACCGGCCTACGAAACCCAGCAGACCAATCTGCAATTGCAGAAGCTCTCGACCAAACGCGTCATCGATACCTACGTGTTGTGGACCATCGATTCGGCCACCAAGCTGCGGCTGTCGATCTCCAATATCGCGCCGCGAGACCTGGATACCACCAGCAGCATTTTTGAAGGCAGCCAGTTGCAAACGGTGGTGAGCAGCGGCCGTACCGATATGTCGGCGGCACTCCGGCTGGAAATGCGCCTGTAGGCTCGGCGCAGGGCGCGGCCTATTCGGCCAGCATCACCCGATTGCGTCCGGCACGTTTGCCGGCATACATCGCCGCATCGGCGCGGCGCAGCGCCTCTTCCACGCTCTCGGACTGCTGCTGCGTGGCCACGCCGAAGGTCATGGTGACGGACAGCATCGCGCCTTTCCACTCCATCGGATGGATGGCGAGGCTCTCGCGCAGCCGGTTCATCATGGTCTCGGTCTGGCGGGCATCCGTGTCGGCAAGCAGCAGGCAGAATTCCTCGCCACCCCAGCGCGCCACCACATCCGAGGCGCGCAGCGACGCTTCCAGCACCGTAGCCACCGCCACCAGGACATGGTCGCCGCAGGCGTGGCCGAACGCGTCGTTGATTTCCTTGAAGTGATCGATGTCCCCCAGCACGCAGGTGTAGGGCAGGCCGCTGCGGTTCATGCGCGAGTGGGCCGCGGCCAGTTCGTCCTGCATGGCGCGCCGGTTGCGCAGGCCGGTCAGCACATCGGTGCGCGCCAGCTGTTCGATCTGCACGCGCGCGTTGTGTAGCGCGCTCACATCCGTCATGGCGCTGACAAAGTAGGAACCGTCCTCGACCACGCCGTAGTTTTCGGCGATCTCGAACCAGCGATCCTCGCCATCCTTGCAGCGGACGCGTACCGTGGTTGCCGTGAACTGCTTGCGCGGATCGACCCGTGCGCCGTCTGCCTCGTCGGTGATCAGGTTGATCCGCTCCGTGCGATAGGCCTCGTCCGGATAGGCTTTTCGATACCAGGTCTCGCGATCCGGCACGTCTTCCACCGTGTAGCCCACCACCTGCAGGAAGCGCTTGTTGTGGAACACCGAGCGCCACGGATTGACGCCATTGGGCGTCACGGCCACCACCTGGCTGACTGCCATCGGGATCGGCAGCGCATCGAGAAACTCGAAGAACTTGTGCAGTTCGGCACGCGTGGTGAAAGCCTCGGACATGGCGTCTCGTTGCTCAGGCAGGCCTGGTGCGCTCCAGATAATTAGGCAACGCACAGGATAGCAAAAGTCCAACCATGGCCGAATCCGGGCGACGAACGGCATGTCCGCTGGTCGCGACGGCACCCTGGCTCGAAGGCAAACCACGAAAACCTGCTCGGCGCCGCCATGGTCCCGGGATGCTAGAGTTTCCCCCATCGAACCGCGTCGTCCGGAAAGCCGTCATGCCCCGCTACCTGCCCAGTGTTGTTTGCGTTTGCCTGCTCACCCTGACCGGTTGCGCGGCGGTTGCGGAAAGGCCTGCAGCCGCCACCTCGGCAGGCTTTGGCGCCGACGAAACCATGCCCTTCACCGTCGAACGCATTGTCCGGCCCGGACCGGTGGCCGGCGTGCTGGTCAAGGTTGATCTCGCCGACCCCCGCGTCAGCGTGGAAGTCGCCCTCAGCGACGCGCGCGACCCCGATGGCGACGGCCCCTGTGTGGGACTGCTTGATACCACCAGCAATGTCGCGCGGCGCAACGATTTCGCCGTCACCATGAACGCGAGCTTCTTCGAGGCCCCGACGGCGAAGGATGTGATGGGCCGCAAGATTCGCTACTACAGCGGCAACTGCACCTTTCCCGCCGGCTGGCACTACTCAGGTGGCAAGCTGGTGTCGAAGCCGACCAAGGAAGTGCTGCGTGCCACGCTGGTGGTGCACACCAGCGGCCGCATTTCCATCGCCGGCGACGTGCGTGAACTGCCCGCCGATACGCGCTACGCCGTATCCGGCAACGCCATCCTGCTCGTCAACGGGCAGCCGGTCACCCATGCCCGGGATGCGGTGCGGCATCCGCGCAGTGCTGCCGGACTGAGCGCCGACGGCAAAACGCTGATCCTGTTCGCGCTCGACGGCCGCCAGGCCACCGCCGAGGAATCGGTGTACGGGCGCGCGCACAGCCGCGGCGCCACGCTGGCGGAACTGGCGGAGTTGATGCTCGGCTTTGGCGCGGCCAACGCCCTCAACCTCGATGGCGGCGGCAGCACCTCGCTGGTCGTCAAGGATCCGCATACCGGTGTGTTTTCCATCGCCAATCAACCCTCCGACGGCTCAACCCTGAAGTTTCCGGTGGCCATCGAGCGACCGGTGGCCGATGTGCTGGGCATCCGCGTCGCGCCGCGCAGCGCGCTGCCGCGCTGACGGGTTCGCGAACCGGCCGTCGTCGATCCGAGTGACGCAAGGCGTGCAACTGCTCACCTCCCTGCTGTTGCCGCCGGCGTCGCTGTTCATCGCTTTCGTTGCAGGCGCACTGCTGCTTCGCCGTTGGCCACGGACCGGCAAGTCGCTGATGGCGATTTCATTTCTGCTGCTGTGGCTGCTGTCGACACCGCTGGTGAGCAATGCCCTGCTTGACGAACTTGATGCCGAATCGGTCGATGCGAAACCCGACTTCAGCCGCGCGCAGGCGATCGTCGTGCTCAGTGCCGGGCGTTACGTCGCGAGCCGCGATTTTGCCGCCGGCGGCAAGGACATGGTGGATGGTTTCACGCTGGAACGGCTGCGTCACGGCGCCGCCGTGTACCGCGAATCCCGGCTGCCGATGGCCGTCACCGGCGGCCCGCCGGAGGCCGGTGGCGAATCGATGGCGAAACTGATGTCGCGGGCGCTGCGCGATTTCAATGTGCCGGTGACGTGGCTGGAGGAAGCCGCACGCAATACCGGTGAAAACGCCGCGTACAGCGCGCGCCTGCTGGAACCGGCAAAGGTCCGCACCATTGTGCTGGTCACGCACGGCTGGCATATGCCGCGGGCGCGCCGCGCGTTCGAGCGCGCCGGCTTCAAGGTGATTCCGGCGGCCACCGGGCTGCACCACCGCGTGCCGCCCACGCCCGCCCAGTTCCGGCCCGGCGCTGCCGCGCTGCGTGACAGCGAGCTGTTTGTTCACGAAGCCATCGGTCTGGCGTGGTACCGGATTCGTGGCGCCGGTCAATGAACCCCGAGCAGCTGCCGTGTATGGTGTCGCCCAGCTGATTGCTTTCACCCCAACGAGGAGAACCGTGTTGCCCGCCCAAACCTTTGTCAAACCGCTCGCGCTTGCCCTGCTCACATTGGCCGGTCCGCTGGCTGCCGCACCGATCGCATTGCAGTGCGCGCGCCTGATCGACGTGCGCGCGCTGGAAATGCAAACCGAGCGCACCGTGGTCGTCGACGGCAAGAAAATCCTGCGCGTGGAAAAGGGCTACACCAGTCCGGCCGGCGCCACCGTGGTGGACCTGAAGAATCACACCTGCATGCCGGGACTGATCGACCTGCATGTGCACCTCGGCGGTCAATCCGCGCCCGGCGGCGCCTACGAGGGCTTCACCCTCAACCCGACGGACTACACCGTTCGCGGCACCCACTACGCGGAAAAGACCTTGATGGCCGGCTTCACCTCGGTGCGTGAACTCGGCGCGGCGCAGGGTGTGAGCATCGCTCTGCGCAACGGCATCAACCAGGGCTACATCAAGGGGCCGCGCATCCAGGCGGCGGGCGGCGTGATCAGCACCGGCGGCCACGGCGATCCCACCAACGGCCTGCGCGCCTCGCTGATGGGCAACCCAGGCCCCGAAAGCGGCGTGATCAACGGCCCGGCCGAAGCGGCCAAGGTGGTGCGCCAGCGCTACAAGGAAGGATTCGATCTCATCAAGATTTCCACCACCGGCGGCGTGATGTCGCTGGCCAAGAGCGGCGATGCGCCGCTGCTGGCCGATGCCGAACTTGCGGCCATCGTCACCACTGCCAAAGACTACGGCTTTCCCGTGACCACCCACGCACACGGCGCAGAAGGCATGAAGCGCGCCATCCGCGCCGGCGTGCAAACCATCGAGCACGGCACTTATCTCGATGACGAAGCCATTGCCCTGATGAAAGAACGCGGCACCTGGCTGGTCCCGACCATTTCCGCGGGCCGCTTCGTCGCCGACAAGGCGAAAGAGGCGGGGTACTTCCCGGAAATCATCCGCGTCAAGGCCGCAGCCATCGGGCCGGAAATCCAGCGCATGTTCGCGCGCGCCTACAAGGCCGGCGTGAAAATCGCCTTCGGCACCGACACCGGCGTTCAGCCGCACGGCGACAACGCCAAGGAATTCCAGTACATGGTCGAAGGCGGCATGCCGCCGCTTGAAGCCATCCGCGCCGCCACGTTTTACGCCGCTTCCGTCATGGGCGTCGACAAGGACCTGGGCACCGTCGAAGCCGGCAAACTGGCCGACGTGGTGGCGGTGAGCGGCGACCCGGCGAAAGACATCGCCAGCATGATGAAGATGGCCTTCGTCATGAAGGACGGCGTGGTGTATCGCAAGCCCTGACCGCCCGACATCGCTGGTGCGACCGGGCAGCGCCGTGGCTGGTCGCCCGGCGCGTGGGCCGGTATGACTCGCTACTTGCGGCCGCCGCCGGAGGCCTCGGTCAGCTGGTTGGCAATGCCCAGGTGCTGGTTCTGCTCGGTGTATTCCTTGTTGCCCACCGCCTTGATCACGCGTTCGGTGGTCGGTTTCGCCAGCCGCGTGCCCGTCGCCAGCTTGCCTTGTGCAAGCAGCGTGCGGTTCGCATAGTCCAGGTCGACCGACAGGCAGCCGCCGAGCAACATTACCGTGGCCATCACGGCCAATCCCGAAAATCTACGCATCTGCCCTCCTCCCCACACGCTGACAACGCGAATCGCGTCGTCTGATTGTAGGCAGCGCGGCGCGGCAGCCTGTGCCGGTTTGTGCCGTGTTTGCGACAGAAACACACGGCAAGGCAGGCTCGCGATATCGAAGTCAAGCACTGGCGGGCCTCGCAGGGCAAAAGTGTCTGGAGAGGCGCGCCAGTGCTTGAGTTTCAATGCCGGGGCAATTGCTCGGACCGGGTTTACTTCAGGTTCTCCGCCTTCCACCGCATCGCCGAATAAATCCGCGTGTGGCCGCTGGGGTGGTCGAAGAACACGAATTCCTCGATCGGGCCCGGTTCCATCTTGCGGTACTCTGACAGCTTGTAGATGGCTTCGGCGAAGCCATCGGGTTCGCGCGCCGCGTTCAGGCCGAACAGGTCCGCCTCGACCTCGGCGACTCGGATGATGGTTTTTTGCACCGGGGTGGCGAGGAAGATATAGACCGAGAACAACGCGGCGAGCAGCGGCAGCCCGGCAGGATCGGTAATTCCTTTCACACCAAAGCGCGCGCCATAGCGGACAAACGCCCAATCCCGCCATCACGGCGCGGATCTCGGCGGGCGTGGTGCGATTGAGCAGGTTGTCGTTAAGCGTGATGCGGGTGGTGCCGAACAGGCCGCTGACGTTGGCGCTTACTCGCTTGGTCTGTTTGGAGGCATTGGACACATACACGTTTTCGGCCGGAATGCCGTTGGCGCGCGCCATGGACAGGATCTCGTTGCGGATCGGGCCTTCCGGCAGGGGGGTGAAGGTATTGAACAGGGGCGAAATGAACACCGGCCCAGCCATGATGAGCAGCATGATGAAGCCCGCCCCGGCGACCGACCCCCACGCCCACCAGGATTGCGGCATGCGACGCAGGATGGCGTACAGCCCTGTGATGGCGATGCCGCTGATCACCATGTCGACGCCGAGGCCAATGCCCTGTTCCCCGAACCAGCCGAGGAAAGTCATGTTGGACAGGCCGTACTGGTGCTCCCGGTAGAAACCTTCATAAAAGGTCATGGGGAACGCCAGCACCGCTCCCAGCGGCACCCATGCCAGCACGTAAATAAGCGTCTGCAGGTTCTTGCGGTGGGTGCGGCGTTCGGCGAACTCGCGAATGCGCGCCGAAATGCGTGTCGACAGCAGCAGCCAGGCGACCACCAGGCCATAGAGCAGGTTCCACAGCAACAGCCAGTACCCGCCCTCAAAGTAAGCGTCCGACTTGGCGCGGGCCTCGCCCTGCAGGCGATCGAGGTAGGCGCGGGTGGCGGCTTCCGCATCCAGCCTGGCCGCCGGCGGGGTCGCGACGGCGGGTGTAGGGGCAGCAACGGCGCCCTGTGCGACTGCGGCGGGGGCATTGGCGGCCGCATCGGCAGCGGCGGTGTCGGGCGAAAAACTGGCGACCAGCAATACCAGCGCAAACAGGACAGGGAACAGGCGATTCAGCATGGGGTGGACCTCGGTGGGTAGGGGGTCGGGAAAAAGCGCAAACTGCGGGGGTGGGTGTCCGCAGCGGGAAAGCGATTCTAGCGGATCGGGCCGAATTTCCGGCGTGCCGCGGTGTGTCGCTGCGAACACGCACCGAAACTGGGCCGGTCGGGTTTTCGTTGGCGCCGGCCCACCCGCGATTCATCACCGCGAATTCGCATTTCGTCCCTCCCCGCTGGAACCCGCACGCATGCGGGACTAGCCTGTCGAAATAGGGAGTGGGAAGTCCGAAACGGCGTCCCGCGGCATTGCGCCAACTCCGACCCCAACAATTTCAAACCGGAAAACTGCCATGTCGTATCGCAAAACTCTCGTTGTTGTCACCCTGCTCGCCCTGGCCGCTTGCAGCAAGGACCCGGCCAAATCCGCCAACGCCGACAAGGACAAGGCCGCGGCGAGCGCCCTGCTGCTGGCCGCCGAAGACGTGCACACCGTGCACGCCAATGCGCTTGCCTCGGGGCCGTCCATTACCGGGTCAGTCCAGCCGGAACGTAACGCCGATCTGCGCGCCGAGGTGTCCACCGTCGTGCTCAGACTGGTCAAGGACAACGGCGACCAGGTACGACGTGGCGACCTGTTGATGCACCTCG
This sequence comes from Usitatibacteraceae bacterium, assembly GCA_044229235.1. GTDB lineage: Bacteria > Pseudomonadota > Gammaproteobacteria > Burkholderiales > Usitatibacteraceae > UKL13-2. The sequence continues at coordinate 67,605 of JBGATH010000002.1, forward strand.
ACGACACCGCCATTCGCGACAGCCTCGCCTCGGCCGAGGCGGCCTCACGCGCCGCCTCGCAGGCCTTCGACCAGGCAGAACGCCAGTTCCAGCGCATGAAGACCCTGCGCGCTTCGGGCATGGCCTCGGCGCAGCAACTGGAGGACTCCGAAATCCGTCGTAATAACACCCAGAGCGACCTCGAAGCGGCCAAGACGCGTGTCGTCCAGGCCCGGCAACAGCTGGCGCGGACCGAGATTCGTGCGCCGTTCGACGGCGTGGTCAGCGATCGCAAGGTCTCGGCCGGCGATACGGTCCAGATCGGCAAGGAATTGGTGAAGGTCATCGACCCGTCGAGCATGCGTTTCCAGGGCCTCGTCTCGGCCGACCAGATCGGCAACGTCAAAGCCGGACAAAATGTGTCGTTCCGCATCAACGGCTATGGCGAACAGGAATTCACCGGCAAGGTTCGCCGCGTCAATCCTTCCGCCAACCCGACCACCCGTCAGGTGGAAGTGCTGGTCGACTTCACCGGCAAGAACCAGCCGAAGCTGGCCGGCCTGTACGCTGAAGGCCGCGTGGAAACCGAAACCTCGTCCGCGCTAATGATCCCGGCAACCGCCCTGATTCGCGAAGGCGACAAGGCCAGCACCTGGCGCGTGAAAGGAAACACCGTGCAGAAGGTGGCTGTGGAAATCGCCCAGCGCGATCCGCGCAGCGGCAACTACGTGCTCAAGGCCGGTCTGGCGGATGGCGACATGCTGCTGCGCCAGCCTTCGTCGGCACTCAAGGATGGCCAGAAGGTTGAACTTGCCGGTGCCAACGCGCCCACCAAGGCGGCCATCAACACGGCGGAGAAGTAGTCATGGTTCTCTCAGACTTCAGTATCAAGCGGCCGGTCACCACGGTCGTCATCGTCATCATGCTGATGTGCCTTGGCCTGCTGGCACTCAAGAAACTGCGCGTCAACCAGATCCCCGACGTGGAAGCGCCGGTGATGGTGATCAACATCCCCTATCCGGGTGCCTCCCCCGACACAGTGGAACGCGAGATCATCAACCGAATCGAGAAGCCGCTGCAAAGCATCCCGATGGTGAACCACACCTATGCGACGGCAGACGAATCCAACGCCCGCGTGGTGCTGGTGTTCCACTTCAAGAAAAACATGACCGAGGCGCCGGACGAGATCCGCAACGTCATCGCCTCGGTGCGGCACAAGCTGCCGGTGGAAATGCGTGAACCGATCCTGCAGCGCATCGACCCCTCGGCGCAGCCGATCATGCAGATGGCGCTGTCGTCCACCACCCAGACGCACGCCGAGATTTCGCGGCTGGCGGAAGACACGCTGGCCGACAAGTTTCGCGGTGTCGATGGCGTGGCGTCGGTTACCGTCAATGGCGCATTGCGCCGCGAGCTGTCGGTACTGTTGCGCGCCGAAAAACTGCGCGAGTTCAATGTTTCTGTCAGCGAAGTGGTCGGCGCGCTGCGCGCGCAGAACACCACCGCGCCGGTGGGCCGCATCAAGGGCACGCTGGACGAGCAAAGCATTCGCCTGCTGGGCCGCATCGAGTCGCCCGCCGAGTTCGAACAGATCGTATTGAAGCGCCGCGGCAACGAAGTGGTGCGCCTGGGGCAGGTGGCCACCATTGCCGACGGCTTCGGTGAACTGTCCAGCTTCAGCCTGCGCAACGGTTCGCCCAACGTCGGCATGTCGATCACCCGCTCGCGCGACGCGAGCACCGTGGCGGTGGCCGACAAGATCCGCAAGATGGTGGAAGAGGTCAACAAGACGCTGCCGAAGGGCTCCAAGCTGGAAGTCACCCAGGATGGGGGCGAGGACGCGGCAGCCAGCCTCAAGAACGTGATCGAGGCGCTGATCTTCGGCGCGCTGCTGACCATCTTCGTGGTGTACGCCTTCCTCAATTCCTGGCGCTCCACCACCATCACCGCGCTGGCCCTTCCCACCTCGGTGATCGCGGCCTTCATCGCCGTGTGGGCCTGCGGCTTCACACTCAACTTCATGACGCTGCTCGGCCTGTCGCTGGCCATCGGCGTGCTGATTGACGATGCCATCGTGGTGCGCGAGAACATCGTGCGCCACATGGAAATGGGCGCCGACCGCATGACCGCTGCACGCGAAGGCACGCGTGAAATCGGCATGGCGGTGATGGCCACCACTTTTTCGATCATCGCGGTCTTCATTCCCGTCGCGTTCATGGGTGGCGGCGCCGGCGAGTGGTTCCGTCCGTTCGCGCTCACCGTGGCCGCCTCGGTGATGGTAAGCCTGTTCATTTCCTTCACGCTGGATCCGATGCTGTCGGCTTACTGGGGCGACCCCGTGGGATACGCCCACCAGCCGAAGAAAGGCATCTCGCTGTGGCTGTCGAAATTCAACGTCTGGTTTGACCACCAGTCTGATCGCTACGGCAACGTCATCGCCTGGGCGCTGCATCACCGCAAATGGATGACCGCCATTGCCGGTGCCTGCCTGGTCGGTGCGCTGGTGTTGCAGGCCACCGTGGGCGGCTCCAGCTTCCTGCCCAAGTCGGACGTCGGCGTGGTTGCCATCGAGGTGCGCACGCCCTCCAGTGCCAGCCTCGAATACGCGAAGCTGAAGGTGGAAAAAGCCGCCGAGCTCGCGCGCACCCTGCCGGAAACCAAGGCCACCAACGCCAATGTGCGTGCCGGTGGCGGCCGCGTGTACGTCGACATCGGCAAGAGCACCGAGCGCAAGCGTTCGGCGGCCGAGATCGCAGTTGACCTCAGGAAGCTGCTCACGCGCCTGATCGGTGCCGAGTATGTGGTGCTGGATGACCTGAACAATGGCGCCAGGAAGCCCGTGGAGATCCAGTTCTCCGGCCCGGATTCCAGGAAGCTGCTGGCCATCACCGGTGACTTCATGGAGAAGCTTTCCAAGGTGCCGGGCGCGGTCGATGTCGGCCTCTCGGAGCAGGACCCGAAGGATGAACTGAAGATCGAACTCAACCGCGGGCTGGCCAATGCGCTCGGCATCTCGGTGGGTGACGCCGCGCAGACCTTGCGCGTCGCGTTTGCCGGCGTGGAAGTTGGCGACTGGGTGGACCCGACCGGCGAAGCGCGCGACGTGGCAGTGCGCTTGCATCCGGATGATCGCGTCAGCGCCGCCAACATCGAACACCTGCCGGTTGCGGTAACCGGTTCCAACATGATGGTGCCGCTGAATCAGATCGCCAGCATCACCATGGGCAAGGGACCGGCGCGCATCCAGCACACCGACGGCAAGCGCACCATCTCGGTCTCGGCCAATGCGCAGGGACGCTCGCCCGGCGAAGTAACTGCCGACGCGATGAAAATTGCCAAGCAGATCGACTTCCCGGCCGGTTTCGGCCTGGAGCTGGGCGGTGATTCGCGTGAACAGCAGGAAGTGTTCTCCGAGATGGGCATCGCGCTGGTGATGGGTATCGGCCTCATGTACCTGACGCTGGTGATCCAGTTCGGCTCGTTCACCGCGCCGCTGCCGATCATGATGTCGCTGCCGCTGTCGCTGATCGGCGTGGTGCTGGCGCTGCTGGTGACGCGCGGAACGCTCAACCTGATGAGCTTCATCGGCATCATCATGCTCATGGGGCTGGTGGCAAAAAACGCCATCCTGCTGCTCGACTGCGCGCGCAAGGAAGAAGCCAAGGGCGTCAATCGTGAAGAGGCATTGATGCACGCCGGCAGGGTGCGCCTGCGGCCGATCCTCATGACCACGTTCGCCTTGATCGCCGGCATGATGCCGGTGGCACTGGCGCTGGGTGAAGGCGGCGAGTTCTATCAGCCGATGGCGGTCGCCATCATCGGCGGAACCATCACCTCGACGATTCTCACGCTGCTGGTGGTGCCGACCTTCTACGACAGCATCGAGATCACCCGTGACCGCGCCATCGCCAAGTACCACGCTCGTGAAGCGCGCTGGAATCCGTTCGTGGCGTTCGTGCTGACGTTCTTCGAAGCCATCCTCGCGTTGACGCTGGTGCGGCTGGTTTACCGCGTGGCGAAAAGTGCCGGCGCCAACTACGCCCCTCGCAAGGCTCGTTGGGGCACGCCAGCCGCGATCGCCCTGACCGGACTCGAGGGCATCTTCGCGGTGACAGGCATTCGCATGCTGTACCGCCTGGTGATGTTGATTGTCGGTGCCATCCGCGAGCGTCGCAACCGGAAGGACGGCGGGCAGTTGAAGCCGCCGTTGCCAGAGGCACACGCCGCGGCTGATTGAGCCAACGGTGCACCAAAAAAGCCGGATTCGGGAAACGAATCCGGCTTTTTTTCATTCGGCCCATGGCGGCGATAACCAAGGCGGGCCCGCTCGGGCGCGAGCAACAGTGGCCGGCTGAATTGCCATTGGCATCGCGAAGCGGGTAATCTGCGACCGGTTCCTTCCGATGCCCATGCCATGTCCCCGACCCATATCACGCTCGATTTTCAGCGCCGACCGATTGACGAAATGCGCAGCCGCGCCGCCGCTTTCCAGGATGAGAGCAGCCGTCGGCGCACGGTGCGCGATTTCTCGCCGGAGCCGGTGCCACGCGATCTCATCGAGCGCTGCATCGCTGCGGCAGGCTGCGCGCCCAGCGGGGCCAACCAGCAGCCCTGGCGGTTCGTCGCGGTCGGTGATCCTGCCGTCAAGAAAACGATTCGTGCCGCGGCCGAGATCGAGGAACGCGAATTCTACGATCGCCGGGTCACCGACGAATGGCGCGATGCCCTCGCGCCGCTGGGCACCGACGCCAATAAACCGTTCCTGGAAACCGCCCCGTGGCTGATTGCCGTTTTCTACGAGGCTTACGGGTTGGGTGCGGGCGGCAACCGTGAAAAACGCTACTACCCGATGGATTCGGTCGGCATTGCTACCGGCTTTCTGATCGCGGCCCTGCACCACGCCGGGCTGGCGACGCTCACGCATACGCCCAGTCCGATGGCCTTTCTCAACAGCATCCTGCAGCGTGGCGAGAACGAGCGCCCGTTCGTGCTGCTCGTTGTGGGGTACCCCGCGGCGGGCGCGACCGTACCGGCCATCACCCGCAAGCAGCTGGATGACATTGCCGCATTCATCGTCTAAGCACACTGTGAGCCGGGCGGCGGCCGGCAACCGGGCCGCGAGCAGGTGCATTGCCGCGGCTCATTACTTTTTATTGGGGGAATTGCCAGGTCTGCGATCACACTCAAGCACTGGCGCGCCTTCCAGGCCGAAAATTCCTGAAGAGCCGCGCCAATGCTGGAGTTTGGCCGCCTCGTCGAAGCCCTTGCGGCTTGTCGGCATCGCAGAACTGCGCCACACTCAGCGCCTGTTTCCAACCATCGCGACACGTCGAAGCCGCGCAGGACAAAAAACAAATGGAAAAACCGATCGAAGGCGCCATCCTGTTTGCCGACGTGAGCGGCAGCACCAAGCTCTATGACACCGTTGGCGATACCCTGGCATTCGCCGCCGTGCAAAGCTGCGTGGAAGCCTTTATGGCCTGCACCCAGGCCAAGGGCGGCCGGGTCATCAAGACCATCGGCGACGAAGTGATGGCCGTGTTTCCCGACGCCAATGCCGCGACGCTGGCCGCGATCGACATGCAGAATGCACTGGAGCAGTTGCCGCCCACCAGCGGTGTTCGGCTCGGCGCGCGCATTGGCTATCACTTCGGCGCGGCCATCGACCGCGACGGCGACCTGTTCGGCGACAGCGTGAACCTCGCGGCGCGCCTGTCGGGCGTGGCCATCCGCGGCCAGATCATCACCTCGCGGACCACGGTGGATCGCCTCAACACCGTGCTGCGTGCCTCGTGCCGACAACTGCATGCCATCGAGGTCAAGGGCAAGGGCGAAGTCGATATCTGCGAGGTGCTGTGGCAGGAGGGCGACCAGACAGTCACCGTGCTGGCCGGGCACAACGCCGCATCACCTAAGGCGACCGTGCTTTCTCTTCACTACGGCGGCCGCGAGATCATGCTCAATGCGGCCAATCCCTCGATCGCCTTCGGTCGCGACAAGGGCGCGGCACTGGTGGTGGACGACACCAACGCCTCGCGCAATCACGGCGTCATCGAATTTCGCAGCGGCAAGTTCATGCTGGTCGATCACAGCGTCAACGGCACCTGGGTCACGTTCGACGGCAATGCCGAGTTCGTGTTGCGTCGCGAGGAGTGCGCGCTGGTCGGTCGCGGCTGGATCGCGTTCGGGCAATCGCGCGACAAGGCGACCGACGTGCTGGAGTTTGTTTGCCGGTAGCTGATTACCGCGCAACAGCCTACCGCATATGACTTTCCCCGGCGCAGGCCGGGGCCCAAGTTGTTTTCTGCAGCAAAGCGAAAGTGGGACCCGGCCTGCGCCGGGTAAGGGCAGACACTTTGCCGCCGCGATTTGGTTGATGCCGCCGTGCTTTTCCGCTACTTGCGCGCCGAATCCTTCTTGTTGCGCGCCCCCAGTTCGCGCTCGCGCTGCCGCAGCACGTCGATCATCACGTTGAACACCCGCGCGAATTTGCCGATCTCGTCGTTGGAGGTGACGCACACGGTGGCATTGTCGTAATCCGCGCTCTTGAGCGCGTGCGCGGCGACGGTGAGCGATTCGATGGGCCGCACGATGCTGCGGGCAAACCATAACGCGATCAGCACGAACACGATGCCGATCAGCACCACGCTGTAAAGCACATTGCGGAACAGCTCGCGCAGCGGTGCTTCGAAGTACTCGCGCGATTCGGTCATGGCTACCACCCAGTTGTGGCCGGCAACGGGCGCGTAGCCGGCCAGTTCCGGCGCGCCGGTGAGCGGCGAAACGAATCCGGCATTGCCCTGCGCGGTGGCGCCGACCATCTTCTGGGCAAGCCCGGGAAGATTCACCGTTTCGATCGCATCGCGACGGAAGCGCTGGTCGGCGACGATTTCCTTGAGCGTGTTGGCCGGCAGCGGCGCCAGGCTTTTGAACACCAGCCACGGGTCGGAGTGGTGCAGGAGCACGCCGTCGCCGTCCACCAGCATGGCGTTGCGCACCGAGATGCCGCGCGCCTCCTCGAGGATCGCCGCCACCGAACTGGCGCGGATGCGCAGCGTGACCACGCCGATCACCTTGCCGCCCTCATCCTTCACCGGGTTGGCGAAATAGGCGCCCGAACCACCGGCGGTGGCGCCGACGATGATGCCGGTGATGTACGGCCGCCCGGCAATCGCCTCCTGAAAGTATTTTCGGAACTTGAAGTTCAGGCCGGGTACCGTATTGTTGGTGGAGGTGATGGCGGTGCCGGCCGCATCCAGCACCGTCACCACGTCGATGTCGGCATTGGCTTTCACCAGGCCTTGCAGCTTGGCCAGCGTGTCGCGCTGGCGCGCAGGTGTCGGCTGTTTCAGGAACGCGACAAAGTCGTCATCGGTGCTGACGTACACGGCGAGGTTCTTGCTGTCGGTGATGAGCTGTGACACGCGACCGGCCACGCTCGCGGCCAGCTGCTCGAGGTTGCGCAATTCGCCGGCACTCACCCGCTCGACGCTGCCGGTGTAGTTGTAATACGCGGTCAGCAGCATGGGCGTGAGGGCAGTCAGCACCATGGCCAGCGTCATCTTCACGGCCAGCGGCCAGGAACCCGGGCGCGTCACGACGCGGCCGGCGCGGCCCAGCCGGTCCTTGATCAGACGCGGTGAGCGCAGCACCGCCAGCCAGGTTTCGCCATCCGCGACCTCGCCGTCGCCGGCACGCAGCGCTTCCTGCAGATTCAGGCTCGACGGATGCGCCGCGAACAAGGCGCTGCGAAACGCCGCCACGTCGCGCGGCCGGTCCTGCGTTTCCGGCTTCAGCGCCCAGTCGATGGCGCTGAGGAATTCGTGGCTGTAGCGGCCCTTGCCCACTTCCACCGCCGGCGTCAGCGGGTCGACGGGCAGCATGCGGTCGGGCGCGGCGATCGGCTTCTTGCCCGACACCATCCAGTACAGCGTGGCGCCGAACGCATAAATGTCGGTCCACGGTCCCTGCTCACCCATCACGTACTGCTCGATGGGGCCGTAGCCGGGCGTGACGAAATTGTTTTCCTCGCTGCGTTCTTCCGAGGTATGGCGCGCCGCGCCGAAGTCGAGCAACACCAGCGAGCCATCGGCATCGCGCACATAGATGTTGTCGGGCTTGATGTCGCGATGCAGGAAGCCGCTTTCATGCACCACCGCCAGGCCGTCGAGCAGCGGCAGCAGCAGTGTGAGCAGGTCGATCTCGGCCATGTCGGCGTGCGCGCGCCACCAGGCCTTGAGCGATTCGCCGCGCTCGTATTCGAGCACCATGTAGGCGGTATTGTTGGCCTCGAAAAACCGCGCCACGCGCACGATGTGCGGATGGCGGAACGTGGCCAGCGTGCGCGCTTCGACGAGATAGCTTTCGAGACCCTTCTCGTAAAAGTCCTCGTCGTTGGCCGAGCGCGGCTCGACGGTGATGTCCTCGGTGCGGCAGGCAAACTGCTCGGGCAGGTATTCCTTGATGGCCACCTTGGCGTTCAGGTTCACGTCGCTGGCCAGATAGGTGATGCCAAAGCCGCCCTGCCCCAGCACCTTGTCGACGCGGTATTCGTGCAGCCGGTAGCCGACCGGCAACGCCAGCGGCGTCACGGCACGTTCAAGCGGCCGCTCGACTGGCCCGGGCGCGGCATCAAGCACCACAGCAGTCGGTGCGGACACCACCGTCGCATCAGCATCGGTGGAAGTCACCAGCGTCTTGTCGTCGTCCGCTGCCGCGGGCGGCCGGGCCGGCGGCAAATGGCCATCGCGCGCCAGCCTGGTGATGTCGGAGGGCGGCGTGTCGGGTTTGGAAGGGTCGCGCGGGTTGGTCATGGGCGGGATTGGTTGGCGGCGAGGAGGCGATGAGACCGGCGCGGCGCCGTTGATGATTTGCCCCCGGACGCACACCACATCGCGAATGCAAATAATGTTACCTTAAGCCCGTCGCCTCGCTGCAGCTGTTTTACCTCGCTGCACCACCTGATTCGCCACATGTTTGCCGCTGCTCACTCGAGAAAGCCACCGATGAACATCCAGCCCGTCACGCTCACCGGCAAACACCTGCGGCTTGAACCGCTGTCGATGGACCACGTCGCCGACCTCGACTATGCGTGCAAGGATTCGCTCGACGGCCGCCGCACCATCTGGCGCTACCTGCTGGATGCGCGGGTATACCGCGAACACGGGATGGCCGGCCTGGTGCAGGCGCTGCTCGACCGGCAGGCGGCCGGCACCGACCTGCCTTTCGCCATGATCGACCTGAAGACCGGCAACGCGGTCGGCACCACCCGCTTCATGGAAATCGAAATCGAGAACCGGGTGGTGGAGATCGGCACCTGGATTGGCCTCAATTTCCAGCGCGAAGGATTGAACCTGGAAAGCAAGCAGCTGATGCTCAAGCACGCCTTCGATACGCTCGGCGTGGTGCGCGTGCAGTTCAAGATCGACCATCGCAATTTCGCCTCGCTCGACGCCATCGAGCGGCTGCGCGCCTACAAGGAAGGCGTGTTGCGCAATCACATCATCCTCGCCGACGGCACGCCGCGTTCCTCGGTGTATTACAGCATCCTCGATTCCGAGTGGCCGGCCATCGACCTGCATCTCGACAACCTGCTGGCGCGCGCCGGCTGACCTCGCGCCGCAATTCATGAGCATTGCGACCAGCGCCCTGCCGGCCGTAAACCGCAAACTTTTCTGGCTCGCGCTGTGGGTGACCGGCTTCGCCGTGTTCATGACCGGGCTGCTGCTGTATTTCAAGTACCAGTCGGTGTTCACCGGTTTGCAGCGCGACCGGGTGATGCTGGTCGCGGATGAAATCGACGCCATCGCCGAGAAAAACCTGTCGCTGGGCCAGGATTTCTGGGAAATCGCCACGTTGCAGGAGGTCATCGAGCGCCGCCGCGAAGCCGACCGGATTTTTCTGGGCATCGATGTCGCCGGCCGTGACGGCAAGATCGCCTACGCAACCGATCTAGCGCGTGTCGGCTCCAGCCTGCCTGCCGATTGGCTGCTGGCCTTTGCGCGGCATCCGCGTGTGAATAACCTTTCGCCGTCCGTGGACGAAGCGGTGGTGGCCTCGACCATACGCAACAGCTTCGACCAGGTCGCCGGCTTCGCCGTGGTGCGCTACACCCGCCAACCGGAGCGCGAAGCCATGCGCAACTTCACGCAGCGGCTGCTGTTCACCTGCGGCGGGCTATTCGTGCTGTTCACGCTGATCCTTTACGCCACGCTGCGCTGGCTGTGGCAACGCACCGATGCCGCGCTCGATGAGGCCGCGGGCGCGATCGGCGACAGCCGGCCGGTGCTGGCATCGCACGCGCTGGCCGCGGAAACCGCCGCCATCAATTCACAACTGGCGGCCGCGCGCCGGCAGCTCGGCGCGGCGGCAGTGACGGGGCCGGCGCAATGAGGGCGCGATCCTACCTGCAGCAGCGCCTGTGGCTGGCGATGCTCGCCATCCTGATTGTGGTCACAGCCTGCATCGCCGCCACGGTCGGATTGATGTATCGCGCCTTCGACAGCAGCATCGCCCCGCAGGTCATGGAAAAGGCCGGCACCGCCGGCCGTTCGCTTGGCGGCCTGATCGGCCAGGCGGCAGCCTACGACCTGCCCCTGGAGAAACTCATCGGTGTGGATGCGCTGTTCGCCGATACGATCCGTCGCCACCCGGAAGTCGCGCACATCAGCCTGCACGGTGCGGGCAAGCTGCTCGCCTCATCCGGCAACGGTTCCGCCGACCCGGCACTCACCGCGCGCCTGCCGGTGCCGGGCTATGAGGCCGCGCGCGCCGAATTGAGCGTGGGTATCGATGCGCGCTATGTGCGGCGCCTGTTCGAGGAAATGGCGCTGGACCTCGCGGTGGTCGCCGTGGTCACGCTGTTCGTCTCGCTCGAACTGCTCTACTTCCTGGCTGGCGCGGTGGTGACCGATGTGAGCGCCTTGCGCGCGCGCGGCGCGGCGCTGGCGCGCGGTGCTTTTTTTGTAATGCCGCCATCGCTCTGGCTGGGGCGCAAGTGGAGCGATGCCATGGCGGCGGCTGCCGATGAGGTTTCGCAGCAGGCGCGCGCGGCCGCGGCATCGATCGGCAGTGCATTTGCCCGGCGCCACGCGGACCGTTCGCTGCCGCTCAAGCTGCGATTCGCCGGCACGCGCCAGGCGATCGACGCGCTGCGCGCCGCGCGGCGGCAGTTTGCGTTTGCCGAATCCCGCCAGGGCCGGCGCGCGGAAGGCGCCACCGATCCCGCGCTGGTGCTCGGTGCCATGCGCCTGCCGTTCTTCCTGCTGTTGCTGGCCGACGACCTGTCGCGTTCGTTCATGCCCATGTTCGCCGCCGGCCTGGCGGTGGGCCCCCTCAACATTTCCCCCAACATGGTGGCCAGCCTGCCGATCTTCGCCTTCATGCTGGTGGTGGCGCTGTCGCAGCCGGTACTGGGCGGCTGGAGCGAACGCATCGGCCGGCGCCGCTCGTTCCTCACCGGTGCCGCGCTGGCCTGCTGCGCGCACCTGCTGTCGGCACAGGCCGGCACCTTGCTGGAACTGCTGGTGTGGCGCGCCGCCGGCGGCGCGGCCTGGGCCATTGCCTTCGTCGCCGCGCAGGGCTACATCCTCGATCACACCGACAGCAAGACGCGCACGGCCGGGCTGGCGGCATTCGTCGGCATCATCATGGTGTCGCTGGTATGCGGACCACCCATCGGCGGCATCCTCGCCGACGGCATCAGTCACCGCGCCACGCTGCTGGTCGCCGCCGCGCTGACGGCAGTGGCGCTGGCGCTGGCGTGGCGCCGCCTGCCGCGCGATGCCACGACGGACTCCGCATCCGCTCCGCAAGCAAAGCCTGCCTCGCTCAACCTCGGCCTGGCTTTCACCAACCGCCGCTTCCTGATGCTGCTGTTGCTGGCCGCCGTGCCGGCGAAGGTGATCCTCATCGCCTACTGCTTCTATCTCATCCCGCTTTACATCGTCGGCCTCGGCAGCACCTCGGCCATGGCCGGGCGCATGATCATGCTGTACTCGGTGATGATGGTGCTGCTGGTACCGGTGATGGCGAACTGGGTGGTGACGCTACGCGCGCGCCATCGCCCCGCTCCCGAGGCGCAATTCGTCGCCGCCGGCCTGGCGCTGTCCGGCCTCGCGGGCCTCGCGATGTCGCTGCCGTTCGGATTGCTGTCGCCGCTGCTGCTGGTGTGCCTGCTCGGCATCGGCCAGGCGCTGTCGATTTCGCCGCAGGCGGCGATGGTGGCCGAAGTGTGCCGCGACGAAATTCGCACGCTGGGCCAGAGCGCGGTGTACGGCATCTACCGCATGGTGGAGCGCTTCGGCAACGCCATCGGCCCGCTGCTCGCGGCGGCGTTGCTGGAATTGGCCGGCTTCCAGACGGCATTCGTTGCCATCGGTGGCGGCGTGCTGGTGTGCGCGGCGGCGTTCGCGCTGGTATTCATGCGACCGGCCGCGAGCGCGCCCATCGCTCAGGGAGCCGACTGATGCGGCGCACCTTCCTCAAGCAGCTCGGCGGCATCGCTGCCATCACCGCAGCGCCACGCGCGTTCGCGCAGGGCGGCAAGCCTTACCGCATCTATGCCGTCACCTGGCGCGGCAAGACGCAGGTGGAAAAAGGGCTGGAGGATTATTTTGGCAAGCAAGGTATCGCCGTCGAGTTCATCTGGCGCGACGCCGAGCAGCAGGCCGCGCGCCTGCCCGAATTCGTCGCTGAAATTCGCCAGCTTCGTCCGGATCTGGTTTACACCTGGGGCACGCCGCCCACGCTGGGCATCGCCGGCACGCAGGCGGCCATGAACTCAGGCAAGTTCATCACCGATATCCCGGTGCTGTTCGCACTGGTGGCCGCGCCGGTGGCGACCGGCATCGTGTCCTCGCTCGCCAGCCGCAGCCGGGACATCACCGGCGTGAGCCACGTCGCGCCGCTGGAGACCCAGCTGGAAGCGATCCGCACCTATCGCAAGTTCAGCAAGCTGGGCGCGCTCTACAACGCCGCGGAAAAAAATTCGGTCGCCACCGCCGAGGCGCTGCGCAAGCTCGCGGACGCGCAGGGCTTCACCTTCATCGAACAAGTCTTCGACCGCGACGCGAATGGCAAGGTGCAGCCCACCGGCGTGGCCGAGAAAGTGCAAGCCCTCAAGCAGGCCGGCGCCGACTGGCTCTACCTCGGTCCGGATTCGTATCTGTTTTCGCAGATCGGCGCGGTGGCCGAGGCCGCCATGGCGGCGCGCCTGCCGACTTTTTCGGCCACCGAAGCCGCGCTCGACAGCCGCTCACCGGTACTCACCGGTCTGGTGTCGAGCTACTACACCATCGGCCAGTTCGCCGGCTACAAGGCCGAGCAGATCCTGGTGAAAAAGCAGCGCGCGCGCGACATTCCGATCGAAACTCTGTCACGCTATTCGTTCATCGTGCGCATGGATGTGGCCAAGCAACTCGAGGTGCTGCCGCCGGTATCGCTGTTCAACTATGCGGTGATGCGCTAGCGACGTCGCGCTGGTCGTCACAGGTGCCGCCAGCCGCGCCGAACACCGGGTAAAGGCACGCGTGCGGCGCGCCGCGGCCGTTGGATTCAATGATGCGCGTGCGCCAGGACATGTCCCTTGCCTTTCGAAATCAGCCAGCGGTTGAGTGGAAACGCAGCCGTGCCGGCAATGAGCAGTGAAACGCCCATTGATGCCCAGAACAGTAGCGAATCCAACGGGGCATCCATCGCACCGGGGATGAGCAGCATGACGAGGTTGTCCACTATTTCCATGACGGCGATGGAAGCGGTATCGGCGGCGAGCGCGATGCGCAGTGTTTCGCGAGCGCTCATGCCGCGACGAAGCAGCGGCACAGCGGTGAGTGTGAAGCCGCTGACGAAAGCGAGTACGACCGCGAGCGCGATCGTGGCGCCATTGCCCCAGCCCAGCGCGGTGCCGATCATCATTCCCGCCACTTCGCCGATGGCACAGCCCGCCAGGCAATGCAGCGTAGCCATGCGCGCCACGGCGTTGAGCGCGTTGTGCTGGTCATGCGTATTGCGCGCTTGTTCAGTTTGTCGAAACGCGTCTTCGTACGAATGCTGATGGTGATGCGAGTGATGCTCCGGATGAGCGGAATGTGCCTTCAGCATGGTTAACCTCCTGAATGGGATTGCGAGGTTTGCAGGCTAAAGCTTCCCATGATGGGAAGGTCAAGCGCTTGGTGACGGCACTGCGGCATGATCAGCTTGTCCGCAACCGCACACCAGCAAATGGCTGCCAAACACAAGCATTGGCGAGGCTCTCCGGGCACTTTTGGCCTGCGAGGCGCGCCGTTGCTGGAGTTTGGCGGACCGCAGCTACGGCTGCGGTATCTCCAAATGAAACGCCGGATCGTGCGAGCCGGGCGAGAAGAATCGCGAAAACCTGCCTTGCGCGGTGGCCGCCTGGATCGCGGCGAGAAACGCCAGCGGATCCGCAATCGACGAGGGCGCGATATCGATCACATTCAGCGTCGTCGGATCGGCACAGTGCAGGCTGACCCGCGAGGGGCCAAGCGCGACAATCTTCGCGGTCATTGCGGCGATGATGGTGGCCGGCGCGGCGCCGGTCTTTCTGACCCGCACGTACTCGTTGATCACCTCGTCGCCGGCCGGCGCATACAGCGCCAGCTGGCTGGTGACGCCGAGGTTGACGATGTTGGCGTACATCGCGCGCGCCTGCTCTGCCGGCGTGCGGCTGGTGCTGCTGATGACGCAGGACGGACAATCGGCGGCCTTGAGCAGGCCGCGGACCAGTTTGCGGGTGTAAGTCGATACGACCGCCGGCCTGGCGCTCGGGCCAAAGATGATCCTGGGTGCGGGCATGCGCCTGACGCCTCAGGAGCGGAAACCGTGCTCAGCGCACATCAGCGATTACCGCGCGCCCGTTGCGGCGTTCGATGTCGATGTTCAGCGGCGCACGTGCCGGCTTGTCGATAATCCAGGTCTGCGGGGTATCGACGAAACGCGCGAAGTACGACGTGGTATGGCTGGAAACGGTCTTGCCGGCTTCATCCTTGCACCAGATGACCAGCATGCCGACCTTGTCGACCTGTAATTTGTAGGGGCCTTCGCACTCGCCCGATTTTGACGGCGTCTTGTGGTCAATCATGAGGCGCGACCCGTCGGCGGCGCCAAGCCGCCCGGCGCCGGCCTCGATGTCGTAGGCGATGCGCGTCGCGGCATCGGTCAGAAAGCCCGGCACGCAAGCCGCGAGCAGCATGGCCAGCAGCACCAGGGAAGACTTTGCAGCTCGCATCGGCGGACTCCTAGCCATGGCTTCGCGACCGGACCAATTCTACGTTGACTGCCTGCTGGACACATACACCCACGCCTGCCTGCCCGAGGCCAGCGTTGCCGCCACGCGTACATAGTCAGCCGAGCGTTCGTACTCGTCAGCAGCGGCCAATTCGGCATCGGTCACCTCCAGCACCATGCCGCCAACGCGATCGGCGCGATGACCGGTAAACAGCACGTTGACGTAATGCGTCATGCCCAGCGCGGCCATGCGCTGCGGATCCTCGATCGGCACCTGTGTGCGCGACGCATAGGCCAGCTCGTCGGGCCAGCCCTTGAGCAATCTGCCGAAGGTGGCGAGCTGCACGCTTTCTTTTTGCAGGGTGCCGTAGGAGAAAAGAAGTGGCATGGCGATCAGCAGGCAGATGTGGGAAGTTCCTGCAATGCATCGGCTGTGGCATGCCCGTGATCGTCCGCCTCGAAAAGCCGGAGTACCTGCCTGGCGGCTGATTTGGGCATTTGCACTCCTTTCGACGATTACCCTGCCGGCTTGCGCGCAAGAAAACAAACTCTACGCCAGAGTCGATCTGCCGTCCGGGAATCAGGGCGTGCCGCCCACCGGCATGGCCATGATGGGATCACTAACCCACTGCCTGCCAAACTTGAACCGCTTGTGACCGACATCGACAAACCCGCATTTTTTGTAAAACGCGATGGCCCGCAGGTTGCGGTCATAGACTCCCAGCCAGAGGGTGCGGTAGCCCATGTCGCGCGCTTCATCGTGCACGGCACGCATCAGCCTGGCACCCAGTCCCTTGCCAATTTTCTGCCGGCGCAAGTACAACCGCGCGAGTTCCAGCGGCGCAGGGCCGGTCACGCAGGCCGGTGCCGGCGAACGCTTCAGTTGCGCATAGCCGATCAGGCCGTCGGGCGACTCCAGCAACAAGAACGTCGACGCGGGGTCGCGGATTTGCGCGGCAAGAATGTCGACCGGAAAATACTCGGCAATGTGATCTTCAATGTCCTGCGGATCGTCGATCAGGCTGTAGGTGTCGCGAAATGCCGTCGTGGCGAGTTCCGACAGCGCGGCGGTGTCCGCGGGAGTCGCATGGCGAATGCGCGCCGGCGCCGGCAGCGTCTCGCCCGACGACAAATCGTTCTCCGCTTGCCGGCATTCGTCGGTCATGGTGTTTCGCACCCTCGATCAGAGACGAGCCTTGGCATTGCGCGCGCCATCAGGCCAGGGCGTCCGTATACACCGCGAGGTCGCTGCTGGAGAAACAGCAGAACACCACTTCGCCGATGCCTCCATGCTCAGCGACCGCCGCCCGCACGGTTGCAACCGCCACCCGCGCAGCCAGCTCGATCGGGTAGCCGTAGACGCCGGTGCTGATGCTCGGAAACGCCACGGAGCGCGCGCCGATGGCGCCGGCCAGTTCAATGCAGCGACG
Organism: Usitatibacteraceae bacterium; assembly: GCA_044229235.1. Lineage (GTDB taxonomy): Bacteria > Pseudomonadota > Gammaproteobacteria > Burkholderiales > Usitatibacteraceae > UKL13-2. The sequence continues at coordinate 84,260 of JBGATH010000002.1, forward strand.
GTAGCAGGAGGCCAGCAATTCCGGCTCGCCGGCCACGCCGCCACGCCAGACCGGGCCTACCGTATGGATGACATGCTTCGAAGGCAGGCGATAGGCCTTGGTCAGCTTGGCGTCGCCGGTCTTGCAGCCGTGCAGCGAGCGGCATTCCTCAAAAAGCTCGGGCCCCGCCGCGCGGTGGATGGCACCATCCACGCCGCCACCACCAAGCAGCGAGGCGTTGGCCGCGTTGACGATGACATCAACCTTGAGCGTGGTGATGTCGGCCTGGAGCGCGCGGAGGATGGTGAGCATGGGAGTCGTATTCAGCCGTCGTTACGCAGGGCGCTGCCAATCTTGCGCGTCGATTGCGGCCAGAACCTCGCCAATGATTGCCTGGTCATTCATTGTCCGCCCATTGTACTCAGGCGCCATGTTTCCTCCAGCGTCTCGATGATGCAACCATGTGGACTGCCGAATGCCGATTCAATGCAGGTCGCATGAATAACGTCAGCCCTCAGGCACCGGGCTCGTGACAAACCGCCTCGATATTGTGCCCGTCCGGGCCAATGACAAACGCAGCGTAATAGTTCGCGTGGTAGTGCGGGCGCAGACCGGGCGGACCATTGTCCGCGCCGCCCGCCTCCATCGCCGCGCGATAGAACGCATCCACTTGCCGGCGACTCCCGGCCACGAACGCGAGATGCAGATGTGCCGGCTTCTCGGCGGATTGATACAGGCACAACGAAACGGTGCCGTTTGGCTGGCTGAGCTCAACCCCGTCCGGCGGCCACTCCCTGACCACGGTAACGCCAAGCGGCTCGAGCGCCTTGACGTAGAAAGCTCTACTCTCTGCATAGTTGCTGACACCGAATTTGACGTGGTCAAACATGGCTTCCCCCGATCAGGCCGCGCCGGGATTACGGGTACCGGCGCCGCACTTCGGCGACCGATGCGGCAATGAGTGCCTCAAGAACCTTTTCATCAAGGTCCGCCAGGCGTTTGAAGTACAGGCAGGACTTGCCCATCTTGTGTTTGCCGAGCATCGCCAGGCGTTCGACTTGCTCAGGTGTGTCTGCCATCAGGTATACAACCATGTCCTTGCCACGGACGGCGAAGCCGGTCAGACAGGCATCGCCCGAGTGGCCGCTCTCGTACTTGTAGGTGTACGAACCATAGCCGACGATGCTGGGCCCCCACATCTTTGGCGGCGCTTTCGTCACACGCTTGCACATGGCCATGATGGCCTTGCAGTCCGCCAGCTGTTCGGGGCTGGCCCGGGACGCGAGGTAGGCATCGATGCTCGCGCCGGTGGGTTTGGTCTTGGTTTCTGCCATCGGGAACTCCTGATTCTTGCGGTGCGGGTTGCGGGAGAAGAAAACGGTGCCGGAACCTACCGGTCGATGCTACCCGGAGGCCGAGCCGTTGTGTGCGGAGCGCTCGTCCGGCGGCACGCACTCGGTCGGGTCGGCGACGAACACCCAGGCCACGAGGATGAACAAGGGAACGGTCAGGAACCACGATGAGCTGCCGGTGAAGTTCAGACCGGCGAGACCCACCGCGCAGCCGGCCACGACGCAAAGCAAGAGCACGAGAAGGCGCCGCAAGACGTTTGGAGCGGACGATGCACTCGGCGGGTCGGACGCTTTGTTGACCGGGGATGCGTTATTCGGCATGGGGGTTACCGATCACGTTCACAGACGCGCGTGAGCGCGGTCGAGTGGAACGACAAGTCAGTTTCTTCACCGCACCTTGCTCAGACGCTCTGCCATGCGGGTTTGCCAGCCTGGTCCTGTGGCTTTCCATCGCTCGATCACGTCGCTTGGCAGGCGCAGCGATATCAATTTGCGTGGATTTGGCGAGAGTGGTCTTCCGCCTTTGTTGACCTTTGCGCGCGCAAGCATGTCGTCGGTGAGCTCAGGTAGCTCCTCGTACTCCTTCGCCTTTACGACATGCGCATCAACCCGCGCAAGGTCAGACTTCAAGGAGCGGCGCGATGCGAGCTTGTTCGCGTTCATTGGCTTTCCTCATGCTGAAAATGTGACGATCCGCGCCACGCGGCGTGTAGCCCAGGACAACCAGCCTCTGTTCCAACAGGCCATAGCAAACAATTCGCTTCTCACCGTAGTCCCGTCGTGTGTCTTCAACCTCAAGTGTGACACCAGCGAAGACCAACTCAGCATCTGCGAAGTCCAGCCCACGTTCAGCCAGTGTTATTGCGCGCTTGGCCGGATCGAAGGTGATTGCCATGCGGTTATTGTAGCTACAACAACCGTTTGTGGCAAGCGGTCAAACTGGCGGGAGAAACCTGATGTCCGAACCAAAGGACGGCGCGCTTTTGCCGCGCCCAGCGACCGAAAGAGCGAACTCGAGGGAAGAGTAAGACATCACGATTTGGATTCGCTGCGATTCTCGTTGGTTGTGATATTCGGGAAGTGTCCCGCGATCGCCACCAGCAGGAAGATGAGAAGCCCAACCGTCCCCAAAGACAACTCAAACAATGTGGTTGTGGTTTGCTTCTTGAGCAGTGCTAGGTCGTTGAGAAGTAGCCATGCGATAAGCACTCCGCATAGACCAAAGAGGCCACAGACCAGCCGCGAAATAATTGAGACACGTTTCCAGCTAATTTCCATATTCACGATGGGTGTCAACGACCTAGTTGAGCGGCCGGGCACCATGCATCGGCCGCGGCCAGACGCGGCCCACCACATTTCACGGACCGTTCGAACGCATTGTTAGATGTCTTCATTGCGGTACGTACTCAATGACAATTACCGCGTGTGGGCCATCATCCTTGTCACGAAGTCGACGATTTGTTCTCGTACCTCCATCAACTAGAAAATACTTCCCGAAGATCGACAAGACGAGAATCGGGCACTGGTCGCACTTAGGGGTATCTCGTGTATGAGGATTGCGATGCCGTGCGGATATCAGTTGAGAAAGCGTCCACAGTTCCCTTCTAACCTTTAGCATCGCCGGACTAAGAACTGGCAAATCCCTGCAATCGATCGCATCGCCACTTGCGTTGAATAGCCCGCCGCTCTTGCGAATTAGGCGGTTGAGCATATCTATCCAAGTGTGACGGTAGTCTTGTCTGTGACAATTTAGCTCGGCAAGTACAAAGCACTGCGCCTCATTTGTGTCCAGTTGCGATGCGGACATCATAGACATCTAACGATCTAGCTCACGGGCGCGCCGGTGTTGGCGCGTCCGTGTGGAGCGACGAGTTAGAACTCTGCGCGTGCTTCTTGAACCGTTTGTAAAGCCACGGCGCCATGAACACGGTTGGCGGTCCGAACAAGATGCACTGGAGGATTGCAGATACAAGCCAAGAGCGCGTAAAAGCCCACATGAGTGAAAGCAATAATCCTTCAATGACCAAGCATGCGAGGACAGTTTTCATAAGCGGTGAAAACGAACGCCAGGGGCTTTGCATAGTGAGTTCTAACTCAATTTAGGGAGCACAGCGTCCGCATAACATTCCTGGCCGCCTCTTATCATCCCGGGAAATTTGATGTGATTGTCCATACAGAACAAAAGCTTAACACCAAGCTTGACGTGCAATCGCACTACTAACAAGTCACGAAAAGCGGCAAGGTGAATTTCGGCATTGGAAAGCCGAAGGTAATTGCCAAACTCAAGCACCGGCGCGGCTCACAGGCCGAAAGTGCGCCAGGCACCGCGCCAGTGCTTGAGTTTCGACCCCTACACTAAAGCAATGCTGGCTTCGCGATATCTGCTGCAAATGCAGTGGGTCCCGGCGCCGGCAGGCCACGGGGATTTGGCCGGGCGAGGCATTCGACCGTAGATCAGTGTGCGCAGAGCCTGCGCTGCGAATGCCCCGCTTCCCCCTCTCCCTCGATCCCTATCCCGCATGGGGCGAGGGAGGCGAACAAATATTTTCTCCTTCCGGTAAGGTTTCACCCTCCTCGCGGGTCTTATGAGCAACGAATCACTGTTTGCCCATTCGATGCCCACCCTGCTCCCCACCATTCTTGCCGCTGCCCAACTGCTCGCTGCGCGCCTGCACGCCGCGTGTGACCAGGCGCGCCGCCGGCAGAAGGCGGGATCGCGATGATCGCCTGGCTGCGTCCGTCGTCGGCGCACTTTGACCAGGCGGTGCGCGCGTATTCGCCGGAGCTGTTCCAGTACGCCTCCTGGCTGGCGCGCGACCGGCATCGCGCCGAGGACATCTTGCAGGAAGCGTTTACACGCGCCTGGAAGAACTGGAACCAGGTGGAAGACGAGGCCGGGCGCCGCAGCTGGCTTTACACCATCGTTCGCAACGAATTCCTGCGCGAGACCGGCAAGCTGAGCACCCGCGCCGAAGATCCGGCCGATGACGAGATCGTCGAAGTGCCGGATGGCCTGGACTTCACCGTTGGAGTGGAAATCCGCGACCTGTTGGTGCGCCTGCCCGACAAATTCCTGGAGCCGCTGTTGCTGCAGTGCCTCATGGGCATGCCCTGCGAAGAAATCGCTGCGGTGATGGGCCTGTCGGTGGGCGCCACCATGACACGCCTCACCCGCGCCCGCCTGGCCCTGCATCAACTCATGCAGGACGCCGGCGAGCCGGCCAAACCGGCGCTGCGGCTGGTTCAATCCCGAGGTTCAAAATGAACGCGCAAGACCACAAGCAAGACGCCGCCCGCGCGCTGCTGGCTGATCCACGCCGCACGACCGCGGCGCAGGACGAAATCATCCGCCGCGATGCCGCACTGGCCGCGCTGCAATCACAGCTCAATCAGCAGAACGACGCGCTCGCCAAATCGTTCGCCGAAGTGGTGCCGCCCGCCGGTCTGTCGGAGCGCATCATCCTGCGCGCCCGTTACCGGCAGCGTTCGAAGTGGCTGGCCGGCATCGCCGCCAGCGCGATGGTGGCGACGCTGACGTTTTTTTCCCTGCGCGAAACCGTCACGCCGCCGATCGCGGTGGCGATGCTGGATCACGTGGTGGAAGAAGCCGGTGAACTGGCTGACGACGGCAATGTTCCGGTGCAGACGGTGACAGCTTCGCTGCAGCGCGTGGGCGTGAAGTACAACGACCTCGGTTATCGCGTTCGCCATCTGGCTGAATGCGTGGTGGACGGGCGCGTCGGCCGGCATCTGGTGATCAATACGCCGCAGGGCCTGATATCGTTCCTCATCGTGCCGCAACGCGCGGGCGAAATGCCGGCGCGCCTCGAACTGGCCCGGGCGGATTTCCAGGCGGTGCTGCGCCCGGCCAAGGGGCTGGCGATCGGCGGCTTCGTCGGCCGCCAATCCGGCAGCGCCGGCAAGGCCAACATGGATGCGCTGCTGCAGAAAATGTTTGACGCCAAGGCGGGGGACGCATGAACGCCATGTTCAACAACCCGGCCGCCGCCCGCGAGCTGGAAGCGCTGCGCCCCTACCTGATGCGCTACGCCCGCGCCAAGCTCAATGACCTGCATGTGGCCGAAGACGTGGTGCAGGAGACCATGCTCGCCGCGCTGGCCGGCAAGAGTCCGTTTGAAGGTCGCTCCGGCCTGCGCACCTGGCTGACCTCGATCCTCAAGCACAAGATCATCGACGTTTATCGCCGCCAGGCGACTGAGAACCGGCAGCATTTTCCCGCGCACGACGATGAAGCCGATGTATTGCCTGCGGAGGATGCGTTTCATGCGCTGGCGGAGGCCGAAGCGCGACAGGAGCTGCTTGACCCGGCCGAGGAATATGAACGCCGGCAAGTAGCCGGCAATGTGATGCATGCGGTCAGCCGCCTGCCGTCGCGCCAGCGCGATGCGTTCGTGCTGGTGCATATGCACGGCGTCAGCGGCAGTGAAGCGGCGCAGCGCGTGGGGGTATCGCAATGCAACCTGTGGATCATCCTGCACCGCTCGCGCAAGGCCTTGCAGGCGCAGTTGCAGGAACTTCGTGCCGCGTAACAGCTTGTTCTGAATTGATGCAACCGCCCAATCGCGCATCCCGGCCGCGATCAGGCAAACCACACCAAGCCGGAAATCTCCAAACCAACGAAAGGAAACATTCATGTCGATTCAATCCAAAGGTGCCGCCCTCGCTTCTGCCGCCGGCCTGCTCGCGCTGTCGCTGGGTGCATTTGGCGCGGATGCACCCAAGGGTAGCAAGGGTGCCGCGATCGCCGCCGGCGACAAGGTGCATTGCTACAACGTGCACGATTGCAAGGGCAACTCCGACTGCAAGACCGCTGAACACAGCTGCAAGGGCCAGAACGGCTGCAAGGGTCATGGCTTCAAGGCCGTGGCCGCCAACGAATGCCTTGCCAAGGGCGGCACCATCGGCGACATCGCGGCCAAGAAGTCGTAATCATCGCAACTTGTTTTTTGTTTGATCTCCCCTGAGTGAGCCTTGGGCGGTGTCACCGCAAGGTGGCACCGCACTTTTTTCAAGACCATGCCAACCGACAAGCGCGCGCCACTGACTACGCCCTCTCCCGGCTTCGGCCTCGGGTTACGCAGCGCGCACTACGCTGATTTCCTGGCGGCACCGCAGCCGCTCGACTGGCTGGAAATCATTTCCGAGAATTACTTCGGCGCCGGCGGCAAGCCGCTCGATATGCTCGACCGCATCCGCGCCGATTACCCGATGGTGATGCACGGCGTATCGCTGTCGATCGGTTCGGCAGACGGTCTTGATCCTGCGTATCTGAAACAGTTGCGCGCCCTGGCGGATCGCGTGCAGCCGCTGTGGATCTCCGATCACCTGTGCTGGACCGGCATCGCCGGACAGAATTCGCACGACCTGCTGCCCTTGCCCTACACGGAGGAGGCGCTGCGCCTTGTTGTCGCGCACATTCGCCAGGTGCAGGATGTGCTGCAGCGCCGCTTCGTCATTGAAAACGTCTCCAGTTACTTCACCTACCGCTCGGATGAAATGACCGAGTGGCAATTCCTGCGGCACGTCTGCGAGGAAGCCGACTGCCTGTTGCTGCTGGACGTGAACAACATCTTTGTGAGCAGCGTCAACCACGGCTTCGATGCGCGCGAATTCCTGCAGCATATTCCTGCCGAGCGCGTGCAGCAGATTCATCTGGCCGGTCACAGCGACAATGGTGACCATATTGTCGATACCCACGATCACGCCGTGGCCGAACCGGTGTGGAAACTGTATGCCGCCGCGTGCCGGCACCTGGGCAATGTCGCCACCATGATCGAGCGCGATGACAATATTCCGGCGCTGGACGAACTGCTGGCGGAAGTAGGGCGGGCGCGTTGCATTGCCGATGGTGCCGGCTCCCCATTCGTTCCGGCGAGGCTGGCGGCGTGATGACGCCTGTTCAAATTCTGCCTTTCGCTAACTGTATGGCCCTTCCCCGGCGGAGGCCGGGGGCCAAGTTAGATTTCTTCGAAATGCGGGAAAACTTGGGCCAATCCACTGCATTGGATTGGCGTTCGTCGGGCGCAGAGCATGCTCTGCGAATTCCCCGTCTCACCCCCTGCCTGCGCCGGGGAAGGAATTAAAGGGTGCCTTCACCGTGCAACTCCAGTCCCTACAGCACGACTTCCTCGCCTTCCTTCACGACGCGCCAAACGAATTCGTGACGCGCGTGGCCATCGGCGGCCGCCTCACTTCCGATCGACGCCTCGCCATCTATCACCACGCCTTTCGCGCACGCCTGCTGGAAGTGATGCAGGACGTGTTCGAGCGTACCTGGGCCTACCTGGGTGACGAAGTGTTCGCCGGCGACGTAAATGGCTTCATCGCCGATCACCCACCCGCCGAGCGCACGCTCAATCGCTTCGGCGCGCAGTTCCCGGCGTGGCTGGCGCGGCACTACCCGCGCGATCGCGACATCGCCGAAGTCGCCACCCTGGACTGGATGCTGCGCTGCGCATTCGATGGCGCGGATTGCCCGCCGCTGCAGATTGATGCGCTCGCGGCGCTCGATGCCGACGCCTGGTCGCGCGCCGGCTTTGAATTTCATCCCACGCTGGCGGTGGCACCCGTCACCCACAATGCGGCCGGCATCTGGGAAGCGCTGGAACACGGCAACGCGCCGCCGGCTGCCGCTGCGCTGGCGACACCCGCTCTCCTGCTGGTGTGGCGCAAACAGTTCCAGCCGCATTTCATCACCATCGATGCCGTCGAAGCCGAAGCCATTGCCATGCTGCGTGATGGTCTGAGCTTCGCCACCACCTGCGCGTCGCTTGATGTGCGGCATCCCGGGTGCGAAATCGCACAGTTCATCGGCACCGCGCTGCGCCGCTGGATGGATGAGGAAATGCTGGTGGGTATCACGCACGTCTGAGCTTCGTTCGCCGCTGTGACCAACCGCACTCAGGCTCCGGTGCGCTTGCATTTCGCACACGCAATTTCGCATTTCATCGCCCGGCCCAAGACAGCCGCGGCGGTCATCGGCATGATGCGTCTCACGACAAACTTCAATGACTCAGGAGACCGCATGACCCCGCAGCAGATCGCCCTCGTCCGCAGTTCTTTTGCCTTGGTTGCGCCCATCGCCGATTCGGCAGCGAGCCTGTTTTACAGCCGCCTGTTCGAACTCGATCCGTCGTTGCGCCCGCTGTTCAAAACCAATCTCGAATCGCAGGGAAACAAACTCATGGGTATGATTGCCAGCGCCGTGTCCTTGCTCGACCAGCCGGAAAAACTGATGCCGGTGGTGCGCAACCTCGGCCGGCGGCACGTCGGCTACGGCGTCGAGGAGCGGCACTACGAGACGGTCGGCAGCGCGCTGCTGTGGACACTGGAAAAAGGGCTGGGTGCAGAGTTCACACCGGAAGTCGAGAGTGCATGGGCCGTGGTCTACGGCACGCTGGCGACGACCATGCAGCGTGCGGCAGAGGAAATGTTTGAAGCGGCGTAGGTAAGAGCTGCGGCTTGTGCCGCCATCGTGTTCGGGGCCGTCTGCAGGATGCACATTGCAAATCCCCCGATGTGCGCGGCGTTGATCATCACGTTGCATCGCCCCCTTTAGGAAAGGGGGCAAGCGCTGCGACAGTGGACAAGCTCTGCAGCAATGCACAAGCTCTACGGCAGCGGTTGTTCTCTAGGCCGACGCGGGCTTTTGCATATCGCTGACTGCGGGTTCGAAGAAGTTTCTCCAGTTTCCACACGACACGCCTGCACCGACCCGCCCCCTTTCCTAAAGGGGGCAACGCCCTCTCGCACCATCACCTGGCGAGGCGTGGGGGATTTGCGCTGCACAATCCAGCGACAGTACCCAGCACCAACAGCAGAAACCCCAGCAAGCGCGCCCTTCCCAGGCCACAAATACCCGGAGCGCCGCGCCAGTGCTTGTGTCTGGCACCTTTGTCCCTGCTCAAGGCTGGCCGAGAAACAGGTAGAAGGCAGAGCTGCCACCAAAAGTTTTGCCCGCTCCCAGATAGAGCGGGCCGATGATGGTTTCTGCGCCGAGTATCAGCGCGGAGGCGCGCTTGAGCTTGTTGAGACGGATGGATTCGTTCTCTGCGAAGGTATTGCCCAGCTCGAACGAAGCGCCCGCGAATACAGTGCCTCCGAGTGCGCCGGGCAGGCGGCCCACCTCGCGAAACACCACCGTGCGCGACACCAGCGCGCGCGTGCCAAGAAGACTGCGCACCGGCGTACCGGACAGGTTGAGGAATCCGCCGATGCCGGCGGCGCCTCCCGGGCCGGCGTCGACAAACTGCAGCGCCGGATACAGCGTGTACTGTCCTTTGCTGACCGCAAAATCGGCCGCCAGCACGCGTCGTTTGCCGACGGCGTCCGCACCATCGTTGTCGCGCACCCGCTGCCACGAGGCGTACACGCTGTAGCCGCTGCGCGGAAAGTTGGCGCTGTCGTGGGTGTCGAGGCGCAAGTTGATCTCGTCGGCGGTGTAGTGCGCCTTGGTGCTGCCGAAAGGCACGCCAACGATCACCGGTTCGGCCGTGGCGCGGGTACGCGTCTGGCCGACGCGCACTTCACCGATCAGCCCGATTTGCCGGCCAACAAAGACGCCCAGGCTTCTTTCAGTGAGATTGAATCGTGCCACCGCCCGGTTGTCGCTGTAGATGTCGGTGTCGTAGCCAAGATAGTTGTGGCCGGCGGCAACAAACCAGTCCTGGTTTCGCGTCACCGGCTGGTAGAACTCGGTTTCAAAACGGCGCGTGCCGCCCACCTGCAGGATGTTGCGCCATTCGCCGCCGTAGCTATTCACCCATGGCGTGGTGTGGGCGGCCAACAGGTCAAAGCGACTGCTGCTCTTGAAATCGCTTTGCAGCCGCAGGCCGAAGCGCAGGTTGCCACCGCCCCATTCCACCTCGGTCGGGTGCACCACCAGCGTGCGATCCAGGTCCCGGCCCTGCAGCTTGAAGTCGATGCGCTCGAAATCGCCGCGCGCGCCCAGCTTGCGGATGCGCGAGCCCAGTTCCGCATCGGTCAGCACGCTGCCTGGCGGGAGGTCGAGCATGGCCTTGAGCACCTCGGGGCTGGAGCGTTCGGTGCCCTGCACCAGAATCTGATTGACCACGATGCTGTGCGAAACACCGGAGCGCGCGACCCGCGCGGCCTCGATCACGGCTGCCTGTTGCGCCGGCAGCGACAGTTCGCGCAATCTCGCTGCCATTGCGCGTGCCGCCACCTCACCGCGCGTCAATATCGCCGCCCCGTTGTCGAAATCGGAAAAGCTGACATCGCGCAGATCGGGCGAGATCAGGATGTCGCGTGGCGTCAGTTCCGCCAGCGACTGGCGCACGTTCTGCTCGGTGAGAATGTTGATCATCTGCTGGGCAATGTTGAGCGCGCTGTCGAGATTTTCGCGCGGCATCAGCGGCGTACCGACGTTGACGGCGATGATGACCTCGGCGCCCATCTGGCGCGCCACGTCCACCGGCAGGTTGCGCGCCAGGCCGCCGTCGGCCAGCAGTTGCCCGCGCAATTCCAGCGGCACGAAGGCGCCGGGGATCGACATCGAGGCGCGCATGGCGTTGAACAGGGTGGTGTCTGCCAGCACCACCAGCTCGCCCGACACCAGGTCGGTGGCCACGCTGCGAAACGGCACCGCCAGGTCATCCAGGTTGCTTACTTCCAGCGAGGGCGTGGCGATGCTGCGCAGCACCTCATCGAGCACATGACTGCGGAAGGTGCCGCGCGGCAGAGTCAGCCCCTGCAGGGTCAGGCCGAAGGCGAAGCGGCTGATGGTGCGGTTGTCTTCTTCCCTGCGTCGGAAGTCCATGTCCTCGCGCGGGGCCTTGGTGGTGAACACATCGTTCCAGCGCGTGCGGCGCACGGTTTCTTCGAGTTTCTCGACCGGATAGCCGGCCGCGTACGCACCGCCGACCACCGCGCCCATGCTGGTGCCGATCACCATGTCGACCGGCACGTTCAGTTCACGCAGCACTTTGAGCACGCCGATATGCGCGAAGCCGCGCGCACCACCGCCGGAGAGCACCAAAGCGACCTTGGGGCGTTTTTGCGGAGACGCGGTCGGCGTCGATGCGGGTACCGCCGTCGCAGGCACGGAAAGCGCCGCGGATGGACTGTCTGATGCATGCAGCGGCGAGGTGAAAAACAGGGTGACAACCAAGGCAAGGTATAACCGCATGCCCATCTCCGACGGTGACAAACACCGGAGATGTTAGTGGGTTTTACTGTGCGGAGTGCACTTGTTGCACGGGATGCACGGGGTGCATGGGGCGCACGCGGTGCACGGGGTACTACACCACTGCAGTTGGCAGGGCGACACCCCCTCCCGGCCGAGTGTCAGCTGTTCGGCTTGGCGGGCGGCGTGGTCACCGGCCGGCGGTAAACCTTGGGCGCGCTGGTGCTGGGTTCGGCGGGCGGCGAATACTGCGACGAGTCCGGCGATGAGGAATCACGCGCGTTGCGATCGCGGCGCTCGCGTATCGCCCGCTCCTCATCCTCGCGTTCCTGCAGGAAGCGCCGCTGCCGTTCCACGTCCTGCTGGGCACGGTTGCGGTTCATTTCCTCTTCGCTCTGCTGTTGCTGGTCCGCGGCACGGCGCAGGCGTTCATCGGCGTACTGGCTGCCGTCTGGCCGCGCCGGACGCTCGCCCTCGACAAACTGCTTGGTCTTCTGGTCGGCCGCGCGCAATTCGATGTCCGCCTGCCGCTGTTTGTCCTCGGCCTCGCGTATCGCGGCGATTTCTTCCTGCGTGTACTGCAGCTCCCGCTTGCGCCGCGCCTCGGCTTCGGCCAGCCGCTTCTTCTCGGCCTGCTCTTCCGCCACCCGCTCGCGCTCGGCCTGCTCGATTTTCTGCTGCCGGTCGACGTACCAGTACGTTCCGGCAAAGGTGATGGCAAGAAAAGCGGCAACGACCCAGGTGAGCGGCTGGCGAAGCAAGGCAGGCATCGGCGTTCCGAAGTGCGGGAAAGTTCTACTCTACTTCAGTGGTTTGACGAAGCGAAGCGTCATGCGGTCGGATTCGCCGATGGCCTGGTACTTGGCTTTGTCGGTTGCACCGTTGGTCAGCGTCGGCGGCAGCGTCCAGACGCCCTTGGCGTAGTCCTTGGTGTCCTTGGGGTTGGCGTTGATGTCGCTCTTCGCGTCCAGCTTGAAGCCGGCCGCTTCGACGCGCGCGATCACCCACGCTTCATCCATGTAACCGCTGTCCTTGGACTGCGCCACGGTGGTGCCCGGCTTGGCGCGGTGCTCCACCACACCCAGCACGCCACCCGGCTTGAGTGCGTCGAAGGCAGCCTTGAAGATCTTGTCCTGGAAATCGTCCTTCAGCCAGTTGTGAATGTTGCGGAACGTGAGCACCACGTCGGCGCCGCCTTGCGGACGGAATTCCACTTTATCCATGGTGAAGGCCAGCGTGCCGGTCTTGTCGAATACCTCCGGGTGCTTTGCCATGCGCTCGGTGAGCGATTTCAAGCCGCGTTCGGTGGTTGTCGCGTAATACTTGCCCTTGTCCCGCAGATAGGGTGCCAGCACCTCGGTATACCAGCCGCCGCCCGGGGTGATTTCCACCACCGTGGACTCCGGCTTGACGCCGAAGAATGCCAGTGTCTCCTTGGGGTGCCGGAATGCGTCGCGCGCCCGGTTGGCCTCGGAACGGTGCGCGCCGGCCAGCACCTTGTCGATGGCGGGCGCGTCGGCGGCAACCGCGCTGAAACTGGCGGCCGCGATCATGGCAGCGGCCAGCATGCGGCCCAGCGGATGGGATGGGGTCAAAGTCATTGGGTTTCTCCTCGAAAAGACCGGTTGGACGCCGGTGAACTGATTTGGTTGCCTGCGCGCAAGGCCAATTGCGTGTCGGTCTGTGACCGGCCACGAATTTCCCGCGCCGCAGCGTGCAGGGTCGTATTCTCCCACTGTTTTCGCGGTGGCCGCCCGGGCGGGAAATCATTCATACGCCATTCGGTCATCTGTGCCATAGTGGGCCGACTATTGGTATCGGACATTGAACCGACCGGCGCTTCGCGCGCCCCGGCGATACCTCACCCCGGTGTACTCACGTTGTCGACGGCACACCCCTCTGGATCACTCCAAGGAGCCGTCATGGGTTCGTCCTTTCTCATTTCCATCGTTCTTGTCACACTGTTCATCGCCGCGCTGCCGATGTGGAAGTACAGCCGCATCTGGGGCGGCGGCTACATGCCTTGCGGCTTTCTCGGCTTCATCATGGCCGCGCACTTTTACACGATCCTGTTCGTCAAGACGTCCCCCTAGAAACTTACGCCGAACCCGCCGGGGATTTGCTTGACAAGTTTTTTTGTGTGTCGTATTTTACCATTTGGTTAACTACGAACAGGCCCCAACTTGCCAACCCCTGCTGCCGGCGATGCCCTCAGTTCCACCTTCGCCGCGCTGGCCGATCCGACGCGGCGCGCGATCCTGTCGCGCCTGGCGATGGGTGAAACCACCGTCACGCAACTGGCCGAGCCGTTCGCCATGACGCTGCCGGCTATCACCAAACACCTGAAGGTGCTGGAGCGCGCCGGCCTCATCTCACGCAGCCGCGACGCGCAGTGGCGCCCCTGCAAGCTGGAGCCGGCACCGCTGAAGGACGCCGACGCGTGGATCGAGCAATACCGCCAGCTGTGGGAAGCGCGCTTTGACCGGCTCGAGGAATACCTGCGCGGCATGCAACAAGCCGAACAACGCCACGCACCCAAGGAGAAAAAGCATGCCCGCAAAAAATGAAGCCCTCGCACACAAGCTGACGATGTCGCGTCGGATCGCCGCGCCGCGCGAGCGCGTGTTTGCCGCCTGGACCGACCCTGCGCAATTGGTGCAATGGTGCTATCTGAGCGGCATGGACAATCGCCACACCGAGATCAATCCGGTGGCCGGCGGCAACTGGACCATCGCCGTAAAGAGCGCCGAAGGCATGGATATCCTGGTGAAGCGCGAGTACCGCGAAATCACGCCCCCCTCACGGCTGGTGTTCTACGAGCTGTGCAATGCCGGCGACAAGATCCTCCTCGACGGCGTGCACACAGTGACGTTCGCCGACGAGGGCGGCGCCACCCGCATCACTGTCACCGTCGAACTCGCCAACGGCTTTGATGCGGACAACCAGGGCGGCTGGAACTGGGGATGGAACGACCTGTGCGACCACCTCGACAAGTTCCTGGCGCAAGCGACCTGATGCTGTTTGAGTTCCTCTACCGCCGCCACCTGTCGGCAGCGAATCGCCGGCGCCCCGCTTCCACGCCTGCCGTACCAAGCCAGCTTCGGCTCTGGCAGCAGCGCCTGGATCGCCTTGCCGCTTACCTGAATGGAGCAGCCCCATGAAATCCACCGCCACCACCAACGACGCCACGCGCGAAATCATCGTCAGCCGTCTGATCGACTTTCCGCGCGAACTGGTGTGGCAAGCGATGACCGATCCACAACATCTGCCGCACTGGTGGGGCCCCAACGGTTTCACCAACACCGTGCACGAAATCAGCGTCAAGCCCGGCGGCGTGTGGCGCTACATGATGCACGGTCCGGATGGCACCGACTACCCGAACCGCATCGTCTATCGCGAACTGGTGAAGCCCGAGCGCATCGAGTACGACCATTTTGGCGAAGGCGAATGGGCCCACCACATCTTTCACCAGCGCATCACCCTGATCGCGGAAGGCAATGCCACGCGCGTCACGCTCCACCTGACCTTCAAGGGCCAGGAGGACTACGAGAATTCCAGCCGCGGCGGCGCCATCGAGGGCGGCACCCAGACCCTGGGCAGGCTGGACGACTATGTGGCTTATCTCGCCGATCCACACAGCACGCCAATGTCAGCGCAGCTCAGCATCGACCGCATCGTGAATGCGCCGCGCGAGCTGGTGTGGAAAGCCTATACCGAGAGCGAGCGCCTGGCCCAGTGGTGGGGGCCGAAGGGCTTCATCATGCTTAGTTGCAGCGTCGACCTGCGGCCGGGCGGCCTGTTCCACTACGGCATGCGTTCACCGGACGGATTCGAGATGTGGGGCAAGTTCGTATTCCGCGAAATCAATCCACCGGGCAAGCTGGTGTTCGTGGTGTCGTTTTCGGACAAGCAGGGCGGCACCACCCGTCACTTCGCCAGCCCGACCTGGCCGAAGGAAGTGCTCAACATCCTCACCCTGACCGAAGCCGGCAACCGGACCAAGATCGTCATGCGCGGCTATCCGGTCAACGCCACCGAGGAAGAGCGCAAGACCTTCGTGGCCGGCTTCGACTCGATGAAGATGGGCTTCGGCGGCACGCTGGCGCAACTCGAGGCCTACCTGGACCTCGCCAAAGGACAGTAGCCGTCGCGGTGATCAGTCCCAGTTGCCGTCGATGATGGCGCGGGTTTCTTCTACCGCGACGCGCCACAGTTCATCCATGACGGCATCGGGCTTTTCGTAAACGCCGGCGAAGTTGCCGTCGCCCAGATATTGGCGCGTCTGGGCCGGGTTCATCAGCTTGAGCCGGGCGTAGTCGACGGCGACGTGCGATCCCTGCGGCTGCTGCACGCCGGCAAGGCGCGTACTGCGGAAATTTTCCATCCACGAGGCATGCGAAGCCACCGGGTCGATGGCCATCACCTTGGCCCATGTCTTGGGTGCGTTCCACCAGTTGTGGAATTTCACTTTTGCATGCGGGTGATCGCCCATCCACTCGCCGAGATAATTACCGATGGGTGCATTACCGCCGTGACCGTTGACGATGACGATGCGTTTGAAGCCGTGGGTGGCGAGGCTGTCGAGCACATCGCGCATCAGCGCGATCAGCGTTTCCAGCCGCAGCGTCACGGTGCCGGGGTACGCCATGAAGGTCGGCGTGTGGCCGAAGGGGATCACCGGAAACACCGGCACACCCAGCGGCTCGGCGGCATCCACTGCGACGTTCTCGGCGAGGATGGCATCGACGGCGAGGCTGAGATATGCATGCTGCTCGGTGCAGCCGATCGGCACCACTGCTCGGTCGTCGCGGGTGAGGTACTGCTCGATCATCATCCAGTTGGTGTCGCGCACGCGCATGGTGTCTTGCCTCGCGGGAATTGGAAAGCGGCGACGCGAAGTTTACCTGCCGCGACGAAAGTCGGCGGTCAGCTCGGCAACTTATACTCGCCGCCACGCGCCAGAGCCTGTTTGTAAGCCGGCCGCGCGTGGATACGCTCCAGGAATGCGCATAACTTCGGACGCGACTCGTCGAGCCCGCCGCGTGCCGCGGCCGCCTCCAGCGGAAAGCTCATCTGGATGTCGGCTGCACTGAAGGCGGCGCCGGCAAACCATGGCGACTTGGCCAGTACACCTTCCAGGTAATCGAGGTGGGTGACTATTTGCGGATCGATGAAGCCATCCTTGACGCGCCCGGTAATGGCGCGCACCACCGGTTTGGCGAAGAACGGCATGTCGGCGCCCTCGACGCGATTGAACACGAGTTTCAGCAGCATCATCGGCATCAGCGAGCCTTCGGCATAGTGCAGCCAGTAGCTGTAGCGCACGCGCGCCGGCGTGCCGGGTTGCGGTGCCAGCGTGTTCGCGCCGTACCGGTCGGCCAGGTATTCGACGATGGCGCCAGATTCGGCCAGGGTGAGGCTGTCGTCGCTGATAACCGGTGATTTTCCCAGCGGGTGCACCGCGCGCAACTCGGCCGGCGCCAGCAGGGTTGCCGGGTCGCGCTGGTAGCGTTTGATCTCATACGGCAGGCCGAGCTCTTCGAGCAACCAGAGGATGCGCTGCGAGCGGGAATTGTTCAGGTGGTGGACGGTGATCATGGTCGGCTTGTTTCCCAGGTTTGACTGCCTCCTACGCCGGCAAACCGCTGCCGGATGTGCCGCGGCGGGTGCAGCTATAATTCATTCATGGTTCCTGCTCTCCCCGCGCTGTCTCACTGCGCGTCCCAACCGGTCATCGCGATTCGAATTCGCCGCTGACCGGGTCGCGCGCGTCGATCCGGTCAGCCGGATCGCGTGCAGCCCACCGCACTCCCGATCCCACGCGCCGTTTTCCGTGCCGCCCTGGCCGCGGCTGTGCCATCGACTTCGGGATCATGACCATGAAACGCGACCTGCAATTGCAGCAGCAACAGATCTTCCTGTTGGAAAAAGACAGCGGCCTGCTCTGCCGCATTCTCGGGCTTTACGCCGCACGCGGCATCGACATCGATGAGTTGCAATTCGCACACGCCGCGCCGCAGACCATGGCGCTCACCATCAGCGCCAACGCCGACGCCGAGACCTTGCGCATGCTGGTGGCAAAAGGGGCGTTGCTGGTGGGGGTGATCGAGGCGGCGGAGAGCTGGCGACAGCGGTAGCCCGCATCGGGCAGCCAAACCCCAGCATTCAAGCGGCTTTCCGGGCACTTTTACCCCAAGAGGCGCGCCAGTGTTGGAGATGCGTGATTTCAGGCGGTTTGGTTGAGACAGGCGGTTTAGTTGCTGCGACCGGAAATCCCCCTCGATCCCCCTTTAGGAAAGGGGGAGGCACTTCCCGGTTGGCGCTGCATCGCCCGCACGCAACAAGAGGGGCGCGCTAGTGGTGATAAAAGGGGCGGCCCGGCGGACTGCTTGGGGCGCAGTGTTCCATTGTGGGCGAGGCGGAAATCCCCTCGATCCCCCTTTTGCAAAGGGGAGGAGCGTGGTCACATGCGCAGGTGCTGACTGCAGGCGATGCAGACGCCAACAGGAAGTCCCTTTCCCATTTGACGAAAGGGGAAGGAGCGGCGTCGCCCGCTCTGGTGTTGCCTTTAGGAGATGTGCAGCGCCAAACCGAAAGGCCCTTTTCCTAAAGGGGGATCGAGGGCATCACTGTCCGGTTAAATTCCCTGAACAGATTCAGTTGTTTGCATGATGAGTCTTGGGTGATTTGCATCGCCGGCGGTAAGCGCTTGTTGCAGTGGCATTTTCTCGAACAAGGTGACCGACAGAATCTGTAGCAATGTGTAGAGTTATATCCAGATTGAGTGCTTCGATGACAGCAACGAGGCCATAGACCGATACGGCGATCCAGATTTGCGACTTCACTGCATTCTCCGATGTGCCGTAGAACTTCTTGATACGCAAATGCTGTCGGATCCATTTGAAGAACAGTTCCACCGCTACGCGCCAGGCCAGCGCGCAGATGGAGGCTGCTGGCAAGGCGAAGTTGTTGGTCAGAAACACCAAGGCTCGCCGGTCCCGGATCCTTGAAACGGATACGGCGCGCATGTCAGAGCGTCCTTGTGACTGGTGGCACCGGTGAAGGCGATGGTTCGATCGCAGATGACGCCAGTGCCGCGAACGACCGGTGCCGAACAGACGCGCCGCCATCGGGTATTGGCCATGACGCGCGTGACGAAGAAGGCTTGCGCCTGATGCAGTACGAACAGTCGCGCGAAATCCACGCAACCGCGATCCATGACGTAGATCGCACCGGCCTCCGGGAATCGTGCGTCGAGCACGCTGACATCGCTGCCCTTGCCGTCGGTGATATGATGAGCTGGGAATGCTGCCTCGCAGGTCGAGCGGCAGCGTATGCATCTTTACCGCGGACTTGGTCGAGCAAAACAGCGCCCAGGGAAACAGCGACAGACACAAATCGATCGTCGTCGAATCCAGAGTATAGGCCGTGTTCCAACTCGATGCCGCAGGGCTGTCTCCTGCATAGAGCTTGCGCGCCCGCCCAATCAGGCGCTGGGCGAACTCGGCATGAATGCGCCAATCGCGCGACTCGTTACACGTGGTCAAGGTGGCATCATGCGCCACAGGCTGCCGAATCCCCGCGGTATAGCTTGGTCGCTTGCGCCGACAGACAGGCCCTCGATATCGCGCAGGCTTTCTCGATAGGTCAACTGTGCAAACGCCATCACACGAAATTCGTTCGGCGCAGGAGAGCGTCATGCACGATGGTCGCCGCGATAACGTTCGACAAGGCGAGCAAATGTCGTCCAAGGTGCGTAATCCATGAGTTGGGCGAACAGGGCCTTGCCAACGTTCATGGTGGGCTCCGGGCCAAAGTCCTGAAGATTGCCCGAACAACGCTTCACCGTTCAAATCGACACCACCCTTCATCGCCTCAAACCCCGCGCCAGCGCTTGAGTTTCAGCATTTCTAATCATGATTAACCGGACAGTAGTGGGATCGAGGGGGATTTCGGGCCGTCACATCCCGCCACCGCAGCAAGGCAGGCGACGATGGTCGCTACTTCGACTGTCTCTTCTTCTCCCCCTCCACCCACGCCTCGATCTGCTGCTGCAGCAAATCCAGCGGCAGCGGCCCGCCCCACAACACCGCATCATGAAAGCGCCGCACGTCGAACTTGTTGCCGAGCTCGGCTTCCGCTTTCTTGCGCAGTTCGCGCAGCTTCAGCTCGCCGATTTTGTAGGCCAGCGCCTGGCCCGGCCAGGAAATGTAGCGCTGCAGTTCGTTTTCAATGTTGGTCGCCGAGAGCGCGGTGTTGTCGGTGAAACAGGCGCGGGCCTGTTCCAGCGACCAGCCCTTCCAGTGGATGCCGGTATCGGCCACCAGGCGGCAGGCTCGCCACATTTCCATCGACAGCTTGCCGAAGCGCTCGTATGCATCGCGATACATATCCATCTCGATGCCGAGGAACTCGGAATAAAGGCCCCAGCCTTCCACGAACGCGGTCACCTCGGCCTGGCGGCGAAACCACGGCAATTCGCCCAGCTCCTGGGAAATGGCGATCTGCAGGTGATGACCGGGCACGCCCTCGTGCAGCATCAGCGCCGGGTGCTCGTACAAGGGTCGCTGGTCCAGGTGCGAGGTGTTGACCATCAGCCCGCCGGCGATGCCCAGCTGCGGCGAGCCGGGGTTGTAGCGCGCGGTGGTGTAGTTCTCCTCGATCTGGCGCGGCACTTCGCGCACGCCGTAGGGCAAACGCGGCAACTTGCCGAAGATGCGCGGCAGCTCGTCGTCGGCGCGTTTGGCAATGCGCGCGGATTTTTCCATCAGCACCTCGCGCGAGTTCACGTAGAACTGCTTGTCGGTGCGCAGAAATTGCAGGAACGCCGGCAGCGGCCCGGTGAATCCGGCAGCCGTCTTTTCCTTTTCCATCTCGGCGCGCAGGCGAATCACTTCCTGCAGGCCGATTTCATGAATGGCGTCCGGCGTGAGTGAGGTGGTGGTGTAGAACCGCGCAAGGTGAGCGTAATAGGCTTTGCCGTTCGGCAGATGCAGGGCGCCGATGGCCGGCTTGGCAACGGGCAGCACTTCGCTCTCCACGGCATTGAGAAACGCCTCTTGCGCCGGTACGATGCGCGTGGCGAGAATCCGCAGCGCGCGTTCGCGCAGCGCAGCCTGGTCGGCCGCAGCAATACTGTCGGGCAGCTTGGCGAAGGGCTTCGGCATTTCCCCCATGCGGGCGCGCGCCAGCGACAGGCGCAGTTGCCTCAATGCCACCTCGGTGGTGGCGCGCGATTGCACAAACCCGGTCTTGGCGCCACGCCGCAGGTTGGCGGTATTGTCGGCAAGCAGTTTTGCCGCCGCTTCCATGCGCGCCAGGTAAGCCTCGGCATCCGCCGCCGTGCGAATCACCGTCGCGTACTCAAGATAGCCCAGCAGGCCTTCGGGCCCGCCCTCGCTGCTGAATGCCAGGCGCGCGCTGTCGAAGGCGATGCCTTCGAGCGAAATGTCCACTACACGCCGCAGGAACGTCAGGTTCAACCGGTCTGCGTCGTTGAGCTCCGCGAGCTTGATCCCGGCAAGCCGCGACTTGAAGCGCTCGAGCGCCTGCTTCTTGCGCGCATCGTCGGCCGGCGTGACGCCGGGCAGTTTCGACAGCGCGGCGCGGTCGCCTTCCATGCCCGAGGCAATCGGATTTTCCGCGCGATCGAAGGCCTCGTAGTCGGCCATGATTTTGGCGAGGGCCGGTGAAGCGACAATCGGCCGCGGCGGCGGCGCCGCGCCGGCAAATGCGGCCGATGCCAGCAAAAACAAGGTCAGTGAACACACCGAGGTGGCACGTAGCAGGCGGGCAGGCACGATTGACAAGGCAGGACTCCGGAAAGGCGGGAAAGAAAAGAAGGAAACAGAGGTCACGATGCGCGAAGGCGGTTTCGCGAAATGCGCACGGAACGCAGTATCCCGCATCCGTCCGATGCGGTGTGGCCGCATTGCATGGTCATGAATTACGATTGAAATTGCGCAGCAGTATTTCCGTCGGCATGAACGTCAGCCAGGGCGTGACATAAAACACCGAGAGATACCAGTACTGCGTCAGGTACTGTGCGCCATGCCCGAGGTAAATGCCGCAGTACAGCGTATCCAGCAGCACGAAGGTGAGCGTGTAATACACCGAGCACCAGAATGCACGGGCGCGGCGGTTTTCCGGCCGGCTGCGCTGCAGGATGCGGATTGCCGCCAGCGAGATCAGCACCGAGATGATGGTGCAGGCCACACCCAGCGCCTGCGGCGAATACTGCTGGTAGTAGTCGGGCCAGCCACCGAGCCAGAACAACGCCCAGATGACGATGCTCTGGATCAGCAGATTGAGGTGTTTTGCGGTCGTCACAGGCGCGCGAGGAATGCAGCGACGGCGCCATTGACCCGATCGGCATGTGTAATCGGGCCCATGTGTCCGATGCCGTCGAATTCCACTTGCTCGACCCGCGGCAGCACCGGCGCCAGACGCGCGGCCACGGCCAGCGACGACACCGGCGAACGCTGGCCCGACATGAGCAGCACTGGCATGTCCAGTGCAGCGAATGCCTCCAGCGGCATGGGCTCGGTGGTCAGGGCATGCGCCCAGCGGCGCACATTGACGATGGACGCGACGATCGGCGGCTTGCGCAAGGGCGGCGTCTGCGCCCAGCTGCCGGTGCCCATCCAGAAATCAATGAAGTGCCCCGCGGCAGCATCGGCATCCCCCGCCTCCAGCGCCGCTACCGAGCGGGCGACTGCGTCGCGTATGCCATCGACCGGGTTGGGAGAGTCCGCCTGGTCGAGCAATGAAAACAGCGTCGGCTCGTACAGTGCCAGCGCGCGCACCCGGCCCGGATCGGCCAGTGCCGCCATCAGCGCAATGGCTCCGCCGTAGGAGTGACCGACCAGCACCACCGGTGCGCCGGCTGCGTCGATCACCGACTCGATCAATGCCGCTTCGTCGGCCAGCGAAATCACCCGGTCCGACTGCCACTCCGGGCTTTTGCCCGCGCCATAGGAGTCCGGCGCCAGCACGCGAAACGAGGGCGACAGCCGGTCCATCAAGCCCCGCCACTGGCTGCTGCTGGCGGCATTGGAGTGGATGCACACCACCCCGGGCCCGGCACCGGCTTCGCGTACGAACGGCTGTGCGCGCATCTCGCTCAATCCACCCAACCCGCCGCGCACGCGCGCCGCGGTCCGTCTCCGCCGGCGTACGGGTTCACTGGCCCGCCAGCATCAGTTCGCGGATCGCGCGCACCGGCGCATTGCCGTACGAAAGGAAGCGGTTGTTGAATCCCTTGACCGTGAACTCAGGCCCCTGGCGGCGGCGCATTTCGTCGCGCAGCGCGCTGATCTCGGCATAGCCGTTGAAGTAGCTGGTGAGCTGCACCTGCGAAAGCGTGGCGCGACGCCACTTTTCGGTGGCTTCGGTCTGTTCCTGGAATGCCTCGCGCGTCATCATGGCCAGCGCCGCGTCACGCGTCATTCCTTTGGTGTGGATCTCGATGTCAAGGATGGTATTGACCACCGAGCGCAGATTCCACTTCATCCAGATCAGCCACATTTCCGGTGCGTTGTTGCCGTAGCCGGCGTCGAGCATGACTTTCTCGCTGAACACCGCCCAGCCCTCGATCATTGAGCCATTGCCGAACAGGGTCTTCACCAGGCTCTTCGATTTGTTGGCGTGCATCAGCTGTGTGTAGTGGCCGGGGATGGCTTCGTGGATGTTGAGGATCTGCAGCATCCAGTCGTTGTATTCGCGCAGAAAGGATTCCGCTTCTTCGGCGCTGAAGCGATCCAGCGGCGTGATGTTGTAGTAGGTGTTGGCGGTCGGGTCGAACGGGCCGGGCGCGCTGATCGAGGCGCCGGCGCCGCCACCGCGCATGTACAGCGGGGTTTCGCGCACCACCAGCGGCCGTGTCGCGTCCTGGTCAAGCAAGTCCTTTTCGCGGACGAACTTTTCCAGCTCCGGGATCTGCTTGCGCGCGGTCTCGACGAAGGCCTCGCGGGTGGTATGGCGCTTGCTCAGTTCATCGATCACCACGCGGATCATCACCAGCCGGTCGGCCGGGACGGGTTTGTTGCCCATGTATTTGGGCCACAGTTCGCGCGCGAGTTTTTCCATCGCATTGTGCAAGGCGGCTTTGTCGGCTTGCGCGCGCGCATACAGCTGGTCCACCGTGAAGCCCGACTGGATGTCGTGCGCAAATTTCTGCGCATACAAATCCGAGCCGATGCGGAAGCTGCGTGCCGGCCCTGCCTTGAGGCTGGTTTCCAGCGCCGTGAGGAACGAAATGTAGTCGCTGACGGCGGCGCGCGCCTCGGCGAGACGCGTGGCGAACAAAGCTTTCTCGGCCGCGGTCAGGCCGGACGATTCCACTTTCTTCACCAGCCTGTCGCCGAACACGCCCAGCGCGCCCTTGTTTTGCACGATGGCGAGACCAGTGTGCTCGAGCGTCGGGTCGGCAACGGACGCCTTGGCCGCGGCGTAATAGGCCGGCACCTTTTCCAGCCGCGAAAGCACGTGGCGCAGGCGAGCATCCAGCGGCGCGAACTCGGTGTTGAGCAACCGCCCGAAATCGCCTCCCACGTTGTAGCTCGACGGCTGCCATTGCCAGGACTTGAAGGTGGTGATGTTCCAGATGCTGGACTCGAAGCGGTTTTTCATCAGCACGTAATCCACGCGGTTCGAGGCGCTCAGCGTGGCCGGGTCGAATGTTGCCAGGGCCGCCAACTGCCGCTGGTAAAACGCCACGCTGGCCGCGCGCTGCGCAGCATCCGGTACCGACATCCGGTCGGCGTACTTGTAATTGCCGGCACGCGTCGCATTTTCGGGAAACGCCTGCCACATCTCTTCCAGCACCTTGGCGACGTGCTGCTCGAAGCGCTGGTTGGAGGATGCCGCGGCGATGGCGGGTTCGGCCGCCGACGAATTGGAAGGTGGAGTCGCCGCGCAGCCGGAAAGCAGCATTGCGCCGGCCAATGCAACGGAAGAAAGTGCGCGTACGTTCATGGGCATGGTCTGGTGGAGTTTGTTTGACAGGTGCAAGCGGGATGCGCGGTGAGCACGGTCTTGCGCAGTGGCAGGCGGCTATTTAATCACGTATGGATCAAGCGCCCGCCGCCAAACGCCCAGTTCTCCCAGGACGTTTCCTTGAAGACCACCATCACGTTTTCGGTGTTCATTCCGGCACTCGCCAGATTGGCCATCAGTTCGGCCAGCAGCTTCTTCTTGACCTTCACGCTGCGCCCCACCGACCAGAGGATTTCTATCAGGGCGAAGTCATCGTTGCGTGGCGATTGCAGGTCGGGATAGGCCGGATCAAAGCGGAAGTCGGCTGCGTCGAGCTCGAGTACGCGCTGGAACAGGTCGGTTGCCGGGACGCCTGACGACACCAGCGCGGCGTGGACCGCATCGAGCACGCTGGACTTGAAGGCGGCGGACTTGGGTTTGCGGACGGTCAGGGTAACAAGCGGCATGGCGGTCTCCGGAAAGGATGGTCGGCGGGTGGCGGCACAGCAAAATGTGCCGGTGGCCAATGTGCACGGCGGTTGCTTCCCACTGCGGCGGCGCGCTATTCATGCCGCCGCGTCATTCATTCAACGATCAGCGTATAGGAAACATTCTGCGACATGCTGGGAAGCATGCCAGAGTAACTGAGCTTGTAAGTGCCGGCCTTCAGTGGCCGTAACATCACATAGTAGCCATTGGCGGCCGAGGGGTACACCTTCAGCTTGTCTGCCGTTCTTGCACCCAAGTCAAAGCATTCGGGCGTTGCCTGCCGGTGGTTACGCAAACGGCGGATTTCGACGCCATTGAAATCAAGGGTAAGCAAGTCAGCGTTGTCCGTGATTCGCGCAGCGGTAGCGGTTGCCGACACGCAATTGGTGGACTCGGGGCCGGTCGGCATCACCACGTAATTGATAATCGGAAAGAAGATGTGCTTCGCGGCCGGCACCTTGCAGGTACGCGAAACCGGCTGGCTGCCGTAAACCCCTGCCAAAAACCAAACCGGGCCGCTCTGGCCTTTTCCGCAAAGGGCACCGGTCCTGTCGGCTACCGGACTTTCGCCGTAGTCGAATGATCCCGCCCACTGCCACCAGGCGCGCGACCACTCGGCCTGCGTCAGTCCCTCGATCGACTCGCCCGGCGGAACAATCGTTGTGCCTTGGGCCTGGACAGCAGCCGGTGCAGCGACAAGAAACAATAAGGTGGCAAGAACGGTGTTTAACTTCAAGCGGCCTCCAAGGGCGAGCAAGTTCAAAGATGGCGGACGGAGGCTCGATACGCCTCGATCCGCGGCAGGATGGCGTTGCGGCGTGCGAGGCTCGCCGCCGGCCAGAGCTTGTCCCGGTCATAGTATTCCGGTACCGCCGGTGTGCCGGAAGGTAGCACAAGCCATGGTTGTTTCGAGGCGGTGAAGATGTGCACATCCGGCGGCAGGAGATCCGGATCATCCAGTGTACCTACCCGCACAAACGTGACCACCGGCCCGGCACCCGCGTAGTGGCTCCAGAGCGCAATCCGGCATGTCGGGCAACGGGCGACCTGCTGGCCGCTGCCGCTTGCCGATGGCGTATCGACCATCTCGACCTCGCCCGCAATCAGCTCGACGCGATCGCTTTCAATCATCGCGTTCAGCGCGAACGATGCACCACTCTCGCGCTGGCACCAGCGACAGTGGCAGCAGTGGACGAACAGCGGCGCGGAAGTCATGCGGTAGCGCACGCGGCGGCAGTCGCAGCCGCCTTCGATGGGAAAAGAATTTTCGGAGGACATGGGATGCTTTCCTTGAGTGATGCCTGGGCATTCCGCCCACCGTCTAACTCGCCTGCTGCACCAACCCCTGCGCCTTCGCCAGGCGCGGCGCCACCACCGGTACCGTCAGCATGGTGCTGGCCACGGCCATCAGCAAGAGCGCCGTAAACGTCTCGCTGGTGATGATTTGTTTGTCGAGCAGGATATTGGCGAAAATGATCATGATGAGCGCCTTGGTCTGCAGCAGCCAGCCGATCAGGGTGGCTTCGCCCGGCCCCCATTTGAGGATGCGTCCGGCGATGTGCGTGCCGATGAGTTTTCCCGACACGGCCGCAAACAGCAGCAATGCTGCAGCCAGGAATACGGCGGCACCGCCCATCGCCCAGTTGGTGCGCAACCCGGTGGAAAGAAAGAACACCGGCATCATCACCAGCAGCACGTGGTGGCGCAGCAGGTCCATTTTTTCCTGGTCGAACCATTCGCCGTCCATCACCGCCCCGGCAAGGAAGGCACCGACCATGAAATGCAGCCCGGCCCAGTCGGCGCCGAAGGCACAGAGGGCCAGCCAGATCAACGCCACGTACCAGCGGTCGCGTTCTGGGATGCGCACCATGAACTTGCGAAAGCCGATGACGACCACGACGAAAATGACGAGGAATGCGGCCTGCTTGCCGACGCGTTCCCAATCCATGAGGATCAGCGCCAGCACGCCCCAGATGGCGATGTCGTCGAGGCTGGCATACCGCAGGATGCGCTGGCCGATGGGCTGGCGCAGGATCGCCAGTTTTTCCATCAGCAGGATGAGGATCGGCAACGCGGTCACCGCGCAGGCCATGCCCACGCCGAGGATGAACTGCCAGGTCAGTGCCTTCGGGCCCATCCAGCCGGCGCCGTGCGCCAGCAGCATTGCCGCCGCGGCGCAACCCGCATGTAGCGGCACGCCCAGCGCCAGGCCCGCGGTAATGCTGCTTTCGCGCCGGTGCGCCCAGGCTTTTTTCAGGTCGAGCTCAATGCCGGCGATCATCACGAAGCACATCACCGCCCACCAGGCGATGCCGTTGAGCGACTGCACCACGGTGGGGTTGAAGACAAAGCTGTAGTACTCGGGGAACGCCTTGCCCAGAATGCCCGGCCCCAGCAGGATGCCGGTGATGATCTGCACCACCACCAGCGGCGCGAAGTAGTCGGTGCGGCACAGCCGCCAGATGAGATACGGCACCGTAAAGATGATCGCCATGGCGATGAGGAAAATCTCGGTGGTGGTCATGGCGGTGTGCATGGGGTTTGCGCGGTGCCGGCGAGGTATTGGTCGCGGGATTATGCCAGTGGGCGTGTCGGTGGGTTTCGCCCTGCGTGCTGGCCACTTAAAAACGATCTTCGTTGCGCCTTCCCCGGCGCAGGCCGGGGAAGGTGTAGCCCATCATGCAAGCATCAACACCAAACTCCAGCACCAGCGCGCCTCCTGGCGCGAAAATGCCCTGAAAGGCGCGCCAATGCTGGTTCTGCGTTCTTGTGTGCGGGCGATGTGGTCAGGGGAAAACCATGCCCCCAAACAACAAGGGCCCGCCAGCGGCGAGCCCTTGATGGCGGAAGGTGCGCGAACTACCAGATACGGCAGCGATTCTCCCGAACCATCGGCTGGCCGGCCTTGCACTGAAACGCCTTTTCGAACTGCGGCATGTTCACCACCAATCCGTTGACGCGGTAGCGGCCCGGTGAGTGCGGATCCGTCAGCGCTTTCACCCGCAGGTTTTCCGGCCGGTCGTTCTCGCAGGCCCATTGGGCGTAGCCGACGAAGAAGCGCTGCTGCGGTGTCAGGCCGTCGCGATTCTCCAGTTTCTTGCCGGCGGTTTCCTTTTCCCAGGCCATCCACGCCAGGATCAGGCCGCCCAGGTCGGCCACATCCTCGCCGAGCGTGAGCTTGCTGTTGATCTTGATGTCATCGACGATGGTGTATTGCGCGTACTGGTCCGAAATGCATTTGGCGCGTTCCTCGAACGCTTCGGCATCCTTCTTCGTCCACCAGTCTTTCAGGTTGCCCTTGGCATCGAACTGGCGGCCCTCATCGTCGAAGCCGTGCGTCAACTCATGGCCGATGGTGCCGCCGGTATTGCCGTAGTTGGGGGCGTCATCCATCTTCGGGTCGTACAGCGGCGGCTGCAGCACGCCCGCCGGGAAATTGATGTCGTTCATCTGCGCGTTGTAGTACGCGTTCACCGTCGGCGGCGTCATGGCCCACTCGCCGCGATCCAGCGGCTTGCCGATCTTGGCCAGCTGGTATTTGGCTTCATACACATTGCCGCGCAGCACGTTGCCGGCAAAGTCATCGCGCTTCACCACTACCGGGCCGTAGTTGCGCCACTTGTCCGGATAGCCGATCTTGTTGACGATGCTGTGCAGCTTCAGTAGCGCGCGCTTCTTGGTCTCGTCGCTCATCCATGTGAGTGACTTGATGTCCTCTTCCATGGATGCTTCCACCTGTTTGGTCATGCGCAGCGTTTTCTTCTTCAGATCAGCGCTGAAGGCGCGGCTGACGAACTCCTGCCCCAGCGCCTCGCCCAGCTGGCCGTCGACCAGCGTCACGCAGCGCTTCCAGCGCGGCTTCAGTTCCGGCACGCCACGCAGCGTCTTGCTGAAGAAGCCGAAGTTTTCGTTGACGAAGTCCTTCGACAGGAACGGCGCCATGCTCTGCACCAGGTGCCACTGCAGGTAGGTCTTGATGTCGTCGAGCTTTTGCGTGGTGAGCTGCTTCTCGAATTCCTTCATGAACTCGGGCTCGGTCACGTTGAAACTGTTGAGCGGCTTCATGCCCAGCGCTTTCTGGAATGCCACCCAGTCGAAGCTTGGTGTGAGCGCCTGCAGGCCCTTGGCATCGACCTTGTGGAACAGCTTGTACGGATCGCGCTTGTCGACGCGCGTCAAGGATGCCTTGGCCAGCGCCGTTTCGATTTCCATTACCTTGGCCGCTGCTGCCTTGGCGGCATCCGCGCTGTTGCCCATCAGTTCGAACATCTTCTGCACATGGGCGACGTACTTGGCGCGAATATCCTTCGATTTGTCGTCGTCCTTGGTGTAGTAATCGCGGTCGGGCAGGCCCAGGCCGCCGGCGGAGGTGAAGGCGATGACGCGCGAAGAATCGGCGAAGTCCTGGTTGGAGCCGTAGCCGAAGAAGAAACCAGAGTCGTTGGTCTCCAGCTGGAACGTGCCCAGCAGCGCGGGCAGCAGCTTGAGCGAGGTCAGCGCATTGATTTTGTCGAGGTGCGGCTTCAGCGGGGCGGCGCCCAGCTTTTCCACGGCATCCTCGTTCATGCAGGCGGCAAAGTAATCGCCGATCTTTTGCTGTGCCGCATTGCGCTTGACCGCGGTGCTCGACAGGCCGTCGAGGATGCCCCACAGGAACTGCTGGTTATCGGCGTACAGCTTTCCGTACACGCTCCACCTGGCCTGATCGGCGGGGATCGGGTTGTTTTTCATCCAGCCGCCGCAGGTGTACTGGTAAAAGTCGCTGCACGGGTCCGCCGTCCGGTCCATGGCATTGACATCCAGCCCCGGGGTGTAGGGAAAGCTGGTGAGCGGCTTGGCTGCGGGCTTGGCGGCAGGGTCTGCGGCGGGTGCCTGCGCCAGCGCGAGCGTGGCGCCCAGCGCGGACAGCGTGAAACAGGCCGTGAGTCGGGCAAGGGATGCGGGTCGGGACATGGGAAATCTCCAATTGAAATCGGGTGGCGGCAGGCAGGTGAGCAATCAGTCAAGCCGGTTGGGCCGCCGGGGACGCGCCCATTATGACGTGCCGGCCCGTCGCCGCATGAGACAGTTTGTAACCATTGCCGCGCGTGTCCGGCAGAATCTTCGCGGCGGAATGTGAACTGGCGCAAAGGCGAATTGCCCGGCCTCGTCTACAATGATCTGGCGTTTCCGGTCGCGTGCGGTTGCCGGGAATGTCTCAATCAATCTGCCACCGGTTTGCCATGATTGGCGTCCACCGCATCGCGCAATGGACGTTGATCGCGCCACAGCGTGACCACAACAACGATCCAGCCTGACGGCACAAAAACGAAAAAGGGGAGTGCGGCACATGATTTCACTGAAGCGATTTCTGGGGCTCGCGTTGCTATTGAGCGCGTCTGCCCTGCCCGGCCAGGCCTCGGCCAATCAATGGTTCACCTGCCCCGCGCACGGGCAAGCGGCCGATGCGGCACAGGCACAGGTGTGCGCGGACAGCCGGCACGTCGAATCCCGGCAGGTGCAGATCGCCGCGCCGGCCGCGGGACGCACCTGGCTCAAGTGCGCCGATGAGGGCCGCGAGTGCCGCTTCCGCGGCAAGCAGCGCGTGGCGTTTGGCGCCAAGGGCAAATGGGTTTACGGCCTGCAGCTCAACGGCGTGATGTGCGGCATCAACGCCTTCGGCAAGGACCCGTTCTATGGCGTACCCAAGGCCTGCTACATTGAAGTTGAAACGCCGGATGGTCCGCGCGGCTCGATCGACCCGAGCTGGGGGCGCTGTTCCGGCGAGAACGGTTTCTGCAATTTCGCCGGCGAGCGGCGCATTGCTTTCGGCGCGCGCGGCAAGTGGTCATTCCGCATCGCCCGCAACGGCATCCAGTGCAACACCGCCACCTTCGGCGACCCGATCAACGGCGTCGTCAAAGGCTGCTACGTTGATCCCAACTACTAGCCTCGCGCCGAGAGAAACCCATATGCACAATTCATGTCGATTCACCTCGCGAGCCGCCATCGCCACACTCCTGCTGCTGGCCGCGATCCAGCCGGCGCGCGCCGCCGAACAGCGCTTTGGCGACTGGCTGGTCGAGCGTCATCGCGGCATCGTTGTCGCCACCACCTCCACATCCGACGCTGCCATCGGCTACGCCTGCACGCGCTCGCCCAACCAGTGCCAATTCTTCTTTGCCGCGGCACAACTGCGCTGCAACAACGGCAGCCGCTACTCGCTGCTGTTCAATGGCGGCCGCGAAAGCACGCCGCGCAATGCGACCTGCCGGCCACTGGAATGGCGCTCCGGGCAGCCGATGGCCAACGTGCTCGATACCAGCGATGCGCTTTACCGGCAAATGCTCAATGCCGACGGCGCCAGCATCAGCATTGCGCGCGGCACCGGCAGTGATGGCTTCGCCACCAGCAAGTTCAGCATGCGCGGCTATCGCGCGGCGTTTGACCTGGTGAACCAGCTGCATGGCGCCGGCCGTTATGGCGATGACCCGCGCCCCCAGCAACCGGCCTATTCACCCCAGCCCCCGCCCCCACCGCCGGCGATGCAGTACAGCGCCGACCAGCGCACCGCCCCCAGCCAGCCACCCTTCATCGAAGTCTGGGAACACCGCGATTACAAGGGACGGCGCCTGTACGGCCGTGCCAATGTGCCCAGCCTCGCCCAGTACCAGTTCGACAAGCTGATTTCATCCATCATCATCCACCAGGGGCAATGGCAGTTCTGCACCGGCCCGAACTTCTCAGGCAAGTGCACCGTCTATCCGCCGGGACGCTACCCGTTCATCACCGTGGACAACGATACCTTCTCATCCTATCGCCGCGCGCAGTAGCCCGCGACGGCGGGGATAGCGCAAAACGCCCGGCTTGCCGGGCGTTTTGCATTGCGTTGAGCATTTCGCGTGGCGCTGTCAGCCGGGCGCGGGTGTCGACGGCGGCGCCGGGTGGTCCAGATCCGGCCGCTTCCACGGATCGACGTGCGTCATCAGGTTGAGCACGCGGTGGCGCTGCAGCACGCGCCGGCGCGCTTCCACGGCGATGTCATGTCCGGCCTCCACCGTAATGTCGGCGGCGATTTCCAGATGCGCGTCGACCACGATCATGTCGCCCATCTTGCGGGTGCGGATGTCGTGCGCATCGATCACGCCCGGAGTTTCCACGATGGTGCGACGGATCGCCTCGACTTCCTGTTCGTCCGCGCCGCGATCCATCAGGTCGTGCAACGCATCCCAGGCGAATTCCCAGCCCATCTTCGCCACCATGAAACCGACGATCAGCGCGGCGATGGGATCGAGAATCGGATAGCCGGCCAGATTGCCGACGATACCGACACTCACCACCAGCGACGAAGCCGCATCGGAGCGGGCGTGCCAGGCATTGGCCACCAGCATGCCCGACTTCACGCGCTTGGCCACCTTCAGCATGTAGCGGAACAACAGCTCTTTTGCGGCCAGCGCGCCCAGCGCCACCCACAGCGCGATGATGTGCACCTGCTGTACTTTTTCCGGGTCTTCCAGCTTGCGAAATGCCGACCAGAGCATGCCGACCCCCACCACCAGCAACAGCACGCCCAGCACCATTGATGCCGCGGTCTCGAAGCGGTGGTGACCGTAGGGGTGGTCCTCGTCGGCGTCCTTCTTGCTGTGGTGGCTGGCGAACAGCACCACGAAATCGGCCACCAGATCCGAGAGTGAATGGATGCCGTCGGCCACCAGGCCTTGCGATTTCGAAATGATGCCGACGCTGATCTGCGTGACCGTCAGGCCGATATTGACGAACACGCTGACCCAAGTGCTGCGCGAGGCCGCGGCCGCGCGCTCGGCGGGTGTGTGCTGCGTGTCTTCGGGGTCGTCTTCGAAATCGTTGTAATTCATCGCCATGCGATTTTTCCCGGCAC
Source organism: Usitatibacteraceae bacterium (assembly GCA_044229235.1). Classification (GTDB taxonomy): domain Bacteria; phylum Pseudomonadota; class Gammaproteobacteria; order Burkholderiales; family Usitatibacteraceae; genus UKL13-2. Next base: position 117,096 of record JBGATH010000002.1, read on the forward strand.
TTTGCTGTTGGGCGGGCGTATTCACCCACCCGCCAAGTCTACTGCGCCATGCCGGCAATCCGCGCGTTGAATCGCCGGGTGAGCGACCAAAATCACTTTGCTTGATCGTGCGCAAACCCGCGGAACCCCTAACCCGGGACCGCGGACCCCTAGGTGAGGTGACGCGCTGCCAACGTCGCCTGTGCAACCGGTTCGCCGGGATGCCCGCCAAGAATCAACGGCTGGCTGATGAACGCGGTCAGGACGGCCGGCAGGCAGGCCGCAAACATGACGAAGAAGAATCGGCGGGCGAAGTCTTGCAGGACGGGATGCATGGTGTGGACCTTTCAGGCAGGTGAATCGATAGCGTCATGCTGCGCGCCGCATCTTAAGCCCGGCTTAACGTGCGGCGTGCCGCACATCGACCGGGACAGGTCGCGTTAAGAAATCCCTAAGCTTGGCAGGGCAACATGGCTGGCAGGTCAAACAGGAGCCATCATGAATCCCACTCGAAATACCTCACGCCTCGCCGTACCGATTGCCATGTGCGCCGTGCTCGCGGCACTGGCAGCTGCCATACCCGCCGCCGCCGCCAACCCCTCAGAGCTGTTGTCCGGCTACACCGCGAGCGCGGGCCGCGCCGCACAAGCCGCACAGGGGCGCCAGTTGTTCACCACCACGCACGGTCGCGAATGGAGCTGCGCGTCGTGCCACGGTGTCACTCCCGTCCAAGCCGGCAAGCACGCAGGCACCGGTAAGGCCATTGGTGCGCTGGCGCCGGCCGCCAATGCGGAACGATTCACCGATGCCGCAAAAACCGAGAAATGGTTTCGCCGCAACTGCAACGACGTGCTCGGACGCGAATGCACGGCCGCCGAAAAGGCGGATGTGCTGGCCTGGCTGATGACGCTCAAACCCTGAATCTTGCGGAGATCACACCATGAACCTGCCAATTTGTCTCACCACGAAATGCTTCATAGCCGCACGGCATCAAGCGCGCGCGCTGGCCGCGGCCTGCTGCGCTTTACTGCCGCTGCTGCCGATACTGCCGCTGCCGGCGATGGCGGATGGCGGCACGCGCGCATCACGCGTGCCGCTGCTGCCCGCCTACAGCCAGGAATGCGCCAGCTGCCACAACCCGTTCCCGCCGGGCATGCTGCCGGCCGCGTCGTGGCAGCGCCTGATGGCCGGCCTGTCAAAACACTATGGCACCGATGCCTCGCTCGACCCCGCCACCACACAGGCGCTGACCACGTGGCTGGTGGCCAATGCCGGCACCTGGAAACGCGTCGGCGAGGTGCCGCCCGAAGACCGCATTACCCGCTCGGCGTGGTTCATCCGCAAACACCACGAAGTGTCGCCCGCGACGTGGAAGCTGCCCGCCGTGAAGCGAGCCGCCAACTGCAGCGCCTGTCATCCCAAGTCCGAACAAGGAGATTTCAATGAACACGATATCCGCATCCCCCGATAGGCCGGACGCGTCCAACGGTTCCGCGAACGCCGCCAGCATGAAGATCCTCGTCTGGGATGTGCCGGTTCGCGTGTTTCACTGGCTGATGGTGCTCAGTTTTGCCGGTGCCTACATTACCGCTGAAAGCGAACGCTGGCGTCTGCTTCACGTGACGCTCGGCTACACGCTGGCGGGCCTGGTGGCATTCCGCCTGGTGTGGGGTCTGGTGGGCACGCGTTACGCGCGCTTCGCCAGCTTTGTACGTGGCCCGCGCGCGGTCGCCGCCTACCTGCGCAGCCTGCTCAACCGGCAACCCCAGCACCACCTCGGCCACAATCCCGCCGGCGCGGTCGCCATCGTGCTGCTGCTACTCGCCGCCGTCGCGCTTACCGCGTCCGGATGGGCAACCTATAACGAGATCGGCGGCAAGTGGCTGGAGGAAACGCACGAAGTGGTTGCCAACCTGATGCTCGCACTCGTCGGCGTGCACATCGCCGGCGTGGCCATCAGCAGCTGGCTGCATCGGGAAAACCTGGTCGGCTCCATGATTACCGGCAAAAAGCCCGGTACGCGCGATCAGGCCGCGCGCCGCAGCGCGTGGAGCGTGGGCCTGCTGATGGTCGCCGCCGTGCTGGGCTTCTGGTGGCTGCAGTGGCAGTCGGTGCCCGCTGCCGCAGACGCCGGTAACCTGCAGGCGTCCAGCAGTAAATCGCAGAAGCATGAGCAACATCACGACTGAACACTTGCACGCGTGGGAAAATTTGGGTCATGCGCATCCTGCTCGCTGAAGACGATTCTTTGCTGGGGGACGGCCTGCGGGCCGGCCTGCGGCAGCTTGGTTTCCAGGTGGACTGGGTGCGCGACGGCGAGGCCGCCGAGCGCGAATTGCGTGCCGAACCCTACGCGGCCGCCGTGCTGGATCTGGGCCTGCCGCGGAAGGATGGCCTGGACGTGCTGACGACCCTGCGTCGCAGCGGCATTGCCATCCCGGTGCTGGTGCTGACCGCGCGCGATGCGCTGCCCGACCGGGTGCGCGGGCTCGATCTGGGGGCGGACGATTATGTGATCAAGCCGGTGGACCTGCATGAACTAGCTGCGCGTCTGCGCGCGCTGGTGCGTCGCGCCCATGGGCAAACGGCCGAGCGCCTGTCCGCGCAGGACGTCGAGCTGGACGCGGCCGCGCGCACCGTGCAGCGTGGCGGCCAACCGGTCACCCTGTCCACGCGCGAATTCGACCTGCTGCAGACCTTCATGCTGCATGCCGACCAGGTGCTGTCGCGCGAGCAGCTCGAGCAGCACCTCTACAGCTGGGGCCAGGAAGTCGACAGCAACGCCGTCGAAGTGCACATCCACAATCTGCGCAAGAAGCTGGGCAGCGCGCTGATCCAGACCATTCGCGGCGTGGGTTACATGCTGGTGCGGCGCGCGCCCGCCGCAGACGGGAAAGCATGAAACCGCTGGCGTCATTGCAGGCGCGCCTGGTGGCCATGGTCGCGGCGCTGGTATTGCTGGTGTGGGTGGCGACCGCGGTGCTGACCTGGTTCGATGCGCGCCACGAGCTGGACGAACTGCTCGACAGCCACCTGGCGCAAGCCGCCGCCCTGCTGGTGGTGCAGCAGGCGCGCGAGATCGAGGACGACGACCGTTCCCTCGATGCGCCGGCATTGCACCGCTATGCGCCTAAGGTCGCGTTCCAGGTATTTCACGAAGGGCGGCTGGTGATGCGTTCGGCCAATGCCGCGGCCGAGCCGATGATTCCGCCGGCCGAGAAATTCCGCAGCGGCTTTCGCACGGTGCATATCGCCGGCACCGCGTGGCGGGTGTTCGCCGCGCATGGCGCCAAGCGCGATGTGCAGGTGTACGTCGGCGAACAGATTGATTCTCGCGCGTCCATCCTCTGGGCCATCCTGCGCAGCACGGTCTGGCCGGCGCTGGCCGCGCTGCCGCTGCTGGCGCTGGCCATCTGGTGGGCGGTGCACCGCGGCATGGCGCCGTTGCGAAAGCTCGGGCGCACGCTTGCGGAACGCAGCCCGCAATCCCTGCATGCGGTTTCGCTGGACCGCGCGCCATCCGAAATGCAGCCCATGCTCGATTCGCTCAACGGCCTGCTCGCGCGCATCCAGACGCTGATCGAATCCGAAAGACGCTTCACGGCAGATGCCGCCCACGAGTTGCGCACGCCGATCGCAGCCATCCGCGCGCAGGCACAGGTGGCCATGGCTGAAAGTGATGCTGCCCAGCGCCGGCACGCGCTGCAGTCCACGCTGGAAGGCTGCGATCGCGCCACGCGGCTGGTCGAGCAGTTGCTGACGCTGTCGAGACTTGAAGCCGGCACGGTTCCGGCCATGTCGGAGGTCGACCTGGTTGCCCTGGCCAGGCAGGTGATCGCCGAAATCGCCCCTGCGGCGGTCGCCCGGCAACAGAAGCTGGAACTGGCTGTGGAGGTGGGAAGCAGGGCCATCGCGGCCACCGGCGACGCCACGCTGCTGTCCGTGCTGATTCGCAACCTGGTCGACAATGCCCGGCGCTACAGTCCGCCCGGCGCGCGCATCGTGGTGACGCTCAGCGAAGCGGACAACGCATCGCGGCTGTGCGTGGAGGACAGCGGGCCCGGCATGGCACCGGCCGACCAGCAGCGGCTGGGTGAACGATTCTTTCGCGTGCTGGGCGGCGACGAGGACGGCAGCGGACTGGGTTGGTCGATCGTGCGCCGCATCGCCGAGGCGCACGCTGCCCGGCTCGACGTCGACCGCTCCCCCGCGCTGGCGGGGCTGCGCGTGCGCCTCACGCTGCCGCGCCGCGCGCCGGCAGGTTCGCACAGTGAGGCGCAGTCCGCATGAGCCATGCTTCCGCGCCGGCAGGCGAAAGCGCATCCCTCGACGACAGGCTCGGCGGCAGCCGGCGCGCGCTGTTCTGGCGCGAGTTATTGGGCAATGCCGCGCACTTTCCGCTCGCCAACCTCTTTTATGAAATCGTCGTCGAAGGCTGGGAGCTGCTGACCGCGCCGGACGCGTATGTGCTGGTGGGCGCAGCGCTGGTGCAGGCGTGGGTGGTCAGCGGCTGGCAGCGCGCCGGCCGCTCGCGCCCGATGACCTCCAACCTGCTGGGTCCAGCGGTTTATGTGGTGCTCGAAACGCTGATCGAGGGCACCGATTTTTTCGCCCAGCCCAATCACCTGATCTACGTCGTCTTCGGCTTGGCGATGGGTTTAATGCAGTGGCTACTGGCCCGCAGCCGCGACGAAACCATTCGCCTGCTGCTGATCCTGGCCGAGGGACTGAGCCGCGGCCTCGTGCTCCTGTTGATGTATGCCGCGCTCGAGACCCAGCCCTTGCCGGGCGGCGCCATCAAGCCGTTCTTCGCGGACCAGTCGCATCGGTACATCACGCTGGCGCTGCTTGCGCTGGGATTGCTCATCGGCCTGTTCGCCTACTTTGAACAGCACGCGCGGCGGCTGTTGCACGATACTGCCGGCAGGTTGCGGCAGTTTTCCGAATGGTCGCTCGGGCGCGACCTGACCTCGCGCGCCGTCAGCGATGATCACGCGCTCAAACTGCGGGCGGTGGAAGCTACCGTACTGTTCGTCGACCTGCGTGGATTCACGGCTTGGTCGGAACGGCACACGCCACGCGAAGTGGTGGATATGCTCAACGATTTTTACGCGATTGTCGAGCAGGCGGCGGAAAGCGCGCGCGGCGTCGTGAAGATAAAGTTCACGGCCGACGAGGCGATGGTCGTGCTGGGCGACGCCATGGCCGGCCATGCACTGGCGCAAGCGCTGCGCGCCCGCCTCGCACCTTTTTTGCAAACGCATTCGCTCGGCGCGGGCATTGGCCTGCATTGCGGCCCAACCGTGCAGGGCCTGCTGGGAAGCGAAAGCGTGCGCCTGTTCGACGTGATCGGCGATACCGTCAACGTTGCCAAAAGGCTATGCGATGTTGCGGGAGCCGGCGAAATCCTCATTAGCGAAATCTGCGCGCGATCCCTCGCGCTCGCGCCCGACCTGCCGCATCGTGAATTGGCGCTGAAGGGCAAGTCCGCGCCGCTGCAGGCGCGAGTTTCCTAGCTCGCATCGACACACGGCGCTCCCGCTTGGGCGCGACGCCCGGGCGTTTTCGGCCTGCGAGCCGCGCCAGTGCAGCCGCTGCGTGTTTCGGAGATTTTGCAGCCTACGAAAAATCACGCCTGGCAGCGCGTGGCTGGCGGAGGTGGTTACAAACCGGCACGCGCCGCGCCGCCGGGCGGCTTTTCATTTGGTGTAGCGGGTGCTACACTTTGCCGTAGTCATCGCTACACCAATCGCTACACCAGTTGCCGCATCAGGCAGCAGCGCCTGCCCCCGCAATTTGCAACGGGCTCCAGCGCCGGTCTGCTGCATTCCTGCCCTTCCCTCGCCTTAACTCCCCGCCGGCGATCCGCGCCGCGGTCTTCAATACAGAAAAGTCGCCCCATGTCACCAGCCCAATCTGCGCTCAGTCCGCCACTGCCGATCACGCCTTTCTCATCATCTGCACAACCACGCGCGCAGGTGGCGACAGTTTTTCGTCTTACTGCGCTGGGCGCGCTGTCAATGGTGCTGGCGGCCTGCGGCAAAGCCGATGACGCCGCCAAGGCGCCGCCCCCGCCGGTCGCGGTCACCGTGCTGACGGTCGCCCCCAAGCCCGTGCCGCTCATCGTGGAAGCGGTCGGACGGACCGAGGGCTCCAAGGAAGTCGAGGTGCGCGCGCGCGTGACCGGCTTCGTGCAAAAACAGTTATATGCCGAAGGCGAGCCGGTGCGTGCCGGTGTACCGTTGTATCGCATCGAGCGTGCGCCATTCGAATCCGCGCTGGCGCAGGCCCGCGCCACGCTGAGCCAGGATCGCGCCAAGCTCGAACAGGCACAGCGCGAGCATGCGCGCCTGCAACCGCTGGTGGCAAAAAAGGCCATCAGCCAGCGCGAGGCCGACGATTCTGCCACCGGCCTGAAGCAGGCCGAGGCGGCGGTGCAGGCCTCCGAGGCGCGGGTGCGCGATGCCGAACTGAACCTGTCCTATACCGATGTGGCGGCACCGATTGCCGGCGTGACCGGGCGCTCGCAGCGTTCCGAGGGCAGCCTGGTCAACGCCGGCGCAGAGAACAGCCTGCTCACCACGCTCACGCAGACCGACCCGATCTGGGTGCGCTTTTCGCTTTCAGAAAGCGAACACGCCGCCCTGCGTGCGGGTGGCGCCGGTGGGTCGGGCGGCAGCGGCAATGGCAACGCCAAGGCCGGCAAGCGCGCCGAGGTGCGCATCATCATGGCCGACGACAAGGAGTACCCGGCGCGCGGCCGCCTCAATTTCGCCGGGTCCACGGTGGACAGCAAGCTGGGCACGGTGCAGTTGCGCGCCGAGTTTGCCAATCCGGAGTTGGTATTGTTGCCGGGCCAGTTTGTGCGCACACAAGTCATCATCGGCCTGCGTGACGCCATCACCGTTCCGCAAAGCGCCGTGGGGCAGAACGACCAGGGGCGCTTCGTTTGGGTGGTCGGGCAGGATGGCAGCGCGCAGCGCCGCAAGGTGGAAACCGGCAGATGGATCGGCCGCGACTGGATTATCAATAGCGGACTCAATGCCGGTGATCGGGTGGTCATCGACAACCTGATCAAGATGCGCCCCGGCACAGCGCTGGCACTGGACGCGACACCACCTGCCACACCCGCTGCCGCACCCGCCGCCCCGGCCAACGCCAAGAAGAACTGAGCGGCAAATGAACTCACGCTTCTTCATCGAGCGTCCGGTATTTGCGGGCGTCATCGCCATCATCATCGTCATCGCCGGCCTGATCTCGGCCGCGCTGCTGCCGATCGCCGTGTATCCGGAGATCGCCCCACCGACCGTCACGGTGTCCACGTCCTTTCCCGGCGCCAGCGCCGAGACACTGGCCAAGACGGTGGCCGCGCCGATCGAAGAGCAGTTGTCGGGCGTCGAGAAGCTGGCGTTCTTCAGTTCCAGTTCCTCTTCCAACGGCACGGTGTCCATCACCGCCACGTTCGAGGTCGGCACCAATGTCGACCAGGCGGTGTTCAACCTCAACAACAAAGTGCAGCTGGCACTGCCACGGCTGCCCGATGAAGTGCGCCGCAGCGGCGTGACCGTGCAGAAGCGCTCCAACGACATCCTGGTGGTGGTGTCGCTGGTGTCGCCGGACAATCGCTTCGATACGCTATACCTTTCGAACTACGCCTCGATCAACGTCGTCGACGAGCTCAAGCGCATTCCCGGCGTGGGCGACGTGAGCCTGTTCGGCGCGCGCGACTATTCGATGCGCGTCTGGCTCAAGCCCGACAAGATGGCGCAGCTGGGCGTGACCACCGCCGAAATCGCGACCGCCATCCGCGCGCAGAACAACCAGTACGCCGCCGGCAAGATCGGCGCCGAACCAGCTCCGCCGGGGCAGGCCATTGTTTATACCGTCACCGCCACCGGGCGACTGCTGGAAGCCGAGGAATTCGGCGAAATCGTGGTGCGCGCCGGCGGACCGGGTGGCGTGCTGCGCCTCAAGGATGTGGCGCGCATCGAGCTCGGCGCCCTCAACTACGACACTTCCAACACCCTCAACGGCAAGCCCGGCATCGGCACCGCGGTATTCCTGCAGTCCGGCGCCAATGCGCTGGAAGTGGCCAAGCTGGTGCGCAAGCGCATGGCGGAATTGAAGGCCGGCTTTCCGCAGGGCGTGGATTACGCCATTCCCTTCGACACCACGCGCTTCGTCGAGTCGTCCATTCATGAAGTCATCGTCACCATTCTTGAAGCGGCGTTACTGGTGATCCTGGTCGTGTTCATGTTCCTGCAGACGGTTCGCGCCACGCTCATCCCGATCATCATCGTGCCCATATCCCTCATCGGCACCTTTGCCGGATTGTGGATCGTCGGCTTTTCCATCAACACGCTGACCATGTTCGCCATGGTGCTGGCCATCGGCATCGTGGTGGACGACGCCATCGTGGTGCTGGAAAACGTCGAGCGCCTGATGCGCGACCGCAAGATGGCCGCGTTTGAAGCCGCCGTGGAAGCGATGCGCGAAGTCTCGGGCGCGGTGGTGGCCATCGTGCTGGTGCTGTGCGCGGTGTTCGTGCCGGTGGCCTTCCTCGGCGGCATCGCCGGTTCCATGTACCGGCAGTTCGCGCTCACGGTGGCGATTTCGGTGGTAATCTCCGGTTTCATGGCGCTGACCCTCACCCCCGCGCTGTGCGCGATCCTGCTCAAAAGCGGCGACCATGATTCCAAACTTTTCCGCCCCTTCAACCGCGGCTTCGCCTGGCTGACCGAGCGCTTCCTCAGCTCGGTTGCCTTCACGCTGCGCCGCCGCCTGCTTGCGTTGGCGGCTTTCCTCGGCGTGATCGCGCTGGCGGTGTTGCTGTTCATGCGCCTGCCTGGCAGTTTCGTGCCGCCCGAGGACCAGGGTTACCTGTTCGGTTCGATGCAGCTGCCTGACGGCGCCACGCTGGAACGCACCATGAAAGCCACGGCGCAACTGCAGAAAATGCTCGCCGAGATCCCGGCGATCGAGAACGTGCTGGTGACCAACGGCTTCGACCTGATCGGCGGCGGCAACAAGACCAATGCGGCCACGGTGTTCATTCCACTGAAGCGCTGGGAACAGCGCGACCAGACCGCGCAGCAGGTGCTGGCGGAGGTGATGAAAAAAGGCGCCACGCTGCGCGACGGTGTGGCGCTGGCGTTCAATCCGCCCACCATCCGCGGCATCGGCCAGGCGGGCGGGTTCGAGGTGTATGTGCAAAGCCGCGTCGACGCGGATCCGCGCCGCCTGTCCGAGGTCACGCAGGGTCTGATGGCCGAGCTGGCAAAGCATCCGGCACTGACCAACATCAATTCGTTCTACCGGCCCAACACACCGCAGCTGAAAGTGGAAGTCGATCGCGAGAAAGCCATTTCGTTGGGCGTGCCGGTTTCGGAAGTGTTCGACGCGCTGCAGGCCACCATGGGCACGCTGTACGTGAATGACTTCAACAAGTTCGGCCGCACCTATCGCGTCAATGTGCAGGCAGATGGCAAGTACCGCGCCAGGCCGGAAGACCTCGGCAACGTGTTCGTGCGCTCCGGTTCCAGCGGCGAGATGATTCCACTCAAGGCCGTGCTGAGCGTACGTGACCGCATCGGCCCGGAGCAGCTTGAGCGCTACAACGGTTTTCTGGCGGCGAAGGTGCTCGGCGGCGGCAAGCCGGGTGTGAGTTCGGGTGATGCCATCCGTGCCGTCGAGCAGGTGGCCGCCGCCTACCTCCCCGAGGGTTACACCATTGCCTGGACCGGCCAGGCTTTCCAGGAAAAGCGCGCCAGCAACGCGTCCTACTTCGCCTTTGGTTTCGCCATCGTCGTGGTGTTCCTGATTCTAGCCGCTCTTTATGAGCGCTGGCTGCTGCCGACCTCGGTGCTGCTGTCGGTGCCGTTCGCCGTGCTGGGAGCGCTCGGCTTCGTCACGGTGCGGGGCATGGAGAACGACATCTACTTCCAGATCGGGCTGGTGGTGCTGATCGGCCTCGCGGCCAAGAACGCCATTCTCATCGTCGAGTTTGCGCAGCAGGGCTATCTGGATGGCATGAGTGCCGTGGACGCGGCGCTGCAGGCCGCGCGCCTGCGCTTCCGGCCCATCATCATGACCTCGCTCGCGTTCGTGCTGGGCGTGGTGCCGCTGGTTTTTTCCAGCGGAGCCGGCGCCAGCGCCCGCCGCTCGATGGGCAGCGGGGTGTTCGGCGGCATGATTTTGGCCACCTTCGTCGCCACCATCTTCATCCCGCTGTTCTTTGTGGTGACCAGCCGCTCGCGACACAAGCCGGGCTCGCCGATGGAACAGGCTGCGGCCGCGGCGCCGGCAGGAGGGCAGGAGCGATGAAATCCGTCGAACGCATTGCAACGCGCGCCACACCTCTGCTGATGCTGGCGCTGCTGGGCGGTTGCGCGCTGGGGCCGGACTACCAGCGCCCTGCGCTGGTCATGCCGGCCACCTATCGCGAAGAGCCGGCTCTGGCCGGTCAGGAACTGCCCGCCGACTGGTGGACCCTGTACAACGATGCCACGCTGACCAGGCTCGTCAGCGACGTATTGAAAAACACTGCCGACGCGCGCATCGCCGCAGCGCAGGTCGAGGAAGCCGAGGCGGTACTGCGGCAGGTCAATGCCGGCCTGTTCCCGGAGTTCGACCTCGCCGGCGGCGCCACCCGCTCGCGCGTGAGCACCGAAACGGCCACGCCCAATCTGGCGCCGCTGGTGCGCGACGAGCGCCGCATCGGCGTTTCCACCGCCTTCGAACTCGATTTCTGGGGCAAGCTGCGGCGCGGCTCGGAAGCAGCGCGCGCGCAAGCCCTCTCGACCACCTACGGTCGTGACGTGGTGCGCCTGACACTGGCCGGCACCACTGCGCAGGGCTACCTGTCGCTGCGCTCGCTGGACGCGCAGATTGCCGTGGTGCGCAACAGCCTGCGGTCGCGCGAAGAAGCATTGGACGTGGTGAAAAGCCGCCGCCTGGCCGGGCTCGCCTCCGACCTGGATTTCAACCAGGCCATTGGCGCCCGCGCCGACGCGGCCGCGCAGCTATCCGAACTGCAGCGCCAGCGGATGGCGGCGGAAAACCTGCTGCGCGCCCTCACCGGCAACGGCGACCTGCGCATCGCCGAGGGTGACATTCGCCAGTTGCCGATGCCGCCACTGCCGCCGCCAGGTCTGCCCTCGGCGTTGCTGGATCGCCGCCCGGACGTGCGCGCGGCCGAGCAGAGTCTGGTCGCCGCGAATGCGCAGATCGGTGTTGCCAAGGCGGCGCTGTTTCCCAGCATCTCGCTCACCGGCAGCTATGGCGGCCAGAGCGATGCGCTGGAAACGCTGCTCGATCGCGGCGCGCGCATCTGGTCGGGTGGCTTTGGCCTGACGCTGCCGATCTTCGATGCCGGCCGTAACCTCGCGCGTGTCGACCAGAACGTGGCGCGCCAGCAGCAGGCGCTGTTCGGCTACCAGAAAGTCATCGCCGCCGCGTTCCGCGACGTGGCCGACGCCATCGGCAACCTGCGCCAATCGGCGCTGGCCGAAGCCGACCTGAAAGCCCGGCTCGATGCCGCGCGCAACTCGCAGGAACTGGCGCAGGCGCGCTATGAAGCCGGTTACTCCGGTTATCTGGAGGTGCTCGATGCCCAGCGCACGGCCAACGATGCCGAGCTGGCCTATGTGCGCAATCGCCAGGCGCAGCTCGGCTATTCGGTGGACTTCATGAAATCGTTGGGCGGCGGCTGGAACGCCGCGTCAACAGGACGCAACTGACATGGCGGCGCGTTTACCCTCGAAGCCATTGAAGGCGACCCTCGCAGCTCGCCAGGCGCGCGGCGCCAACCGGCGCGACACCCAGCTCGAGCACCGCTGCCAGAAATTCGTCGAAGTGGCCGAGCAGCTGTTCCTCGAACACGGCTTTGCCGGCACCAGCGTCAACCAGGTGGTGCGGCTTGCCGGCGGTTCGCTGTCCACGCTGTATGCGCAGTACGGCAGCAAGGAGGAACTGTTCGAGGCGGTGATGCGCCGCCGCGCCGCTGCGCTGTTTACCGACATCATCCTGGTCATCGAAAAGCATCGCGCGCGTACGCCCAACGTGCGCGAGGAATTGCTGCGGCTCGCGACCATGATTCACACGCAGATGCTGTCGGCCGGATCGCTGGCCATGTTCCGCCTCGCGGTGCACGAAGGGCCCAAATTTCCCATCGTCCGCCACGCCGTGCTGGTCAGCGGGCTCGATGTATTCCTGCAGCGGCTTGCCGATTATTTCGCCGGCCTCGCCATCGACAAACTGCAGATCGCCGACGCCGCGCAGGCGGCGGAAGAATTCGTCAGCCTCCTGCAGGGCCAGCAACGGCTGATCGCCGCCTGTGGCGACGAGGCCCGCCTCACCCGCGCGCGACGCGAAGCGCATGTGCGGCGCGCGGTGGAGGTGTTCCTGTGCATTTATCCGCCGCAGACGATTGCCGCGCGCGCGACGCCGACATCCAGGAATTCGCGCGCAGCCCGCATCAAGGTGTGAAACGCCAGCATTGGTGCGGCTTTCCGGGGTTTTTTGCTCGGCGAGGCCCGCTGGTGCTGGAGTTTCGATTCCGCAGGCAGCCGGGCGCTTGGCCTACTTCGCCGGCGCCACCTTCTCCCGCCCCACCCAGAACAACAACCCCACCAGCAGCGCGTAGGGCAGCATCGACAGCAGGTCCGCGTTCGGGCCATCGAAGAACGGATTGTTGGCAGTGGACCAGTCGCCGACGGCCTTGTCGAAATCGGTCAGCACGCCGGCCGTGAAGGCGATGAGGATGCCGGCCAGCGCACCGCCGGCGATGAAGCCCGACGAAAGCAGCACACCCGGACCGCGATCGCCCGCGGCAATGCATTCCTCGTCAGTGGCCTTGGCGTATTCAGGCAATTGCTTGCGCTTGCGATCCACCAGCCAGCGCACCATGCCGCCGACAAAGATCGGCGCCGAAGAAGACAGCGGCAGATAGACACCCACCGCAAACGGCAGTGAGGCGATGCCGGACATTTCGAGGATCAGCGCAATCATCACGCCGAACATCACCAGCGCCCAGGGCAGCTGCTGGTCGAGGATGCCCTTGATGATGTATGACATCAGCACGGCTTTCGGCGCATCGTATTTGCGCACTTCGGTGCCGTCGGGCCGCTTGTTGTGCGCGCCGTTGATGCCCGGATCGACCAGGTAGACCGCGGCACCCGTATCGTCCACCAGATACTTGCCGGCCGGGCCGTCCTTGATGTCGGTCTTGTGCCAGACGCGATAGCTCTTCGCATCCTGCGCGGCTTGCGGGCCTTGCAGCGCCGCGGTTTCGGTGAGCTTGCCGGCATCGGTATGCAGGCCGGGTGCCACCTGCGCCACCGGCACATACACCGTGGCGGCGTCATTGAGCTTCAACAAGATCGGCCCCAGCATCACGGCCGAGGCCAGCGCGCCGATGAGGATGGCGTATTGCTGCAGCCGCGGCGTGGCGCCGACCAGGTAACCGGTCTTCAGGTCCTGCGAAGTGGTGCCGGCATTGCTGGAGGCGATGCAAACGATGGCGCCCACCGACAGCGCCGTCACGTAATACGGCCCGCCGGTCCAGCCGACAAGCAGAAAGATGAGGCAGGTAAACAGCAGCGTGGCCACCGTCATGCCGGAGATCGGATTGCTGGACGAGCCGATTTCGCCGGTGAGTTGCGAAGAGACCGTGGCAAACAGGAAGCCGAACACGAGGATCAAGAGCGCGCCCAGCAGGTTCATGTGCAGCGGCGAAGCGAGCATGATGACGATGACGATGGCGAGGCAACCGACCAGCACCCACTTCATGGGGATGTCCTGGTCAACGCGGCGCACCTTGCCGGATGCATCGGCGGCATCACCTGCGCCACTGAAGTTGGCAAAACTGGAGCGCAGGCTGTTCCAGATGGTGGGGATGGCCTTCATGAGGCTGACGATGCCGCCCGCCGCCACCGCACCCGCGCCGATGTAGAGCACGTAGGCGCCGCGGATCTGGTTGGGGCTCATGTCGTGAATGAGCTTGGCGCCGGGCGCCAGCGGCGTGGTCAGCGCGTCGCCGAAAAACTTGATGAGCGGAATAAGCAGCAGGTAAGCCATGACGCCACCGGCGCACATGATCGAGGCGATGCGCGGGCCGATGATGTAACCGACGCCGAGCAATTCCGGCGATACCTCGACGCCGACCGAGCCGCCCTTAAGCGGCGCGCCGAAAACTTTCTCCGGCACATCCTTCCAGCCCTTGAAGGCAACGTTGATTGCCTTGTAGGCCAGGCCCACGGCAAAACCCATGAAGATCACGCCGGCGCGGCCGTCCTTCGATGCCACGCCGCCGTCCGACTTGGAGGCTTCACCGGCCTTCAGCACTTCGGCACAGGCGGTGCCCTCGGGATACTTGAGCTTGCCGTGCTGCGCGACGATGAGCGTGCGGCGCAACGGAATCATCATCAGGATGCCGAGCAGACCGCCCAGCACCGCCACCAGCATCACACGGGCAATTTCCAGATCGAAGCCGAGGATGAGGATGGCCGGCATGGTCACGCCCAGGCCAAAAGCGATCGACTCACCGGCGGAACCGGCGGTCTGCACGATGTTGTTTTCAAGAATCGTCGAGTCGCGCGCACCCGCCTTGGAGGCCAGGCGGAACAGCGTAATGGCGATCACTGCCACCGGGATGGAGGCGCTGACGGTCAGGCCGACTTTCAGCACCAGGTAAAGCGATGACGCACCGAAGATGAGGCCCAGCAGCGCGCCCATGACGACGGCACGCAGCGTGAATTCGGCAACGCTGGCTTCACTGGGTATGAACGGTTCGGCAGAACTTGCGGGAAGGCTGGCCATGGCAGGGTCTCTGGATGAGGTTCGGAGGCGCGCCGCTGCTTCGTGGGCGATGGCGCGGGGGACTCCGGCATTCTACTCGCGGGCCTGTGGCTGTTGCGTGGTGATGTGCTCGACTGGCATTGCTTCATGGTGTCGCGAAAAGGGGGAAGTGCCTGAAGTAAATCCCACGCCAGACCTTGCATCGGTGCCACTCTCGGTGCTTTGTTCAATCACCCGATACTTGTCCCCGCGAGTCGGCACGACCGAAAATCCCTCCCATCCTCCCTTTAGAAAAGGGAGGGGCGCGCCGCCTTTGGCCGCGAGTGGATCAATGGGGAATCCACACTTTTCCAAGATACGGGCGCACCCCTGTTGGTCGCGGGCGCTTCACCAGGCACTCCTCCCTTTTCTAAAGGGAGGATGGGAAGGATTTTCAGTCGCCCAAGCTGCAACGACACTCTGGCGCGCGCCCTACTTGATTTTCTTCGCCCGCATATCGCGGCCATTCTGCGTGAGCACGAACTCGGTCACCTTGCCGTCGGCATCCTTGACGAACTGCAGCGTCGCTTCGATCACCCGCGGGAAGAAACGGGTCTCGGATTCGGCGAAGATCTCGATGGGCTGCTGGCCGGTGGCCTGGGTGAAGAAACGCGTGCCGTCGCGGCTCACGGTCATGATGAACCCCGGTGCCAGCTGGTATTCGCCCACCAGCGTGTCGAACGCTTGCGCCGATACCGCGACAGACTTGCGTTCCGCAGGCTTGTCGCCGGTGCGCGGATTGATTTCCTCGCCATCACCATTCGGGCTGGCCACCAGCTGCACCACCTTGCCCGACGCATCCTTCACAAACTTGAAGCGGGTGAAGGAATTGGCGATGAAGAACTCGTTCTCGGCGTAGGGCTGCAGCGCGGCGCGCGTCTGGCCGCGCTGCACCATCAGTTGGTCGTTGACACGCATGACGATGCGATTGGTTTTGTCATCAACCTTGTAGGTGCCTTCGTACTGGTCCAGCGTCTTGTTGTCGAGCTTGATGGCCTTCAGTTCCGGGAAGGGTTTGCCGACGGCGATGGCTGCCGCTTTTTGCGCGAGATAGGTGGGAGAGGCTTCGCGACCCAGCGCGTTCATGAGCACTGCCACATAGACGCGATCAGCCGGCAGGCGCATGGCGTAGGTGACAAAGCCGTTGATGCCGCCGGTGTGTTCAATGACGTCGCTGCCGCGGAATTTGCGCACCATCCAGCCATAGGCATAAATGGACTTCTGCCCGTTGTTCAGGGTGTAAGGCGTGAATGCTTTCTTCCAGGATTCGGCCTTGAGCAGTTTGCCGGCCGTGATGGCGGCGTCCCAGCGCGCGAGATCATCAACCGTCGACATGAACGAGCCGGCGGCAAAAGGCTGCGTCATGCTCACCGGGCGCGCCACAACGTATCCCCCCGTCGGTGCGCGGCCGTAACCTTCCACCCGCCGCGCGGTACTGCGTTCGTAGCCTTCATAGGCGGTGTCTTTCATGCCCAGTGGTTCGAAGATGTTTCGTGCCACAAAATCCGCGTAGGACATGCCGGACACTTTCTCGATGATGGCGCCAAGCAGGAAGTAACCCGAGTTGCTGTAGGCGAAGCGTTCACCCGGCTCGAATTGCAGCGGCGCATTGCGGAAGGTATCGATCATCTCGCTGACCGTCCGGTCCTTGTGCATGTTGCCCATGTATTCCGGTGGATCGGTGTAATTGGCAATGCCCGAGGTATGGGTCAGAAGATGCTCGATGGTGATTTTCTTGCCCTGCGTCGGGAAGTCCGGCAGCCTCTTGCTGATGTCATCGCTCACGCTAAGCTTGCCCTGTTCGGCCAGCATCAGGATCGCCACCGCAGTGAACTGCTTGGTGAGCGAGCCGATACGAAACACCATCTGCGGCTCCAGCGCCACGCCCTTTTCGATGTTGGCCATGCCATAGGCTTTGCGGAACAGCGGCTTGCCGTCTTTCATGACGATTACCGCGGCGCCCGGTTCGCCGGACTTGAACTCGGCGGTGAGCGCGGCATCGATGGCGGCGGCCGGCGACGCGGCGGCAGACGTCGTGACCGCAGCCGGCGCCTCGGCGACAGCCGCAGCCGGCCACGCCAGCGCCACCGCGATTGCAAGCGTCAGGAACGGCGCCGCCGCATGGCGAAGCTGGGGTGATGCGGCACGGCGATGGGGTAGCGCGTTAGGCATGGTCAATCCTCTTCAGCTGAAAGTACGGCGATTCTACTTTTCCCATCCGGCATCGCGCATGGCCATGCGACCGCCTGCAGAATTTCCGGGATGAAACGCGGGAAGGGTTATCGCGTGTCGCCAGCGCCTGACGCGCATTCAAGACTCGTCGAGAACCGGCCCTTCGGCCAACCGCTGCTTCTGCTGCCACAGCAGCCAGCCGGCCCAGTAGATCGACAGCAGCACCACCAGCGCCCCGAGTTTGTGGATCAGCCAGCCGATGCCCTGCGCGCGTTGCCGCAGGTGCAGCTTGTCGAGCAGGAACATCCAGTCGTGCCCGCCCTCCTCGCCGGTGTGGCCGCCCAGCAAGGTGAGTTGCGGGTGCAGCGCGTCGTAGGCGTAGGGGGCGATATCGAGCAGCGACACGCCGAACAGCCACAGGCCGATGGCCGCGCCGAAGGCATCGCGATTTTTCAGCAGCAGGGCACCACACAGCACTGCCGGCATGATGAGCTGGCCGAGCGTGCCGCCGGCGATGGTGATGAATTCGCCGAAGATCATGAAAATCACGTGGCCCGCCTCGTGAAATACCAGCAAGGGACCGTGCAGGAAGGAATTGCCCAGTTCACCCGTGCGGAAATCCATGAAGATCAGGCGCACACCCCAGGCAGCAAAAACGGCAAGCAGCACCACGCGCGCCCAGAAAGTGCCCGGCTCGATGCGCGCGGGCACGTGAACAATGGCCGATTTCAGGCGCTCACAAAGCGCAGCGAACCGCGATTCATCTTGCACGTCGACGTCGCGCGCGGCAGGTGGCGGCGGCGCCCCGTACTTGGCCAGCACCAGCCCGCACGAGGGACAAGCCGCAGGCAGCGACTGATCAAGCGGCAACGGCGCGTGATTGCATTTGGGGCAGCGCAGGAAGGGAAGGCCGGGGGTACTCATGGCGGCATGCTAGCAACATTTGCCGCCGGGTCGCTGCCGACGATCAATGAGGCAACACCATCAAACTCTAGCCCTGGCGCGGCTCCCGGGCCACAATTGCGCCAGAAGGCGCGCCAATGCTGGTGTTCAATAAATGGGCACTTCTCTTGATCCGGCAATTAGACATGTTGAAAAAGATTCAAAGACACTCCCTCCCCGGCGCAGGCCGGGGTCCAAGTTGCGCAGTGCAGAACAGCGAAATTGGGCCCCGGCCTGCGCCGGGGAAGGGAATTTTTCTGCAGCAACATGTTTATTTGCCGCATCAATCGAGACCTCATTTCCGTTCGCCCCGAGGTATCGCAGGGCTTTGCAGCATTCGATGAATCAAATGCCTATAGTGATTGCGCTTTAATACGCGAAGCGTACCCTGTCCCGGGGTAGCTGAAGGATCAGCGCGAACGGAGGCAAATGGACGTTCCCACATGAAAGGCGGCGCCCCGGATGCGGAACGCCGCCGCTAGTCGTGTGGGTGCGCGACTATTGTTTGGTCGCGGTGATAACCTGGAAGTTACCGAAGAAAAACGTTTGCCGCTCGCAGCTCCAGCCGCCAATTTCATTGAGGCAATCCAGCGGATCGTGCGAATCCCACAGCGCCAGGCCGAGTGGCTCGAACACTTTGAAGTAGGTCCAGCTCAGCGCGCGCAGCACCCACGGGTCGGGCCGATGAAACTCCGCCAGGTACAGCGTGCCGCCAGGGGCCAGCATGCGGCCGGCTTCGGACAGCGCTTTTTTCTTCAGGTCGTGCGGCAATTCGTGCAACAGGAAGAACATCACGTTGGCTTCCGCGCAGCCTTCCGGTTGCGTCATGGCGGTGGCGTTGTCCCGGATGAAATCGAGCCGGTTCGGGAAGTGGCGCAACTTGCGCTCGGCGTGATCCAGTTCGTTCTGGATGATGTCGGCCACCAGGATGCGGGAGGCTCCGGAGCCGAGCGAGGCTTCGACCACGCGCGGGATGACATTGCCGAAGGCACAGGAGGTGATGAGAACTTTTTTTCCGCGCAGGTCAGTGTGCCGCAGGCCATTGACGATCTTCGACACCAGCCGGTGATACTGGAACAGCAGGATGGCGGAGATGATCGGCTGGAAATCAACTAGCTTGATCAGGCCCATGTTCGAGTAGATCGGATAGACGTGGGCGCCTTCACTGTGTCGCGCCGAGGTGAAGCCGCGCACCAGCAAGGCACCACGTGTCACCACGAAAAAGAACAGTCCCGTTGCGCTCAGGAGGAAAAACAGTCCCAGTCCCCCGTTCATGATCCATGTGTTCATGTCACTCCCCGCGTAATTGAAATTTGTCCGGCGGGCAGCACTGATGACGTTGCAGGACTGGCGGGCGCTGCACGACACGCGCCAAACGCGTGATTTCCCTTGCGGAAAATCAGCTTGCGCGTCGATGTCAGCTTGTTCATGTTGTCCCGTGAGCTCCGGCAGGTCGCTGCCGTTTCTTGATACGGATTAACTATGACAAGTTACCGCGCAGCGAATTTGATACGGATCAAGCGTGAGGCACTTCGCTGCAAATCGCCCTGCCGCCGGGCGCGGCAGGCGTGCCGTCAGTAGCCCTGTGCCTTGAGCGCGGCGATCTCGGCATCGCCATCGTCCACCAGCCGCTCCCAGCCCTCGACCTTGCCCAGCCCAAGGCTGCGCGCCATCGACAACAGCAGGCTTTGTCCGGCGGCGGCACGTTCGGGTTGCAACTGGTAAACGGGATCAGCGAACGCCAGCTCGGGCGTGGTGATGGCCCAGCCACGCGCCTTGAACATGGCGATGACGTCGTCCAGCCACAGCGCGTTGATGAGGTTGTGGTGCAGCAGGATCACCTGCGGGATGTCGCGCCCCTGCAATTTCCTTGACAGCTCGCGATACGCCTCGGCGCGTTGCCAGACGTGGGCGAGATAGGCGCGCTTGATCGGCGTGACATCGGCCACGGCATTTTTCTCCAGCACCTCACGCAGCTTGGCATCCAGCCGCCAGTCGCTGGTGTCGAGGCTCACGTAGGCGTTGCGATAGCCCAGCTCAGCGAGAAAGGCGCGCATGCCGTCGCGCTTCTCCGGCGTATTGCCTTCGCGCAGGAAGGTGAAGCGAAACCACTTTCGATAGCCCGGCAACGCGCGTATCACCGCATCGCAATCGAGCAGCTCCTTTTGATATTGCACTAGGCTGATGCCGGCGCTGTTCAGATCCAGGTGCGTGACGGTGTGGTTGCCGACCGCGTGGCCCGCGTCACCCCAGGCCCTTGCCAACGCCAGCCCCTCGGGCCGGTCGGCACCGTTGGCGACGGTCACAAACAAGGCCGCCTTGACGGCATGTTTTTCCAGCGCCGCCAACAAGGCCTGATTGCGCTGGGCAGGCGACATCAGCGGCGTCTGCTGCAGACGCGGGCCATCATCGAAGGTGAAGGCGATGGCTTGGGCGTGGCTGGCCGGCGTGAAAAACACCGCCGTGCAAATCACGGCGGCAATGGCGCAAATGGCGGATGTGATCTTCATCGATGCTCCAGGGCGCAGTTCACGCTCGTTGATGATTCGCCGCCATTCACGGATCGCAGCGCTAGGCAATTCCGCTCAGTAAACCTGCCGCGTGATGGCGCGGCTGTAGTCGGTGCCGTTGATGGTGTAGCGCATCGTGCCGCTGGTAGCGCTGGTAAATGACAGCGTCATTGTTCCTGCCGGGTCGACCATCTTGTTGCTGGCATTCCACGCGGCAGTGATGGCCGTGGCGCCGCTGACGCGATAGAACGGGCTGGTGCAGCCGGCCGAGACCAGCGGACAGTTTGGCGCCACGTACCAGATCGGCTTGCCATCCGCGTCGTAGGTATACCAGGCAGCAAAGACGATATTGAACTGCTGGCTGATCGACAGTCCCCAGCCGGATTCATTGCTGTTCCACCACAGGTCGGTGTAATCAATCGCCGGCGGCGTGGTACCGGAGGCCAGGGGCTGCGGCGTGATCGCCTTACTGCCGGCAACGCCATTGATGGTGAACGCAAATGTGCCGGCGCTGGCACTGGTAAACGCCAGCGATCCCGTGCCCACCTTGATCACCACTTTTGCCGCGCCGTTCCACGTGGCAGTCGGCGGCGTCGCGCCGCTGACCTTGAACATGTCGCCCGTGCAGTTGTTGGTGGTGATCGGGCAGTTGGGAATGACGTACCAGGTCGGCAGGCCCGCGTCATCAAAGGTATAGATGGCCGCAAACAGCAGGTTGCCGTGCTGGGTCAGGCTCATGCCCCAGCCGGACTCGTTCGCGTTCCACCACAGGCCCTGGTAGTTGTTGGTGGTGGCAATGGCCGCGCTGAGGAGGACGAAATTCGATTTCTGGAACGTGTTCTCCAGCAGCGGCGCGGCCAGCGGCAGGGAATCGAACGGGCTGCCGGCGTTGATCAGCGGCAGGCGCGCAATCGCATCGACCACTGCCATGCTGCCGGCACTGACCTCGCCGAACACGGTGAAGCCGCCATTTTGCGTATCGAGATTGGCGCTGTTGTCGGCCAGATTGATAAACCACTGCGAGGTGGCGCTGTTCGGGTCGCCGCCTTGCTTGGCCATGGCGATGGTGCCGCGCTTGTTGGATCGGCTGGCACTGAATTCGTTGGCTACCGGCGGGTTGGTGACGATTGCCGTGGCGATGCGCTGCGAATCGTCCCAGATGAATCCGCCACCCTGCACCACAAATCCCGGTTCGGCGCGATGAATGAACGAGTTGACGTATTTGCCGCTGTTCACATACGCCAGGAAATTGGCGACAGTGCGCGGCGCGGCGGTGTCGTATAGCGTGATGTCGATGGCGCCCAGGTTGGTCTGCAGGCGGACGATGGTGGCCGACGCGCCCGGCGCGAGCGCCGCGAAAATGACCAATGCCACCAACCGGAAAAAATGCTGCTTCAGAAAAAGCATTGCGAAAGCCTCGATACGGATAAATGGAATGGGCGCGGAATTTCGAACCGCGCGGCCAGCATGGTCGCATATCCCGGCCAGATTGCGGCCGGGATTGTTGCTGCAGCGTAACTGGCGCCGGCCGACAGGAGCGATTACAAATCCCGCGCCTGCTTCAGGCGCTCACGTTCGGCCTTCTCGCGAATCACATCGCCGATTTCCCGGATCACCGCGTGGACGTCCGCCGAGCGCTCGTCGCGCGCGAACTTGCCGGTCAACACGGTATCGGGCAGCAGCAGCCCGCTTTTGTAGAGCGCCCAGATTTCGCTGCCGTAGTCGGTCGCCAGCAATTCCGGCGCAAACCGTCCAAACCAGTTGCGCAGGTTTGCCACATCGCGCTCCAGCATGGCGGCCGCACTGTTGTTACCGGCGGCATCCACCGCCTGCGGCAGATCGATGATGACCGGGCCATCGGCCGCGACCAGCACGTTGTATTCGGAAAGATCGCCGTGCACCAGCCCGGCGCACAGCATGCGCACCACCTGGGTGATGAGCACCTGGTGATACTCGATCGCCTTTTCCGCGGTGAGCTCGACATCATTGAGGCGCGGCGCGGAATGACCGTGTTCATCGGTCACCAGTTCCATCAGCAGCACGCCGCCGTAGAAGTTGTAGGGCCGTGGTACGCGTACGCCGGCGGCGGCGAGGCGGTGCAGCGCATCCACCTCTGCGCTCAGCCACGCCTCTTCCTGCTGTTCACGGCCAAATCGCGAACCCTTTTCCATGGCACGGGCGCGCCGGCTGTTTTTCACCTTGCGGCCTTCGGTGTACTGCACCGCCTGACGGAAGGAGCGCTTGTTGGCCTCCTTGTAAACCTTGGCGCAGCGGATCTCGCCGCCGCAGCGGACCACATAGACCACGGCTTCCTTGCCGCTCATCAGCTGGCGCACCACCTCGTCGATGAGACCCTCCTCAGCGAGCGGTTGCAATCGTTTGGGGATTTTCATGGGCGCTGTTGATTGGCTGCGATGCCGCGGTACCGTGCTGGAAAAGACAGGCATCTTACGCGCGAAGTTGTAGCGACATCCCACCGGCCCAAAACGTTGCCCATGCCGCGGCACCCTCCGGCATTGCTGCATCGTTGACCGGCGACCCCACTAACCCCGTTCGACGCGGTTGCGACCTGCCTGCTTGGCGCGATACAGGGCGGTGTCGGCGCGCAGCAGCATCGACTTGATGTCGTCGCCGGCGCGGAAACTGCTCACGCCGAAGCTGCCGGTGCGCGAACCGGCGACCGGAATGGGATGCGCAGCCAGGAGCGTTCGCACTTTCTCGGCCACCATGGCGGCCTCGTCGATGGAAGTATCGATGCACACCATCAGGAACTCCTCGCCGCCCCAGCGGCCGACCATGTCGGTTTTGCGGATGTTGTCGCGCAGCACCCCGGCCACTTCTGCCAGCACGGTATCGCCGACATCGTGCCCGTAAGTGTCGTTGACGCTCTTGAAGAGGTCGATATCGACGAGGATCAGCGAAAGCGTGCGCTGATGGCGTTCACAGCGCGCCAGTTCCTCCTCCAGCGCCACCTCGAGCCGCAGGCGATTGGCCAGGCCGGTAAGGCGGTCGGTGGTCGACAGCGATTCCAGCTCGCGGTTCTTTTCCAGCAACTGGGCCTGCAGCAGCTTGAGCTCGTCCAGCGCCAGCGCGGTTTCGCTGCGCGCCCGTTCGGCGACGGCGTAGGCATGGCCGTTGGCCAGCGCGATGGCGCCATACGCGCAAAGCGTGCGGAAAATGGCGGTCTCGCGCTCCGCGTAGGCATCGGCCTGCGGCGACTGGATGGTAATGGCGCCCAGCGTCTGGTCGCCCACCCGCAGCGGAGCGAACATCTGGCTCAGGCTGGGCAGCGTGCCGGGGATGAGGTTGCCATGCGGGGTGTCGGCATCGGCACCGTGCATGAGCACGATTTCCCGGCCTTCGCGCACGCAGCGCGCGACGTTGGAAGTCGGGCTGTCCATCGCCACGCGGTGTGGCGGCAGTACTTCGCCCGCTTCGACAATCAGCGTGCTCACCAGCGAGCGGCTATCCGCATCCACCAGGTAAATGGCGAAATGGGTGGCATCGAGCAGGCTGTGTACGTGCCGGTCCAGCGCGCGAAACACCGAGGTGGCATCGAGGCTCGCGGTGATTTCACGGCCGATCTTGCCCAGGTCTTCGAGTGTGGCGTTGGCCGACAGCAGCGCATCGGCGCGGCGCGCCTCGGTGGCAGCCAGCTGCTTGTGATGTTCGGTCTCGGCGTGGATGCGTTCGGTTTCATAGCGCACCTGCAGCGCCACCGCGCGGTTGCCCGCCTCCTTGCTGGCAACGCGCTGGCGCGACACGCCGGCCTGCAGCGCGAGGCGGTAGGCGCGATCGAGGTCACCTTGCGCCGCGTATTCGGCGGCGGCTTCTTCCAGCAGCGCATGCGGTACGTTGTAGCCTTCGATGCCGTCGGCCAGCGCCAGCGCCTCATTCAAAAAATGCAGCGGTGTTTCGCGGCCGGCGGCGGCAGGTTGCGGCCGGCTGCGGAGCAGACCCGCGGCGATGCGCAGCAGGTCGATCTGCTTGGCGCGATAGCCATCCTCGCGGCACAGCGCCAGGCTTTCATCCACCAGCGCCAGCGCCTCTGCCTGGCGATCGAGCCGCGCCAGCGCTTCCGCGCGGCCACGCAAGACATCGGCGAGCATGTCTTTCCATCCCAGCTTTCGGTAGGCGGCCTCGGCCTGCGCGAACCAGCCGCAGGCGGACTCGTCCTGCCGGAGCGCAAGCGCTACTTCGCCCAGACCCTTGAGCGCACCGGCGTGACTGCCGGAGCCCGCCACCGGCGCCAGCACCGCCAGCGCGTCCAGCAAATGCGCCTGCGCGGAATCGTGATGACCCAGCTGATGCAACACTTCACCGGTGTTCGCCAGTAGGTCGCCGACCAGGATCGGCCAGCCGGCCGCGCGCGCCATGGCCAGGCCGCGCTCCGACCACTCCAGCGCGAATGAGGGATTGTTCAAATTCAGAAAGGTCGCGCACACGCCCGAGGCACCGACGATAGCCTGCCGCACCTGACCGGTTTGCAGCGCCGCATCATGGACTTGCTCGTATTTGCGGGCCGCTTTGCCAAATTCGTTGGCCAGGCTGGCGAGCCGTGCGGCGGCCGCATCCACCCATGCCGCCACCACCGGATCGCCACTGGCGTGATCGGCGATCCCGCTGGCAATGAACTCCTGGCGTGCGGCAGCGGCATCGGTAAAGGCGTTGAGATAAATGCCGCGCGCCACCGCCATCGTCCGGCGCTGATGGTCGCCGGCAGAGGCATAGGCTGCGACCGTGAGGGCCGCCTCGACCGCACGTTGTTTCGGGTTGCCTCGATCCACGCACAGGCAGACCCGCAACCAGTGCGCGTCACCCACGCCGACCGCATCGTCGACGGCGCCAAACGCCGTCCGCGCGGCAATCTCCAACGCTTCGGCGCGATCGAGATCGCCCGCCAGCCACGCCGCCTCGGCATGAATCAGTTGTACGCGGGCCAATGCGCGCGCGTTCTCGGCCGTCACCGGTACGGCCGCTGCCAGCACCTGTGCGACCTTGTCGGCCAGCACAACTGCACGCTTGGTGTCACGCTGCCGCAGGTGCCACGCCAGCGGCAGCAGCACGTCGAGGGTGTGCGGCGCGCCGGTTGCCGCCATTTGCGTATCGAGGCGCGCATCGAGTCGTTCGACTTCGTTGTTGTGAGCGAACAGTTGCATCTAGTTCCGGAACCCTTTGCCGGCAACGATAGCACCGGTGAGCGCTGCCTGCCACTACGGCGGTGGACGGCCGGCGGCCGGTACACGCCCGGCGCGCCCGCCAGCTGGTCGCGACGGCCTACGTGGCGAGGCCCGCGCGCATCTTGCCGATCACCGACTGCGCCCCGGCCGCCATCAGCCGCGCATCCGAGGCAATGGTGACGAACTGGAAACCCTTGGCCACGCGCTTGAGCGCGGCTTCCGGTGTGCCGTTGTGAATGCCGGCCACCACGCCATGCGCTTTGGCGCGGGCCAGGATGTGATCGATCGCCGCAGCCACCGGCGGATCGACGTCGTCGAATGTTGGCGTGCAGTTGAGGGCCAGCGACAGGTCGGAGGGGCCGATATAGACCGCATCGAGGCCGGGCGTGGAAAGGATCGCATCCAGATTCTCCAGCGCCTGCGCGGTTTCGATCATGGCGAAGGTGACGATGGTGTTGTTGGCGTGCAGCGGATAGTCGGCGCCGCCGTAGAGCAGTGCACGGATCGGACCGAAGCTGCGGGTGCCCTGAGGCGCGTAGTGGGTGTACGCCACCAGTTTCTCGGCGTCTTCGCGGGTATTGACCATGGGGCAAATCACCGCGTAGGCGCCGACGTCGAGCGTTTTCATGAGGATGCCTGGCTCCAGCCACGGCACCCGCACCACCGGCACGGTTTGGGTGGTGGAGATGGCCTGCAACATCGGCACCATGCCGGCGTAGTCGATCACGCCATGCTGCAGGTCGATGGTCAGCGAATCCCAGCCCTGATGGGCCATGGTCTCGGCAGAAAAACTGCTGGGAATGGCCAGCCAGCCGTTGACCACGGCGCCACCGGATTTCCAGATGCTGCGAAGGCGGTTTTCTCTCATGGTGTCGCTTTCAGATTTATCGTGTTTGAGAAGGACTTGTGGTTGCCAACCAAATGCTCCCACGGCTTTATGTCCTTTCCCGGCGCAGGCCGGGGGCCAGTTTTCCAGTTCGTTACACGGCGAGAGAACTTGGGCCAATCCGCTGCATCGGCTTGGCGTTCGAAAGGCGCGGAGCATGCTCCGCGAATTCCCTTCCTCACCCCCCGGCCTTCGCCGGGGAAAGTCATCGATGACGTTACCCGCGATGGCAACGGTGCAATGAATCGTATTCAACGCACCAGCGCCGGCAGCTTCGGATTGAATGTCCAGCCGGGTAGCAGATACTGCATCGCGGCCGCATCATCGCGCGCGCCCAGTCCATGCTGCTGGTACAGGCGGTTTGCTTTCGCGACTTCCGCCATGTCCAGCTCAACGCCCAGTCCGGGCGTGGCCGGCACCTGCACGTGGCCGTCAACAATTTGCAGCGGCGCCTGGGTCAGCCGTTGACCGTCCTGCCAGATCCAGTGCGTGTCGATTGCCGTCACCTGCCCGGGTGCCGCCGCCGCCACATGGGTGAACATGGCCAGCGAGACATCGAAGTGATTGTTTGAATGCGAGCCCCAGGTGAGCCCCCAGTCGCGGCAGGTCTGCGCGACACGCACCGAGCCGGCCATGGTCCAGAAATGCGGATCGGCCAGCGGGATATCCACCGACTGCAGGGACAGCGCATGGGTGAGTTGCCGCCAGTCGGTGGCGATCATGTTGGTGGCGGTGGGCATGCCTGTGGCGCGGCGGAATTCCGCCATGATCTCGCGGCCCGAGAATCCGTCCTCCGCGCCGCAGGGATCTTCGGCGTAGGCCACCACGCCGCGCAGGTCGCGCATCAGCCGGATGGCATCCTTCAGCAGCCAGCCGCCGTTCGGATCGAGGGTCACGCGGGCATCGGGAAAGCGTTCATGCAGCGCTGTCACAGCTTCAATTTCTTCTTCACCGCGCAGCACACCGCCCTTGAGCTTGAAGTCGTTGAAACCGTAGCGCTCACGTGCCGCCTCAGCCAGGCGCACGATGGCGGTGGCGTCCATGGCCTTTTCATGTCGCAGACGCGACCATGCATCCGCGGCATCCGGTTCACTGGCGTAGTCCAGACTGGTTTGCGTGCGGTCACCGATGTAGAACAGGTAACCGAGCATTTCGACCGCGGCGCGTTGCTGCCCTTCGCCCAACAACGCGGCCACCGGCAGGCCGAGGTGTTTGCCCAGCAGGTCGAGCATGGCTGATTCGATGGCCGTCACGGCGTGGATGGCGGTGCGCAGGTCGAAGGTCTGCTGGCCGCGCCCGCCGGCGTCGCGATCGGCAAACCGCTGCTGCACTTCCCGCAGCACCGCCAACCGCGCACCCAGCGGCTGGTTCAGCACCAGCGGACGCGCCTCCTCCAGCGTGCGGCGGATGCTCTCGCCGCCCGGCACTTCCCCGACACCGGTGTTGCCGGCGCTGTCGGTGAGCACCAGCAGGTTGCGCGTGAAAAAGGGCCCGTGCGCGCCGCTCAGGTTGAGCAGCATGCTGTCGCGCCCGGCGACCGGAATGACCTCGAGGGCGGTGATGCGCGGCGTGTCGGTTGCGGTCAAGCGGGATGCTCAGTCGGCGGAAATCTTGCCAGTCTCGATAACGGTTTTCCAGCGGGCGAATTCGCGCTGCTGGAAGGCCGCGAACTGTTCCGGCGTATTGGCGATGATCTCGAAGCCGAGCGCGGTGAACTGCTGCTTGAGCGGCGCATCGTTGAGCGAGGCCACGATGGCGGTGTTGATCTGCGTGCGCACCGCGGGCGGCAAGCCTTTGGGCGCGACGATGGCCTGCCACGAATAGACTTCGGCATTCTTCACACCACCCTCGCTGAAGGTCGGCACCTCCGGCAGCAGCGGCGAGCGCTTCTCGCTGGTGATGGCCAGCGCCTTGAGCTTGCCGGCCTTGATATGCGGCAGCACGGCGTTGATGTTCTGGAACGATGCATCCACCTGCCCGCCGAGCAGGTCGGTGACGGCAGGACTGCCGCCTTTGTACGGGATGTGCAGGCCGCTGGTGCCGGTCTGCTGCCAGAACAGCGCGGCGGTGAGATGGTCGCTGGAGCCGTTACCCGACGAGGCAAAACTCATTTTGCCGGGATTGGCTTTCTGGTAGGCGATCACGTCGGCCAGCTTGTTGTGTGGCGAGGCGGCCGGCACCACCAGCACGTTTGGCGCCTGCACGGCGATGGTGATGGTGTCGAAGTCGTGCAGCGCGTCGTATTGCATGCCCTTGATCAGGTGCGGCGCGATCACCAGCGGCCCGAGCGAGGTCACCAGCAGCGTGTAGCCATCGGCCGGTGCGCGCTTCACGGCGGTGGCGCCGATGGTGCCGGTGGCACCGGGCTTGTTGTCGACGACCACGCCTTTGCCAAGGCGCTCCGCCAGCTTCGGCGCCAGCGATCGGGCCACCGAATCGGTGGAGCCGCCAGGCGGGAACGGCACGACCAGTGTGATGGTCTTGTCCGGCCAGGCCTGGGCGCCCGCAAAGGTGGCGAAGGCGGCGACCAGCGGTGCGAGCAGCAAACGTGCGATGCGGGTGTTCATAAGCAATCTCCTCGATGAATGCGGATGCAACGTGCCGGCACAGCCGGTGCGCAACGCCGTGATTTCCATCCACCACGGCATTGCCGCCGCCCGGTTGTCGGGATCGCCGGCCTGAAGAAAACCACTAATATATTAGCATATCAATTAGAATCGGCGTGCCAA
The DNA here is from genome assembly GCA_044229235.1 of Usitatibacteraceae bacterium. Classification (GTDB taxonomy): domain Bacteria; phylum Pseudomonadota; class Gammaproteobacteria; order Burkholderiales; family Usitatibacteraceae; genus UKL13-2. Next base: position 146,329 of record JBGATH010000002.1, read on the forward strand.
CCCATGACCCGCCGCGCCATTCGCACGCCGCACACCAGCCAATCCCCCACGATGAAAACCCGTAGCACCGCCAGACTGCCCGCGCTGGATCGCTCCCGCCATGCGGCGCCACAAGTGTTTGAACGGCTGCGCGAAATGATCGTCTCGCTGGAGCTGGAACCCGGCGCGGTGCTGTCGCGCGTCGACCTCGCGGCGCGCTTCGGCATCAGCCAGACGCCGGTGCGCGATGCCCTCATGCGCCTGGGTGAAGAGGGACTGGTGGATATTTTTCCGCAGCACGCCACGGTGGTCAGCCGCATCAATCTTGCCTCGGCGCGGCAGGCGCATTTCCTGCGCCGCTCGATTGAGCTGGAAGTGGTGCGCGCCGCCGCCCAACAGGCCGATGCCGACCTCGTCGCCCGGCTGCGCGCCTGCATTGCCCAGCAAAAGGCCATGCGTGACCTGCATGACTATCGCGAATTTTCCACAGCCGATCAGGACTTTCACCGCCAGCTGTATGAAGCGGCGGGTGTGCCCGACCTGTGGGACCTGGTGCGGCGCATGAGCGGCCACATCGACCGCTTGCGGCGTTTGCACCTGCCGGTGAAGGGCAAGGCGCTGGCGATTGTTCGCGACCACACGCGCATCGTCGATGCCATTGAAAGTGGCGATGCCGACGCGGCGGCGGAAGCGCTGCGTTTACATCTTTCAGGCACGCTCAGCCAGGTTGAACAGATCCGCGCGCGGCATCCGGATTTTGTAACGGCGGATTGAATGCAACGGCGACAAGTCTTCGCCGCCAATATGCGTCGGCTCGAGGGAAACTCGGTGAACAGGCTCCACGAATCCCGCGAAGAAACAATTCGATCGGCAAATCATCCTGCCCCGGCGAAGGCCGGGGCCCACGTTTATTAGCTCGGCACGATGGCCGAAACTGGACCCCGGCCTTCGCCGGGGAAGGGATTGCTTTGGATCGCTCTTCAAATGTACTCAGCTTGCGCATCGGTACTTTGCGCATATAGAAACTCCCGCATTGGCGAGCCTTTCAGGGCCTTTTCGGCCTGGAAGCGGCGCCGGTGCTGGCTCTACGTGTACTTGTGCTGGCGCCGGATCAACCGGTGACGGAATAGAAACTGATCCGCGCCACAGCTACTTCCGCGTCGAACGCACGACCGATGGCAACAATCCCCAACCGGCGCAAGCGGCGCGTATCCAATGGCGCATCGATGCGATGCGCCGCGAACGCGGAGAACGGTAGGCGGATCGTCTGCCACGCCGGCGCGGCCACAAAGTTCTGGCGCCATGACTGCCAGGGCCGCGTCACCGCATCGGTGCGCAGGTGCACGCTGTAGGCTTCGCCATTGCCGCCGACATCGACTTCGATACCTTCGAACGCGTCCGCATCCCGCAGCCCTCCATCTGGCGTGAGATCGAGCGCCATCTGCATAAAGCCACCGTTGTTTTCCAGGCTCACCTTGCCGCGCAGGCAAAGCGCCGGCCGGCCATGGCGGTTTTCGCGCACGATGGCGCCCGCGGATAACCCGCCCATCACGCCGTCGCTGATGCACTGCCAGCGGCCGGCGTGGCTCGACTGCGGGTGGGGCGCGCTGAGGTCGTCGATGATGCGCATGCGGCCAGCGTAACACCAGCCGCCCGTGGATTGCGAACGCGGGCCGCGACCCGTGAAGCGATGCGGGATAATTGCCGCTGCTTCCTGCGCGCCAGCCTGCCTGCCATCACCATGTCCGCACCCTCCAGCCTCATCATCCGCGCCGGCCCCAGGGCCATGGCACACATTCGCGCCGAAGGCTTGCGCCCGCAGGATGTCGCCGTCATTCCGGGCGCGGCGGGCGGGCCGAAGGCACTGGGCATCATCGGCTTTGACCATGCGCTGTTCGGCGAATGGCTGCCACGCGCGCCACGGCTGCGCGACCTGATCGGCGTGAGCATCGGCGCGTGGCGCTTTGCCGGCGTCTGTCGTGGCGACATTGCCGCGGCACTCAAGGACTTCGGCGACATCTACGTCGGCCAGACCTATCCGCCGCGCCCCACGCCGGCGATGGTCAGCGACTCGGCGCACACCAATACCCGCGGCCTGATCGGTGGCCGCGAGGCGCAGGTACTTTCGCATCCACATTACCGGCTGCATGTGATCGCCACCCGCGGGCGCGGCCCGCTTGCCGGTCAATCAACGCTGCGGACACCCGCCGCGTTCGGCGTGGCCGGCATCGTCAACGCCTTCGGACGGCAGCACCTGCGGCACCTCGCCGACCGCATGTGGTTTCACGATCCGCGCGGCATGCCCGCGTTCATGGGCGACGGCAATATCGACAGCTTCCGCACCCACGCCGCGCCACTCACCACCGACAACCTGCACCCCGCGCTGTGGGCCTCGGCCGCCATCCCAACGGTGATGCTCGGCGTGGAAAACATCAGCGGCGCGCCACCCGGCACCTACTGGGACGGCGGCATCATCGACTATCACCTGCACCTGCCGTATCACCGCGCCGACGGCATCACGCTCTATCCGCATTTCACCGACCGGCTCATCCCCGGCTGGCTGGACAAACCGTTTCGCGGTCGCGTCGCGCGCGATGCCTGGCTGGAAAACATGGTGATGGTCTCCCCGTCCGCTGCATACCTTTCGAAACTGCCGCACGGCAAACTGCCGGATCGCAGCGACTTCAAGCGATTCGAAAACGACTACGAATCGCGGCGGCAATACTGGCGCACGGCCATGGCCGAGAGCGCGCGGCTAGGCGACGAGTTTCTGCAACTGGTGGAGAGCGGAGAGATTGCGGCAAGGCTGGAAGCGCTGTGACGCTCGCGTCACGTGGATAGCAACACCAAGCTTAAATCCAGGAGCAATGATGAGTGAGGATCGGGCAACACTTTACTTCATGTGCGGCAAGATGGCCGCCGGCAAATCGACGCTTTCACAACAGTTGTCTCAAGAGAGGAACGCTGTCCTGCTGGTTCAGGACTCACTGCTCGAAGCGCTCTACCCCGGCGAGATCCTGACCATTCCCGACTTCGTCAAGTATTCCGCCCGGCTGCGACAAGCGATCAGCCCGACCGTCAGGCAACTGCTGGCGCATGGCGTTTCCGTGGTGCTCGATTTTCCGGCCAACACGCGCATTCAGCGGCAATGGTTCCGCGAACTGTTCGAAGGCGCCGAAGTCGGCCACGAACTGCACTTCATCGACGCGCCGGATAGCCTGTGCAAGCAGCAACTCAAGCAGCGTAGTGCCGGGTTACCCGCCGGATCGGCGTGGACCACGGAGGCTGAGTTCGATGCGATCACCGCGTATTTTCAGGCGCCGGGGGAGGACGAACAGTTCAACGTTATTGTTCATGCACGGAATTGATGCGATAACGCCAGTAGAAAGTCTTTCATCTTGCTCATCATTTCTGGCGCGGAAACAGCCCATAAAGGGCGTAACCACAAGGCGCCTGTATTAGCACCGTGGCACCAAATGAGCGCAAGAAATACTCGACTCCTTCAAAACGGCCCGAGTTTACAAGGAGTGCGATAACAAAATGTGCGCAGCAAAACGCCCAAAACAACGCGTACCGGTAGCGCAACTCTGACCGGAGCACCGCTGGAAGTATGAATACCCCAAGCGGAATTCCGATCAGGATGTGTATGTCCATAACGAAAGCATAAAAGGCCAAGCTCGGCTATTCTCACAGCCAAGGTTCCCTTTGCTACTCCAGCAAACCCGCAGCAGCCACAACTTCAAGCTGCGGACGACCACCGGTAGCCGAACAATGCCTGCCGATTTCCGCTTCGCTTTTCCTGTCTAATCTCCTCTATTCCCCCATTCCGCTTTTTCTGCGCAGCCCATGAAAACCATCGTCCTCCAATCCTTCCGCACCCACGGCGTACCGCGCTGGATCAGCACCAGCATGGATAGCGTTCGTGCGTGGGCGGGCGTGCAGGGATGGGAATATGCCTTCATGGACGATGCGTTTTTTGCGCTGGCGCCAGAGTGGGTGCGAAAACGCTGCGCGGAAAACATCTACGCCATCACCGACATCTGCCGGCTTGAATGGGCCAAGACCAAGCTGGCGGAGGGATACGAGCGCGTGGTGTGGGCCGATGCCGACATGCTGGTGTTCGCGCCACGGGAGCTCACCCTGCTGCCGGGGCAGGGACATGGCTTTGCCCGCGAATTGTTCCTGCACGTCGATGAGCGCGGCCGCACCACGCCAATGCACGGCATCAACAACGCGCTGATGGTATTTGAAGCAGGTGATGCGGTGCTCGATGCCTATCTGGAAGAGTGTTACGCGGTGCTGCGCGCGCTGCCGCCCGGCCCGGTGCCGCGCACGGTGCTGGGACCGGCGCTGCTGATGAAATTTGCGGGCAAGCTGCCGCTGCGGGCAATCGAGCGCATCGGCCTCTTCAGCCACGCGGTGATGGAAGGCATCGCCGCCGGCGGCGGGCCAATCACGCATGAATACCTGCGCCAATCACGCACGCCGCCTGCCGCGGCCAACCTGTGCCATTTCCTGCGCAATGCGACGCCGCCCGCCGAGCGGCCGGCGTTTGACCGGATGTATGAAAAAGCGGTGGCGCGCTTGATGGAAACGAAGGGATCGGTGCTGGCCGCGAATTCTGCGTAGGGGACTGTCGAAAATCGACCTGTCCACTTTTCGCGTGATTGCGGCCAGGCACTTCTCCCTTTGAAAAAGGGAGATCGAGAGGGATTTGCAGCGGTGGTAGCGCGATGACCACCGAAAATCCTCCTCACCCTTGCAGGGCGCGCATTCCGATGCATTGGAATGCCGTTCGGCGGGCGCGAAGCATGCTTCGCGAACTCCCCGCCTCACCCTCCTTTAGGAAAGGAGGAAGTGCCGATTGCGGCGCTCTGCCTCAATGACTGTCGAATCTCGTTCTCACCCTTGCAGGGCGCGCATTCCGTTGCATTGGAATGCCGTTCGGCGGGAGCGAAGCGAGGAGGCATTGCCCCAAGGAGCGTCCGCATTAATCGAACATTCTGAAGTTCGATAAGCCAGCGATGCGTGCCGACTCATTTCTCCAGCCGCAGAAATGTCTGCACGGCCGCGAGTGTGCGTAGCGGATCTTCCTCGTGCGGCACATGCCCGAGTCCCTCGAACATCACCAGCTTGCTGCCCGCGATGTCGCGTTCAAACCGCCTGCCGGCCTCGGGCGGAATCAGCCGGTCCTGCGCGCCCCAGAGGATCAACGTGGGTACCTTGATTTGCGGGATGCGCGTGGTGATGGCATCAATCTCGATCTGCTTGATGCGCTCGCCGAGCGCGCGCCGGTTGCCCTGCCGCAGCGTCAGTTCGTAATAGCGATCGACCAGTTCAGGCGTCACGCGCGAAGGGTCGCCGTACACCGCACGCGTGCTGGCCTCGACGATGCTTCGCGGCAACACCAGCTGCGCTGCCTTGCCGAGCAGCGGCATGCGCGCGATGCGAAAGCCGATGGGGATCGACTCAGGTGCCAGCGGGTAGCCGGCGGAATCGACCAGCACCAGCCGGTCGACGCGCTCGGGACGCGCCAACAGTGTGACCATCGCCACCTGTCCGCCGAACGAATTCCCCGCCAGCACGCAACGCTGCACGCCGAGCTTGTCGAGAAAGGCATGCATGAAGCGCGCGTAGTGGTCCAGCGTGTAGTCGTCGCGATCGTTGGGAGTGCCATCGGCAAATGGTCCGGTCAGGCCGAAGGCCGGCAAATCGAGGCGGATCACGCGCCGCGTGGCCTTGAGCCCCTGCGCCCAGCCCTCCCAGGTATGCAGGCTGGCCGAGGTGCCATGTATCAGCACGATGGGTACCGGATCCGCGCGCGGACCCTCGTCGCGCACATGCACCGGCATGCCGAGGACGTCGATGAATTGCGAGGGCGGCGGCGCCCAGCGCGCCTTCAAATCCTCGACGCTGCGATCGGGCGCCCAATACACCGCCATCACACCGCCCGCCAGCAGCAGCACCAGTGCCAGCAGGCCGCCGGCCATCTTCAGGATCAAGCGCATCGTCATCCGCCTTGCGTCATGCGCACGCCTTCGAGGATGAGGCGCACGGCACCACTGACCAACAGCGCCACGCCGACCGAAAGTGCTACCGAGATCAGCGCTTCGCGGCGGCCGATGGTTTTCAACATCACCGCGAAGGTGGAAATGCAGGGAATGTAGAAAGTGAGGAACAGCAGGAAAGTGGTGATCTGCACCCAGTCGAGCAGCGTGCCAACTTCGAACGTGCCCAGTGCCTGGTAGATCATCAGCAGCGACAATTCCTTGCGCAATACGCCGAAAAGGATCGGCACACCCAGCGCCACCGGCAGTCCCAGCCACCAGGTGGTTACCGGTGTGAACGCGGTGTTGATGATGGTATCGGCGCCGACGAAATGCAGCAGCGCCAGCACCACACTGCCGCCCACCAGCAGCGGCGTGACGATGGTGATGATGTCCTCGGTGCGCGCCCAGGTTTCCTTGAGCATGCGCTTGATGTCCGGCAGCGCGTACGGCGGGATCTCCTGCACCTGGCCAGGGCCGAACTCCTTGCGGTTGCGCGCCAGCAGGCGGCCCATGATGGCGACCACCACAATGGTGAGCGCAAAGATCGCGAACACGCCCCATGCACCCAGATATTTCCCGGCCAGCGCGAGAATGATGGCCGAGCGCGCCGAACAAGGCACGAAGGTGATGAGCACCGAGGCGATGATGCGTTCGCGCCCGCTGGTGACCTTGGCGGCCGAGGCGATGGCCGGCACATTGCAGCCGAGCCCGGTGAGAAATGGCACCGCCACACCGCCGTGCAATCCAATCTGGTGAAAGCCGCGATCGACCACGAAGGCGATGCGCTGCATCACGCCCGCTTCCTCCAGCGCCACCAGCAGCAGCACCAGCGGCAGCATGTACGGCAGGGCGATACCGACCAGCCCGATCAGGCCATCGGCCACCGCGCGGCCGATGACGCCACCCAGCGATGTCGGCTCCCAGGCGGAAATGGCCTCGACCATGCGGGCCGAGGTTTGCGAATCAATCCAGGTGCTGACTTCAAACACCACAAACAGCACCGCGGCAAACACCGCAAGGCTGCCGATCAGCCCCCACTGCGGATGCAGGAACAGTTCGTCCAGCCAGTAGCGCCAGCCGCGGCCCTCGTGCGGCGCGCCCATGCGCGAGCTGGCTTCAAACAGCGTGGCGGCGCGATGGTGGCTGTCGGCGTGCAGTTCCTCTTCCAGCGGACGCGGCAGGCGCGCGCCGGCGGCCGCGCGCAGCTGTTCGATCTGCGGCAACAGCTGCGAGAAATGCTGGCGAAGCTCATCCTGAAAATACGGGTCACCCGCGGCTACCTGCATCAGCAGAAAGGTGCGTGACACGCGAAAAGCCGACTCGATCTCCGGCCGGTCCAGCGCGGTACTCAGCGGCGCGAGCGCATCGCGAATGTGCGCGCTCGGCAGCTGCGCGGCCGGTGAGACGCCATCGCGAAACGAATCGACCGCCGTGCGAAACAGCTCGGAAATGCCCTGCCCCATCAGCGCCACGGTCGGCACCACCGGCATGCCGAGCAGTTTGGCCAGCGCCTTGACGTTGATGTGCAGCCCCTTTTCCCAGGCTTCGTCCATCATGTTCAGCGCCATCACCATCGGCCGGCCGAGCTGGGCCAGCTCCAGCGTGAGTTCGAGGTGGCTTTCAAGACGCGTGGCATCGACCACCTGAATGATCAGGTCCGGCGGCGAGAATGGCGCGGGCGGACCACCGGGCTCATGCAGCGAAATCGGCGGGCGCTCGTCGCCCCACAGCAGATACTTCAGCGCGGGCAGGTCGTCCTCGGCGATGTGATGCAGCGCGGCGATGCTTGGAAGGTCGATCACGCTGGCTTCATCGAGGCCGATCTGCACCGTGCACTCGCCATACGCCCGCCCCGAGCCGGCCAGCCTGGCGGTGTGCGGCGCGGTGCTCGATACGGCATTGAACAGCGTGCTCTTGCCGGCATTGGGCATGCCGACCAGCGCGATGCGCAAGCGCCGGCTGCCGCGCAACAGCGGCATGCGCAGCGGGACCGTGGCGCTGACGGGTGTGGTGGCAGGGGCGGCAGCCATTCAGCGGCCTCCCGTGCGGGCGGAAGTGGTGTTCATGACGACAATCGATAGCGTGTGTTGGCGATATTGTCGGCGCTTTGCCGTTGCCGGCACCACGGCATCAAACTCAAGCACCGGCGCGGCTTCCAGGCCACAAATGTGCCAGGATCCGCGCCGGTGCTTGAGTTTGATGCTTTTGCCGACGCTGCCGCAGCACCGCCTATTCCTCAGGTTGCAGCAAGGCAGCCTGCAGGTAGCCATCCTTGCGGCCACGTTTCAGCTCGGTCGCGAATTTCGGGAAATCCAGCCCGAACCGCGCCTGCATGCCCTTCGCCTGGCTCTCGATCCAGCGCCAGCGCGGCTCGAACGACGCATCGCGAAAGGCGAATACCAGGTAATTGCCGTCGCGTACGATGGGCATGACGATGAGGTTGCCGCCAAAAACATCGGCGATGAGATCCAGATGCGCGGCGCGTGTGCCCTTGGCGCCGACCATGTTGGCCACCATCACCCCGCGCGGCGACAACGCGGCGTGCACATCCAGGTAGAACTCGCGCGTCGATACTGTAAGCGCGAAGCCGTCGCGATCGAAGGCATCCATCACCACCACGTCCTGCGGCTCGGCGCAGGTGCGCAGCCAGGCGGCGCCGTCGCTCTGCAGCACCCGCAAGCGCGCATCGTCGGGCGGCACCATGAACTGCTCGCGGAAGGCCAACACGTTGGCATCGATTTCCACCGAGGTCAGGGCGGCTTCGGGCAGGTGGCGGTAGCAGAACTTCAGTAGCGAACCGCCCCCCAGCCCCAGCATCAGGATGCGTTGTGGCGCCGGCACAAAAAACAGGAAACTCATCATGCGTTGCGAGTAGGCAAATTGCAGCGCATGCGGCTGGCTCACGCGCATCTCGCTCTGCGTCAGGGCGCGGGTGAAGTACAGCGAACGCACGCCATCGGCTTCGATCAGGAACGGCTTGTCGTAACGCTCATCGAGGATGCGTTCGACCAGCTGGCGCCGGTCGCTGTCGGCAGGCTCCAGCAGGCGCATCACGCCGCCCTCGCCTGGGAAGGGATTGGGCAACTCGATCATCGACGCGCGCCCCGGGTTTCAGCGCGCTGCGGTTTCCCGCAAGGCATCGGCAATCAGCTTGCGCAGCTGCGCTTCGCCGAACGAGGGCATGCCGCGGCCATTGACGAAATACTCCGGCGTGGCCTTCACCTCCAGCGTGCGCGCGTCCTCGATGTCCTGCGCTATCGCCTTGGCGATGTCGGGCGAGAGCATGTCGGCACGCACCCGGTCCAGGTCCAGGCCCAGCCCCGCCCACTGCTTCCAGATCAGGTCCACCTGCGCGGTGTGGTTCGGCGCCCACGCTTCCTGCGACGCCAGCAGTGCCTCCAGCGCCTGCCAGTACTTGCCCTGTTTTCGCGTCGCTTCCAATGCCGCCACCACTTTGTCGGCACCTTGGTGAAACGGCGCGTAGCGCACCACCAGGCGAATCCGGCCCGGGTTCGCGGCCATGATTTCCTTCACCAGCGGGTAGAAGGCCGCGCAGGTACCGCAAGCCGGGTCGAGGAATTCCACGATCACCACCGGCGCATCGGGCCGGCCCAGCATCGGCGATTGCATGCGGCCCAGTGCGGCCACCTTTGCTTCCGAGAGCTGCTGCCCGGCCTTGCTTTCCTGCTGGGCGATAGTGGCCACCCAGCCGATCACGAAGGCGACCAGCAATAGCACCAGGGTGACGATGAACAGCGTTGTCTTCTTCATTTGGGTCCTCGAATGATGGTGGCCACCAGCAGGGCGACGATGGCCGTGAATGCGAAAAGCGACAGCAGCGGAATGGTGAGAAATCCGAACCACGCGGCGACCTGTTCGGCGCACGGCACGCCCTGCGTGCAGGGACGGATGCTCTCGGGAATCACGCCGGCGATCAGCAGCTGATGAAACACCGCCACCAGCCATCCGGTTATCGCCAGCGGCAAAGCGTAGCGCACCACCTTGCGGTCGAACGGAAACAGGCCCACCGGCAGCAGCAGTGCCAGCGGGAACATGCCGATGCGCTGGTACCAGCACAGCACGCAAGGCGGCACGTGCATCACTTCGCTGAGGAACAGCGCGCCCAGCGTGGAGGCCATGGCCACCAGCCAGGCCAGGAAGATGAGGTTCCAGCCGACGCTGTCGGCGCGGGAAAGTGTGGAGTCGTTCTGGTTCATGAGGCAAGCGACACTATACCCAGTGGCGGCGCAGGATGAACGACGCGCATCTGCATCCGCGTCGAAAGGTCCATACTGAAGGCATCCCAAGCCCGCGAAAGGCCGTTGCATGAACCCCGCAAAAGTCGCCGCCCTGCTCGATACCCTCAAGGCGGCGTGCAGCCGGCAGTTCCGCTTCAATCCGCGCCGGGTGGCGGCCAATATGCGCTACAACGGCAGCGAGGGCCAGGGCGCGAACATGGTGCATGTGTTCCGCGATTCGCATACGCATTCGCAGATCGAGCTGAAATCAACCGTGGCCACGCTGCGCGAGCGGCATGGCGAGAAACCCCACTGGACCGAGGCCGAGAAGGCCCATTACCGGCGCACCGACGCGGAGATCGACGCGGAACTGGCCGCCAAGCAGGCCGCGCTCGATTACGCGCGCCATTCCACGCTGTATAGGGATCATCGCGAGCAGCTGCTGTCGCACTACAAGGGCTGGCCGGGCTACCAGCCGGAGGGGCCGACCGCCAAGGAGTTCGCACGCAGCCTGGTGACCACACTCACCGCCGCGAACGACGCGCGGCTCGGCGAATTTTCCGCGCAGCTGCACACCAGCGACGCCGAGGAACTGGCGCACTGGCTGCTGGCGCCGTGTCATCTCGAGGTGGAAGCCGAACGCGCGCGTTCCAGCCTTCAAGCCGACCCGCCGGCGGCCTGAAATGCAACGGGCCGGTCTCGCGACCGGCCCGTTAAGGAAGCACATCACCCGCTGCGTGCGGCGGGCCTGCAGCCGCGCTCAGGGAACTTCTAGAAACCGTTGCGAGCGGCACAAAATTCGTGCGGAGGAGCGGACGCGTACGAGAGTACGCAGAGCACCGGAAGCGCGAAGTTTGGTCGCGCAGTAGGTTAATAGAAGTTCACCTCAGGAAATCTGCTGGATGCCGGCAAGCTGCCAGCCTTCCTTGTCCTTGACGCGCTTTGCAATATTCCAGACCTCGGCAAACGGCTCGGCGTTGGCGGACGGTGAATCCTTGATGGTGCCGCTGAACTTCACGCTGGCAAGGTGATCCTCTCCGACGATCTCCAGGCCCAGCAATTCAGCCTCCAGCGTGACCACGTCGGTCATGTTCGGCGCCGCGCCGCGTTCCTGCAATTGCAGTTTCAGTTCACCAAACATTTCCGGCGTGGTGAATTCACGCAGGTCGGTGCTGTCGCCTTTGTCCCAGGCGGCCTGCAGGCGGATGAAATAAGTCTTGGCGCTGCGCAGGAAGGCCGGCACGTCGAAGTCCGGCGTCACGCCGAACGGGCCGGCAGGTGCGGCTGCTGCCGCCGCGACCGGTTCGGCCGGAGTCGCGCGCGGCCCGATGCCCGAGCCGATCTCCGGCACCTTGAACGGCATGGAGCCGCTCGGACCCGCCGTGCTGCCGGTGCCACCGAAACTGCCGCTGCCGCCCGATGCGCCGGCGTAGGCCGGCTCAAAGTTGCTCTGCGTGGCCGCGCCGGCAGGCTTGCGGATGAAGAAGCGGTACACGAGGTAGATCACCCCGCCAATGAGCGCAAAGGTGAGGATGGTGCTGAGAATTCCGGCCATGGCGCCGCCCATGCCGAGGCTGGAAAACAGCGCGCCCAAGCCAAGACCGAGCAGCGCGCCGCCCAGCAGGCCTTTCCAGGGCGAGGCGGGCTTTGGCGGGATGGCGGCCTGCGGCGCGGCCGCTGCCGGCGCGGCGGGGGCTGCGGCCGGTGCGGCTGGTGCCTTGGCTGCATCGGGCGCAGCCGGCGGCGTTGCCTGGCGCTGCACGCTTTGCGATTGCTTGCCGGCTGAACGGCCACCGCCAAGGCGACGCGATTGGGCGTCGGCATCGACTGCGTAAAGGGTCGCGGCAATCAGGGTCACGGCGATCAGGAGTTTGTTCATTAGGGTCCTCGTTGTCGGTGCGCAAGTTTAGCCAATTCCGCCGGCGATTACCGGCGCTTTTGAGCACATTCGCGTCATGGCCAAGCCCTGATGACATGGGGGCAATCCAGCCCGCCGCAAGCCCTGCGGCCAGCCGTGGCGCGACGCTGAATTGCCGCAGAACATCATCCAAAAAATGGATACGGTTGATCCAAACATACGATTGGAGATCAGCGGTTTACAGCCGTATCTTCATCTATGTGCAGTGCAGCATTGGCACGGCAACCGAGGAAAGGCAGCACATGAACCACCCCGCCATTGACATCAAATTTACCGACGACCTGGAACGCCAGTTGATCCTCAATGAAATCGACGTGCATGAACACGCCGAGGAAGAGGGCATGGCCGATCGGGTGCTGAAGCCGCTGGTACTGATTTCACTGGCCATCGGCGTGCCGCTGGTGACCTCGCTGCTGCACTGAGAACAGCATGAACACGCCGCACCGCAACACCGCGCCGACGCCAAAAGCCACGTCGCGGATTCAACTTCCACACCATGGAGGCACTATGAACACCAACAACATTGACTATCTGGCCATCGACGAACTGGTCCGTCGCGCCCATCACGACCGCAGCGACGCGCTCGGCGAGCTGGTCGGCCAAGGGATGGTCGCCGCCTGGGCCGCCATCAAGCGCATCGCCCACGGCACCGGCCGCGTCATGCTGGCCGCCCTGCAACCGACCAGCGACCGCCGGGAAGTTCCGCACGCCTACTGATGCGCAGCCTGCGCCGCCACCGCCCGGTGACGGTGCAGACGCTTGCTCACGGCGCCGCGCGCCGCAAAAAACAGGCGCCGCTCAGGACGCCTTGATGCCGAGAATCTTCATCGCCTTGGCCAGCGTATCCACCGCGTCCTGATGCTTGCCGGCCTTGTGAAAGGCCTCGCCGTCGGCACGCAGCTTTTTCACCTCGGTCATTTGCGCTTCGCTCAGCTTCGGGTTCTTGGCCAGCGCATCGTCGATGGCTTTCATGTCCACCGGGCAATGAAACGCGAATGCGGATGAAGACGCCAGGAGCAGCGCGGCAAACAGGCTGGTTCGAAGTTTCATGTGATCTCCGTTCTGGTTGAAAGTCAAAAAAAGGGCTGCTGATCCGGCCCGACGGGCATACGGTCGGCACGGCTTGGCGGTTTCGCTGGATACGCCGTCGGTGTTTCGGGCGTAGAGATAAATAGAGTGAGACACCTTCCACCAACGCGATAGCAGATCAGCCCCACATCATTACCAAACCCCAGCACCCACGCCCCTCTCCAGCCACATTTGCCCCAAACCCCGCCCCAACGCTGGACCCTTCCCCTCAAGCCGCCACCGCCCCCACCCCCCGCCGCCGCATCAACAACCACAACGTCGCCACACCCGCAATCGCCAGCACCGGCATCGCCACGTAGTTCAACATGGCCCAGCCGTTGGCTTTGAGCAGCAGGCCCGACGCGAACGACGAGGTGGCCGTGGTGCAGAACACCAGCAGGTCGTGCAGGCCCTGCGCCTTGGCCTTTTCGGCAGGGTGGTAGGTTTCGGTGAGCAATGTCGAGCCGCCGACGAACATGAAATTCCAGCCCAGCCCCAGCAGCACCAGCGACCACCAGAAATGCGCGACGCTGACACCGGACAGCGACACCGCGAGGCACACCGCCATGATGGCCACACCGGTGAGCATCACGTTCAGCACACCGAAGCGCTTGATGAGGTTACCGGTGAAAAACGACGGCGCGAACATGGCGATGACGTGCGCGGAGATGACGTTGGCGGCATCGTTGTACGGATGCCCACAGAGGCCCATGGCCAGCGGCGTGGCGGTCATCAGCAGATTCATGATGCCGTAGCCAAAGGCGCTGGCGATGGTCGCGACCACGAACACGGGTTGCCGCGCGATGTGCGACAGCGGCCGCGGCGCGCGATCACTGGCACTGGCGGTCGGCGTGGGAATGCGCAGGCCGGCGAGCAACGCCGCGGTCAGCAGGCAGAACACCATCAGCGACGCATAGGAGGCGAGGAACTCGACCGGCGCCAGATGCCGCGTCCATTTCGACAATGCCGGGCCAATGATGCCGCCGACCAGGCCGCCGGCCACCACCAGCGAAATTGCGCTGGCCTTGAAATCGGGCGTGGCGGCATCGGCGGCGGCGAAGCGATAGAACTGGCCGAAGGCGGCGTAGATGCCCAGCACGAATGTCCCCAGGCACAGCAGCGGCATGCTCTGCAGGAAGATGGCCAGCGTGGCGATGGCCCCGCCCACCAGTCCGCAACCAGTGCCCGCCAGAAAACCCGCGCGCCGGCCGATGCGCTGCATGAGATGGGATGCCGGCATGGCGAACAGCGCCGAACCGATGATTTGCGTGGTCACCGGCAGCGTCGCGAAAGATTTGTCGGCCGCGAGCTGGTAACCGACCAGGCCGTTGAGCGCGATCAGCGTGACGTTATTGGTGAACAGTAGCGCCTGCGCGGACGCCAGCAGGGCGATGTTGCGGTTCTGGTGAGTGGCGGTCGTCATTGCGCCGCCGCAAGTTTCAAGGCGGCAAACTCAAGCACTGGCGCGCCTCGCAGGCCAAAAGTGACCGGAGATGCGCGCCAATGCTGGAGATTGGCTTCGCAGCAGGTTACTGATGCGGCGACTAAACATGTTGAAAAAGACAAAAACAAGCTCCTTCCCCGGCGAAGGCCGGGGTCCAAGTTACGCACCCTAGAAAAGCAAAATTAGACCCAGGCCTTCGCCGGGGAAGGAATTTTTTCGCAGCAACATCCTTAATTGCTGCCTCAATAATTGATGTTCCCTGTCACGGCCTGCGGTCGTGTTGGTAACGCGGCTATTTCGCATCCGACAACGGCCCGCTCATTTTCACGATACGCGTCAGCAGGCCTTCCTTGCAGACGTGGCAGCAGTACTCACAGGGACGCACGCCGCGATCGCCGGTGCCATAGAGCACCTTGCCGGTGTGGGTAGTGCGCTGGCCCTCGGCGCCGCGGATCTCGCCGGACTGGGTCTGCACCGTCATCCACGCGCCCCAGCAGATCTGTTCGCCTTCCTCGCAGCTGAGCTTCATCTGCTGCACGGCCGGATCGGGTCGGATGACGTAGGACTTGGTTTTCGACGGCCATTCCTGGCGCGATTCGCCGCGCGAAAAAAATTTGAGGTTCAGTTGCCGTTCGGTGTCGTTGATCAGCTGGAAGGTCATATCCGCCGCCTGCACCGGCACATGCCAGGCACAGGAAATCAGGACAATCGCGGCGGCCAGCAGGCCCTGGATTCGATTCATGCATTCCTCGTGATGGATGGACAAGAACGGCAGAATATCACTTGCGTAGCTGCCGCCTGCACATTGTGTTGCATTGCGTTGCAGTCGATGTCGTACCATGCCATTTTTCAATCTCCGGGAGGGTAGCCATGTCCATGCAGCCAGGAAGTTTCGTCTGGATCGAACTCATGACCACCGACAGCAAAGCGGCCGAAAGCTTTTACCAGCACGTGGTCGGCTGGCACATGGTCGATGCGGGCATGACGCCGCCGTACACGCTGCTGATGGCCGGAGAGGCAATGGTTGGCGGCGTGATGACACTGCCGCCGGAGGTGAGCGCGGCAGGAACGGCGCCCTGCTGGACCGGCTACATCGGTGTGAATGATGTCGATGCCATGGCGGCGCGCGTCACCGCGGCCGGCGGCTCGGTGTGCCGGCCACCGGAAGATATTCCCGGCATCGGTCGCTTCGCCGTCGTTGCCGATCCGCATGGCGCGGCCTTCATCATTTTCAAGGGCAGCGGCGAACCGCCGGCGGTGACGCCCGCGCCCGGTACAACCGGCATCGTCGGTTGGCACGAACTGCACGCGGGCGACGGCGCGAAGGCATTCGAATTTTATTCAGGCCTGTTCGGCTGGACCAAAGCCGATGCCATCGACATGGGGCCGATGGGCATCTACCAGACCTTCGCCGCCGGCAGCGGCCAGGCGATGGGCGGCATGATGACCAAGATGCCCGACACGCCCGTGCCCTTCTGGCTGTATTACTTCAATGTCGACGCCATCGATGCCGCGATTGCACGCGTGACCGGCGCCGGCGGCAAGGTCATCATGGGCCCGCACCAGGTCCCGGGCGACCTGTGGATCGTGCAATGCATGGACCCGCAAGGCGCCATGTTTGCCTTGCTGTCGAAACAGCGCTGAGCGTGATTGCGGATCCCACCGTTGACAGCGAGTTCATCACGGCCACCACCCGCTGGCTGGAACGCGCCGTCATCGGCCTGAACCTGTGTCCGTTCGCCAAGGCCGTGCATGTGCGGCAGCAGGTGCGAATGGTGGTGAGCACGGCGACCAACATCGACGCCCTGTGCGAAGACCTGCTCGATGAACTGCAGCTGCTGGCGCACGCCGATCCGGAACAGATCGACACCACCTTGCTGATCCACCCGCAGGTGCTCGGTGATTTTATCGACTACAACGATTTCCTCGAGATTGCCGACCGGGCGGTGGAGGAACTGAATCTGACGGGACAATTGCAGGTGGCGAGCTTTCACCCGCATTACCAATTCGCCGGCACCGAGGTGGACGACATCACCAATTACACCAATCGTTCGCCCTACCCCACGCTGCACCTGCTGCGCGAAGCCAGCATCGATCGCGCGGTGGCCGCCTTCCCGGAGGCCTCGACAATTTTCGAGAAGAACATGGCAACCCTGCGCACGCTGGGGCATGCCGGTTGGGAGGCGTTGTTCGCGGTGGAACACGGATGAGGTCGCCCTTGTCGTGCCGCGCGGGCCACGCCGACATCAATCGACGCGAATGGTTTTTGCAAAGAAGTTGTAAACCGCGGCGATGCGCCGCAGGTGCCGCGATTCCGGATGGGTCAGTATCCACAGGTCCACCGCGCACTCGTCCAGAACCGGCGTCAGCGCGGTAAGCCGCGGATCGTCGCGGGCCTTGTAGACCGGCAGCAGCGCGATGCCGAGGCCCGCGCGCACCGCTTCACTCACGGCCATTTGCGAATTGACGCGGTAACGCGCCACCGACTTCGGGTAATTCTTCTTGCGCCAGCGCGCCACCGGATGCTCGGGCATGGCGTCGTCGAGCACGATCCAGTCGTATTCATCCAGCGGCTGCACGCTGCGCTTGCCCTTGAACTGTGCGGCGGAACCGAACACCGCGAATTTCGCGAGGCCCAGATGATGGCCCACCAGATGCTCGGGCGGCTTGGTGGTGCCGCGGATGGCGATGTCGGCATCGCGCTTGGTGAGGTTGGCGACTTCATTGGAAGCGGAAAGCTCCAGCTCGATCTGCGGATGCCGCGCCTTCAATTCGCCCAGCAGCGGGATCAGCAGCCCGTAAAGCACCGAGTCGGTGGTGGTGAGCCGCACCAGGCCGGAAACTTCATCCTGCGAGGCCAGCGAGGCGGTGCGCGCCGCTTCCAGTTCCGCCTCGATGCGCTCGGCGTGCGCGGCAATGTTGATAGTCATCTCGGTGGGCAGGTAGCCGCGGCGTGAACGGTTGAACAGCGGCTGGCCCAGCTGCTTCTCGATGCGCTGCACGCTGCGAAACACCGTCGAGGGATCGGCCGCCAGCCGCCGGCCCGCCTCGGCCAACGTGCCGCCGCGCGACACCGCCAGCAGCACTTCCAGGTCGGCGGCCGTCAGCTGGTAGTGCGGGGCCTGCTTGCCGGTTCGCGACGCCTTGCCTTGCGTTTGTGCATTCATGGATTGCGCTCCCGCCTATTTTCATTGCAATCACGCAATCATATAGTTTGTCCGTCGCCACCGCAATTGCAATCCTGCAAGTCCCGAACGGGAAACGCGGTGCCCACTGACACAAAGGAGCACACCATGAAACGCATTATTGATTTCTTGTCCCGCCCGGAAGTCCTGATGACCCTCTCACTCGTGGCCATGCTGGTCGTGGCAGACCTGTCGCTTGAGGTTGGTTTCTCCAGGCTGGCCTAGGCGCGGCATTATGTTCGCAGCGCTCAGTTACCGGGGATGACCCCTTTGCTGAGCCACTGCCCCCACACTGAAACGGTGGCGGTTTTGCCGATCAGTTCCGGATGCGCGGCAAACTCCCTTTCGAGCATGGCCGTATCCTTGGTCGCGGCAAACAGGATGTCCGAGATCGGGCCGCTCTCAAGCCGGTACCACGCGCCGACCACATGTTTATCGATGAGACCCTGCAGAAAATCCGTCGCGGCGCGGTCGGCAGCGCCGGGCGCATTCGCGGCGCGGCTGATCAGGATGATGCGCCCCTCAACTACGCCACTCGCGTCGATACCCTCCGTGTTGAGCGGCCGACGCGCGACGGCAGGTGTCGCGTTAAGCGTCATGTAGCCTTCGCGCACGTATTCATCGGGCTGGAAGTAGCCAACCATTTCCTCGCGCGACATGGCATCGACGATAACGATGCCGCGCTTGACCGTGGAAGGATCGCGCAGTGGACCGGCGGCAGAAAGTTTCTTCTCCCCGAACAGGCGCTTGAAGTTGTCGATGTGGCCGCGCTGCATGGCCGCGACTGCTTCTTTGTCGTTGGGCGTTTTCTTGCCGGTTTCGAGGAAGATGAACCAGGTGCGGGGGGATTCGGCGACCGGAGCGGTGCTGCAGGCGCCGAGGAGCAGCGCGACGACAAACGTAATCAGTGCGGACTTGAGTATGCGCATGGAGGCTCCCGATTGGGCGAAGGATAGAGGAGTTGCTTGAAATACACAGGTGCGGGCATTGTCCTGCTGTCCGCAATGCACTTCCCTCTTTCCTAAAGAGGGACTGAGGGAGATTTTCGGCGGCCAGCACATCGCCATCGCTCAAAATCCCTCTCAATCTCCCTTTAGGAAAGGGAGAAGTGCGATGCGTAAAGCCCGACAAATCATGCCAAACCGCGATGCAACCTACTCCAAACTCTAGCACTGGCGCGGCTTCCAGGCCATTTCCCCTCTGACGCCGGCGCGGGTTCCGGTCAGTTGGCGTGAAACTGCAGCGCCGCGAGATTGGCGTAAATGCCGCCTTGCGCGACCAGCGACGCGTGGGTGCCGGTCTCGACCAGTTGGCCGTTCTCCAGCACGATGATGCGATCGGCGCGCTGCACCGTGGCGAGGCGGTGGGCGATGACCAGCGTGGTGCGCCCGGCCATGGCGGCTTCCAGCGCGCCCTGCACCAGCCGCTCCGATTCGGCGTCCAGCGCGCTGGTGGCTTCGTCGAGCAACAGCAGCGGCGGATTCTTCAGCAAGGCGCGGGCGATGGCGATGCGCTGCCGCTGGCCGCCGGAGAGACGCACGCCGCGTTCGCCGAGAAAGGTCTGGTAGCCCTGCGGCAGTTTTTCGATGAACTCATGCGCCGCGGCCAGGCGCGCGGCGGCGATCACTTCCTCGTCCGTGGCCGAGGCGAAGCCGTAGCGAATGTTTTCCATGGCATCGGCGGCAAAGATCACCGTGTCCTGCGGCACGATGCCAATGGCGTCGCGCAAGGCATGCAGATCGAGGCGTTTGATCTCCACGCCGTCGAGCGCAATGCTGCCCTGCTGCGGGTCGTAGAAACGCAGCAGCAGTTGGAACAGTGTGGTCTTGCCGGCACCCGAGGGGCCCACCACCGCGACCGTCTCGCCCGGCCGCACCGACAGCGACAGATTGGTGAGTGATAGCGCCAGCGGGCGCGAGGGGTAGTGGAAGGAAACGTCTTTCAGTTCCAGTGCGGCGCCGGCGCTGGTGCGCGGCGGCAGCGGCACGGGGTTGGCCGGCGACTGGATCGGCGAACGCTCGGCCAGCAATTCCATCAGCCGCTCGGTGGCGCCGGCGGCGCGCTGCGCTTCGCCCAGTGTTTCGGCCAGCGCGCCCACCGCGCCGGCGACGATGGCCGAATAGAGGATGAACTGGCCCAGTTCGCCGCCGGTCATCTTGCCCTGCATCACCGCGTGCGCACCCAGCCACAGCACGAAGACGATGGCGCCGAAGATCAGCAGGATGGCCATCACCGTCAGTACCGAACGCGCCTTGATGCGCCGGATGGCCGTGGTAAAAGCGCGTTCCACCGAGTCGCCGAAACGATTCGCCTCGATGCGCTCGTGCGTGAACGCCTGCACCACCGGCATGGCATTGAGGATCTCGCCGGCCATGGCCGAGGCGTCGGCAATGCGGTCCTGCGAATCGCGTGACAGGGTACGCACCCGCCGGCCGAAAAGGACGATGGGCAGGATCACCGCCACCAGCAGTACGATGATGATCGACGACAGCTTGATGCTGGTGACAAACATCATCGCCAGGCCGCCAACGAACAGCAGCGAGTTGCGCAGCGCCATGGAGATGCTGGTGCCGACCACTGACTGGATCAGAGTGGTGTCGGTGGTCAGCCGCGACAGCACCTCGCCGCTTTGCGTAACTTCAAAAAACTGCGGGCTCTGCATGACAACATGCGAATACACCGCCGTGCGGATGTCGGCGGTCACCCGCTCGCCCAGCCACGACACGGCGTAAAAGCGCGCGGCGGTGGCACCGGCCAGCACCACGGCTACACCGAACAGCGCGATGAAATAGGTATCGATATGCTCGATGCTCCCGGTGCCGGCGCCGCCGAAGCCCAGATCGATCATCTGCTTGAAGGCGTAGGGCATGGTCAGTGTCGCGCCGGCCGCGACCAGCAGGGCGATGCCCGCCAGCAGGAACTGACGGGTGTACGGTTTCAGGAAAGGTATGAGGCCCTTGAGGGTGGCAAGGCTGCTTTTGCGCGGTGCCGGGCTGCTGCCCGGCGGTGGATTCGTTTCAGCCATGCGGCAGTGGTCTCGGTGGCGGGTGGGAGTGAACGGGGACCGTCATTATGACAAGCGCGACCGCCAATACGGCGATGCGCCACAAACTGGTGTGCCAGGGACTGCCCGCAATATCAGGTTGAGGCGCTCGCTGCCGATTCAAGCGCCACGTCCGCGACGTGCGCGCCTGCGTCCAGCACCACGCAGTCGCGTCCCGCCGCCTTGGCCGCGTAAAGAGCGCGATCCGCGCGCTGCAACAGACGGTCGTAGGCGACCTCTGCCGCGCCGCGCACGCTGACACCAATCGAGACGGTGATGCGGATCGCCGCATCGTCAATCTGCAGCGGGTTCAGGCCGACGGCCATGCGCAGGCGCTCGGCCACCGCCTGCGCCTCGGTCGCGCCGGCGTCTTCGATCAGCACCACGAATTCCTCTCCGCCCTGGCGGCCGATCATGCTTGGGCCTCGACACTGCTGCTCGAGCACCGCCGCAACGTGCTTCAAAGCGCGGTCGCCCGCCTCGTGGCCATAACGGTCATTGATGGCCTTGAAGTTATCGATGTCGACCACGGCTACCGCAAAGCCGGCGTTGGTGCGCTGCGCTGACTTGAAGCGTGCTTCGCCCGTGGCCGTGATGGATCGGCGGTTGGGCAATCCGGTGAGGTAATCGGTGGCCGCGGCCAATTCCCATTGGCGGCGGATGCGTTCCGAGCACATCATCAGGAACGCGGTGGTACCGATCACCGGCAGCACCGCCATCACCACCGGCGTAAGCACATTGACCAAACTGCCGGCGTCGAGAATTGAATCCGGATCCGTCGCGCTGAACAGGTAATAGAGCGCACGGATGCTCATGAACACGGCGTCCAGCAGCATCAGCGCCGCCAGCACCGATCGGCTGACGGCGTGCTGGCGGCGGCGCCCGCGCCACAGCAGCGCAGCCGCGGACAGCAGCGCAGCCGCGGACAGCAGCGGAATCAACCAGGCCACGGTCGCGAACAGCACCCGCGCCAGCAAACTGGCAGATACCGTCGCGAACCAGAACACCCCCGCTGTCGCCAGCAAGGCAGGCGCGAATATCCACGGCGAATCGGCATGGCCGTCGAAGCGGCGCACCGCTCGCCAGTAAAGCGCGACGCCCACCAGCAGGCACGCATTGCCGGCCGGCAGAATAAAACCCGGCGGCAAGAACTGCTGCAGTGCCAGCAGTACACTGCCTCCGGCGGCGAGCAGCGTGCCGATACGCCAATCGACGGCGCTGGGCTGCACGTCCTCGGACAGGCCGCGATGCATCAGCCCGAGCACGCCGCCGTTGAGCAGCATCATGAGCGTGGCAATGATGAGGGCCGTGCGTGGATCCATCGTCAGGCCGTCACGCGCCGGTGCAGGTTGGTGTCACGTTTATCGGGCGCTTGGGAAGTTACCGCATGCGCCATGTTAGCAAGCTGCGCGCGGCACCCCTAGAAAACCGGTGTGCCCAGCTTGAAGCGCGCCGTCATGATCTTGCCGTCCACCACCTCGTAGATCGCGATGACATCCACCGTGCCTTCGCGCCCATCGAACATGCGCGTCACGCGCTCGCGATCCACCACCACGTTACCAACCGAAATGCGGCTCAGCAGTACGGCGCGCAGATTGGTCTCGGTGAAGCGCGCGACGTGCCGGGCGCGCACTTCCGCAACGTTGGCGGCCAGCAGCTTGTCCGGAAATTCGTAGAACCTGGAATCGGCGTGCCAGCAGGCCATGAAGCGTTCGATGTCCCTGGCATTGTAGGCATCGAGCTGTTCGCGGACGATCTCTTCGGGGCTGGCGGACGGGTTCATGCGGCGATTGATCCTGGTGGCATGGAATACGGTGATGCGCGATGCGAACGGACTGCAACCGCGCGGGAAGCCGTGCATTTTCGCGGCTTCGGGGTCGTCAACGCAAGCCCGCCGCCGCTTGCCGGGTTGCGGGAAAAAAAAGAGCCCGCGGCGCGGGCTCTTTTCCGGATCGAGCCGGGTCAGCCGCCCTTGCCCTTGCCGTTGCCGTGCGCGCCACCATGGCCCGGGTTGCCGCCTGCAGTTGTCAGGCCGCTTGCCGCGTTGGTCGCTGCCACGCCGCTGGCCGTGACCACGCCAGCACCGGTGGCAACCGTGGCTCCCTGCGC
The DNA here is from genome assembly GCA_044229235.1 of Usitatibacteraceae bacterium. Taxonomy (GTDB): domain Bacteria; phylum Pseudomonadota; class Gammaproteobacteria; order Burkholderiales; family Usitatibacteraceae; genus UKL13-2. The sequence continues at coordinate 169,363 of JBGATH010000002.1, forward strand.
CCCGGCAGACGTCGTGCCGGTCGCGACGGCCGCACTGCCCGCCGTGCCACCGGCTGCCGTCACCAGACCCTTGCCGAACGCATTACCGTGGCCGGCGCCCGGACTGCCGCCGGCGGCGGTCAAGCCCTTCGCGCCTACGGTCCCGGCTGTGGTGCCGCCGGTAGTCACAATGCCGCTGCCGGTCATCGCGGGCTTGCCTGCAGTCGTCGGCACTTTGCCGCCACCACTGGTGGAGCCGGCCGCAGTCGTCATGCCGGTTGCGGTCGCGGTCTTGGTCGACGACCGGCCCGACGCGCTGGCCGTGCTCGTCGAGGGCGTGGTGCTGGTCTTGGTTGTGGCGGCCGGTGCGCTGGCAATCTGCTTGTTGGTCGCCTTGATTTCACTCACGACCGGGCCCAGCTTGGTGCCGTAAGCCTGCGCAATCTGGCCCCAGCCCATGCCGTCGGCGCGCAACTGCAACACGCCTTTCACGGTCACTGTCTTGCCGTCGGCACCGGTCAAGTCACCGCCGGTCAACGCCGTCTGCAACTGCGCGGCGGTCGGATCGGTGATGCCTGCCTGCGCCAACACCTTCTGCGCGAGCGCGAGCGAGATGAATACGTTGCCCCAGCCCATTTTGCCGGTGGGCGGCGTGATCGTGGTGCCCGCTGCCGTCGTGGTGCCGGTGGTGCCGCCGGTGGTGGTGCCGGTGGTGGAACCCGTAGTGCCGGTGCCGGTGGTGGTTCCCGTCGTGGTAGTTGAGGTGGTCGTGCTGGGCGCCGCGAGCGTGATCGGTGTGCCGTTGCGCAGGCCGATGACCAGCGCGAGCGCGTTGTCCTTGGAACCGGCCAGCGTGATGAAGCTGGCGGCCGTGCGGTCGGCCACCGTGGTCTGGCCCTTGTTCAATGCCAGCTTGTCCATCAGCGCGGTCTGGGTGCCAACCGACGTTGGGGTGGTGGTACCGGTGGAGCCGCCGGTGGTCTGCGCGTTTGCGCCAACAGCCACGGTCAGCGCGGCGGCAAGGATGGAAAGACGAAGATGGAATTTGCTCATGGGTGCTCCTTTAGGTTCATCCGATAATGCGTTCGGTCTGGAGAATGATTTCGGTCGCGGTCGCACTGTCGCGCAAAATGCCGCCGCTCTTCTTCACCGTAACCGACATGCGCGTGGCATTGCCCGTCAACGACTCCAGTTCCACGTCAATACTGCGGTCCCCTGCCGATGCGGTAATCACTTCCGTCTCGCCGTCGCGCGTCGTCGCAATCACCTTGACCTGCATGCGCGACAAGGCCGTCAGGGCGGCTTTCTTCAGCTGCGCCTGCGGCACCGAAAAAGTCTTGTAGACGATGCCGCTCAACGTATGCGAAACGCCCGTCGCCATGCCCACGCCGAGCGCGGTAATGCCAACCGCGACGCAACCGCCCAGCGGTAACACCAGCAGGAACACCACTGCCAACAACCTTTGAATCGACTTTGACTTCATTTGCTCGCGCACTCCCTCGCGTTATGCACGCTTCGGACGCAATGCCTGTGCCAAGCCGGGCGCCCGGCCAAGCGCATCAGGACGGCCACGTAAGCACCTGATCGGGAAATGATTTTTCTTCCATACCCGGCACGTGCCGATGGCAGGCACGCGGACGCCGTCGTTGATCGGCGACGCCGGCCGCCGCGATGCGTCAGTTTGGCGTTCATTGCTGGCCGGTGGCCGGTGGCCAGACGCTCGCATCGCACACGCTGCGTTGTGCGGCATGCAGGCGAGATCGTTAACGAAAAACGCCAGCATTGGCGCGGCTTTCGGGGCATTTTCAGCCTGCGAGCCGCACCACTGCTGGACTTTGCCATGGCGCAACCGTTCTACGTTTGCGCCGCGAATTCACGGCCCGCCTTGCCCATCGTCAAGCCGCGGCCGGCCCTGTTGATTATGATCAATACCGCAAGTGGCGTTGACGCGGTGCGCCGCGCCACGCCGAAACATGGTGCCTGATGATGACCGACGCAACGCAATCAGCGGCTGACCGGACCACCACCGATCCCGGCGTGGTGTTTCGCCTGCGCGGCGTGGGCAAGACCTATCACATGGGCGACATCGCGGTGCCGGCGCTGCGCAACATCGACCTCGACCTGATGCGCGGCGAATTCCTGGTGCTGCTCGGCGCCTCGGGCAGCGGCAAGTCCACGCTGCTCAACATTCTCGGCGGGCTCGACACACCGACGAGCGGCACGCTTGAATACCTCGACCATGACCTGACCCGCGCCGATGACGATGCGCTGACCCGGTTTCGCCGCGAGCACGTGGGCTTCGTGTTCCAGTTCTACAACCTCATCCCCAGCCTCACCGCGCTGGAAAACGTGCTGCTGGTGACCGACATTGCCGACCATCCGCTCGATGCCGCCGAGGCGCTCAAGCTGGTGGGCCTGGGCGACCGCATCGACCACTTTCCCTCGCAGTTATCCGGTGGCGAACAGCAGCGCGTGGCCATCGCCCGCGCCGTGGCCAAGCGGCCCGACGTGCTGCTCTGCGACGAGCCCACCGGCGCCCTCGACTACCAGACCGGCAAGCTGGTGCTCGATGTGCTGGACCGGGTCAATCGCGAGCTCGGCACCACGGTGGCCATCATTACGCACAACGCCGCCATCGCCGGCATGGCGCATCGCGTGGTCTACCTGTCCAGCGGCGTCATCGCCCGCATCGTCACCAACACCACCCGCATCGGCGCGGAGGCCATCCAGTGGTAGCCACATTCGCCCTGCGTCCCCTCACCCGCAAGCTCCTGCGCGACCTGTGGCGCATGCGCGGCCAGGTGCTGGCGGTGGCGATCGTCGCCATGTGCGGCATCGCCACGCTGGTGACGATGCGTGGCGCCTACGAGGCGCTGGTGGCGGCGCAGGCCGATTACTACCGGCGCGGCCATTTCGCCGAGGTGTTCGCCGGCGTCAAGCGCGCGCCGCTCACGCTGCTTGCGCGGGTGCGCGAAATTCCCGGCGTGGCGGATGCCGCCGGCCGCGTGGTGTTCGATGCCACCGCCGACATCCCCGGACTGGACGAGCCGGCCACCACGCGGCTGGTATCGGTTCCCGCCCGTGTGGATAGCGGGCTCAACCGGGTTACCGTGCGGCGCGGGCGCTACCTCGAGCCCGGCGGGCACAATGAAGTGCTGGTCAGCGAAGCCTTCGCCAATGCCAACCTGCTGAAGCCGGGCGATGCCTTCGATGCCGTCGTCAACGGCCGCCGCGAGCGCCTGCACATCGTCGGCATCGGCATCTCGCCGGAATTCGTCAACGAAGCACGCGGCGATGTCTTTCCGGACAACCGGCGCTTCGGCATCGCCTGGATGGAAGCCGGCGCGCTGGCCGGCGCGATGGGCCTCACCGACGCCTTCAACGATCTCGCCGTCACGCTGGCGCCGCACGCGAGCGAACCGGCGGTGATCGACGCGCTGGACCGCCTGCTGGCGCCGTACGGCGGCTTCGGCGCCTACGGGCGCGAGTACCACGCGTCGCATCGCATGCTCTCCGACGAGATCGCGCAGGACCGCATCACGGCGACCGTGCTGCCGGCCATCTTCCTCGCGGTTGCCGCGTTCCTCATCCACAACGTGCTGCAGCGGCTCACCGCCTTGCAGCGCGGGCAGATCGCGCTGCTCAAGAGCGTCGGCTACGGCCATGCCCGCATCAGCCTTTTCTACCTGCAATTCGCCATCGCCGCCGTGGTCACCGGCGGACTGGCGGGCATCGCGCTGGGCGCCTGGCTGGGCGCGGGACTGGCCGCCCTCTATACGAACTTCTTCCACCTGCCGACCATCGCCTTCTCGCTGTCGTGGCAGACGGTGGGCGCGGCGGCGGCCATCGCCGTCGCCGCGGCGGCGCTGGGTTCGCTGCTGGCGATTCAGCGCGTGCTGCGGCTGTCGCCGGCTGAAGGCATGCGGCCGGAGGTGCCGGCCCGCTACCGGCGCGGCCTGCTGGAACGCTCGGGGCTGCAGCGCCATGTGCCGGTGGCGCTGCGCATGATGCTGCGCGACCTCACGCGCCATCCGGCCAAGACCGCGCTGTCGGTGCTGGGCATCGCACTGTCGCTGTCGCTGATCATGATCGGCCGCTATTCCTACGACGCCCTCGACGAGATCATCCGCGTGACATTTCGCACCGCCCAGCGCGACGACATCACGCTGGCCTTCAACGAGCTCAAGGGGCTGGATGCGATGCATGCGCTGGCCGCCATGCCCGGCGTGCTGCGCGTGGAGCCGTTTCGCGCCGCAGCGGTCAAGCTGCGATTCCATCACCGCGAGAAACGCACGGCCATCACCGGCCTGTATCCGGGCACCGAGATGCGCCAGGTGCTCGACGCACGCGAGCGGCCGGTGCAGTTGCCCGGGCACGGACTCGTGCTGACGCGGCAACTGGCGAAAGTGCTGGGCGCCGCGCTTGGCGACCAGGTGACCATCGAATTCCTCGACGGCCGCCGCCGCGTGGTCGATCTGGAAGTCACGCGCATCGTCGATGAAATGATCGGCACCTCCGCCTACATGGATGCGCGGGCCTTGGCGCTGGCGATGCAGGAGCGCGATGTGGCCAGCGGCGCATACCTGGCCATCGACCCCTTGTCGCGCGCGGCACTGTACCGTCGGCTGAAGACCACGCCGGGCATCGCCAGCGTGTTTCTGCGTGAAAACATGCTGCAGAGCTTCACCCGCACCGTCGCGGAAAACCTCACCATGAGTACCGCCATCCTGATGCTGTTTGCCTGCGCGATCGCGGCGGGCGTGATTTACAACTCGGCGCGCATCGCCCTTTCCGAGCGGGCCATGGAATTGGCGAGCCTGCGCATCCTCGGCTTTTCCCGCGCGGCGGTGGGGCGTCTGTTGCTGGGCCAGCAGGCATTGCTGTTGTTGGTGGCGCTGCCGCTGGGTTGCCTGCTCGGTTATCTGCTCATACTGTGGCTGAGCGTGCTGTTTTCCACCGACCTGTTCCGCCTGCCGGTGGTGGTGAGTGCGCGCACCATCGCCATCTCGCTGTGCGTGGTGCTGCTGGCGGCGCTGGCATCGGCCGCGCTGGTCTGGCACAAGGTGCAGCACCTCGATCTCATCGAAGTACTCAAGACGCGCGAATAGAATCAACCGTAAACGGACGCCCGCATGAACACAGCCACCACCACCTCCATGCCATCCGCCTGGCGAGACCGCCTGCTGCGCAACAGCAGGACGTGGATCGCCTGGACCGTGGCGGCGTTGCTGGCTGCGCTGGTCCTATGGCTGCTGCTGCGGCCGGCGCCGGTCGAGGTGGAAGCCGGCACGGCGGTGGTTGGCCCCATGCAGGTCACCATCGACAATCAGGGGCAGCTGCGGGTGCACGACAAGTATGTGATCGCGGCACCGGTGGCCGCCGAACTGGAGCGCATCGACCTGCATGACGGCGACAGCGTGCGCAAGGGCCAGCGCGTCGCGCTGCTGCGCGTGCCGCCGCTGGACGCACGCCAGCGCGAGGAAGCGACGGCGCGGCTGGATGCCGCACGCGCACTGGCACGCGCGGCCGCGCTCGGCGTGCAGCGCGCCGTGGCCGACCAGCGGCTCGCCGCCAGCGAGCTGGCGCGCACCGAGAAACTGGTGGCGCAGGGATTCATGTCCCCGCAGGCCGTGGAACGCGCCCGCAACACCGACGCCACCAGCCGCGCTGACCTGCGCGCGGCGCGCGCGCGCGAGGAAGCCGCGCAGGCCGACGTCAAGACCGCACAGGCCGCGCTGGCGCCATCCGGCGGCGGCGATGCCCGCACGCTGGTGCTCACCGCGGGCGTCGACGGCCAGGTGCTGCGCATCCATGAAAAGAGCGCGCGCACCGTTGCCGCCGGCACGCCGCTGGTCAGCATCGGCGATCCGGCGCGCTTCGAGGTCATCGTCGATGTGCTGTCCACCGACGCGGTCAAGGTGCAACCGGGCGCGGCCATGCGGCTCGAGGAATGGGGCGGCGGCAAGGCGCTGCGGGCCACGGTGCGCACGGTCGAGCCCGAAGCGTTCACAAAAGTATCTGCGCTGGGCATCGAGGAACAGCGTGTCAACATCATCGGCGACCCGCTTGATCCGCTCGGTGCGTTGGGCGACGGTTACCGCGCCGAAGTCAAAATCGTGGTGTGGTCCGCTGACCAGGCGCTGACCGTGCCGGCCAGCAGCCTGTTCCGCGTCGGTGAGGCCTGGCATCTGTTCGTCATCGAAGACGACCGCGTACGCGAACGGGCCGTGCGCATCGGTCAGCGCAACGCCACGCACGCACAGGTCCTCGAGGGCGTGACGGCGGGCACGCGCGTGGTGCGCTACCCGGGCAATGACTTGCGCGACGGCGTGCGCGTCAGCGTGCGCCGCGACGCTGCCCGCTGAGTGTCAGTTACCCGCACCGCACCGACAAACTCCAGCATTGGAGCGGCGTTCAGAGCATTTTCGCGGATTCAAGTACGAGTCCCGACACGCGGTGGGCGGTTGAATGCTACCTCGTATGGGGTCAGGAAGCCGAGACATTTCCTTGGTCTGTGGTTGTATTTTTCCTGCAGACGCCTGACCTTGGCCGGGGTGAGGNAACCAGCAGGCAGGCATTGCCGGCCGGCAGGATGAAACCCGGCGGCAGGTATTGCTGCAGTGCCAGCAGCACGCTGCCCCCGGCAGCCAGCAAGGTGCCGATGCGCCAATCGACGGCGCTGGGCTGCACGTCTTCCGACAAACCACGATGCATGAGCCCGAGCACGCCGCCGTTGAGCAACATCATGAGCGTGGCAATGATGAGCGCGGTGCGCGGATCCATCGTCAGGCCCTCATACTCTGCCCGGACAGGCCGGTGCCACGGTCGCTGCGCGAGGGGCCATGATCCACATACGCCATGTCGGAAATCTGCCCGCGCCTGGTTCAGAAAACCGGTGAGCCCAGCTTGAAGCGCGCCGTCATGATCCTGTCTTCCACGATCTCGTAAATCGCGATCACATCCACCTGGCCCTCGCGTCCGTCGAACAGGCGCCGCACGCGCTCGCGGTCCACCACCACATCGCCCACTGCGACGCGGCTCAACAGTTCGGCATGCAGATTCGGCTCGGTGAAGCGGGCCACGTGGCGCGCGCGGATCGCCGCGGCACCTTCGGCCATGAGTTTGTCCGGAAATTCGTACATCCGCGCCGCTTCATGCCAGCAGGCCATGAATCGTTCGATGTCTTTGGCGTTGTAAGCCTGCAGTTGTTCGCGGACGATGTCTTCAGGTGTGGGCATGATGGTAGCGGCGGCGGTAGGTAAGCGACCTCGGCATTCTCGCCGCAAATGGCCGTGCAAATGATGCCGGGCGATATTTGCATTTGTTGCCGCGCGAACGGCAGCACTCCAGTATTGGCGCGGCTTTCAGGGCATTTTCGGCCTGGGAGCCGCACCACTGCTGGTGTTTTCCAGCCGGCTTCTAACCGGCTCACTTCGCCAGTATCGTCAGCACCGCGAGACTCATGGCGGTGACACCGGTCTTGATGGACGGCTCGGCCACCGGCGTCGTTACCTCACCCCTCCTTGCGCACGCCCTGAAGTGTCGGGACTCGTGGTTGAATCCGCGTTTTCAGCCTGGGAGCCGCGCCACTGCTGGAGTTTTCCATCCGGCCGCCAACCGGCTCACTTCGCCAATATCGTCAGCACCGCCAGGCTCATGGCCGTGACGCCGGTCTTGATTGACGGCTCGGCTACCGGCGCATAAAAGGGCGAATGATTGAACGGCACCGGTTTGCCGCCGGGCAGCTTTGATTCGGCGATCAGTTTGGGATCGGTGACGCCGATGCCGAAGAACAGCGACGGAATGCCGGTGCTCACGAACACCGAGAAATCCTCGCTGGCGGTGACCGGCGGCTCGCGCTCCGCCTTGTCGCCGAAGGCCGCCTTCAGCGTCTTCTCGATGCGCGTCGTGAGCGCGGCATCGTTGACCACGGCATCGCCGCCGCGTTCGATGTCGATCACAGGGGCCGGCGCGCCGGCTGCCGCGGCCACCGCCGTTGCCACGCGGCGGATGCCATCGTGGATCTTCGCGCGCACTTCCTGGCTGTAGGTGCGGATGGTGCCGCGCAGGGTGGCGTTGTCGGGAATGATGTTCGGCGCGCTGCCGGCCTCGACGGCGCCGATGGTGGCGACACCGAACTCGAACGGGTCCTTCTCGCGGTTCACCAGGCTTTGCATGTCCACCAGGAAATGCGCGGCCATCATGATCGGGTCGATGGCCTTGTGCGGCGCCGAGCCGTGCCCGCCGCGGCCCTTGAAGACGATGCGCAGGCTGTCGTAATTGGACGTGACCGGTCCGACGTTATAGCCGACCGTGCCGGCCGCCTCGGGGCCGGTGTGCAGCGCCAGCGCGAACGCCGGTTTCGGGAAGCGGGTAAAGATGCCGTCATCGACCATGGCCTTGGCGCCGCCCACCAACTCTTCGGCCGGCTGCGCGACAAACATGAGCGTGCCCTGCCAGCGGTTCTTCATGGCCACCAGCGTGGCGGCGGCACCCACCCACGAAGCCATGTGCACGTCGTGCCCGCAGCTATGCGAGACAAAGGTTTCCTTGCCGTTGTACAAGGCCTTGGCGCGGCTGGCGTAGGGCAGTGACGATTTCTCTTCCATCGGCAGTGCATCCAGTTCGGTGCGCACCATCACCACCGGTCCCGCGCCGTTCTTGTAGATCGCCACCAGTCCGGTCTTGCCCACTTTCTCGGTCACTTCGAAACCGAGCGCGCGCATCTCCTTGGCCAGCAGCGCCGCGGTGCGGGTTTCCTGGAAGCCCAGTTCGGGATTGGCGTGGATGTCGCGGTAGGTTGCCTCCAGCGCCGGGTAGCGCTTGGCGACGATGCCCTCGATCTCGGACTTGAATTTTGCGGGTCCGCTGATGGCCTGCGCATGCGCGACGGCGCCGCACGCAAGGGCAAATACAAGGGCGGTGGCACGCACCACGGCATGGCTGGAATTCACTGGCATCTCCCGGAACTTTTTTTGAATGTGCTGAGCTGCTTGCTAGTTTGGCATACACCCCTGTGAATGGTCGGCAGCCGGACATTGCCCGATGCTTGCGCCCGGTCATGCCCGCGCGTTCTTCGCGACCTGCTGCGCCAGCTCGCGCAAGCGGGTGCGCAATTCGACGGGAGCATCCACGCGCAGCTCGGGGCCGATGCCCAGCAATGCCAGCGCCGCCTGCTCGATATTTTCAAAGGGCAGCTCAACGGCCGACCAGCCTTGCGCATCTGCCGGTGCGCATTTGCCGACCGCCTCGGCCGCGTAGGCGCCGAGCTGCGCCAGGCGAGTCAATCCGGCCGTCGATGCACGCAACACCGCCTTGTGCGGCCGCAGGCCGGCTTCAAAGCGCCGCAGCGATTCCGCCCAGTAAGCCGGCAGATCGAAATCCGCCGGACGCCTGAAGGTGCCCGCCTGCAATTCAAGGGCGCGAATGCTTGCCACCTTGAACGTGGCCGGCCTGCCGCGGCTGGCGGCGACCACGTACCAGACGCCGGCCTTCAACACGATGCCGAGCGGCTCGACGATGCGCTCGCGTGTGCTGGTCCAGCTCTCGTAAGTCATCTTCACGATGCGTTGGTCCAGCACCGCACGCGCCATCGCCGGCAGGAAATCCACCGGCTTGGCAGCGCGGTACCAGTCGACCGGATCGAGGTGAAAACGCGCGCCGATGCGCCCGGCGCCCTCGCCCATTGCCGCCGGCAGTGACGCCAGCAGCTTGCCGCGCGCCTGCTGTGCGGACGGTCCGAGGCCAAGCGCCGCAGCCTGCGCGGGCAGGCCGATCATCAGCATCGCCTCGACCTCGTCCGCGGCGAGGCCGGTAAGGCGCGTGCGATAGCCGTCGAGCAAGTGAAATCCGCCGCCGGGGCCGCGATCGCTCTGCACCGGAATGCCCGCCGCCGCCAGTTCATCGACATCGCGGTAAATGGTCCGAACCGATACGCGAAACTCGTCGGCAAGCGCCTCGGCGGTAATGCGCCCGCGGGTCTGTAGGAGGATGAGGATCGACAGCAGGCGGCTGGTTCGCATGCCCGCATATTAGCCGATAATTCCTGACATGGCTTGTCAGGTATGACTGTCTATAGTTCAGGCCTCAATCACCAGCGAGCAAGGAAAACAAATGAATCACCAAACCCATGAACTGCAACACGGCGATGCGCAAGCGGTTGCCCCACGCGCCGTCCCGGCCGCAAGTGTGCCGCAGTCGGCTGCGTTCGACTTCCTGGCCGGTTCCTGGACGGTGCGTCACCAGCGTCTCAAGCAGCGGCTGGCCGGATGCGCCGAATGGGAAAGTTTCAGCGGCAGATCGCACATGCAGCAGTTCATGCAGGGCCGCGTCAATCTGGACGACAACGTGCTCGACCTGCCGACCGGGCAGTACCGGGCGGTGACCTTGCGTTCATTCGATCCGCAATCGGGGCTATGGGCCATCTGGTGGCTGGATGGCCGCCACCCGCACCAGCTGGATGCGCCGATGCGCGGCAAGTTCTGCGACGGCGTCGGCACTTTTTTCGCCGACGATGAATTCGACGGCCGGCCGATTCGCGTCCGCTTCCTGTGGAGCCATGTCACGCCGCGCAACTGCCGCTGGGAGCAGGCGTTTTCCACCGATGGCGGCGCCACCTGGGAAAGCAACTGGCTGATGGACTTCACCCGGGAAGAGTGACGCGGGCGGCACAGGCTGCCGGCGGGGAGGTCGCAGCGTTTTCCTGCATTCCATCCTGCCGGTTCCGCAGGTCGTCGGCGAGCCATTCCGCAGGCTGGTCGCGGGGGCTAAGGTGAGACATCACCAACCTGCCTCCCGGAAACATTCATGAAAACCCTGACTGCCACTGCATTGCTCGCGATCGCGCTCGCACTTTCTTCTACACTGCACGCCGCATCGTTCAGCGCGGGCTTTGATTTTGCGGGCGACGTCCCGGCCGAGAAGACCGGAATGAAGGTCTACCCGGGCGCCACGCCGCAACGCAACAAGAATGACGAGAGCGAATCTGCCAACCTGCAGTTTTCGTTCGGCGATTACGGGCTCAAGGTGATCGCCGCGAAGCTGCGCTCGGCCGACGCGCCGGACAAGGTGGCGCAGTTCTATCGCGAGGACCTGGCGCGCTTTGGCACCGTTCTTGATTGCTCCAGCGCCGAGGCGCCACCGGCACCGCCGGCACCCAATGCGAAGAAATCGAAGGTCCTCACCTGCGATGGTGACAAGCCGCGCAAGAACGGCATGGTGTTCAAGGTGGGTACCCGCGACGACCAGCACATTGCGGAAGTGCGCCCGGAAGGCACCGGCAGCAAGATTTCGCTGGTGCACGTCAAGGTGCGCAATGTCGATTGAACCAACGTACAGGCGATCACAAAGCCGGTCAGCTCACGGCGCCAGCCGCATCGTGCGCCAGCCGTCGCCCTCGAGCAGATAAACAATGCGGTCATGCAAGCGGCTCGGCCGGCCCTGCCAGAATTCGAAGCGGTCGGGCAGCAGCCGATAGCCGCCCCAGTGCGGCGGGCGTGGCGGGCGCAGCATGAATTTGGCGGCGTACTCGGCTGCACGCGCCAGCAGCACCGCGCGGCCGGCGATCGGCTCGCTCTGCGGCGAGGCCCAGGCGCCGATGCGCGACTCCAATGGCCGGGTGTCGAAATACGCATCGCTCTCGGCCTCGCTGACCTTTTCCACGCGGCCCTCAATGCGCACCACCCGCTCCAGCTCCACCCAGTGGAATTGCAAGGCCGCAAAGGCATTGCCGGCCAGCTCGCGCCCCTTGCGGCTGTGGTAATTGGTGAACCAGACCAGCCCGCGTTCGTCGAAGCCCTTGATCAGCACCACGCGCGTCGATGGTCGGCCGTCGGCGCCGACGGTGGCGACGGTCATGGCATTGGGCTCGGGCAGTTGCGCGGCCAGCGCCTCGTTCAGCCAGTTGCCGAATTGGGTGAAGGGCGAGGCGGCAATGTCGCTCTCGGCGAGCGCGGCGGCTTTGTAATCCTTGCGAAGGTCAGCGATGTTCATCGGCTATGCGGTCTTGTTCCGGTTATCGCCAGACTCTAGCACCTGCCCCGGCGTCGCGAAATTGGCCGGGCTTCGGCGGCAGAACTTTTTCCAGCAAGTGCAATCTATAACGCACATCAGCACGGCGCGGTTGCACGGACGTGTCCGCTGTGGCCTCGGCGTGTGCATTTGTTCAGTCCCGCTTTCCTGATGAGGTGAACCATGCAACGCAAACAATTTTTTCCCCGCACCGCCATTGCCGTGGCCATCGCCAGTTTTGTCGCGCTCGGCCTGGCCAGCGGCTATGCCATTTCCCATCTGAAACTGCCCGGCGGCGCGGTGGCGGCGCCCGCGGCAACGGCGGTTTCGCCACCGCCGACGCCTGACCTGTCGCGCGTCGCCGCCGCGGGTTTGCCCAATTTTGCCGATATCGTCGCCCGCCAGGGCGCGGCCGTGGTCAACATCAGTATCTCCGGCAACGTCAAAGCGTCCAATCCGCAACTGCACGGCTTCCCGCGGATACCCGGATTCGACAATGACGATGGCTTGCCGAACATCTTCCGCCACTTCCGCCTGCCCACGCCGCGCGACCTGCCGCTGCGCGGCCAGGGCTCGGGCTTCATCATCAGCGCGGACGGCATCGTGCTGACCAATGCCCATGTGGTGGACGGCGCGAACGAGGTTACGGTCAAGCTCACCGACCGCCGCGAGTTCAAGGCCAAGGTGCTGGGCAAGGACAAACCCTCCGACATCGCGGTTCTGAAGATCGATGCGAAGAACCTGCCCACGGTCGCCATCGGCGAACCTTCGCGTTCGCGGGTGGGCGAATGGGTGCTGGCCATCGGCTCGCCGTTTGGCTTCGAGAACAGCGTGACCGCCGGCATCATTTCCGCCAAGTCGCGCTCGCTGCCCGACGAAGGCGTGGTGCCGTTCATCCAGACCGACGTGGCCATCAATCCGGGCAATTCCGGCGGCCCGCTGTTCAACCTCAATGGCGAAGTGATCGGCGTGAACTCGCAGATCTACAGCCAGAGCGGCGGCTACCAGGGCCTGTCGTTCGCGATTCCGATCGATGTGGCGATGAAGGTGGAGCGGCAGCTCATCGAGAAGGGCAAAGTCAGCCGCGGCCGAATGGGGGTGCTGATCCAGCAGGTGGACCAGCAGCTGGCCGAATCCTTCAAGCTCGACAAGCCGGCCGGCGCACTGGTCAGCGAAGTCGAACGCGGCAGTCCGGCCGACAAGGCGGGCATCGAGCCGGGCGACGTCATCCTGAAGTTTGATGGCAAGGAGATCGCCCGGTCGGCCGATCTGCCGCCGCTGGTTGCCGACGTGGCGCCCGGCACCAAGGCCGAGGTACAGGTCTGGCGCAAGGGCAAGTCGCAGACGCTGAGCGTGAAGCTGGGCGAAATGAAAGTGGCGACCGCGCGCGCCGACACCGGCACGGATACGCCGGCCAAGCGCAAGCTCGGTATCGCCGCGCGGCCGCTCACGGACGAAGAACGCAAGGAAGCCGATCTCAAGTCCGGACTGGTGGTGGAACGTATTGGCGATGGCCCCGCGGCGCGCGCCGGTATTCGCCAAGGCGACATCATCGTGTCGGTCAATGGCGAAAGCGTGGCCAGCGTCGAACAACTGCGCAAGCTCATCGACCAGCGCGGCAAGCACATTGCGCTGCAGGTATTGCGCGATGACCGCAAGCTGTTTGTGCCTATCGACCTGGGCTGACGCACCGACCACACGACCGGGAAAGTCAAGCACTGGCGCGCTTCGTCAGGCAAAAATGGCCTGCGAAGCCCGCCAGTGCTGGTGTTTTGCCAAGCCGCGCCGCGCGAAGAAACCCTCAAGGCTTGAACGGTTGCTGCATCGGTGCGCTGCAGGCGATGTCGGCCAGGACCTCCAGCAGCACGCGCGTGCCCCGGTGCAGGTCTGCAATGCTCACCCGCTCATCGACGTCGTGTCCGGGATAAGGTTTATCCGGAAACCACATGCCGAAGGCGATGGCGTTGGGCAGGCTCTTGGCGTAGGTACTCCCGCCGCTGACTGCCGGCGGATCGACCGTGCCGGTCGCACGCTGATACGCGGCCATCAGGCGTTTGACAATCTTCGCCTGCGGATCAAACGCCAGCCGCCGCCGGCCATAGATGCCGCCGGCCACCAGGCCGGCGCCGGTGCGCGCATTGAACGCGGCCACCTGCGCGTTGAGAAACTGCTTCAAGGGTTCGCCGCTGAGGCCGGGGTTGCTGCGTATGTTGATGGTGAGCCGGGCGCGGCCATCTGCCTGCATGCGCAGTACCGTCGGCACGGCAATGACGCGGCCGAAAACCGGATCCATTTGCGTGAGGCCAAGCCCGGTGCCCTGCAAGTCCTCGCCCGCCAACAGCGCGAACGCCAGTAGGTCACGCGCACCGCTCTCGGGCAATTCACCGGCGAGGGCGGTGGCCAGCGCGACGATGGCATTGCGCCCACCGGCGGGATTGATGCCGGCGTGTGCCGCCTTGCCGACAGCGCTGACGTGAAGTCCGGCGGCGCTTCGCTTGACGACAAGTTGTGTCCCTTCCGGCAGCTTCTTCGCCAGCAACCGCTGCTGCAGCGATTCGGCTGCCGCCGCGGCCGAAGCGGCATGTCCGCGAAACTGCAGCCGCAGGCTTGCCGAATCCGCCACGATGCCGGTGGCGAGGCCGCCGGTCATGGCCGAAACCTGCCACGGCGATGCTGCACGATTGGCCAGCGACGTCTGTACCGTCAGCGCGTTCCACGCGCGCTCGCCGATGATCACCGGGAAATTGGAGTCCAGCACCAGCGTGACGTCGGGCGGCACATTCGACTGCCGGTATTCCTGCATGTCGGTGCCGCCGCTCTCCTCGTCACTGCCGACCAGCAGGCGGATGGTGTGGGTGCGCGCGCGGCCGCTGTCCTTGAGCGTTTTCATGGCCAGCAGCGCCTGCACCAGCGGCCCCTTGTCATCGGCCGCACCCCGGCCCCACACCTTGCCTTCCTTCACCACGCCGGCAAACGGCGGAACGGTCCAGTGATCGTCCACAGGCTGCACATCGCCGTGCACCGCGAGGCCCAAAACCGGCGCACCGGCGGGACCGGGCAGGTCCACTTCCGTGACCTTGTCCCGGTCACGTACCACCAGCCCCAGGTCACCGGCGACACGCGCGAGCCAGGCTTTCTGGTCAATGAATGCCTGTTCGCGACCGGCAACGGTCGGGAAGCGGATCACCTCGGCCAGAAGCGGCACCATACGCGGTGCCCAGTTCGCCTCGTATTCCTTGTCGAGCGCACCGCCGGCAGCGCCCGAGGCCGACCCGAACCACAGGAGTAACGAAAGGCCGAACACCTGGATGACTGCTGTACTGCAAAAGAAGTGCGGTCGGCTCACCGCGGCTGTTCGCTGTCCGCGCAGCATGGCGGCAAACCGCTTTGCCACCGGCTCAGCCGCGCTGCTTCAGGCTGCACGCCCGGCAGAGCATGGTCGACTCCAGCTTGTCCAGGTAAGCAATCGCTTCCGACAGGCCATTGCCCCAGGCCGCCTCCACCGCACCCGTCGCGGTGCGAACCTCGAAGGCAAATGCGGCGGTGCAGTCCGCCCCGCATGTTGCGCAGTGAACCATGGGTGGAACGGAACGGATCATTCCCGTGAAGTCAGTCATGGGCGCGTCTCCTGTGGAAAATTGCCGGTGACGTTCAGGAAAGGGGCAGCGCGACAAACCAGGCCACCGCTTCCGCCCACCATGCGGTCTTGTAGAGAAAGAATGCCGGGATCTGCACCACCACATACACGGCCAGCATGCGGTGGAACGCACGATACGGCGTGTGCCGGTCGAGGTAACAAAGCCACAGCAGGATGCCGTCGATCATGGCAAAGGTGATCATCTGGCCGGTCGGATAGACGATGTCGAAGCGCACGGCGAAGATACGCGCGAACACCGGGTCCAGCATCGCCAGCGGCGTACAGATCATGTAGCGCATGTGCAGCGCCGGCGTTTTGCGGTGGACAATGGCAAGACCGAAGGCGACCACGAACGCGATCAGCAGCGCGATGATCAAGTAGGCGAAGAACAGGGATTCCTCGCTGATTTTTGCGCCATCGCGCAGCAGCGAGGCGTGCTCCACCACCACTGACGACACCAGGATGAGCGGCACCAGTACGAATGACACCTTGCCCAGCATGCGGTGCCAGGGTCGGCGCTGGGCGCGGATCAGCCAGGCCTGCGCGATCAGGAGCAGCAGCCACGCCAGCATCAAGGCGCCGTGCGCATGCACCCGCCACGATGGAATGTCGCCGATGCGCGCGAAGTATGTCGGCCAGAAACTGATGAAGGCCGCCGCCAGGAATGCCGCAAAGAAATAAACCGCGTGTCGCGTCATGGCATCCCCCGGGAATTTCCGCCAAGTCTGTACCCGGCGCCGGCGCAATGCAATCGGCCCGCGCCGGCCGGTTGATGCCGGCGCCGCGTGTGGCTATCGACTGCTTCAGGGCGCGCCCTGCAGCTCAGCGCAAGCTGATGGCGATCTTCTGGCTGGTCGCGCCGAAGCTGAATTTGGCCTGGTCAAAGCTGGGCGGACCGAACGAGCCGCTGGCGTTGTTGGAAAAGCCGAAAGGCTCGTTCGGAATCTTGAGGAAATTCGAATCAAGCTTGCCGTTGCCATTGCTGTCGTAGAACGCCGATACCGCGTAGTCGCCCGGCGGCAGGTCGGCAAGCACTGCCGTCGCGGCATCGTTGCCGGCTGCGACCTTCAACGACTTGACGGGCTTTTTCATCCAGTCCGCCGCGTTTGCGTAGACGGAAACGTATACCTCTCCGCTACCGGCGGCCTTGAGCTTGAACTCGATGGCCAGCTCTGCCGCGTCGGCGGCGCCCGCCGCGGCCATGGCCACAACGGCGCCGATCCAGCTCGCGGCTGTTTTTGATTTGAACATTTGCAGCCTCCAAAGTTTGTCTGAGGCTGGATTCTGTTGTTTTCCTGCCGCGGCCAGTTGGGCATTGCGACGAAATGCAGCGGCCATGCGCCAGATGCATGCCCCCGGCGCGAATGGCGCCATGCAACCGTAGCCGGTTAGCAGGCCCGCTGGGTCCTGGACAGGCGTGCCGCGCGTCGCCAAGCGGCAGGTGGCATGCCGAATTCACGCTTGAACGCGCGATTGAACGCCGCCTCGGATTCGTAGCCCACCCGCTCGGCGATCCGGGCCACGGCGTCGTTGGTCTTCGACAGCGATTGCGCAGCCAGCGCAAGGCGCCAGCCGGCCAGATATTGCATGGGCGGTTCGCCAATCAGCGAGACAAAGCGATCCGCCAGCGCCGAACGCGACAGGCCGGCTTCCCTGGCCAGCATTTCCACTTCCCATGCGCGCGCCGGATCGGCGTGCATCAGCGCCAGCGCACGGCCGACGAACGGATCACGCAGGCCGGCCAGCCAGCCCTGCTGGTGCTCGGGCAGTTCGCGGATGTACTTGCGCAAGGCCTCGACAAACAGCAACTCCGACAGGCGGCCCATCACCGCCTCGGTGCCGGGCAGTGGCGTGTGCGTCTCGGCAGCGCCGTGCTGCAGCGCGCCCACCATCCAGCTGGTGGCCGGATCCGCGCCCAGCGATACGCGCAGCAAGCGCGGAAGGGCATCGAGCAGCGGCTTGCACAAGCGCTTGTCACAGGCCAGGAAGCCGCAAATGAACCGGGTGCGGGCGCCGCCGCCGCCATGGCGGATGCGCATCAGCCCGCCTTCCGGCGACGGTTCAACCAGGGCGGCAGCCCGCACCGGCACAAGCTGCAGGTCGGTGCCTAGGAGATGCCCGTCTGCATGCGGCAACATGATGAGGTCACCGGCTTCAAGATCGAGGCATTGCGTGCCGCCGAGCAGACTGGCGCGACAGCGCCCTTCGGTCACGAAGTGATAAATGGCGATGTGCTCCGCCGCCGGCAGCAGCTGGGCGACGTCCTCGGTGCCGGGAGCCGAGTCGATGCTCCACGGCGCGGTGAATTCCGCATCCAGAAACACGCCGCTGGTCAGGCGCAGCACTTTCAGTACTTCGGATAGTGCATCCATAGGCAACGGCTCGAAAGCAATGCGGCGATGTTAGCCGCGAAGGAGGCGCTTGAAAAGCCGTCGCTGGTGCCCCGGTCAAGTACCGCGGCGTCGCGAACAAGTCACGTCAAGCAGCAAGCGTTGCGCGCAAGAAATGGCGCGAAATGGTCAATTCCGCGCGGGCATGGCGCGGCAACATTCGCCCTGTCATTAACACCGCCCCCGGGCGGAAACCGGAGCCAACCTTGAACCCACGCCAAACTGCTTCGCATCTTCTCGACCTGCCGGCCGGCGCCGTACTGCGGCTGCGGCAAGCCGCCGGGACGCAAATCACCGTGCTGACCGGCTGTGCCTGGGCCACGCAGGAAGATGACACCCGCGACATCGTGCTGCCGCGCGGCAGTCGCTTCGTGCTCGACCGCCACGGCCTCGCCGTCGTGCAGATGCTGGAAGCCGGCGAAATCCGCATCGATGCCGCCGACCCGAAACCGGATTTCAGAACATCGCTGCGCTCGCGGCTGGCGGCTTTCGCCTGATCGGCACGCAGCGATCACCAGCCCGACGGCATCGCATCAATACCATTCCCCACCAACCAAGGAGCAAGAAAACCATGGATATGAATTTTCCCGTTGACACGCATCGTTACGCCAAGTGCATCGAAGTCTCGAAGCGCATTCGCTGGGACATCGACAAGGATGTAATTCGCGCCCGCCAATTCGACTACTCGCACAAGTTCCTGCCGGACGGCCTGTCGATGGTCGCACGCATGCCGTTCCTCGAGGCCGCCGAAAAGCGTTTCGTCAGCCAGATCCAGGGGCGCACCTACGCCAACATGTTCGGCCTGGTCGAGCGATTCATCGGCGCCAAGATTCTTGAAGTGAGCAAGGCACACTGGCTTGGTGATCAGACGGCTCTTGAGGCGCTGGTGCGGTTCACCGACGAGGAGCTCAAGCACCAGGAACTGTTCCGCCGCATCGAGGCCATGATTGCCGGGGGCATGCCGGCCGGCTACCACTTCATGCCGCAGCCAAATGATGTGGCCCAGGCCGTCCTGGCTGTTTCCACCTGGGCCGTGCTCGGGCTGACCTGCCAGATCGAGTTGTTCACGCAGGCGCATTACCGCTCCAGCATCGAGAACGACGATCAACTCTCGCCGCTGTGGAAGGATGTGTTCCTTTACCACTGGCGCGAGGAATCGCAACACGCCATCCTCGATGAACTGGAATGGCTGCGCGAAAACGCCAGGCTCAACGCGAAGGCGCGCGATCACGCGGTCGACGACCTGATAAACCTGGTCAAGGCGGTCGACGGCATCCTGCAAATGCAGTCCGATGCGGACGCAGGCTATTTCCTTGCCACGGCAAACCGCAGCTTCACCTCGGCCGAGCAATTCAGCATCCGCGACACTTTTCTGCGCGCCTATCGCTATCAGTACATCACCACCGGCGCACAGGACGAGCGCTTCAACATGGCGCTGGGCGGCATGATCAATGCGCAGCAGGCCGACCGCATCGGCAAGGCGCTGGCACCGATCATCAAGTAGGTGACACCCGTGTTCAACGCCGGTTCCACGGTCATCGCGGCGCCACGGGAACCGACAACCACCCGCCGCTTGCGCGAGCTCCTCAACCCCGGCCACCCATTACAGAAACTGCCACTGACCCTCAACATGCTTGGACGCACACTCACGTTTCTTGTCCGCCTGGCGCTGCAAGCCATGCTGGTCGGCACCGGCCTGCTGGCATCGGCGATCGCCGTTGACGAGCTGCTTGCGCAACCCGCCTTCGCGCTACGCGTCGGCGAGTTCGCAGCCAGCCGGCGCAGCGGCCCAGTCCGATGCACGCCCGCTGCCGAAACGCAGGTTCCCCCTGCCGCGCCAGCGGTAGCCGCGCAAGCAACCACGCATTGAAATCTTCCCCTGCCAATCTTTCCCCCTCAAAGGATCCACAGCACATGAACGCAACCACCGAAATCAAACCCTCCCCCGCGCATGCCGACCTGGCGGCCGTGAAAAGCCGGCAGCGCACGGCCTGGGCCAGCGGCAATTACGCCGTTATCGGCACCACCCTGCAGATCGTCGGTGAATCGCTTGCCGAAGCCTGCGATCTGCGCTTCGATGAGCGCGTGCTTGACGTCGCAGCCGGCAACGGCAATGCCACGCTCGCGGCCGCGCGCCGCGGCTGCAAGGTGACGTCGACGGACTACGTCGACACCCTGCTCACCAGCGGCGCCGAACGCGCCCGCGCCGAACACCTGGAGGTGAAATTCCAGACCGCCGATGCGGAAGCGCTGCCGTTCGCGGACGCTGCCTTCGATGCGGTACTGTCGACTTTTGGCGTGATGTTCGCGCCCGACCAGGCCAAGGCTGCCGCCGAAATGGCGCGCGTTTGCCGCCCGGGCGGACGCATCGGCATGGCCAACTGGACACCGGACTGCATGGTCGGCCAGATGTTTCGTATCCTCGGGCGCCACTTGCCCCCGCCGGCCGGCGTCCGGCCGCCGTCGCTGTGGGGCGTGGAAGCGCACCTGCAGTCGCTGTTCGGCAACCGCGCGGCCCGCATCGAGGTCACCGGGCGGGTATTCAACTTCCGCTACCGCTCCGCCGCGCACTTCATCGATGTTTTCCGCACCTGGTACGGCCCGGTACACAAGGCCTTTGCGGCGCTGCCCAGCGACAAGGCAAAGGTGCTGGAGGACGAACTTGCGGGCATGCTGAATGGATTCAATCGCGGCGGCCCCGCTTCGCTGGTGGTGCCGAGCGAGTATCTGGAGGTGGTGGTCACCCGCGCCTAAACGAGCGCTGCCGGAGAGCGCAGACCGGGGCCGCCTGTTGGCGCGCCCCGCTCAACAGATGCGAGCAGGAAACCGGCTAGCCGCGGCCCGCGCTATTTTTCGCTCACCACCACCAGCCGGTCGTTGCCCGATTCCGCGCCCCAGGCTTCACCCTTGCGGCCGAGCATCTGCCTCACGGTTGCGCCCTTCTGCGAACTGGGGAAACTGCTCCACGTCTGCGTATCCGGGTCGAAGCGCATGATGGCGTTGTTGGTCCATTCGGTGATCCACACCTTGTCTTTTTCATCGACCCAGACCGAATAGGTGCGCGGACTGTCGACCGGCGGCTTGAAGGTTTTCCAGCTGCTGTCGGCCGGGTTGAACAGGGAAAGATTTCCCGAGAGCCATTCGCTCACCCAGATGCGCCCCTTCGAATCGGACCAGACGCGGCGCGCGCCCTGATTGGCGGTGGGCGGCTCGATGACGGTGGCATTGCCGCTGGCGGTGTCGATGCGCGCGATGTGATTGCCGGCCAGCGAGGCGTAGTAAATATCACCCTGCGGCGTGGCGCAGATGCCGTACGGTCCGCGACCCTTCGGCGCATTCCACACTTTCACCTCACCCGTAGCCGGATTGACGCTGCCGTAGTAGCCCGCCTGGCCGGTGTACCAGAGGATGCCCTTGCCGTCGAAGGCGGCGGTATTGAGATTGGTGTAGGGCGTCCCGGCCGGCAGCGGAAACAGTTTCACTGCGCGCGACTTCGGATCGACCCGCACGATGGCGTTCTGGCCGCCATCGGTAATCCACGCAGCGCCATCCGGCCCGACGATCACGCCATGCGGCGAGGAGCCCTTGCCCAGCGCCACCAGTTCGGTCTTGCCGGTCTTCGGGTCGAGGATGCCCAGATGTCCGCTGCGCTGCGCCGTGTACCAGACCGTGCCATCGGCAGGTGCGGCAACATCGTGCGGGTGGCCGCCGGCGGGGACCGGGTAGTAGCGGACTTCGGCGGCCAGCGCCGACCCCAGGCAGCAGCCTGCCGCAAGCAGGACGAGGAAACCACGGACAAACCGGCGCGATGCGTGCATGACAATAACCTTTCGGAATGGTTGGGCGCATTTTGCCCTTTTCAGATCGGCGCGTGTATCCGCCGGGCGCTGCGCACCCGGCGAATATTTGCGGTCTAATCCCACTTCGCAAAATCACCTTGGAATAAGCGCCCATGCAGCAGAACGATTTTGGCAGCACCGGCCTCACCGTATCCGCCCTCGGCCTCGGCGCCGGGCAGGTTGGTGCGGAGACACTGGACGAGGCCGCGGCTGGCGCGCTGCTCAATGCCGCGCTGGATCACGGCATCACGCTCATCGACACCGCGCGCGGCTACGGCCTCTCCGAGGAACGCATCGGCCGCCACATCAGCCACCGGCGCGCCGAGTTCGTGCTTTCCACCAAGGTGGGATACGGCATCGAGGGCCAACAGGACTGGACCTACGATTGCGTCGCCGCGGGTGTCGATGCGGCGCTGGCGCGCATGCGCACCGATGTGATCGACATCGTCCATCTGCATTCCTGTCCGCTGGAGACGCTTCAGCGCGGCGAAGTTGTTGCCGCGCTGCTGCGCGCGCGCGAACAGGGCAAGATCCGCGTCGCCGCCTATTCCGGCGAAAACGCCGAGTTGCAATGGGCGGTACAGAGCGGCCACTTCGGCAGTGTGGAATGCTCGGTCAACCTGTTCGATCAGTGGAGCCTGCATCACGTGCTGCCGGTCGCGGTGAATCGTGGACTGGGCATCATCGCCAAGCGGCCGCTGGGCAACGCGCCCTGGCGGCATGCGCAGCGCCCGGTCGGGGACTACTGCGAAACCTACTGGCAGCGCATGCAAGCGCTGGCACTGGCACCGGGCCAACTGGCGTGGGATGAATTCGCGCTGCGCTTTGCGGCCTTTGCACCGGGCGTGTGTTCCGCCATTGCCGGCACCGGATCGATCGATCACCTGAAGCACAACGTGGCGCGGGTGGAAGCGGGACCGTTGCCGGCGCCGGTAATCGCGCAAATCGAGGGGCGCTTCCGGGAAATCGGCGGCGATTGGGGTGGCGAGATTTGAGTTGATGTGGCGCGGGCGGGGCGCCTTTCATTGGCCGCGACCGAATGGCCAAACACCAGCATTGGCGCGCCTTCCAGGCCAAAAATGGCTGGAGAGGCCCGCCGAATGGCGTTCTTCGTCTTTTTGAATCTGATACTTCAACCAGCCCTAGAAATTCATCCGCGCCGGTGATTGCGCACGCAGCTTCGCCACTTCTGCCTGCAAGGCGCGGATCTGTTCCAGCAGCGACAAGGCCAGCACCAGCGCATGCGAGTCGAGCTCCAGATCCGTGCGCAGGCGCTTGGCCATGCGTACGGTGACGATGCAGTCGGCGCTGAACGACCAGGGCATTTCGGCCGGATCCGCCGGCGTCAGTGCGCCCAGCTCGACCAGTTCACAGACCTCGCTCTGATTGAGTCCCGACAAATCCGCCAGCACATCGAGGGTGACGCGCCGGGTGTGATCCAGCCAGACCACGCCGCTCGAA
>JBGATH010000081.1:0-4631 GCA_044229235.1 Usitatibacteraceae bacterium
GCGCAACGTCACCCAGGCTAAGCTCGATTGGGTCGCCGAAGAACTCAACAACCGCATACGCTACCGCCTCGGTTGGCAAAGCCCGAACGAGCTACTATCCCGAATGACCGCCGCAACGACAAGTTGAATGCCAACCTACCAAAATGCCCGGAAACCCGCGCCAATGCTGGAGTTTTCTTTTGCGATATCAGGCCGGCCGGGACTGTTTTTTTCGGCTAATCAGATATAGTCCGCCGCAAACCAGCGTCATGAATGCCACGAAGCCGAGCATGCCGTTGCGCATGATCAGCGCATCGGGGTCGGCCAGACTCGGGTCGTCCAGTTCCGCGCGTGACGGCTCGGTAGGAACATAACGGACCATGAGCTGTTGCCCGACGCGGTATTTCGATGGCGGATAGGAGTCGTGGAAATTGGAGCGGAAACGCATGCGCTCTCCGTTGCCGGCGATGAACTCCAGGGTGGGCAGGTAGCGAATGTATTTGCCGCGCTGCTCTTCGATACTCACCACGGTGCCCTGCACCCGGGCGGTCGCTTCGGCGTGAAATTGCGCTTTGATGTGATTGGAACGTTCGATCAGGTACACGAACGGCGAGGCAGCAAGCACCGACATCAGCCAGACTGCGAACAGGGCCCGGTTCATGACGGTGCCGATCCTGCATGGTCGCCGGCGCGTGCTGCCAGCCCGATGCCGAACAGCAAGGCCTCCGGCGCGCCTGCCTGGAATGTAATCGTGCCTTCCCGGGCGAAGCCCATATCGGTGAGCAGCTTGGCGGAGCGCGCGTTGTGCGGCTTGGTGATGGCGATGACGCGCGTGAGGCCGAAGCTGCGCTGCGCGTCCGCCAGCGTCGCGGTCACCGCCTCGCGGGCGTAGCCCTTGCCGCGGTGGCCGGGAAGGAAGGCGTATCCCACGTCAACGTCGGGCAGGTTTTCGCGCCGGATCAGGCCGCACAGGCCAACCGGTGTGCCGTCGTGCAGTTCCACGAGGTTCAGGCCGAATCCCCTGGCGGCATACATGGCCTGCGGGCCGCTTTCGATGTAGCGCCGCGCGCTGTCCAGGTCGCCTACGCCCTTGTCGCCGATATTGGCAAGCCAGTCCGGGTCGTTGAGCAGTTCGAGGATGAAGCCGGCGTCGTCGCCGTTCAGCCAGCGCAGGCGCAGGCGTGTTGTTTCAGCGACCAGCATGCCGCGGCGATTAGCGCGGCGGGTCCAGCAGGACCGCGTATTTCTGCAGGATGCGGTTGCCACGCCAGCTGAATTCCACCAGCAGGTTCAACGCGGGTTCGGTGACGGGCGCGGAGCTGGCGAGTTTCAGCGTGGCTTTGTCGTTGCCCTTGGGCACGATGGTCACGCGGATCTGGCCGACGACGGGCGTGTAGGGCAGCTTGGCGTTCTGGAATTCCTCGGGCGAGGCCATGCGCGCCTGTGCCGTGAGCAGGTCGTCGGCTTGCAGGCCCAGTACCTCGACCTCGGCGGCGAACGACTGGCCGAGGGTGGACTGCAGCTTGATGGGGCCGAGGCCCGCAGCGTTGGCATTAAGTGACCACGCAGCCAGCAGCGCGCAGACGAAACCACCGGCAGTCTTGATCAGGATGTTTTTCACGGCTTCCTCCAGTTTGGTCTTGGTTTATTGCGGCCACACGTCCACGGCCTTGAAGGCTTGCGCGCGGACATCTTCCGGCAGGAAGGACACCCGGGCGGCTTCACGCATCATACGCCCGAGTGCTGCGATCGACACCGCGTTTTCCCGGTGCGCGAGTTGCAGTTCGCGGGTGAGCGTGATGGCCGACATGAGGCGGTTGTCGGTTGACACGGATACCGACAGGCCGGCCTCGACCATGGCGCGCAGCGGATGCGCGGCCAGGGAGGCTGCCGTGCCGGTGTGCACATTGCTGGTGGGACAGACCTCGAAGTGCAGGCCCAAATAGCGGGCTTTTTCCAACCAGTGCGACTGTTCGTCGGCGTTGGGCGCTTTCATGATGTTCACGCCGTGGCCGATGCGCGTGGCCCCCAGCGCGGCGGCCTCGAGCACGCGCGAGCCGGCATCGGCTTCGCCGGCATGCAGGGTGATGCCGAGTCCGGCGTCGCGCGCGGCATTGATGGCTGCCTTGTGCGGCGTGGGCGGGAAGCCGAACTCGGCGCCGGCGAGATCAAAACCGATCACACCGTTCCCGGCATAGCGCGCCGCCAACTTTGCCGCGCGCAGGGTTTCGTCGGGCGAATCCATGCGCATGGCGCAAACGATCAGGCCCGAGGGCAGTGCGCTTCGCCGCAGCCCGCTGATCAAGGCCTCGACCACCTCGTCGCCCGACAAGCCGTAGTGCTCAAGCAACAGCGGCGCCATGCGAAATTCCGCCAGCACGCAACCGTCGAGGCGGGCATCTTCGGCCGCTTCAAATGCCACCCGTTCGCAGGCCTCGACCGAGGCCATAGCCGCGACAGTAAGCGAGAAGCCGGTGAGGTAACGCACCAGGCTGCCGGAATCGGAATTGGCCAGCAGCCACGCCGCCAGCGCGTCGGCGGAGTCGGCCGGCGTGGCAACGCCGCGCGCGCGGCACAGTTCCAGCAGGGTCGCCGGACGCAGGCCGCCATCGAGGTGCTCATGCAGCAGGACTTTGGGAAGGGCGCGCCAGTCGGTGTCGGTGGCGGGAAACGCGGATGTCGGTATGGGCATGCGGGATTGTAGTGCGTTGTGGGGGACGGATGGGCGCGCCGCCACCGATGCTAGACTCTCGCGCTGTTTCCCCTGCCATCAAGACCATGACACCAACTGCTGCCCGAATCATTTTCATTGCCCTGTCGTTTGCCGGCGCCATCACGCCTTGCGCACTGCACGCCGCATCGCTGTTTGCCGAGAAGGACCTGGCCATTGCGCGCCAGGCCATGACGACTGCCCAAGGCAGCGACCTGGCCTACGACATTACCGCCTCGCTCACCACCGAAGTCGGCCCGCGTCCGGCCGGATCGGCAAATGACGCCAAGGCAGTCGCCTGGGGCAAGGCCAAGCTGACCGCGCTGGGATTCGAAAATGTGCGTCTCGAGCCGGTGAAAATCAACGCCTGGAATCGCGGCAGTGCGCATGCCGACATCATCGCGCCATTTCCGCAGCACCTCGCCGTCACGGCGCTGGGCAACAGCGTTTCGACACCGGCCGCCGGCATCAAGGCGGAGATCGCCTATTACGAAACCTTCGAGCAGCTCAAGGCCGATACCTCGGACCGTGCTCGGGGCAAAATTGTGTTCATCGACAGCAAATTTGTGCGCAGCCGCGAGGGCGCGGGCTACGGCAGAAATGTGCCGGCGCGCATCAGTGGTTCGGTGGAAGCCGGCAAGCGCGGTGCGCTGGCGGTGCTGATCCGCAGCATCGGTACCGACCGCGACCGCCTGCCGCACACCGGCACCATGATTTACGACGCCAAGGTCAAGCCGATCCCTGCCGCCGCCGTGTCGATACCCGATGCAGACATGATGGTGCGGCAGGTGAACAGCGGCAAACCGGTCAAGGTGTTCCTGTCGATGAAAAACAGCACCACCAAGGGCAAGCTGTCGCACAACGTCATCGGTGAAATTCGCGGCAGCGACAAGCCGGAGGAAATCGTTGCCATCGGCGGCCACCTCGACTCGTGGGACCTCGGCACCGGCGCCATTGACGACGGCGCGGGCATCGGCATCACCGTGGCAGCGGCAAAAATCCTCAAGGACACCGGCGTGCGACCGAAGCGCACCATTCGCGTGATCATGTTCGCCAACGAGGAAAACGGCCTCGATGGCGCGCGGGCCTATGCCGCGGCGCATGGCAAGGAGAAACACCAGCTGGTGTCGGAAAGCGACGGCGGCGCGGATAGCATCTACAAGATGCATACCTGGGGCGATGACGCCACGTTGCCGTGGATGAAGGAGATCGCCGCCGTGATCGCGCCGCTGGGCATCGAGCTAGGCGAAATCCAGGCCGGCGGCGGTGCCGACCTGGGGCCGATGGTGCGCGACCATGGCGCGCCATCCGTCACCCTGGCCCAGGACGTCAGCCGCTACTTCGACTACCACCACACCGCCAACGACACGCTGGACAAGATCGATCCGGTGCAGATGAAGCAGAACGTCGCCGCTTGGGTGGCAGTGGTGTGGCTCGCGGCGCAGGCGGAGCTGAGCTTTGTGCCGGGGGTGAAGAAGTAGGTGAGCGGGGCGCATTGAATGTGGCAGGTTGAGTGGCACCCCCTCAAGGCCACGACCGAAAATCCCTCCCGACCTCCCTTTAGAAAAGGGAGGGGATTCGGGCCTCGCCGGGTGGGCATGCGTCGCATGGGGTTGCCCTTCGACACGCGAGCACCGATCCTCCCCCATTTTTAAACGGGGATCGAGTGGGAGAGCGAAGCGAGGGGGCAATGCGGTGGTGGCGATACGCGGAACCGCCAGAAGCAAGCGCTGAAAAACCCATTGCATTGGTGGCAACCCGGCAGCTGGTCTCGCGACAAACTCAAGCACTGGCGCGGCTCCCAGGCCGAAAACGCGGATTCAAGTACGAGTCCCGACACGCGGTGGGCGGTTGAATGCTACCTCGTATGGGGTCAGGAAGCCGAGACATTTCCTTGGCCTGTGGTTGTATTTTTCCTGTAGACGCCTGACCTTGGCCGGGG
>JBGATH010000082.1:0-4311 GCA_044229235.1 Usitatibacteraceae bacterium
GCCCGCGCCACCGGCATCAGCCGCGCAGCGCCAGCGCGTCGTGCAGCATCGCCAGCTCGGTCTTGCCCTGCCCGCGATAGATGCCGGCCAGCAACTGGTGGGCCTCGGTGGCGGTGGGATACTTGGTCACTACCTTGCGCAGTGCCCGCGCGGCGCGCTCGACGTCGCCGTTGGCGAGATACATCTTTGCGCGCGAAATACCCAAGGCGGGGGACTCGAGCGGCACCGCGACCGATTCATGTTCGTTGTCCACCCACAGCACACCGGCATCGGCTGCGGCCGCGGTGAACAGGGCAGCGCTGCACAGTGAGGCGGCGAGGGCGATTTGGCGAATGCAGGAAAGGCGATCGGCGTTGTTCATGTTGCCTCCTTGGCGGAAGTTGCGGAATGGGAAACAGACCTGCGGGCCCGCCTGCCACGTTGCCACCTTGCCAATAAAACCGGGTGAGCGGGGTACCAGTCTGTTGCTGGTATTGCCCGCCCGCCTGCGCAATGTTCCTGCCAGCTACAAAGTGCTACGTGACGCTGGCGACTGTCGCAATGCGCATTCAGCGAATTTCGAACTGGCCCACAAATTTGACCTGTTCAGCGCCGGTCGACGCGAAGCGGGGCAGGCCCCGATAACAAAGCGCGAATCCGCAGCGACACCGCTAGATCGCGCGCGACTTTTTCAGCAGCTTGGCAAGGCTTGCCGCGATGACGCCGTAACCCTTTGCATTCGGGTGGACCAGGTCCGACTTGGTGGCGTTGTCGCGCAGCACTTCCTTGAGCACGTCGTCGTTGAACGGGATGCTGAACTCCCTGGCGATCTCGGTGTAGAAATCCGGCGGCGAGATCGACAGCCCCGGCTTGGGCGTGGCTATGAGCACCACCTCGACGCGCTGGGCCTTTGCCAGGCGGATCATGGCGCGGATGTTGCCGGCCGCCACCGCTTCGGGCTGCTTGCGCAGGAAGTCGTTGCCGCCGTGGCACAGGATCAGCAGTTTCGGCTTGTGTTCTTCGAGCACCTCAGGCAGCCGCGCCAGTCCATCGGCACTGACCTCGCCGGGGACGCCGGCATTGACCACCTTGCGGTTGATGAGTGCGCCAAGTTGCGCGGGGTAGGACTCGGCGGGCGCGGCGCCGGTACCGAAGGTGAGGCTGTCGCCGAACGCCAGCACCACGTCGTTGGCAGCCAGCGGTTCGACCTGCGGGACTTTGCCGCACGCGGCGAGCAGTGTGGCAATTACAAAAAATATTGCGGCGAGGTGGCGAGGATTCATGGCCGGAGCATAGCCGAGAACGTAAGCGGCACAAAATTGGCAAAGTCAAGCATTGGCGCGGTTGCCGGCGACATTTCGGCCTGGGAGGCGCGCCAGTGATTGTGTTTGAACCATATATGCCGGCCGATGACCGTCGCGATTCGCAAGCCGCCGGTGAAGGCGCAGCGATGCGCGAGATCGGCATTCACCTGCCCGGCTTTGTGGCAAGCTACGCCAACTTTTCCACCGGTACCCATATGTACATCAGCCTGTTCGACATGTTCAAGATCGGCATCGGTCCTTCCAGCTCGCACACGGTCGGCCCCATGCGTGCGGCGCGCCGCTTCCTGTATGAACTGACGGCCGAAGAGTTTGCGCGCGTCGAGCGCGTGGAGGTGGAGCTCTACGGCTCGCTGGCGCATACCGGTCACGGGCACGGCACCGACATCGCCATCCTGCTGGGCCTGGAGGGTGAATTGCCCGACCACATCGACACCGCCACCATGCCGCAGCGTATTCACGATATCCGCGTCGCCCGGCAACTCACGTTGCTGGGCTTGCGCAAGGTGCACTTCGACCCGGACCGCGAGCTGATTTTCAACCGCGTCGATTTGCTGCCGGTGCATTCCAACGGCATGCGCTTCGCCGCCTTCGACAACACCGGGGGCCTGATCGCCGAGCGCGAGATGTATTCCATCGGCGGCGGCTTCGTGGTCGACACCGACGAGGCGTTCGTCGGCACCTCGCGCGGCGTTGAACAGAAAGTTCCATACCATTTCGAAACCATGCAGGAGCTGCTCGACCTGGCCGGCGCCGCGGGCAAGCCAATGCACGAATTATTGCTGGCCAACGAAAGAGCCCTGCACACCGAGGTCGCGACGCGCGACTTCATCCAGCGCGTGACGCAGGTGATGTTCGACTGCATCGACCGCGGCATGGGCACCGACGGCACGCTCCCCGGCGGCCTGCACGTCACTCGACGCGCCAAAGGTATCGCCGCGCGGCTGACGAAAACCGATTCGCACGCCAGCGAAGGCGCCATGAACTGGGTGAGCACCTACGCCATCGCCGTCAACGAGGAAAATGCCGCCGGCGGCCGGGTGGTGACGGCGCCGACCAACGGCGCCGCCGGCGTGGTGCCCGCGGTGCTTCGTTACTACCATCAGTTTCGCGACGCCACACCGGAGGGGCTGGAGCGCTTCATGCTGGTGGCCGCGGCCATCGGCGCGCTTTGCAAACGCAACGCCTCCATTTCCGGCGCGGAGGTGGGCTGCCAGGGCGAGGTGGGCTCGGCGGCGGCAATGGCGGCTGGCGGGCTGGCCGCTGCGCTCGGCGCATCGAACGAGCAAATCGAGAACGCCGCTGAAATTGCGCTCGAGCATCACCTCGGCATGACCTGCGATCCCATCGGCGGCCTGGTGCAGATCCCCTGCATCGAACGCAATGCCATGGGCGCCGTAAAAGCCATCAATGCCTGCTCGCTGGCCATGCTCGGCGATGGATCGCACATGGTGACGCTCGACCAGGCCATCGAAACCATGCGCCGCACCGGCTCGGACATGCAGAGCAAATACAAGGAAACGTCGCTGGGCGGGCTGGCGATCACGGTGTCGGTACGATTGGTGGAGTGCTGAAGTCGCCACCATCGCTGGATGCCGGCCGGCGCCTGCGGGCCTGATTTAGGCGACAATGCAGGGCATTGGCCGGCGACCGTGACAGGATAGGCAAAGAGCTGCGGAGCCGGGCATCACGCTCTACTCGGAGAAAAACCAATATGACCTACGCTGCCCTTACCGGCTGGGGCAAGTGCCTGCCGCCGGCCATCCTCACCAACGCCGACCTGTCGACGTTCCTGCCCACCGACGATGCCTGGATCACCAGCCGCACCGGGATGAAGGAACGGCGCGTGTCGCATGTTTCCGGCATCGAGATGTCATATGTGGCGGCATCGCGCGCCCTGGCCTGCGCCGGGGTGGCGCCGGATGAACTCGATTTCATCATCTACGGCAGCTGCAGCTTTGACGAACACGTGCCCAACTCGGCCTCCGGGCTGCAGGTGAAGCTGGGTGCGCACAAGGCGGCGGCGATGGACGTCAATACCGCCTGCACCAGTTTTCTCTACGGCATGTCCACCGCCACGGCGTTCATTAAATCCGGCGCGGCAAAAAAAGTACTGGTGATCGGCGTTGAGCACATTTCCAAGTTCATGGACTGGCAGAACCGCAATGTGTCGGTGCTGTTCGGCGACGGCGCGGCGGCGTGCGTATTTGAGGCAACGGATAAAGAAGAGGGCGTCATCGCGCAAAAGCTGCATTGCTTCGCCGATGCCCGCCAGACCCTGCGGGTGCGCGGCAAGGGTGCCGCCTACGCCAACATCGGCGTGATGCTGGGTGATACGCGCTGGGATTTCGACGGGCAGGAGATTTTCAAGAAGGCCGTCACCGGCATGAGCGAGGGCAGCCTCGACGTCATGCGCCAGGCCGGCGTGAACATTGACGATATCGAAGTCATTGTCCCGCACCAGGCCAATCTTCGTATCATCGAAGCTGTGGCCAAGCGCGCCGGGGCATCGATGGACAAGGTGTTTTTAACGGTACACAAGTACGGCAACATGAGCGCCGCCACCGCGCCGGTGGCGCTGGTGGATGCGCTGGAGGCGGGGCGTGTGAAGCCCGGTTCGCTGGTGCTGATCCCGGCGTTTGGCGCCGGCCTGACCATGTCGGCGCATTTGATCCGCTGGGGCGATCGCGTGACGCCCAAGGGAACCACCGACATCGACTTGCCGCCGTGTGAAAAGACCGCCCTGCAAATGGTGCAGGAACTGATGGCCATCAAGCAGCCGCATGAGCGCTCGGAGGCGGCGTTGATGGGGGTGCGGTTTATTGAGCAGAAGTAGGGGCGGCGGTTGCACCATTATTATCGCGCGGAACGAGGCGGTGTTTCTGGGATGAGCACCGCAAATCCCTCCCGGCCTCCCTTTAGAAAAGGGAGGAGAAAATCGTTCAGCGCCGGCGCAAGATTGGTTCAGGCTTTGGAACGTCGAGCAACTTCGCGGATCCACCCCTCCCTT
>JBGATH010000041.1:0-30477 GCA_044229235.1 Usitatibacteraceae bacterium
AAGTTGTCGAAGCGGGCGCCGGCCACCAGCTTCCATTGCGGGGTGAGTTCCAACGTCTCCTGGCCATAGGTACCAATCGTATCGGCCCGATAGGTCACCGCGCCGGTCTTGCTGATGGAACTGAAATAGCCGGCTGCCAGTGCCGGCCGCGGATTCGGATTGCCCACCGTCGTCGACGGATTGGCGATGCCTGCTGCTTGCGCGTAATTGAAGCGGCTGGCGTTTTCGCGCGCCAGTTCAACGCCCAACAGCAGTTGGTGTTTAAAGCCGCCGAAGTCGAGTTTGCTGTTGTAATCGGCTTGCAGGGTCTCATTGCGCTCGTCGCCACCGCGTGCCTGCCGCTGCCGGTTGACGACGGTGGCATTAGTGATAGCGGCCGGCGCCCCCGCGAGTCGCGGCGCCGTCGCCCACAAGTCGCGGCTGTAGTCTGCAAAGCGAAGCACGGTCCGCAGGCTGGAATGCGCGTCGAACTGATGGGTGTAGGCCAGCGTGGAAATGTCGGCACGATCCTTCTGGTGATCCGCGTTGGCGAGGCCGTAAAAGCGCGTGACCGGCACTTCCAGCGGCTTGCCATCGAAATACGGTACGCCGTAGTCGGGAATGTCGTTGTACTGGAGATGGTAATGCGCAACCAGTAATTCGTTGGCGGTGCCGATGCCGATGCGCAGCGAGGGCGCGAGGCCGAGCCGGTTGGTGCGGACCTCATCGCGGAAACTTTCGCCTTCGGTCTTCATCGCGTTGAGGCGGATAGCCATGTTTTCGCCGGCCACCTGGTTCGCGTCAAGCGTGGCGCGGCGATAGCCATAGTTGCCGATCGTGAGGCCCAACGCCGTGCGGTCGACCACCGAGGGCAACTTGCTCACCTGGTTGATGATGCCGCCGGTGGAACCCCGCCCGTAAAGCATCGATGAGGAACCGCGCAGCACCTCGATCTGTTCATTGTTGAACGTATCGCGGTTGTACTGCGCGATGTCGCGCATGCCGTCCAGGTACAGATCGCCGACAACCGAAAAACCGCGCAAGGTGATGTTGTCGCCGATGCGCCCACCTTCGCCGGCGTTGAAGGTAATGCTGGGCACGTTGCGCAGCGCTTCACGAAAACTGTCCACGCTGCGGTCGTGCATCAACGACTCGGGCACAACCGTGAGCGACTGGGGAATATCCCGCGGCAATGCGGGCGCCTTGCCGATGCGCGTCAGGCCAGGCTGATAAGTTTTTTCACGATCGCGATCACCGGTGACGTTGACCTGGCCAAGTTCTTTCTCTTTTCCCTTTTCTCTGTCTTGTTCCTTTTCATTGACGGGCTTTTGCTCGGCCGGCCTTGGGGCATCGACCTTCAGCTCCTGCGCGTGCATGCCGGTCGCAAAGCACGCTGCCAATAGCGCGGCGATTCCGCTCAGGGCAGGCAGGGTTGCGGATTTGTCGTTCACCATCTCGGGTCTCCGGGTTTCTGTAAAATTGTTCATGGGATTCGAGCTGGCTACGCGCACCGGCACACATGGCACCGGTCGCAAATTGCTGGCAGTGGAAAAACTGGAATCTTCTCTTCTGACGCGCCGAGGCGCTTCAGTGGGGAACGCCGTCAGCCGCCATTGCGCAGCGAGAAGTTGATCGGCACCAACACCCAGGCGGAGAGGTTCTGCTCGCCCAGTTTTGCAGCGACAAATTTCCAGCGGCGCACTGCTTCGATCGCGGCGTTGTCCAGCCGCTGCGATCCGCTCGAATCGCGGATCTCCAGGGCAGTCGCATTGCCCGTCGCGTCCACCTGCACGCGCAGCAACACCCTGCCCTCCTCGCCCATGCGCCGTGAAAGCGGCGGGTAGACCGGTGCCGGGTTGTTCAGGTAATCCGCATCGAAGCGCGGCGGCGTCGCGCTTTGCGCCGGCGCCGGCAAGGGCGCTCGCGCGGAGGCTTCCGCGGAATTTTGCGAGCTCGCTGCTGTCGGCGCCGACGCGGGCTCCCCAATGGTGGAGATGACGACGGGGAGCAGTGCAAGGTCGGGGCTGGGCGGTGCGATCGCCAATGGCTTCTGTCGCAGCGGTTCGGCTGCGGGCAACGCATTTCGTTTGCTTGCGGCCGTGGTCCGGTCCTGCAGCAGCGTGACGAAAATTGCCGACGATTCGCGCATCATTTGCCGGCCGGGCTGCGACATCAGCAACAGGAATATTCCCAGGTGGCCGGCGACCACCAGCGCCAGGGGCAAATTGGCCGGCCGCGGGGATCGGTCGGCGGCGTAACGGCGGGTGCCGCGCAGCGTGCGCGCTGCGTCGGCAAAGGCTGGATGGGTATTGAAACGGTCAGGGGTATGGGCCAGCATCATCGACTCCGGGTGGTGCGTGATGGCTGGCTGGCTGCTTGCGCGGGCTGGCTGGCGAGGGTGTGCGCGATAAATCTATTTGGTCAGGATCAATTTGCCCTGCCGCGTGCGACGCAGGCTGTAGAGGTCGCCGTTATGCAGCAATTTCACTTCGCCACTGGCCCCGAGCAGCTGGGCGGCGTCGATCGGAGTTGACTTTAGCTCTGGCTGTGTGGCTGCCTGCAGTGCCGATGGAGTCGGTTGCTGGGCCGGGTTAGGCTTGTTCATGCTCCTACTGTAATGCGAATCGTTCGTATTTGCAACCCCAACGTGCTCCACAGGCCGCAAAATGACTCGTCGCCTGCGAAGGCCCATCCAGCCGACGCGCTAAAATCTCCGATTGAGTCCCGAGACCCTGCCATGAAACCAAACGACCTGAAACCCCAATTCAAATGGGAAGATGCCTTCCTCCTCGAGGATCAGCTATCTGACGAAGAACGCATGGTGCGCGATTCCGCGCAGGCCTACTGCCAGGACAAGTTGATGCCGCGCGTGTTGATGGCCAACCGCCAGGAATCATTCGATCGGGAAATCCTCAATGAAATGGGCGCGCTGGGGTTCCTCGGTTCCACCATCGACGGCTATGGCTGCGCGGGCGTCAACCATGTCTGCTACGGCCTGATCGCGCGGGAAGTCGAGCGCGTCGACTCGGGCTACCGATCGGCCATGAGCGTGCAATCCTCGCTGGTGATGCACCCCATTCATGCCTACGGCAGCGAAGCACAACGCAAAAAATGGCTGCCGAAGCTGGCCACCGGCGAACTGGTGGGCTGCTTCGGCCTCACCGAACCCAATGCCGGCTCGGATCCCGGCTCGATGATCACCCGCGCCACCAAAGTGGACGGCGGCTACCGCCTGCACGGCGCCAAGATGTGGATCACCAACTCACCCATCGCCGACATTTTTATCGTCTGGGCAAAAGACACCGCGGACAACGACACCATTCGCGGCTTTGTGCTGGAAAAAGGCATGAAAGGCTTGTCCGCACCGAAGATCGAAGGCAAGTTTTCACTGCGCGCATCGACCACCGGAGAAATCGTCATGGACGACGTCTTCGTTCCGGACGAAAACCTGCTGCCCAACGTGAAAGGTCTCAAGGGTCCGTTCGGCTGCCTCAACAAGGCGCGCTACGGCATTTCCTGGGGCGCGCTCGGTGCGGCCGAATTCTGCTGGCATGCCGCGCGCCAGTACACGCTCGATCGCATGATGTTCGGCAAGCCGCTGGCTGCCACCCAGCTCATCCAGAAAAAACTGGCCGACATGCAGACCGAAATTTCGCTGGCGCTGCAAGGTTCGCTGCGCGTCGGCCGCCTGCTCGACGAGGGGCGCGCCACGCCGGAGATGATTTCCCTGGTCAAGCGCAATTCCTGCGGGAAATCGCTGGACATCGCGCGGGTGGCCCGCGACATGCACGGCGGCAACGGCGTGGCCGACGAATACCACGTCATCCGCCACGTCATGAACCTCGAAGCCGTCAACACCTACGAAGGCACGCACGATGTGCACGCACTGATTCTCGGCCGCGCGCAGACGGGGCTCAACGCTTTTCAGTAAACGACGCGACTTGCGCTGCCCCTGTCGCCCCGGCTGTAGCCGGGGCGACTGCGTTTTGAAGCACCGGTCGGCTAAGATGCCGGCTCCGCCAAGCTGCCCCACCCGTTCTCCGCCGATTCCCTTGCCATGACCGATTCGTCAAAATCCATCTGGACCTTTCGCCCCACGCTCGACCAGCTCAACCAGTCCGCGCACTGCATGGTCGGGCACATCGGCATTGAGTTCATCGAACTTGGCGATGACTACGTCGTCGCCCGCATGCCGGTCGACAAGCGTACCCACCAGCCCTTCGGCCTGCTGCATGGCGGCGCCTCTGTGACATTGGCGGAAACGCTGGGCAGCACCGGCGCCATGTTGTGCGTCGACCCCGCCCGCCAGCAGGTGGTGGGCCTGGAAATCAACGCCAACCATGTGCGCGGCGTGCGCGAGGGTTGGGTAATCGGCACCGCGCGTCCCCTGCACCGCGGCAAAACCACGCAACTATGGGAAATTCATGTCGCAGACGAGCGCGGCAAGCTGGTCTGCGTATCGCGCATCACCATGGCAGTGCTGGAGAAGGCTGCCGTCGCCTGACGCTACCGCAATGAGGAAGTTCTTCCAGCCCTACGCGACTTTCTTCGCGCTGCCCGACGTCGCCCGCACGCTGGTGATGACCTGGTTCGCGCGCCTGCCGGTGGGCATGACGGCGATTGCGATGCTGCTGTTCCTGCGCGACACGCTCGGCGATTTCCAGCGCGCCGGCGGCATCGTCGGTGCCTATTTCATTTCCATGGCTGTCTCGGCGCCGATACAGGGACGCATCATTGACCGGCAAGGCCCGAAAGGCGTGCTGCTGTTCACCGGCATCGCGCAACCCCTGTTCGTGCTCTCGCTGTTTGTTGCCGCCAATTACGGCGCCTCCTACGCCGTGCTGATGGCATGCGCCATCGCCGGCGGACTGTTGCCGCCGCCCATCACGGTCCTCACCCGGACCTTGTGGCGACATCGCTTTACCGAGGACAGCGATCGGCGCATGGCGTTTTCCGTCGATGCCGTGTTCATGGAGCTTTGCTTCACCGTCGGCCCGTCCGTGGTTGCCCTGATGGTCGCCTTGTTCAACCCGCGCGTCGCCTACCTGTTCACCGTCGCCGGCATGTTTGCATCCGTCTGGATTTTCCTGCGCTCACCGGCACTCAAGTACTGGAAACAGGAACCGCCCGCTGACCGGCACCTGTTTGGTCCGCTGACGGAACTGCGCCTGGTGGCGCTGTTTGGCCTGACCTTCGGCCTGACCTTCTGCTTTGGCCTGATGGAAGTCGGCTACCCGGCGTATGCCCGCGCCATCGACCTGCCGGCATTTGGCGGTGTGCTGCTCACCATCAACTCGGTGGGCAGCGCGCTGGGCGGCGCCGTTTACGGCGGGCTGCACCTGAAAATGGCAGTGGAGCGCCAGTTCACCGGCATGCTGCTGCTGATGGCGCTCACCTTGGGCGCGCACGGACTGGTAGGCGGCCAGTGGCCGTTTTCTGCCGCGGCCTTCCTGGCCGGCGCGGCCATTGCCCCGGCGATCGCCGCGCAGAGCCTGCTGGTGTCACGGCTGGCGCCGGCGCTGTACGCCACCGAGGCGTTTACCTGGTCATCGACCTTCATCGTCTGTGGATTGGGCGCGGGTATGGCCGCCGGCGGGGCCATTGCGGAAAACGTCGGCATCAAGGCACCGTTCCTCATCGGCAGCGGCGTCGCGCTGCTGATGGCAGGGTGCGCCTGGTTCCTGCACCCGCCGCGTCAGCCGCCTACGGCTTGACCACCACTTTGCCGATCACCCTGCGCACAGCCATGTCGAGCAGCGCCTGCGGTGTTTCCGCGAGCGAATAGACCTTCGAAATGCGCGGCTTCAACTTGCCCTCGCGCATCCAGCCGGTCATTTCCTGCATGCCCTTGAGATTGTTGCCAGGTTCGCGCTTGGCAAATTCACCCCAGAATACACCGACGATTGAAGCGCCCTTGAGCAGCGGCAGGTTGAGTGGCAATGCGGGAATGTTGCCATCGGCGAAACCAATCACAAGGTAGCGGCCGCGCCAGCCGATTGCGCGAAAAGCCGGTTCGGCATAGCGCCCGCCCACCGGATCGAACACCACCTCGGGCCCCTTCTTTCCGCAAATGCGGCTGATGCCGTCGCGCAGGTCTTCGCTTTGGTAATTGATCACCTCATCGGCGCCGTGCTCGCGGCACACGGCGAGCTTTTCGTCAGACGATGCCGCGGCGATCACACGCGCGCCGATGGCTTTGCCAATTTCGATGGCCGCCAGACCGACGCCACCGGCAGCTCCCAGCACCAGCATGGTCTCGCCTGGCTGCAGCGCGGCGCGATCGCGCACCGCGTGCCAGGAGGTCCCGTAGGCAAGTGAAAACACGGCAGCGAGTTCAAATGACACCCCGGGCGGCATCGGTATGGTCACCGCTACCGGCGCGATCAGTTCTTCGGCGAAACCGCCCAGACCGCAAAAACTCACGACGCGGTCGCCGGCTTTCAAGTGCGTCACATCCGCTCCGACCGCAATCACTTCGCCGGCAACTTCGGCGCCGGGCGTGAACGGCAGTGCCGGCTGCAACTGGTATTTCTTCTGGATGATGAGCACATCCGGAAAATTCACGCCGGCGGCGCGCACGCGAATCTTTACCTCGCCCGCAGCCGGATCGGGCAGGACAACATCCTCAACAACCAGTGTTTCCGGGCCGCCCCATTGCTTGCAACGCACTGCCTTCATCGGTTCCCCCGTCGAAAATGCACGGCGAACCTTAGCACACGCAGGACGCCTTACTGCACGCCGTCGTCGAGGAAAATTCCGGCCGGCAGGGACACCGTGTCGATGCCCTCTTCATGCAACGCGGCGGCCTCTTCACCCGTTACCCGGCCGCGAATATTGCGCTGCGTTTCTTCGCCGTAGTGCATGCGTCGCGCCTTCTCGGCGAAGTCGGATCCGACATTCTCGGTATTGGCGCGCACGAATTCCTTGAATTTCTGCAGCATGTGTTCCTGCAGGCCCGGCAGCATGGACGCGGCCATGACCTCGCGTGGCCCTTTGCTTTCGGGGTTCGGCTGCGCCGCCGGCTCGCCGGCGCCGGTATTGATGCGCGGTGCGGAAAGCTGCTTGGTCACCTCGGCATCACCACAAAGCGGACACTCGAGCAGGCCGCCATCCTTCTGGCGATCAAAGTCTTCCGCGGAACGGAACCAGCCGTCGAAGTGGTGGCCCTGCGAGCAAGCAATGTTGAATACGATCATGGACTTAGTATGAATGCCGCGGGGCGGCAGGTGGAATGAAATAGCGCACGTTCACTGCAATAAATCGCGTGTTTTGCGAACTTGATTTCAATGTGCGTCCGCGACCGCGGATATCAAGCGTGCTTGCACAACATGCGATCACTGCCTGTCTAACGCCCAAGCGACGAAAACGTGGACGCGTACTGCTTGCGCAATTCGTTCTTCTGCACCTTGCCCATGGCATTGCGCGGCAATTCCGGCACAACAAACACGCGTTTGGGCACCTTGAACG
This sequence comes from Usitatibacteraceae bacterium, assembly GCA_044229235.1. GTDB lineage: Bacteria > Pseudomonadota > Gammaproteobacteria > Burkholderiales > Usitatibacteraceae > UKL13-2. Next base: position 7,447 of record JBGATH010000041.1, read on the forward strand.
CGGCAAGCTTGCCCTTCAGCGCGCCGACGATGGCAGCCTCGTCCAGCGTGGCTTCAGGCTTGCAGACCACCACCGCCGAGACGGCCTCGCCAAAATCGGGATGCGGCAAGCCGATGACCGCGCTTTCGAAAACTCCCGGCAATTCATCGATCAGCAGCTCGATTTCCTTCGGATAGACGTTGTACCCGCCGGAGATAACCAAGTCCTTGGAGCGGCCGACGATGGTCACATAACCGTTGCCGTCGATCTTGCCGACATCACCCGTCTTGAAAAATCCATCAGCGGTGAATTCTTCCTTGTTCTTTTCCGGCAAGCGCCAATAGCCCGGCAACACGTTGGGCCCCTTCACCTGCAGGTGGCCGATCTCGCCGGTCGCGCAGGCTTGCCCGGCGTCATCCATGACCCGCACCGAAACGCCAGGCAGCGGCAGGCCGACGGTGCCGCCAATGCGCTCCCCGCCCAGCGGATTGGACGTGATCATGCCGGTCTCGGTCATGCCGTAGCGTTCCAGTATCGGCATGCCGGTGCGCGCCTGGAATTCGTGAAATGTTTCCGCGAGCAGGGGCGCAGATCCGGAAACAAACAGGCGAATGTTGCGGCACAGTTCACGCGTGAATCCTGGCTCGGCGAGCAGCCGCACATACATGGTCGGCACGCCCATGAACACAGTGGCGCGCGGCAAGGCGGCCAGCGCGGCCCTGGCGTCAAACTTTGCATGAAACAGCATGGTGCTGCCATTGAGCAACGCGGTATGGCAGGCAACAAACAGGCCATGCACATGAAAAAGCGGCAGCGCGTGCAACAACACATCGCCGGGCTGAAAGCCCCAGTACTCATGCAAGGTCAGCGCATTGGACGACAGGTTGCGATGGGTGAGCATGGCGCCCTTGCTGCGCCCGGTGGTACCGGAGGTATAGAGGATGGCGGCCAGATCATCGCCGAGCCGAGGGGCAATCTCCAGCATTGGCGCGGCTTTCGAAGCACTTTCGTGCCACGAGCCGCGCCCCTGCTCGAGTTTGGCCCCCGTGTCCTCGGCGAGCGTGTAACGATGCGCAACATTGCGGCGCGCGCAGACCGTTGCCGACCACGCTTCCGTTTTCGGCTGGTGCACGAAAATCTTCGGCTCGGCATCGGCGAGAAAATAATCGATTTCGCCTTCCTGGTAGGCGCTGTTGAGCGGCAGGTACACCGCGCCGGACTGCAGGCAGGCCAAGTACAGGAACAGCGCTTCCGGCGATTTTTCGACCTGCACCGCGACCCGGTCACCCGCTTGCACACCCAGCGCGCGAATGAAGCCCGCGTAACGCGCCGTGGTATCGACGAGCTGCGCATAGGTATAGGTTCGACCGCTGGCGGTTTCGATGGCCACCTGATCGCGATGGACTGGAAAACGCGCTTGCAGAATGGCGTAGAGATTTTCGTTCATGGCATGTCCTCAACCAGGCCGAGCTTGATTTCGCGTTCGGCCACTTTTGCTTTCTGGTAATCGGCGATGTCGTACTTCTGCGCCATGTCCTGGCCGAGAATGCTTTCGATGGCACGTCCGGGCAGCAGCTGGATTTCGCTGCCGTATACAAGGTTCAACTGCGCCGACGCCGCGGCCAGCGCCACGTACACGCCGCCGCCCAGCCGTCCCAATACCGTGGTTTCGATGTGTGTTCCCGCCGCCGCCAAGGCATGCAGCGCGCTGGCCAGGTTGGCGATGTAGGCCGACAGCATGATGCGCTCATCTTCCAGCGAGGCGATATGCGCTTCGCAATCCACCAGCACATGCAGCACGGCCGGCGGCGCCACCAGCAAACCGTGCAGCTGATCCGCCAGCCGCCAGGCGCGCGCCGCCCCCAGGGCCTTGCTGTCGACCAGGCCGAACAGCGTCACGGTTTGGCCATCCACAGTGGCGCTTCCTTGCGCGATGCCACGCCGCTCATGCAGCTCGTAACCGGCCGGATAGAGCTTGCCGAGGTCCTTGCGCTGCAGTGGCTCCGGGGCAGCCGCCTTTACCGGTTTCTCGATTTGTGCAAGCCGTTCGCCCAAGGCGCGATGGCGGTCCGCCGCGTTAACCGCCTGCCAATGCTCGCTGACGCGCAGCGAGGCGGACGCGGCCACGTTGCCGTCGCCCAGCCTTACCCGCGCCTCGCTGCCGATGGCGGCATGCGACATTGCCGCAAAAGTCTCATCCAGGACCGATACGCCGGCAGTCTGCGCGAGGATCGCCGGCCCGGACATGGCAAGGCGGGTATTTTTTGCATAAACGCGCAACCCGGCGAGGCTCGCCAGCATGCTGGCACCACCGAAACAATTGCCACCACAAAATGCCACCACTGGCGCGCCGGATGCGGCCATCGCCAGCGCCTGGCGATACATATGGCGAAACGCCCCCAGCGCTGGCAGGCCCTCCGACACCTTGGCGCCCGCGGAATCGAGGTAGAGGATTAACGGGCTCTTCTGTGCGGCCACGATCTTGAACAGGCTGGCAAGCTTGTCGCATTCGCGCGCGCCGAGCGCGCCGCTGGCGATGCGGTTTTCGACAATCGCCACATGCGCCGCTTGGGCGTCCACGCGACCGCGCCCGATGGTCAGGTTACCAACCGGCTCGCCGATGGGCAGCACGTGAAACGTGGACTTCAGGTGCGCGAGGCTTTCGTGGGGGAGCATGGCGGGAACGTTGATGAGGGCAGGCTGTCAGGATGATGCGTAACCCCGACACACTGGAATTATATCGGCGCACCACGGTGTGCCAGCTAAAATGAAAGCCAACTTCTCCGCATGCCGCCAATACATTGAGCTCCCCCACTCATCCCGCCCTCGCTGCTGCCCTCAAGGCATTGAGCACGCCCGAGACCGACCCGGTCGCGCAGCTGGTCGAGCTGGTCAACGCGCTGCGGCCATCGAACACGGGTAACGCGATGCTGGTGTCCGCGCGCTTCAGCGCGCTTTGCGACGCACTGGAACGCGATGAGGACGCACGCGCAGGCCTGCAGCGTTGCCTGCTCGGACTTCTCAAGGGCCGCAAGCAGGTCAGCTTTTTTGCCGACAGCGGTATTCTGCCCAACAGCGGCTTTTTCACGGAACTGTGGCGGCGCCTGGTGCAGCACGTCATTCCGCCGATCCGCGAACGTGGCTACCTGCGTGATTGCGTCAACCTGATTTTTCACCGCCGCGACGATCACGTGTGGCTGGACAACATCAGTCCGGAGCTGCGCTTGCGCTTCTGGTCGGCGCTGCGTTTGGCCGAAGGCATGGACCAGGCCGTTGCCGATGAAGTGTCGAGCGAAATGCTGGTGGCCTGCGAGGTGCTGGCCACGCGCATCGGCGCCATCGGCATGGAGCCGGAACTGGTGCGCCTTTACCCGCGCCTTGAGGAACGCGATTCGCCGTTTCTGGCCGTGGTTGCCGAGACGCATCAACTGGCCAAGGACTATCGCGCTTTCCTCGCCGGCGGCCCGCCGACAGGCGAAGATGAAATGCAGCTGCACGTGCTCATCGACCAGTGCGAGGACGTCGTCACCCGAATCCGCAGCCGTGCCGCGGCGGTGGGCACCAGCCTGTTGCTGACTTATCATCTGCGGCGCCTCGACCAGAGCCTGCGACGCCTGCAGTTGCTGGTGAACATGCTGGCGACACGGCACCAGTCGCTGCAGGCGATTGACGCGGCCCGCGCTGCCGCTGGGCCGGCCGATGCCGGGAGCACGGCAACGCTGGCATCGATGTGGATGGAGTTCCTCGGCGAGTCCATTCACGGTGAAGGCGTGCGGCGCGAAGTTCGCGGCCTCATCGGTCGCACCATCGGCCTGCTGGCCTTGCGCGTCACCGACAATGCCAGCCGCACGGGTGAGCACTACATCACCACGACGCGCGAAGAATACTTCGCGATGTGGCGGGCAGCCATGGGCGCGGGCTTGATCGTCGGCTTCATGGCGCTGATCAAAATCGTCATGTCGAAGGCCGCTGCCGCGCCGCTCGGCTATGCCTTGATGTACAGCATGAACTACGCGCTCGGCTTCATGCTGGTGCATGTGCTGCATTTCACCATCGCCACCAAGCAGCCGGCGATGACGGCCTCCGCCATTGCCGGCGTGATCAGCGAAATCCGCGGGCGCATGCGCGATGTAGAAAAGCTGGCCACCCTGGTCATTGACCTGGTACGCAGCCAGATCGCCGCCATTCTCGGCAACGTGCTGATCGCCCTGCCGACCGCCATGCTCATCGCCTTTGTGCTGGGCCAGGTCGGCGGCAAGCCGTTCATCGACGCCGAAAAAGCGCACCATTTGCTGATCGACATTTCGCCGACCGACAGCCTCGCCCTGTTCCACGCCGCAATCGCCGGCGTATGCCTGTTCCTGGCAGGGCTCATTTCCGGCTATTACGACAACCTCGCGGCCTACGAACGCGTGCGCGAGCGCATCGAGCACATGGGCTGGCTGGGCAGCGTGCTGGGCGAAGACCGCCACAGGCGCTTCGCAGCATACGTGCATGACAATCTTGGCGGACTGGCCGGCAACTTCTTTTTCGGCTGCATGCTTGGCACGGTCGGCACCATCAGCTTCATGACCGGCCTGCCGCTGGACATCCGGCACGTCACCTTTTCCTCGGCCAACTTCGGATTCTCCATGGTGGCACTCAATTTTTCGGTTGAGCCGGCATTGGCAGCCAAGGCTTTTGCCGGCATCTGGCTGGTCGGACTGGTGAACCTGGGAGTGAGCTTCGCGCTGGCGCTGTGGATGGCATTGCGCGCGCGCGGCGTCAGTTTCCTGCAGACCGGCATGCTGCTGTCAATGCTGCTGCAGCGCCTGCGCGCCGACTGGCGGCAGTTTTTCTGGCCACGCTGAACCCATCGACGACGACACGAATCGGGAAACATCAATATGAGCTCAGTACTCAAGTCCATCAAAGGCATGCGCGACAAGGCGCTGCAAATCAAGCGCGACGGGCTGAAGGCGCGCAAACTGGTCGACGCCTGCAGGCAATTGCTCTCCGAGCGCGGCGAAGCCTCGGGCGTTTCACGGGCGCAGGAGACGCTGGCGCTGTATGCGGCCCTGGGGCGCGAGGAACAGTTGAACTTTTTCGAGGCGCTCAGAACTGAATTCGCGCCCGATTCGGCCAAGGTTCTGGCCGCTGCCAATGCCTATGCCAAGGTACCGGACAGTCGCAACCTGGCCGCGCTGACCCGGTGCGCCGAGCCGCCGCGCCAGGAACTGCTGCGCCGCCTCAACCGTGCCCCCGGCGGGACGCGCACCATCGTCAGCATGCGAGAGCGCCTGCTGGATGTGCTGCCCAAGGACCCGGAATTGCGGCAGGTGGACGACGACTTTCACCACCTTCTCTCGTCGTGGTTCAACCCTGGCTTCTTGCGCATCGAGCGCGTCGACTGGAATACCCCCGCGACCTTGCTGGAACAACTCATTCGCCATGAAGCGGTGCATGAGATTCGCGGCTGGAACGACCTGCGCCGCCGGCTGCAAGCGGACCGACGCTGCTTTGGTTTCTTCCATCCCGCCCTGCCAAATGAACCGCTGATCTTCGTCGAAGTGGCGTTGTTGCCGCAAATGCCCGACGCCATCGCGCCCCTGATCGACATCGAATCGGTGCCCTCGGGCGAAGCAGCATTTCACACCGCGGCTTTTTACAGTATCAGCAACTGCCAGCCCGGCCTGCGCGGCGTGTCGCTGGGAAATTTCCTCATCAAGCAGGTTGCCGGCCTGCTGGCCGCCGAGTTTCCGCGCCTGCGGCAGTTTTGCACGCTGTCGCCGGTCCCCGGCTTTCGCGACTGGCTGCGTGGCACGCTGGCCACGCCGGACCAGATGGCCGGCATGCGCGACGCGGTGCGCGCCAGCTTCGAGCGCGTACAGCGCGGCTTCGGACCAGTGCTGGATCGCAGCGTTGCCGAATTGCGCGCGGCCGAACGCATACGCGAGAAACTGGCGCCGGATCTCGAACGGCTTTGCGCGGCCTACCTGCTGGGCGCGGGTGAGCCGGATGGCATGACGCGCGATCCGGTGGCGCGCTTTCACCTGAATAACGGCGCACGCCTCGATCGTATCAATGTCGCGGCCGACCTGTCCGACAAGGGGCTGCGGCAGTCACTGGGCTTCATGGTCAATTACGTTTATGACCTGAAGAGCATTGAACGCAATCACGAAAAGTTCATGAATGGTGCGACCGAAACGTCCAAACACATCCGGGCGCAGCTGCAGTAACGCGGCATAGCCGGCAGCAAAGAAGGCTGGTGTGCCTGAGGCAAACTCCAGCACTGGCGCGGCTTTCCAGGGCTTTTTGGCCTGCAAGGCTCGCCAGTGCTGGAGTTTTTCGTTTCTGCCTCTGGTCGCGCTCGCGACCTGTCACTTTTTCAGGCGGGATGCAAACTTCTGGCGAAACTTGCTGACCTTGGGTGACACCACCGCCATGCAATAGCCCTGGTACGGATTGCGCTTGAAGTACTCCTGGTGATAGTCCTCAGCGGGGTAAAACTCCGACGCATCCACCACCTCGGTCACAATCGGACTGTTCCACAGCTCGGCGCCGTTCAGGCTGGCGATGACTTCGCGGGCGGTCGCGGCCTGCTCGGCGGTATGGCAAAAAATCGCCGAACGGTACTGCGTGCCGGCGTCAGCTCCCTGCCGGTTCAGCGTGGTCGGATCGTGGATGACAAAAAACACTTCCAGCAGGTCGCGGAACGACAGCACTTCCGGATCGAACTTGACCTGCACGACTTCGGCGTGACCCGTGCGGCCACCGCACACCGCCTCGTAGCTCGGGTTGGGTGCCGCGCCGCCCATGTAGCCCGACACGACATCGGTCACGCCCTGCAGGTCGTCAAACACGGCTTCGAGGCACCAGAAGCAGCCGCCGGCCAGCGTGGCCGTCTCTGATTGGTTCATTTCGTTTCTTTCGCGGAGATTGTGTGTGCATTGGTCGGCGGAAGCGCCGAAAACTTAATGTCACCGTAATAAGCCCGCGTGGATTCCCCGGTGTTGTCCGTGTCGGTCATGATGCCGATGCTGCGGACCCGCCCCGGCGGCTCGCCGTATGCGCGCCGGTAGTCCTGCTCGATGTTGCGCGCGAAATTCAGCCACTGGCCGCGGCCGGCCGGGCCGCTCGCCGCCACGATCATCTGTACGCGTGAACTGTGCCGGCTCTCGATGACTTGGTTGACCGGCAGGCGGTTCTCCCAGATGTACATCAGGGTGGCGTACGGCATGTCGCGACCGGTCAGCGCTTTGTAGCGAGCGGCGATGGCGCGCTCCTCGAAGTCCAGCTTTTCGTGATCGCCGTCGAACGACACCACGACGCGCACCGGCGAATCCTCCTTGTCGTGGCGGGTGTTGTCGGCGCCGGCAATGAGTTCAGGCACTTTCCAGCGCCAGCTCAGCCACGGCGTTGCCGCCGCATCCACGTCCAGCTCCTTGACCAGCACCGACGCGGCCTGCTCGGCGTCGGCCTGCACCACGGTCACGCCGTCGTCGTCGCGCACCAGCTGGTAGCGGGTATCGCGCTTGAATCGCGAAATGCTCACCCGTTGCCAGCTGCCGGGCAGTCGCTCGCCGGGCTCTGCCCTCGAAAACGCGGCAATCGATTTGTGGCGAGTCAGGCCTTCCGGCTGCCGCATGACCGCGCAGCCAGCCGCGCCCAGCAGCGCCGCAGCCAGCAGGCTGCGGCTCACCAGTCGATGCAACTGGTACGACAAGGGCGCGAAGACCTACTTTGCGAAGTTGGCTGCGACAAAGTCCCAGTTGACGATCGCCCAGAAGCCCTTGAGGTAATTCGGGCGGCTGTTGCGATAGTCGATGTAGTAGGCGTGCTCCCAGACATCGCAGGTCAGCAGCGGCGTCATTCCCTGGGTAAGCGGGGTCGCCGCATTGCTGGTGCTTTCCAGCGAGAGGGACCCATCAGCCTTCTTGCACAGCCACGCCCAGCCGGAACCAAACGTACCCGCTGCCTTGGCATCGAATTGCTTCTGGAATTCCTCGAACGAGCCGAACTGCTTGTCGATGGCCGCAGCCAGCGCGCCGGACGGCTTGCCGCCGCCGCCGGCAGCCACCGGCTTGAAGCCCAGGAAGTAGAAATCATGGTTCCAGATTTGCGCGGCATTGTTGAAGATCGGCCCGGCCGGCGCCTTTTTCACTACTTCCTCCAGCGTCAGGTTTTCGAACTCCGTGCCTTTGGCAAGATTGTTGAGATTGGTGACGTAGGTGGCGTGGTGCTTGCCGTAGTGAAAATCAATGGTCTCGGCGGAAACGTGCGGCGCGAGCGCGTCCTTGGCATACGGCAGGGCAACTTGGGCAAATACGGTCATGACAGCTCCAGTCTGGGTAATGGGATCGGGCAGGAATCAGGTGGGGTTCGCACGGCCAATCACAACCGGCGAACGCCGCAATCTGGCCGATATTTTCGCAGTTTTTGAGCGAATCTTTCAGCATGAAGCTTGCATTCCGCGGTGAAGAATGCATCAAGGGGCCTGGGATCGTCAGGGTGATGGCGCGACGCACGCCGGCGCTACCTTGCCAGGACCCACTCCGCGAGGCGCCGGGCTTCTTCCGGCTTGACATTATTGGCCGGCATCGCCACTTCGCCCCAGACGCCCTTGCTGCCCTTGAGTATGCGTTCTGCGGTGCGGGCCGGCGCGTCCTTGTCGCCCTTGTACTTGACAGCCACTTCCTTGAACGAAGGCCCGAGAATGCGGTTATCGGTCTGGTGGCACAGCGTGCAACCGACCAGGTCAAGCAATTCGGTCACCGGCTTGTCCTGGGCGAGGCAGGTTGCCGGCACCGAGAAACAGCCCAGTGCCAGCAGTCCTGCGCTTATTTTGGTGATGACCCTTCGGCTCATCGCTTGGCCAGGATTTCGTCGTAACGGGCGAAATAGTCCTTTGACTCGCCAATGTTGGCGTTGGTGGCGTGGCAGGTACGGCAAGCGGCGATCGGGTCGGGTGCCCGCGTCTTGCCGTCGGGCATGAAGGAGCTGTAAATCCAGCTGCCATTCTTGGGAACGTTGGCCGCATCGTTACCCCAGCCCTCATTCTTGCCCATCACGAAAACCTTGAGCAGGTTGCCCTTGACCAGCTTGCCATCCGGCCCTTTTTCAAGGGAGCCGTCGGCGGCCGCTTTCGCGGCATGCACTTCCATCACCGACACGCTGCCGTTGGCAAACTTGTCACCCGGCTTGGTGCGGGCCGCGACATCGTTCACGTAAATGTCGCGTATCTGCTTGGCATCCGGACGTTGCACGCCAATCAGAGTCAGCTTCCATGATTTGTAGTCCGCCGGTACGGTCAGCTCACCATCTTTCAGGACCGCAACGCTGGCCGGTGGCGGCACTTGTGCGCAGCCAGCCAAAAGCATTCCAAGTACCGCGTAGTTCAGTGCTTTCATTCTGCTCTCCTTGATTGACGACCGGAAACGACTCAGAAAAACTGCGTTCGGCATGCTCGCGGCGGGTGTTGACCTGAACCGGGGCATTTACCCTTTCTTGCCAGCATCCTTGGCCGGCGCCGCGGCTTTGGCCGGCGCTGCCGGCGGCGCAGCAACGGCGATTGGCGTGGGCTTGGGAATCGGCTTGCCGGCCTTTCTCATGTTGGCCTGGAAATTCTTGACCGCCATGTCTTCATACCGCGCCTGGTCGGCCTTGCCTTTTTCAGCCGCGGCCTTGTCCTTCTCGGCTTTGGCGGCGGCGGCAGCGGGGTCCGGCGGTGGCGCCGGCGGCAATTTGGCCAATGCCGCACCGGAAAACAACACCAAAGCTCCCAGCAGTATTCTGGATTTCATGTCTCGTCTCCTGGTCGCTTTCAGTCGTCGCCGGCCGCAGGTTGCGCCGCAGCAGCCATCTTGTGGGATACCTTTCCCGCCTTTACTTCCTCGTACCACAGCTCGTGATGTTCCTTGGCCCAGGTTTCGTCCACGTAGCCATCACGCATGCCCGCGTATGCGCCTTCGGTAATCACGCCCAGGTAAATGTGCGCGAACGCCATGCAGGCAAACAGCACGGCTGCCGTCGCATGAACCAGATTGGCTTCAGCCATCAGTTCACGCGCCGTGTTCCAGTTGGGAAACAGCATGATCACACCGGAGGCGCCGATGAGGACGCCCATGAGCACCACCCCCATCCAGAACCAGACCTTTTCGCCGGCATTGAATCGTCCGGACGGGATTTCGTGCTCGCCGAACATTCCGCCGAATTTCGAGAGCCACTTGAAGTCGCCCGCGGTGAAGAAGTTGTCTTTCACGTAAATGAAAAACGACACGACGATCGAGAAGATGAACAGCGGACCAACAAAATTGTGGATGTTCTTGCCGATGGTGGTGAACCACGAAAACAGGTCCGCGCCGATGACCGGCAGCAGCACGTACTTGCCGAACAGGATGGCCATGCCGGTGATGGCCATTAGCACGAACGAGACCGCCATCGTCCAATGCGCCATGCGCTCGGCGCTATTGAAGCGCTCGATCAGCCGGCCGGTCGGTTTGTCATGCAGCTTGACGGGGCCCTTGACCATGTAAAACACCAGCAACAGCGCCGGCGCCAGCAGCAGCAGGATGCCACCGTAAAACGTTACAGGGCCATTGCGGATGGTGCGCCACCAGTGCCCCTTGTCTTCCACCAGCACATTGGTTTCATGTCCCGGCACCGAGGCGTACTGCGGCTTACCTTCCACATCCGACCACTTGGGTGGATTGTTCCAGCCCACGGCCGCGGTGCTGCCGGCCGGAAGCGCGGGCGGTGCCTTGGCTTCGGCCGCAGGTGCGGCGGCGGGCGCGGCAACGGCTGCCTTCTCCTTGGCGGGCGCGGCCGGCTGGGCAACGGCAAGCGTCGCCACCGAAAGCACAGCACCCAAGCACCAGGCGCGTGCGAACGTCACGAGTTTGGGATTCATTCCGGCTCCTATTTTTTCGTTTCAGTACGGAGATACTCGTTCTGGTTGCTGTTGCGGGCCGCCAGCGTGGCCTCCCATTTCTTCTGGTCGCCACCGAAGGCTGCCGCCTCCGCCGCCCGGGAGTCTTTCTTGCCGGCGTAGATCTTCTCGGTCTTGGCCTTCTGGTCGGTCTCGCTGCAGCCGGTGAGTGCGACCCCGGCCAGCAGGCAGGTCAGCATCGCCAGGCGGATCATGATTTGGCTCCCAGCGGGGCGATCTTTGCATCAACCTTGTAGGCCATTCCCCAACCCCACACCTCTTCACCCTTTTTGCGCGTCTGCACCCGCTGCTTGTAAATCGAGGTGATGACCTCGCCGTCACCGGCCAGCAGCGCCTTGGTGGAGCACATTTCCGCGCACGCAGGCAACTTGCCTTCCGAAAGCCGGTTGCGGCCATATTTCTTGAACTCGGCCTCGGTGTTGTTTTCTTCCGGACCGCCAGCGCAGAAGGTGCACTTGTCCATCTTGCCGCGCAGCCCAAAGGCACCGGCCTGCGGAAACTGCGGCGCGCCGAACGGACAGGCGTAGAAGCAGTAGCCGCAACCGATGCACAGGTCCTTGTCGTGCAGCACCACCCCCTCGTCGGTTTTGTAGAAGCAGTCGACCGGACAAACCGCCATGCACGGCGCGTCGGTGCAATGCATGCATGCGACCGAAATGGAGCGCTCGCCCGGCTTGCCGTCGTTGACTGTCACCAGCCGCCGGCGATTCACGCCCCACGGCACTTCATGCTCGTTCTTGCAGGCCGTGACACAGCCGTTGCACTCGATGCAGCGCTCGGCGTCACAGATGAATTTCATTCTTGCCATGATGATTTCTCCTGTTGATCCGTGGTCAGGCCGCAGCCACTTGGCACAGCGTGGTCTTGGTTTCCTGCATCATCGTCACCGAGTCGTAACCGTAGGTGGTGCCGGTGTTGACCGCCTCGCCGCGAACGATCGGCGCCGAGCCTTCCGGATACTTGGACAGCAGGTCTTTGCCCTGCCACCATCCCGAAAAGTGGAACGGAATGAAGGTGGTGCCGGACGCCACCCGCTCCGTTACCAGCGCTTTCACCTTCAGCCGCGCCTTGGTCGGCGTGGTGACCCAAACGAACTGGTCGTTCTTGATGCCGCGAGCCTCGGCGTCCTTGGTGTTGATCTCGACGAAGTTCTCCTGCTGCAGCTCCGCCAGCCAGGGGTTGGAACGCGTTTCCTCACCGCCCCCCTCGTATTCCACCAGGCGCCCCGAGGTCATCACCAGCGGATACTCCTTGCTGATGTCCTTGTTCTTCTCTTGCACGGACTTGTACAAGGTGGGCAGGCGCCAGAATGCTTTCTTGTCGTCGTGGGTCGGGTACTTGGCGACCATGTCGGGGCGCGGACTGTACAGCGGTTCGCGATGCTGCGGGATGCCGTCCGGAAAGTTCCACACCACGGCGCGCGCCTTGGCGTTGCCGAACGGATGGCAGCCGTGGTTTTTCATCGCCACGCGGATGATGCCGCCAGACAGGTCGGTCTTCCAGTTCTTGCCCTCGGCGGCTTTCTGTTCGGCTTCGGTCAGTTCCGACCACCAGCCCAGCTTCTTCAAAAGCACGTGGTCGAACTCGGGGTAACCGGTCGTGATCTCCGCCCCCTTGGAGCACGAGCCGTCTTCCGCCAGCAACGACACGCCCTCGCGCTCCACACCAAAATTGGCGCGGAAGTTTCCGCCGCCATCCATGACGTGCTTGCTGGTGTCGTACAGATTTGGCGAACCTGGATGCTTCAGCGCGGCGTTGCCATAGCACGGCCACGGCAAGCCGAAATAATCACCGTTCATGTTGTAGCCGGTTTCCTTGTCGATCACATCCTTGGTACAGCGCAAGGTCTTGACGTCGAAGGCATCCATGTGGCGCATGTGTGCTTTCAGGCGCTCCGGCGACTGGCCGGAATAACCAATCGTCCAGGTACCGGCGTTGATTTCGCGCAGGATGTCCTCCACCACCGGTTCGTCGCCTTTCACGGCGATGTTCTGTTTGCCGTTGGCTTTGCCGACGAGCTGGTCCGCGAAGCCGAATTTCTTGGCAAGCAGGTACATGATGGTGTGGTCGGGCTTGGATTCGAACAGCGGCTCAATCACTTTTTCGCGCCATTGAATCGAGCGGTTCGATGCCGTCACCGATCCGACAGTCTCAAACTGGGTCGCGGCCGGCAGCAGGTAAACGCCATCCTGGCGGTCAGGCATGACCGAGGAGGCCGTCGGATACGGGTCGATGATGACCATCAAGTCCAGCTTTTCCATCGCGGTCTTCATTTCCAGGCCGCGGGTCTGGGAATTGGGTGCGTGGCCCCAGTACACCACGGCGCGCAGATTGCTTTCCTGGTCGATGGTCTCGTTTTTCTCGAGTACACCATCGATCCAGCGCGACACGGTCATGCCGGGCTTTTCCATCATCGCTTGGGAGGCGTACTGCGCCTTGATCCAGTCGTAGTCCACATTCCACACCTTGGCCCAATGTTTCCATGCGCCGGTGGCAAGGGCGTAATAGCCGGGCAGCGAATCCGGGTTCGGGCCAACGTCCGTCGCGCCTTGCACATTGTCGTGGCCGCGGAAGATATTCGCGCCACCACCGGAGGTGCCGATATTGCCCAGCGCCAGCTGCAGGATGCAGGAAGCGCGCACCATGGCGTTGCCTATCGTGTGCTGGGTCTGCCCCATGCACCAGACGATGGTCGAAGGCCGGTTCTTGGCCATGGCTTCGGCCGCGGCATAGACCTCGGCCTCAGGTACGCCGCAAGCCTCCTCTACCGACTTCGGGTCCCACTTCTTGAGGATGTCGGCCTTGACCTTGTCCATGCCGTAGACGCGGTCATTGATGTATTTCTTGTCTTCCCAGCCGTTGGAGAAGATGTGGTACAGCATGCCGAACAGGAACGGAATGTCAGTGCCGGAGCGGATGCGGATGTACTGGTCTGCCTTGGCGGCAGTGCGCGTGAAGCGCGGATCGACCACGATCATGCGCGAGCCGTTTTCCTTGGCGTGCAACATGTGCAGCATCGACACCGGGTGTGCTTCGGCGGCGTTTGAGCCGATATACAGCGCGCACTTGGTGTTGGACAAGTCGTTGTACGAATTGGTCATCGCCCCGTAGCCCCAGGTGTTGGCGACGCCCGCGACGGTGGTCGAGTGACAGATGCGCGCCTGGTGGTCGCAGTTGTTGGTGCCGAAGAACGACACGAACTTGCGCATCAGGTAGGCTTGCTCGTTGTTGTGCTTGGAGGAACCCACCCAGTACACCGCGTCAGGGCCGCTTTCCTTCCTGATCTTCAGCAGCTTGTCGCCGATCTCGTTGATCGCCGTTTCCCAGCTGATGCGCGTGTACTTGCCGTTGACCAGCTTCATCGGGTACTTGAGGCGGTGCTCGCCGTGCCCGTGTTCGCGGATGGCCGCGCCCTTGGAGCAATGCGCGCCGAGGTTGATCGGTGAATCAAACACCGGCTCCTGCCGCACCCAGACGCCGTTTTGCACCACCGCGTCGATCGCGCAGCCGACGGAGCAGTGCGTGCAAACCGTGCGCTTGATTTCGAGCTTGCCGTCGGTACCTGCTGCCGGCGCGGCATGCGCCTTTTTCATCAAGGAGAACGGCAATTGGGATGCGAACGCGCCGGCACCCGCCACCATGCCCGAACGGCGCAGGAACGCGCGCCGGTCCATCGTGCCCATGGCTGAGGTCAGCCTCTGCGCAAAACCGCTGCTGTCGCTTTTCTGGACGTTGCCGGATTTCCTGGTCAATAACATGTCTGTCTCCTTGCCTGTGCAGAAAAGGTGGCTAGATGCGCGTGGTGTCGTAGTACTGCTGGATGTGCTCGGTCATGTGGTATCCCTTCGGCTTCTTGGCCACGGCCGCACCGCTGGCTTCGATTACCTCCTGCACGCCGCCGCCGGCAACGACGGCCGCGACCGCCCCCGCGCTGCCCAGTGTTGCGCCCAACAGAAAATTCCTGCGTTTGTTCGTCGTGTCCATGTCAAGTCTCCGGGTTCAGTCGCTTGTTGCGCTCTTTTTTGGGTTTGCCTAAGGGTTTTGAATCTGTCGCTCACACCATTTCAAATGCCGCAATCTCGATCTCAAAAAATGCTCTCGCAAACTGCGCAACCTTCACATAATAATTCGCTTTGTCGCAATTGATTGTTGCATCGCAACACTGCAGCACCCATGGCTGCATGTGCCGCGAGAAAAAACGCTTCTGCTCGTCCAGCGTTGCCGGCGTCTCTGCCAGATCACCGAGGATGAGCCCGCGCATCACTTCGCAGAGCGCGGCCAGGTGATCCTCCGGTTCGGTGACAGACTCACTGCGCGAGAATCCGAGTTTGCCAAGGTCGGTACGCAACTCGGCCAGCGGTTTCTCGTTCATGAAGCCGGCCAGGTAAAACGAGCCAAACAGCATCACCGGCGGCCGCCCCATGCCGATGAACAACGCGGCGTGTTCCTCGGCAGCCGCGTCTGGTGTGACGACGCCGGACGCGGCTGCCAGCGCCGACCAGGCACGGGCGAGGCCGTCATCGCTCTCGCCTTCCGGCGTTCCCGAAACAACCAGTGCGGCGAGCATGCGTGCATCGGGCGGCGCGTAAAACAGCGATGCCAGGAGCGCGTAGAAATCGGCACGAACCTGGTCTTCGGGCTCGATGTTTCGCGGTTTTTCAAATTGCACGGCAGCCGCGGTCATTTCATCTCCCGACCGGTGAGGATGGAAACCTCATGCTGATTGCTCATCATGTCCACCACGCGGCAGTCCGCGCACATCCGCAGGCGCTGCAGCTTGCCATCGCCCTGGAACATGGAATGGCCGGCCAGTCGGGACAGCATGCTGTCGATCATCAGCTTGGTGCCCAGCGCCTTGCCGCAGGAAATGCAGTTGAATGGCTCGGATTCATTGAGCACGACTTCGCGTTTGCGGCTGTCGTCCAGGAGCAGGCGCGGCTGCAGCGTGATCGCCGATTCCGGGCAGGTGGCTGCGCAAAGTCCGCACTGCACGCAATTGCGCTCGAGAAACTTGAGGCGTGGATACTCCGCGCCGTCAATCAGCGCCGATTCCGGGCAGGCGCCGGCGCAGGCCAGGCACAAGGTGCATTTTTCCTTGTCCACCCGCACGGCGCCAAACATGCTGCCGCTCGGCAACGCCACCTCCGCAGGTTTGACCACAGCGTGCTTGAGCAGGTGTTCAACCACAAACTCCAGCGTACCGCGCTTGTCGTTTGACAAATTGAATCCGGCCGCCACGCCGACCGTCATCGCCGGAGCAATCGTCGCCAGTTGCGCGAGTTGCTCCGCGCCGACCAGTTGGAAATGCACGCCGCCGTAGCCGAGTGCGGCGAGGATGGCCTGCGCTTGCGCCATTTCGCGCTGCAGCGCCGCCAGGTATTCCGGCGCCTCGCTGCCCGCGCACAGCAGGCCAACGTTTCCTGCGCCAAACGCCACGGCGCCGAGCATTACGTCGACGCCGATCGAGGCGACATGCCAGGTCTCGACGGGCAGCCAGCGCGCGGGCAGACCGCCGCCGGATTCGGCGTACTGCCGCAGTGCGTCGCGGCCGTCGGTTGCGTTGTGAAACAGGATCGCCGGAGCATCCCCCTGCCCCTTCGCGGCGAGCCGCCACGCATTGAGCATGGATTTGAGTTGCGCACCGCGGTCGGCTACGCGCGGATACTGGTAGCTCATGGCGCCGGATGGACAAACGGTGGCGCAGGCACCGCAACCCATGCACAAGTGTGCATCAATCTCGACCTTGTCGCCTGCGGAGGTGATTGCCGAAGTCGAGCACACGTCGATGCACTTGTTGCAGCCGGGCTTCTTCGAACGGCTGTGGGCGCAGATTGATTCCTTGTAGGCGAAAAACTTCGGCTTCTCGAATTCGCCCACCATTTGTGGCAGTTCCGCGACCGCAGTCGCAAACGCTTCTGAATTCGACGCGTGTAAGTAGCCCTGCGGCGGCTGGTGCATCGCCAATGCCGGCCGCGCTTGCAAGTCGAGCACCAGGTCAAATGGCGCCACCTGCGCGCCGCCCGTCGCCGGCACAAACACCAGTTCAAATGCCCCCAGGTAGCCGGAAAGCTGCTGCAATTGTCCGGGAACAATCTCGAAGGCATCAAGCGCAGGCGCCGGCTCGAGGGCGGTCCACAGAACTGCGGTGGTGAGGTCTTCGGCCAATGCTTCAAGCGCCTGCTGCAGGCGCGGCGCACTGTCGGCGATGATCAGCAAGCGGCCTTGCGATTGGTATGAAACGCTGGGTACCGGTGCGAAAGGCGGCAGCGCCTCCAGCGCCGCCATCGCGGCCAGCTTGGATGCCAGTGTGGAGGCGTCAGCGTTGTCCCGGCGCGACCAGCCGGTGTGCGCATAGCCGGCTTCGCCCACGGGACTCAATTCCGCCGGGGCACGCGAGCCGGAAACTGCCGCCCTGCCTGTGGCGGCATCTTCGCTTCGATTGATAACTCACTCCTTAATAGTTCTTGTCTTCTTTGCGCCGGGCATCGGGCAGCGATGAAATGCCGCCGACTGGTCGCCTCAACCGCCGGCACAAGAGCAGGTGAAATATGCACTAAATCAAACGACTGATACGAAAACAGAGCCCCAGTTTGGTTAGATACAGTTGTTACTTCAGCGCAGGCGATTCCCCGGCCGCTGCAGGCGGACCTGCAACCACATCTTCGCCGATCGGCAGTACGTCTTCTTGCGGAGGCGAAACACCCGCAGGCGCGATGTCACCCACAGGCGCTTCCGGCGATGTGGCCGCATCCTGTTGCTCGTCATCGAACAGGAACAGCCGCTTGGCCTGGTTGAGATTGCGCAGCATTTCGAGGGGGATGGGGTCGGGCTTGCTGTAGTCATCGAGATAGATGTCCAGCTTGTCCATGTTTTCGAACCCGTAGTGAGGATCGGTGAACAATTTCTTCATCGCCTGGTTGCGGGTGGCGGCGTCCACCCCCTTGGCCATGAAAGGTGAAAAATCCCCATCACATTTAAGGGTATCCAAATCAGGCAGGGGCTGCGGCCCGGGAGTTTCCGCCACTTCGCCCTGCGCAAGATCCGCTGCATCTGCCGTTGGCGCTGATGCAACAGCGTCGCCAGCTGGCGATGTGGCTGCCGCCGGCGCTGAACTCGCCGCGTCCGCGACGGACTTGGCCTCAACCTTGCGGCGCGACCAACGCGACAGGAAGTTTGCGGGTTCATCCTTCCCGACGGGATCGGTCATGACAGCTTTCCCTTGTACCGGCCTTCTTTGGATTCGAACGAGCGCGGGCGAATACGTTCCTTCTTTTCCGGTGGCCGGTAGTTGTCCTGCACCCATTCAACCAGGTCAGAAAAAATGTTCTCCGGAATGTCGACACTTTCCACTTTTTCCTGCGCGTCCATCCAGCGGCCTGCCTCGTTGTAGGACAGTGTCACCGAGTGTGGAGCCGCTTCGGACTCGTCTTCATTCAGGCGCCACATCACAAAAATACGCGGCTCCGCTGAAGTGATATTGAGAAAATATCCCTCTGCTTCATCAGGGTATATCACCGCCACAAAGCCGGGATACAGCACCTGACGCAAACCTTCGCGATCGATCAGTACCCGCGGCGATGTGCCCGCAGCCGTTGCAGGTATTGAAGCATCTTCCGGCAGCACGCCCGCCAGCTGCCACTTCTGCGAAACCCAGCGGCTTTGCACGGCGATTCTCTCCATCACGATGCTGATGGGAAAGGACAGTTTTTCCATGTGCCGATGTTACACGGCCTCGCGAGCCGTGATTAGGCGTTATGCTTGTGACCATGGCTTTACGCGATACCACCATTCCCATCGCCGAGGTGCGCAGCTTGCGCATTCCCGCGCCGCTGACACCGACCGGCGGACCGCTGATCGATACGCGCAAACGGCCGCTGCGCGACTTGCGTATCTCCGTCACCGATCGCTGCAACTTCCGCTGCACCTATTGCATGCCCAAGGAAGTGTTCGATGCCGATTACGCGTTCTTGCCGCATGAGGACCTGTTGACCTTTGAGGAAATCGTGCGCGTTGCCACGATCGCCCGCGGGCTGGGCATGGAAAAGATTCGCCTCACCGGGGGTGAGCCGCTGCTGCGGCGCGGCATCGAGGAACTGGTGGCCCTGCTTAGCCGCGCGTTGCCGGGCATCGACATTGCGCTCACCACCAATGGCTCTGCGCTGAAGTCCAAGGCACGCGCATTGAAGGATGCCGGGCTTAAACGCGTAACGGTCAGCCTCGACTCGCTGAACGAAGCGACCTTTCGCAAAATGAACGACGTCGATTTTCCAGTTGCGAAAGTGCTGGAAGCCATCAACGTCGCCGCCGAAGTGGGCCTGGGCCCGGTCAAGGTCAATATGGTGGTCAAGCGCGGCGTGAACGATCACGAGGTCGTCGATGTGGCGCGGCATTTCCGCCACAGCGGCCACATTGTCCGCTTCATCGAATTCATGGACGTCGGCGCCACCAACGGCTGGCGCATGGACGACGTCATTCCCTCGGCCGAAGTGGTGCGCCGTATCAGCGCGGTGTTCCCGCTGGAAGTGGCGGATGCGCACTACACCGGCGAGGTGGCAGAGCGCTGGAAGTATGCAGACGGTGGCGGAGAGATCGGCGTGATCTCCAGCGTGACCGAGGCTTTTTGTTCCACATGTACTCGCGCCCGGCTGTCAACCGATGGGCAACTGTTCACCTGCCTGTTTGCCGAAAAGGGCTATGACCTCAAGCACTTTTTGCGCGGGGGCGGAACCGATGAGGACATTCGCCGTGCTTTGATGGGCATTTGGCAGCATCGGACAGACCGGTATTCGGAAGTTCGTACCGCCGAGACGGCCAAAGCGCGGAAAGTTGAGATGAGCTTTATCGGCGGGTGACCGGCACAGCCCGCCCGGCAAAGATTACGCAGGTACATCAGTTGATCGTCTGTTCCAGAAAGAAAGCCACGCAATGCACATTCCCGCCCTCCTCCAGTTCCTCAAGGAGCTCTCCGAAAACAATAACCGTCCCTGGTTCCTGCACAACAAGCCGAACTACGACATCCTGCGCGAGGAGTTCACCGAGCTGGTGGCGGACATCATCCAGCGCATCGCAAAGTTCGATGAGCGCATCGAGCATGTCGACCCGAAGAAGTCGCTGTTCCGCATCTATCGCGACGTGCGTTTCTCGCACAACAAAGAGCCGTACAAGACACAGTTCTCGGCCATGATCGGCGAGAAGAAGGACCACAAGTCGGTGCCGGGCTATTACTTCCAGATCAACCATCAGGGCATCCTCGGCATGGGCGGCGGCGTGTACATGCCGGAACCGGATACCCTCAACAAGATCCGCCACATGGTGCTGGCGCATCCGGCCGAAGTGACCAAGCTGCTGAAGAACAAGCGCTTCCAATCGACCTACGGCGGTCTCTCGGAAGAGGACCGCATGATGCGCGCGCCCAAGGGCTACCAGCACCTGCCGCCCGATCACCCGATGCTGGAAATCATCAAGAACCGCCACTTCTTCAGCTTTCTGGAGATCGATCTGAAGAAGCACAAGTCGAAGGATCTGGCCAAGGAAATCGCGGGCAACTTTGAAGACCTTTATCCGCTGATCGCCTGGCTTCGACAAATGCTCGGCCAGTAAAAGTCCAGCATTGGCGGGCCTTTCCGGCCATTTTTGGCCTGGACGCCGCGCCAGTGCTTGAGTTTAACCATCACCTGATCTGCCATGCCGTATCGCCCCCTACTGAGCAATTCAGCCCGACCAGCGACGTTCACCGTCGATGCTGTCGATGAGAACGGCGCGGTGGTGCCCACGCCCATCGCCGGCGAACACCCGCTGACCATCTACATCGACAAGCGTGAAATCCTCACCATCATGACGCTGGGCGCGGCGCCCGAGGCGCTGGTCATCGGCTATCTGCGCAACCAGCGATTGCTGGCGTCCATCGAGGACATCGTCGCGGTGCAGGTCGATTGGGAGGTCAATGCCTGTTCGGTGGTCACCCGCCACGGCCTGAAAGACCTCGACGAAAAGATGGCCAGACGCACCAAGACCACCGGCTGCGGCGAGGGCACGGTGTTCGGCGACCTGATGGCGGACCTGGAGAACGTGCGGCTGCCGAAGGAAGCAAGGCTCGATGAGGCCACCCTGTATGGCCTACTCAATAACGTTCGACTGCACGAGTCCATCTACAAGCAGGCCGGTGCCGTGCACGGCTGTGCGCTGGCACAGGGGTCGGAGATCCTGACCTTCGTCGAGGACGTGGGCCGCCACAATGCCGTCGATGCCATCGCCGGCTGGATGTGGCTCGAAGGCGTGGACGGCGGCGACAAGGTGTTCTACACCACCGGCCGCCTCACTTCCGAGATGGTCATCAAGGCCGCGCAAATGGGCATTCCCTTCCTCGTCTCCCGTTCGGGGCTGACGCAGATGGGTTACGAGATCGCGCAAAAAACCGGCATCACCATGATCGGCCGGGCGGTGAACAGGCACTACCTGCTCTTCACCGGGGCGGAACGGCTTGTGCGCGCTGCCGGCGGCATCACAACTTCCTGAATTCGACATGGTTATGACTGCGAATCCGTACCTGCTGCGCCGCGCAAAGTCGATGCGTTCATCACCGACACCGGCTGAAGCGGTCATCTGGCAACACATCCGCGCCGGCCGTTTCGATGGCGTCAAGTTCAAGCGTCAGCAGCCGATCGGAAACTACATCGCCGATTTCGTCTGCTTTGCCGAAAAGCTGGTGATTGAGGTCGATGGCGGTCAGCACAACGGCTCTGCGAGTGACGCGGCGCGCGATGCCTGGTTTGCCGGACAGGGTTTTCGGGTATTACGTTTCTGGAATAACGAGGTCGGCGAGAATCTTGAAGGCGTTTTGCAGCGCATACGGGAAGCGGTCACCCCCTCTCCCTCGGTCCCTCTCCCGCGAGGGGAGAGGGAAGTCATAAATGGACATGAAGCACCAGTAGCCCCTCTCCCCTCGCGGGAGAGAGGTTGGGGAGAGGGGGAATGACCGCTACCACCACCGGCCTCATCCTCGCCGGCGGCCGCGGTTCGCGAATGGGCAGCGTGGACAAGGGGCTGCAGGTATTTCGCGGCCGACCGATGATCGCGCATGTGCTGGAACGATTCGCGCCACAGGTCGATGACGTGCTCATCAATGCCAATCGCAACGCAGAGCAATACGCGGCCTTCGGTCATCGCGTCATCGCCGACGCCATCGAAGGATTCGCCGGCCCGCTAGCCGGCCTGCACACCGGCATGACGCAGGCGACGACCCCGCTGATCGTCACCACGCCCTGCGACTCGCCGTTCCTGCCCGCCGATCTCGTGGCGAGACTGCGGCACGGCATGGACACGGCAGGTGCCGAGCTGGCCGTCGCCAAAACATTTGACCAGCCGCATCCCGTGTTTTGCCTGGCGCGCACCAGCCTCGCGCCGCACCTGCATGAATTCCTCGCCAGCGGACAGCGGAAGATCGACAAGTGGTATGCCACGCTGAAAGTGGTCGAAGTGCCATTCGATGATGAGGAGCAGGCCTTTTCCAACATCAACACGCTGGACGAGCTGAAATCGCTTGAACAGTCCGGCTGAGGTGCCCGTTGCCGGGACGACGCAATGTGCGCAAGCTCGCGTTGCGGCCACCGCTGCCGCGGCGCGGCATCGTCTGGTTTCCGCCGTTCCCGCCCGATGCGCCGATCGAGACATTCCGGCGCGACCACGATCCCCTGGGCGCAACACTGCCCGCGCACGTCTGGCTGGTGTTCCCCTTCGCCACCAACCTGACGCCGGTGCAGATCGCGGCCCACGCGCGGCGCGTGGTGGCCAACTGGCCCGCCCTGTCCGCGACCTTTCGCGACGTGGAAAGCATACTCGAAGAGTTTGTCATCCTCATGGTGCGTGAACGCAGCGAATCGCTGGTCGCCCTGCACGACAAGCTCTATCAGGGCGTGCTCAGGCCTTTCCTGCGGGCGGAGCTGGCCTACACGCCGCACGTGACCCTCGGGCGCGCATCCGGCCACCCTGCCGGCGCGCGATTTGATCATGTGCATCAGGAGGCGACGCGACGCGTTCGCGGCGAATGGCGTTGCATGCTGCGCGAGTTGCACGTTGTGACCGTGCAACCGGACGGTAAAATCACCATCGACAAGCCCGTTCCGCTC
>JBGATH010000003.1:0-178438 GCA_044229235.1 Usitatibacteraceae bacterium
CTGGTGATCTGCAAGCCCGCCGGCAACGTGTCGCCCACCGTGATGGC
The DNA here is from genome assembly GCA_044229235.1 of Usitatibacteraceae bacterium. Lineage (GTDB taxonomy): Bacteria > Pseudomonadota > Gammaproteobacteria > Burkholderiales > Usitatibacteraceae > UKL13-2. The sequence continues at coordinate 48 of JBGATH010000003.1, forward strand.
ACTTTGCGCCGGGTTGGTGCCGCTGTTGCTCAAGGTGAAGATCAGGCTGGTGGAGGCGCCATCATTGATGGCGGCCGCAGCAAAGGTTTTAGCGACGCTCGGTCTTACGACATTAAGCGTGGAACTGGTTGCGGTGGTGTCGAGTCCTCCGGTCACGGCCGAAAATGCGGCAGCGTCATTAAGATAGGTGCCGACATTGTCACCACGGACGGTGGCCGTGAAAGTGCAAGTTGTCGTGCCAACTGTCATGGCGCCAGCGGCTAGTGTCACTGTGGATGCCGTGTTGCTAACCGTCCCGGAGCAGCCACCACCGGTTACCGCTCCGACAGCCGTGACAGTCAGACCTGCAGAAATCGTATCCGTGAAGCCTAAGTTGGATTGAGCTGGATTACCGGTGCCGTTAGTAATCGTAAAGGTCAATGTACTGCTCAGACCCAGACCCACGGTGGTCGGGGAATAGGCCTTCGACAGCGTTGCACGATTAAAAACGGTGATACAGGCGCCCGTCCCAGCCGCGCCGGCGGCGCCGCCGCCGAAGGCCGCATCCGCAATGCTCGGCGTTATATTCGTTGTGGCGCTGACTTGAGCATTTCCGTTGGTATTGGCACCGCTCGGACAGGTTGCAGCGGTGGGCGTGCCAGAGGGCGTGACATTGAGCGTCAGTGCACACGAGGTAGCCGGATTGACGATCTGATTATTGGTAACCGTGATCACGCCCGTTCCGGCCGTCGCGGTCACCGAGCCCCCACCGAGGGCACAGGTGCTAGCCAGGCCGTTTGGCGAGGCGATGCGCAATCCAGCCGGGAGTGTGTCCGTATAGCTGAACGTCTGTGTCGGATTCCCGGTGGGCTGCGCGATCGTGAACGTCATGGACTGAATCCCACCAATCGGAACACCACCGCCAAAACTCTTATTCAGCGTCGGTACCGCTGGCACCACGGTTACGCACGCACCGGTGGAACTGGTGCCGCCGCCGACGGCACCGTTTGAGATCGACGACGTAATATTGGTGGCTCCGCTGATGTTGGCGTTGCCATTCGTGTTGTCAGCCTGCGGGCAGACGCCCACCGTAGGTGTGGGCGCGGTGGTGACAAATATCGTGATATCACAGCTGGTAGCCGGATTTACGATTTGACGATTGCTCACCGTGACGGTATTCGAGCCGGCCGTCGCCGTCACCGAGCCGCCCGTGCAAGAACCTCCTACGATGGGTGACGCAACCACGATACCAGCCGGGAGCGTGTCGACAAAACTGAACGTCTGCGTCGGATTTCCAGTCGGTTGGCTGATCGTGAAAGTAATCGTCTGGGTTCCGCCGACAGTGAGCGCTCCAACGGTTGTAAAGGCTTTGTCCAAAGTCGGCACAGCGGCATTTACTGTCACGCAAGCGCCAGTCGCACTCGTGCCGCCACCGGCCGCACTATTGGCAACATTGGCCGTGATATTGGTTGTCGCCCCGATGTTGCTATTGCCATTCGTGTTGGCGGCCTGCGGGCAGGTTCCTACAGTCGGTGCCGCCACCGTGGTCACAGCCACGGTAATCGTACAAGAGGTAGCCGGATTGACAATTTGTCGACCCGCGACGACGATCGTGCTGCCGCCCGCCGTTGCCGTCACTGATCCGCCGGTGTTACAGGTGCCCCCCACGACTGACGGCGTGGCAACAACCAAGCCGGAAGGCAGCGTATCGGTGAAACTGAAGGTCTGCGTAGGATTGCCAGTCGGCTGAGTAACAGTAAAGGTCAGTGTCTGCGTTCCGCCGACGGTCAAGGCCCCGGCAAAGGCCTTGTTCACGACAGGAACCGCCTGCGTGACCACAAGGCTTGCCGACGCCGTGTTTCCGTTCAGCGGGCCGGCGGCCGTCACTGCACCCGAAGTATTGTTATAGGTTCCGATCGCGGAACCATTGACTGGCACGCTAACGGCAACCGAAATTGTGCAAGTGCTGTTCGCGGGAATCGAGCCACCGACCAAGTTGACAGAAGTGGCACCCGCCGTCGCAGTGAATGTTCCGCCACACGTGTTGGTGGTGGTCGAGGGAGTTGCGACCACCATCTGCTGCGGTGCAGCGGGGAAATTATCCGTAAAGGCGACCGCGGTCATCGCCGCGTTGGTGCCATTGCCCAGAGTAAACGTCAAAGTAGAGTTCTGACCGAGCTGAATAGGCGTCGGGCTGAAGATCTTGTCAATGTTCGGAACGCCTACCGTCAGAATGTCCGAGGCCCCGGTGCCGGTTCCCGCGTTGGATGTCGTGATGTTCCCGGTGCTGTTGGTGTAGATCCCGGAGTTGGCGGAGACCACATTGACGGTCACCGTGCAAGAGCCGTTGGCGGGGACAGTTCCGCCTGTGAGACTCAGTACCCCAGGGTTGGTGCCATTTGGTGTCGCAGTCACAGTTCCAGCACAGGTGGTCGATGCATTTGGTACCACCGCATTACGCAGGTTCGCGGGATAGGTATCGGTGAACGCCAAACCGGTTATCGCGTTGGCATTTGGATTGGTCAGCGTGATGGTTAGCAATGAATTTTCATTGGTCGCCACTGCCGCTGGTGCAAATGATTTGGTCGCCGTCGGCGGCAGGAGTACGGTCAGTGTTGCATTTGCCGGTGAAATGTTCGCTCCCGCGCTGGTGGTCAGCGCACCGGCAGGAATCGAATTCGCGTAGCTGCCTGCAGTGGCGGAAGTCACGTTAACCGTCACGACGCAAGTACTGTTGGCCGGGATGGTGGTGTTGGAAAGCGACACCAATGGCCCATTGTTTGCGGCGGTCAACGTGCCGCCCGTACAGGTTGTAGCCACAGCCGGCGCCGCTGTGTTAGTCATACCAACCGGATAGGTATCCGTGAACGACGCCGCGGTCATGTCGACCGCGTTCAAATTGGTCAACGAGATGGTCAGAAGCGAAGTACCGTTCCGTCCAATAATTGTCGGCGAGAAATTCTTTGCCACCAACGGCGCTGCCAACACCACCAAGGTCGCGATATTGCTGGGCGCGCCCGGGACTGCATCGGTGGAATGGGCAACACCACTGGCCTGATTGTTATGGGTTCCTGCGACCGTGCTGGTCACGTTGACGGTGATCGTACATGGCCCCGGCGTCGGCACGCTTCCGGCAGTCACCTGGAAGTTGGTTACGCCCGCCCCAGCATTACTGGTCACGCCTGTGCAGGTTCCCCCCACTGTGCCGTTTGACATCGACAGGCCAACTGCACCGAGATCATCGTTGAAGGTGAGCCCGGTACGCGCCGCTCCCGTCGGATTGGAAATCGTGAACGTCAGTACCGACGTCCCGCCGTTGGCGATGGTAGTCGGCGCAAACGCCTTGGCAATTCCCAGCTTGGCAATGCTCAGGGTTGCATTTGCGGTGGTGCCGGTGCCGCCGTTGGTGGATGTCACCGCCGTGGTGGTGTTGCTGTAGTTGCCGGCGGCGGCCGCGGTGACGTTAGCCGTGATGGTGCAACTGCCGTTCGGCGCGATCGTGGCGCCCGCCGCCGGGTTGATGCGAATTCCAACATCACCAACTCCCAGCGCGCCCCCTGCGGAATCCTGCAAAGTACCCGCCGTACTTCCGGCCGTACACGTGTTACTTGTTGTGAGGGGTGTGACCAATGTCATTGCGCCCGGTGTATTTGGAAATACATCGGTAAATGACACGCCGGTAAGATTAATCGGGTTGGTTCCGGGATTACCAATAACGATGGTCAAGGTAGACGTTGCACCAGACGCGATCGATGTTGGCGAGAAACTCTTGGAGATCGTCGGTGGTGTCAAAACATTCAGGGTGGCCGTGCCCGCAGCCGCCTGCGGAGGCGTATTGGTGGTGTTGATATTTCCCGTCGAATTGAAATAGGCACCACTCAACGCTGCTGTTACGGTGACATCGATGGTGCACGTGTCAGCGGCTGCGGTGGCGGTAATCTGCGCTCCACTGAGGGAAATTGAATTTCCGCCCGGTACCGCCGTGAGCGTACCGCCCGAGCAGGACCCGCCAGAGATCGTCGCATTGGGAACAGCGGCGTTAACCAGCCCGGCGGGGTAGGTATCGGTGAAGGAAATGCCGGTAATGGTGTTGCCAGCCCCGGTTGCATTTGGATTGGTAATCACGATCCGCATGACACTGGTGCCACCGACGAGGATCGGATTAGTCACGAAAGTCTTGGTGACAGTCGGTTCAAGTCGCGTCGTCACGGTCAGGACGGCCGCAGCAGCGGTCGGGTCCGGCGCATTATCGAAGGTAACCACGAATGCCGGGTTGGTCTTGTTTCCGGCATTGGTCGGCGTGACGTTGCTAGTGACAGTACAACTGCCGCCGGGTGCCAGGCTTACATTGGAAAGACCAATGGTATTGCCGCCGTTTGTCCCGGTTCCTGCGGTCACGGCGGCAGTCGAGCCCGCGCTGCAATTGAGCGTTACGAACGCTGGATTCGTGTTGACGAGGTTTCCGGGATACGTGTCGAGGAACGCGGCACCAGCGCGCGTAACCGTTGTCGTGGTGTTCGGATTTGTAATGGTTATGGAGAGTTGGGATGTGTCGTTGACATTCACCGGGTTTGGTGAAAACGACTTGACGACGGTTGGCGCCGCGACAACCGTGTAAGGCGCTGACGCCGGGTTTCCCGGCACCGCATCGCCGGCCCGGGTCGCACCCGAAGTTATGTTGGTGAATACACCACCGGCAGTGCCAGTCACTTGCTTGGTGACGGTACAGCTTGCACCACTATTGAGCGTGGCACCCGTCAGGGTCAAGGTATTGGTGCCATTTGCCGCGGTCACCGTGCCGCTGGTACACGTTGTTGCTCCTGCAACATTGTTGTTCGTGATTCCGCCTGGATACGTGTCGCTGAAAGTAACTGCCGTGGCATTTGCCCCTGTATTGTTTGTCAGCGTGAAAGTGAGGGTCACTGTCCCGCCAACTTCAAACACGCTGGACGAAAATACCTTGTCGATCGATATCTTGCCGACATACAAGGTGGCGTTGGCCGTGCTGCCATTGCCTCCGTTGGTCGATGTAACGTTTCCTGTCGTGTTGACATGGCCACCGGCAGTAGGGCTGGTGACCTGGACCGTCACTGTGCAGCTACCGCCAGGTTGAATCGTTGCGCCGGGACTCATGCCAATGCTGGTTCCACCGGCCGTGCCGCCGGTGATGGTACCGGGTGTCGAGCCCCCTGTACACACGACATTAGGTGCCGGTGTCGCCGCGTTGACGATTGGAGTCGGCAGGTACGAATCGGTAAAACTTACGCCGGTGAGCGCACTCGGATTGGCGGCCGGATTGGAAACCACGATGGTGAGCGTCGACGCTCCTCCGGTGTTGATTACGTTGGGCGTAAACGACTTGGCGATCGTCGGGGCGGCCATCACGCTACCGGTTGCCGATGCGCTGGTGGTACTGAATGTGGCACCCAGCGTTTGCCCGCTATAAGACACCGACGCGGAATTGGTAATGTTCGTGCCGGCCGGAATGCCCGAGTTTACCGTTGTATCAAATGTGAACGAGGTAGATTGGCCGAAAGCAAGACTTCCACCCATCGCCGAGGTTGCACCCGCACCAAGACGGAAAATCACGCATGGCGCGGCTACGGGCGAACACCCGGCAGGCGTAATCTCATACTCTGCCTGGTCATTGCCGGACGTGTCCGACATCGCGCCCGCGTTAGCGCCACTGGCAATATTCAGCGAATTGGCGACAAAAGTGGTATTAGCGGGAATGGGATCTTTGACAATCAGGTTCGTCCCGGTATCGAGTCCGGTGTTCGACATTGCAATCGTCCAACGAATGGTGTCGCCTGGCAGCAGTGGCGGCCCATTGAGGTCAGTCAAGGTTTTCGTGACGTTTGACGCGATGATCGGCACATAGATGTCGGTCGCAAAGGTCACAACATTCGGATGGTAGTTTTCCGAGGGCGCGGTCAGTTGAAGCGTGGCAGAAGTGGCGCCATTGGGTACCACGCCTGTAGGCACGTTGACGCGATCGACGTCAACGCCGAAGTTGTTGACGAAACTCGGATTGCGCCCTGGCAACTGCACACCATTCTCGGAAATCACCGAATTGAAGAAGTTGTTGGTTTGGTTCAGCGAGTCGGTGAGCGCGGTGCCATTGACGGAAAATCCGTCACCTGTAAGCCCAAGATCGCCGTCATAGCCGGATGCTCCGACACGCGTCACAACCGGGCCGGAAAGTGGAGTCAGGAACCCACTGGGAACGATTGTCACCGGATTGGCATTGTTGACGAGGCCATAGCCGTCGTACACCACCATGTTCTTGACGCTATCCGACAGATTCTGATAAACCGCGACAAGTACCCAGCCACCCCAAACACTTGCCGTGTTGTTTTGTGTTTGCACGTTTGCAATGGTATAGACACCACTGCCTCCAGCTTGGACGAGGGCGGTGACATCCGCAAAACCACTGTAGTTGTTCGCCTGTCCGCCCGCGGTGTCGATGACGCTTGCCGCTACTGCTGAATATCCAAATGCGGTGGGTGTCTTGAACAGGACTTGTCCCCGTTGCGCGCTCGTTGATGTTGCCCCCCAATACAATCCCGCCCATTTCACCGTAGATCCCGGCGGAAGCGTCATCGTTGCCTGCGATGAATTGAAGGTCGTCGCGTCACCATCAATGTCGATGTTGCGCATGTTGTAGGAGTTGTTGTTCAGCCCCGTTCCAGGGTCGACACCGGTTGCAGCGGTGGCGCAGTTTCCGGTGAGGGGCATGAGCCCGCAGGTCATCACGGCATTGCCGACGATCTTGATGTCGCCGTTGTCGTTGGTGCTGTAACGAATCGTGAACGGGCGGGTGACCTGGGACAGCGCATCCAGCGAGAACAGGGAGAGCAGCACAAAGCAGGTCGCGACGGCAGCGGTGCTCGACAGCAGGTTACGGCCGTGCTTCGGTCGGCCGTAGATGAACGCGATCACGGATTTTGCGAACAGTAGTGTCATGTCTTGAATTCAGTCTGCGCGCGGCGCACGATCAGTTTCCCTTGTTGGCCGCGGTGCGAACTGCGTCGCTATTCGGCGGCTCTGGTGGCACAGCAATCGTGCCGCTGAGGCTTTGGCCCCTCGCGCCGCGCTCTGTGGAAAACAAATCCTCGTCGAACTTATAGCGCAGGCGTACGAACGCGCCCTTGTTGGTGTATTCGCCGGAGGCAAGATCGTCTTCACGATAGCCAAAAACGTTGTATCCGGCTGAGACCCAAAGGTTTTCCATCAGCATGTAGCCAACTTCCAGGCCAATACCGTATTGCCTGGCCTTGGTGCCCCGGCTCAATAGCGCTGACGTATTCAAGGAGAGGTCCCATCTGGTCGCAAAATCCCATGTCACCCGCCCAGCGAGCAGTTGCGCATTGCTGCGCGATTTCAAGCCATTACTTTGCTCGTTCGTCCACTTGGCCGCGTATCGACCTCCAAAGGTGAATGGCCGCCGGGGTTGCCAATTAGCGTGGATGGAAATCAACTCCACAGTACGCTTAAGTGCGATGCCTTGCTGAGTCGTATCCTGTTCCGCGCGATGTTCGACGCGGCCCAGTGCATTCAGGCGATCGGTATCTGTTTCTCGATACGCCAGGCCAGCCTGCAAGCGGTCTTGCTTCAATTCGCCCGTGCTCGCGCCTTTGTTCTTGATCAGCGAGTAGGTATTTCTGCCGAGCAAGGTCCAGTCACGATTCAATTTGGATGCGGCTGCGACAGTCGCCAATATCGAGTCACTACTGAATCCATCGCGAAGCTCTAGGCGGGTGGATCCCTTCCAAAGCGGATTGGCAGTGTATTCAAGGCCGAAGGTAAGCGCCGTCGATTCACCTTGCCCGGTACCGGAGAGCGTATGCACACGCTCGAACCCTGTACTCAATGCCAGCCCGTCGCCAAGATGCCAAAGGTTTCGCAGCCCGAGCGCTGCCTCGGCGTCGCCGCCCGAGATCGCATCCCGCACGCGGTATTCGCTGAACACATTGCCATCCTTCATGTAATCGGTGCTGATGCCAACCACGGTAGAGTTTTGCCGCTGCTGACTGTTCAAGCCATAGGGCCCGGTGAGAGACGATATGAATTCGTATCTGGCGTATGCACGTCCTGCGGTGCCCAGTTTGTAATCTGCTCCCACTGCTGCGATCTTGCGGGCGGAATCCTTTACATCGACCTCGGCCTCAAGGTATGCCGTCGCACCGGTAATTCCCGGCAGGTCGCCAGTCAGGCGCGCGCGCGCAGCCGTTACCTCGCTGGGTGCCGGCGAACTTCCAGTTGCTGGAACCGGTTGTGTCTCGCGCGCCTGCCGCAACCCAGCCTCCAGGCGCAGACCATTCTCGAGCGTGCGCTCCGCGGCCAAGAGGGCACCATCGCGGTGTGAGTTTGATTGGGTATCTTCGGTGCGCAGCAGCTCGGCCTTGATCCGCGTTTTGTCGTCGAGGCGGTAGGCAAGTTTTCCACCAACTTCAAGGCGGCCGCGCGCGAGCCCGGATGACGGGTTATCGAAATTCTCATCCGCCCTGCCGGCATAAAAACTCGCCTCGACAGCGCTGTCAGAGTGACGAAGCTCAATTCTCCCTGCGTGTCCCCTGCGCTCCCCAGGCGCCAAGACGCCAGAAATCTGTTCGCGGCGCGTTTCCGCAATTTCTGCAATCAGGAATGACTTGTCGGCGAGCTTCGCAACAGCATTGACGCCTGACATCCTGAACTTGTCGAGCGGATTCTGGTCCTGAACATAGTTCGCTCCCACCTCGAGCCACTCGGACAGTTTCGCTTGCACATCGCCACCGAATACCCAGAACGCAGTTCCCCCCTGATCAACCTCATAGGTGACGCGGATGGAGAGCGGGTTCAGGTTTTCATCCAAGCTCGCAATTGGCGACTTGAGCAGGATGCGTCCCGTCAACGGCTCTAGTTCGTAGTCCACGAAGCGCGCCAGCAACGTCGTGCGAATTACGATGGACGGCTGGTTTCGATCCCGAACGAGTACTTCCAGCTTCTCGCTGTTCACCAGACCTGAAGCACGTGAAAGCGTGAATGGCCCAGATGTTCCATTCGCGCGGATTTCGTCTACGATCTGCCGCGTTGTGTCCCTGCTGGCAAAAACATTTGCAGAAATTTTTCCGGAATCAAAATGCTGCTTGACACCTGTCAGTGAGCGGCTGTAATTGGACAACTTGCGCGCATCGCTCGGCTGGGACGTATTGTAGTCACCGTAAAGCAGGTAAGACTTCTTGTTATCGACGCGCACATAGAATCGGCCTGTCGACTGCGCATCGAAGGCGCGAACCGATGAGTCTCCGTACACCGGATAAAACTCATCCGGCTGAATATCTCGAAAAAGTCGCTCACGGGTATTCTTGTCCGAATCGTAGGAAAGCGTCAGCAGGTACTCGCCTTTCACCTTGCCCTTGAGGAACATTGCCGCGCGCGCTGCGGCATCGCGTTTGCCGTCACCCCAATGGCGGGCAATGTGGCTCAGTTCCTGCTCAAAGCCATCTTGTGCGCGTGCGGGCCTGAGTGCGCGGGAGTCCATTTTGCGCAGGTTGAGGACACCTTCAATTACGCCGGCCGCAATCAGCTCCCGCAAGTTCGGCAGAAAATCGAGTTTGGCTTCCTCCTTGATATCTCCGACAAACGCGCGAATGGCAGCTTCACCCGGATCCACCGGCGGCAACAGTTCAAATTCGCCGCGCCCACCTTCAACAAATGTCTGGAAACCAGGCTCCTGATCATTCAAGTCGTCCCCCAGCCAACGGCCAACGCTCGTGTCGAGCGTGATGAGGGTCCGTCCAGCCACGAGCATCCCGTTTGCATCAACCAACTTCACGGCAACTTTGGCCGGCGACTTGCCATCAGCTATCGCGCCATCTTTTGAAATCTGCGAGACATCAATGCGTATTCTCGATAAAGCCCCTGACGCCTGTATTCGGACTGACGCCTCGCCACGTTCAATGCCGAATGAATCGCGTTGGCGAACGGTGATCATGTTTTCGCCGGCTTGAAGTCTGACCCCGACAAATTCCCACCCTGCGATCTGCCGCGTCTCCATCGTCGCCTTCTTGCCAACCCTGTCGTCGCTGATCTGCTTGTCATTGACGAGCAATGTAAATGTCGCGCCACCAACACCCTTCACGCGAATGGTCGCTGGGCCGCTCGGCATAATCTGTCCGTCTTTCAGGCCAATGAATCCGACCGCGTTGTCTTCGGACTCAATCTGCTTTTCCAAGGGAATTTCCGGTAAGGGCAGTTTTGGAGCCCCAGCTGCGCGCTTGGCAGAGGTCAGCGATGGCAAAGTTGCGGGCACCACATTGCCTGGCGGGGAGGCAGCGGAAGTGACCGGGGCCTCTGCACTGCTGCCGAGCATTGAAGGTGCGGGAACATTGGCAATTGGTGCTGCATTGCCGACCACACCCGCCGCCGGCAAGGCCTTGATGTCGTTTGACGGCCGCAGGCTGGGATCCGCCTCAAGTTTCTGCTGAAGTCTGCCCTCAAGCTCATTTCTCAGCCCCGCGGCCTGTTTGCGCCGTTCCTGAATTTCGGCGGTCACCGATGGCGTGCAGTTCTGGAGAGCAAAGTTGGCGAGATGCATTTCGCCATTCTTCAAATCGACGATGCGACTGTCGCCACGACCAAGGTTGCGGCTTGAAATCGCGCCAAAATCTGTGGCTGCTACACCGCGCGGCAGCGACGTGCGATCAATCTTGAGGACGTGCGTCTTTGCCAACAGCCCATAGAAGCTGAATTTTCCTTCGGAGTCACTGACGACATTGGTGCCGTCTTCCAGGAACAAACGAACGCCGGGCACCCCTACTTCGGGGGCACCGTCTGATCCGTGCCCCTGGGTGCCATCTTTATCGCAATCGGAAAAGACTTTGCCAACGATGTACCCGCGGTCACTGAAAACGCCGCCGGAGATAGTCACCTTTGCCGTTGCTACATTGGATTCGCTGAAGAGACTGGTCGACGTTCCTGGCCGGTAGCTGGCAACTGCCCGGTTTGTTCCGTCTCCTTGCATCGCACCTGGTCCGACACGGACGCGATAGGTAATCTTGACTTGCTGGGCCTTTGCCAGGCGTCCGATGTCGAATCCAATTGTCGGGCCCACGCCTCCAGTCGGATCAGCGATTGGCACTCCACCCTTGCGGGCGGTGCCCTTCACATACGTGAACCCCGCGGGCAGAGCATCCGTCAGCAACACATTTGCCTGGTTGAGTGCATACCCGGTGTTGTTGCTAACCGTGACGCTGTAATCGAGAAAGTCGCCAATTTCAACAATCGAACGCATCGAGAGCTTCTGGACGAACAAACCACCCAACAGCCCACCATCCACAGGTAAATCCACGATCACCGGCCCTGTCTCAGGCCCGACCCGGAACACTCCGCCGTACGAACCGCCTGAAGTCGCACCGGTGGCAACGATATTTCTACCCGGCGGCAACTGACCGGCAGGTACCGTCGACGCGAACGTGAACCCATTGGGCGGTGTAACGCGCAAGCAATAGTCGCCTGGAGCCAGCAGCGGAAACTCGTACCTCCCGTCGGCAGACGTGGTGAAGCTATTTGGTGCGGCAACCACTTGCCCGCCCTGCAACTGTTTTACCGTGGCAAGGCTGTTGGTACAAACGCCGCCCGTGGCCACAAAGATCTGCACGATTGCGCCTGGCACCGGCGCGTTGCTGCGGCTGTCAAATACGACCCCGCTCGGATCAATCAATGTGACAGTCGTCGTGATGCGCTTGCCGCAACCAACCAGCTCGACCTGGAATACATCGTAGGGCATGCCCTCCAGGGTGCCGTTACCTGCGCCAACTGGTGGCAGCCGAACCATCATGCCTTCCGCGACGAACACCCCCGTATCGGCACCCGTTTCGACCGCGACGATCTCCTCCCGCTCGCCGTTGGGCCCGGTGATGATGATGGTGCGACGTTCAATGACGGTCGGGTCAGCGTTGCACGATGGCGCACTCGCCCGCAGATACAGCGGCTTACCAATAAAGCCCCATACCGTTGGCCGCAGGAAACCTGGATCAATGAAGCTCGTGATTTCATCCATCAGTTGCCCGGTTGCTCCGTTTGCAACCGTTGTGGTGTCGATGACGGTCAGCAGGCCCGAACTGCCCGCATTGATGCGCAAGCTCGTCAGATTCGAAGATCCGGCAACGGCTGACTGGGGTGCAGCCACTCTCACAAGCATCGTTGCCTGACCGCCCGGCGCCAAAACGAATGTCGTTGTCGCAGTCAGCGGAAGATCCGCGCCATCCAGTACGCCTGCAATCGAACCATTGGCCCCGGATGCGCCGTCGACAAATCCCTGAGAAGTCCAGCCGGTCAGACTGTTTGTGAAAAATGAGGATGTAACGGTGATGGTCTCGGTGCAATTGCCAACATTGACGAGGACGTGGGAATACACCAGCGCTCCACCAGGCGCGACCCTGCCAGCATTGTCCGGTTGAAACACAACCTTGCAAATGGAGGCGATTGCCGTGACCGTGTCTTTGTCTTCGGCGCGAACTTGCGAATTGGAAACCGACTGCGCCACCTTGCTTATCGAGTACGGGCCTCCGGAAATTCCATTGGGCAGTTGCGCCTTGAGCACGATCTTGTAGCTGGCGCCGGCGGCGACTGGACCCGTATCCGGAATTCCATTGCCATCGGAATCGCCGAGTGGCGTGGTGCCATCTGCCTTGTAGAGCTTGAATATCGTACCTGCGGGATAGTTCGATGCCTTGAGTGCAATATCGAAGGTATCTGTGCGCCCCGTCAGATTGGTCAGCACGTTGTCGAAGGTCACGGTCGAGCCAGGGTCAACGGATGGCACGGCCATCCCCACCAGCTTGATGCTTTCTACGCCGGAAATGCGGAATTCGAACGTGTTGGAGCGGCGGGGCTGAATGGTCACACCCGTGGATCGCGTATAGCTGTAAACGGCAGTGTTCTTCAGTACCGAGTCGATCGGCAACCCAGGGGCAATCGACACTTCAAAGGTGATCAGGCCACCCACGTTCTGCCCAAGCTCCGCAAGCTGTACAGACACATTGCTTGCGCTCGCAGAATAGGTGCCTGTTGTCGCAGCGAACGAAAATGACCCGGACGCGCCAGGCAGTGACTGTGTTTGCGCACCAACCAGCGTGGTCAGCTTCAGCGTGCCTGGAACAAACGTCATTCCGGGCGGAAGGTCGTCCGTGATGGAAACAGCCTTCTTGACGCCCTCCAGCGCGCCCGGATTGGCAAACCGCAGCATCACCGTATAGGTGCCGCTCGGCGAAGGTCCGTGGTTTTCCGAGATGAACTTGTTCAGCGTCAAGTCAGGAGTTGTCACTACATTGGGCGGGTTGGCATTGCAGGACGGCGTTGCAGGCGGATAGCTCACCGTCGCCAGCGCGCTGGGATTCACCTGGAACAGGATTTCCATGTTGGGACGCAGTCCGTCATTGATCTGCACCCATTCGCCCTCAATCAGTGCCCAGCCTGGCCATGCGAAGGGATTGCCCCCTGCATCCACTGCCGCTCCAGGCCAGAGCAATCTGCCGGTCAACGGTTGTCCTGTCAGAACTTGAACCACTTCGCCGGTAGTCTTGCGCCAGGTAATCGTCATGCCCCCGGGTGCGCCAACTCCCAACAGGGCAGCGTTGTAGTCAACATAGGGTGCATCGCGTACACAGGCCGGCGTCGCCGAAACCGTCAGGGTGGGCGTTACCACCAGGCACTGGTCTGTCACGCCGTTGGTGACATTGGTGGTGCCGGTGATCGACGAAGGCCCGTTGGTAAAAGCCGCAGGATTGCCTGCGCAACTCGCGTTCGCCACACCATTGTCGGTCACGCCGTTGATTGCGATGTCACAGGTAACAACACCGGCAGACATGGCGCCGGCCGCGAAGGTGATTGTCGATGGAGCAACCAGTGCTACGGTGCCGCTACATCCAGCGCCGACAACCAGGCCAGCAGCGCCTGTCGAGAGCTTCAGCCCCGGGGGAAGCGTGTCCACAAATGCGATCCCGCTCTGCGACGGATTGCCGGCGCTGTTGGTCAGCCGAAAGACCAGCCCGACCGTACTCCCCGCTGCGACTGTTGGGCTGGCGAAAGCCTTTGTCAGCAGCGGCACGCCGCCTGCAGGGATGGCGCCAACAGTAAAGGCTGTCGTGTTCGACGTCACTGACTGCGCAGTAGCACCCACCAGGTGTGTACTGGACGCCGTATTCTGAATGACCGTGCCGGGCGGCGGAATCTGTGCAATTGCCATCGTCGGCAGGAACAAAACAACCGCAGTCGCGAGACTCGCGCAAGTGCGCGCCGTCGCAATGATGCGAGTTCGCAGTGTGATTAGCGGCTCGTTCATTGGCGCGCCCATCACATGTCGTTGATCTTCACGCAGAACTGCAGCGTGAACGTGCCGGCGGGCGGCAGCGGGGTCGATGCCAGCGGCGCAGACAGGGCAGAAATGGCGCCGGTAAATCCGGTCGCGTAGGGTCCCCCGGAAATGCCGATGGGACCAGTTACGGTCGGGGCGCCACAACCGGTTTCAAGCTTGGTGTTCGGAGGCGTGACATCCGCGAGACTGATGTTTGAGACATTCACCGGAGAATTGTTGGTGCCGACGATCAGGTAGGAAACACAGCGTCCGGGAGATGTATTGGCGCTGGCACCAACGGCAGCACTTGACCACGGCGCCGTCGGCAAACCAGCCACGAGGGTTACGGGCGGAACAATTGAACAAGAGCCCGTTCCACCCGGCAACTGCTGATATTTGTCCAGCTTCAAGCCATCATTGAGCGTTGTCGTGTCCGTCACCGAGGCTGTGCTCAACCCGCCGTTATAGGTTGCGGTCAGGACAGTTATGTTTGGAGGACTACCCAATGTCGGCGGCGCAACCACCCGGATGAAAACCACCTGCGTTGAATTCGGGGCAATTGGAAACGTTGTCGTTCCCGGCACGATCAGGGTGTCGGTCATTACATCAAGTACGCCGTTTGCATTGCTGTCCAGATAGGCCGATGTCGACCAAGCAAACGCCGGCACCTGACTATTGGTCAGGTACGCACCTGGAACAAATGTCACCGTTTCGCCGGTATTTCCGCTGTTCGTTACCACATGGCTGTAGGTCGTGACCCCGGAAGGCACCGTGGTCTGCGCACCGTTCGGCGTGATCGAAAGCGAATGCAACGGCAGCACGGTCACCCGATCGCGAATACGGTCAGCAACTGCAGGGTCGTTCTGCTGTGAAACGCCAAACTGGATGTCGTAGTTTCCCGGCGGCGAATAGGTTGGCGTTGCTGGAGCAGCACCAGTGCCGGTAGGCGGAACACTCACTTCTGCGCACACTAGCCTGCTGCCGCCCGCCGGGACCGGAACAGCACCGGTCGTCAGCAGAGCTGGGCCAACGGTAGTTGAGCAATCGCCGACTCCGCCGTCAGCCTTGAAAACGACAGTCCAGCCGATTGGCGGGCTGACTAAACCCACCCCGCCAGGAACGGCGAGCCAGTTGAAACTCAAGTCATAGACCTGCGGGAGCGGGCTGGTATTGTTGGCGAACAGGCGGAACCGCGTCACCGTGGGCGCAGCATTGGCTGGCGTGACCGAATTGGTGATCTTGACGGTGGAATCATCGGGACCGAGGCCCTGCGCCGGGGTTGCGCCGCCGGCGACGGACAAATTGTTCGTAAGGTCGACCGTCGAGGCCACGATCGTCGTCAAGCGGTTCGGCACTGACTCGGACACCGCATTATTGGCGTTTGATGTCGCGACGACAGTTACCTGGAATCCAATTCCGCCGTTGTTGCCGACACTGGCGGCGGGCGGAATCGTGGCTGAAACAACCAGGGGATAGCCACATCGCACCGGCATCGAAGTACTGGTCACGAAAGGCGCAGGGCAGACCCCGGCCGACGGCAGCGGTATCACACCGGTATCGCCTGTGGAATTGCCGTTGGTATCGAGCAGCGTCGTTGCGCCACCGGCCGCAAGCAGGCGAAACGTGGTGTTAGCGGGAAACGTGCATTGCCCCGCAGCTGCGTTGTTTAACGGATTGCAACCGGCACCGTTAAGCGCTGTGCTGTTGAGGCTGATATCAAGGGTATCGGCACCATTGCCGGTATTCCAGATGTAATCGGTCCAGGTAATCACCTGCCCCACCGCGGCGTTTGCCAGCGTGACAGGCTCGCTGTCAGCAACGCCCGTCGTTGTGGACGAACCATTCGCGATCACGCCGGCGGTCTGCAGTACCGAATAGCTGACCGCATTGGTATCCGCGCCGACTGCAGGACAGGAAGCACCCGCATTCGGCATCATGATGACGGTAGTTGTCGCTCCGTTTACGCAGTAAGTGCTTCCCGAAAACTGGTAGCTGTAGCGATACTGGGCAACATTGGTCGTGGCAGGCAAACTCGAGGGTGCCGGCGCCAGGCTCGGCGCGATCGTAATCTGAAAATAAAGACTGCCGCCAGCGGAAGCCGCCAGCGAATTGATCGTTGCGCTGATCGTACCGCTGGTCGCCGTAACAGGTGCCTGATAGGCGATACCAGCCGGATCCCCCCCAGGCAAATCGGTCAGCACGGCCGCGCCGCTACCACTCCACCGTCCCGTACCGGGCACATAAAGCATGCCGGCTGGCAGCACATCCTGCAACGTCAGCCCATCGGCCTGAATGGAGCCGCTGTTTACGTACTCAAGAATGACGAATATCGGGCCGGCGTTCGGGCTCGGGCCGGTCAATACCGGGCTGTAACCAGGCGGAGGCACGCTTGACAGCTTTTTGGAAACCGTGACCGACGCCGGCTGGATTGAAGTGGTATCGATGTTGCTCGCGGTGTTAGGCGCGGGCGAATTTGTGTCCGAAACTGAAACTGTAAGCGTACCCTGCTGCCCGAGAGTTGCCGTCAGCGCCGTGGTGCCACAAACGACAAAACCGAACGACGAATTCGCAGCCAACGGTCCTGTTGTGGCGATGGATACCGCGCTGTCCGGCTGACCGTTCTGGTCGGTGTCCGGGTAATACGCCAGGGCGGTGTGCGCAAACATGCCGCCAGCGACGGGCGCGTTGAGCGCATAGGTGTCGGTACCGTTGCCAGTGTTTGTAATGGTGTGCGGATAGCACACTACGGTGTTGGCCGGAGCGGAACGTGCCCCATTCGTTCCCAGGGTAAAGCTCTTGACCTGGGAAACCGTCGTCACGACGGTATTCGACACTGCCGGCCGACTTACCCCGGTGCTGTCGACATAGGTCGCCGAAGCCTGATTGCCAATGACGGCATTGGCTGGCGCCATCGCGCCTTCCGCCATGGATGAGAACAAAAATACAGCGCTCGCAAGCAGGAGAATCGACCGCTTTGCCGCCGCGGCCAAGGTGTGGCGCGCGAGATGCCGGAAAGATTGCGAACAACTCTTGGCAACGCAGTGCGACACGGCCCCCTGGGGGCCATGGGACCTGTTCGGCGCACTAGCTTCGGAGCGATTCGGCACGCAGTTCAATCCTTGCTTGTTCCGGGAGCAACCACTTCGCCGACGACCCTGAAGCGCGCCGAAAAGGAGACCGCTTTGCCGGGGCCAATTTCACCGGGCAACCAGCGAATAAAGCGATACGCCCCGGGATCAACTTCGGTTTCAGTGGCATTCGCACCCGGCTGGACCGATTTCCGCCTGATGGGCAAATTCTCAAAACTGCGACCGTCGATGCTCGCCGTCGCGCCTGCCGGCTTCAACGATCGAATTTGCAATACGGTGTTCGCGGGTACAGGCAGAGTTGCCTCGGTGACCTTCAACGGGGCGCTGGAGACGTTGGCATACGTGGCGGTATCCTGAAGAATATCGCCAGGTTTCGCGAACTCTGCTGAACCGGTGGTTTCTTTCCCATCGACCGTGGTGATCCTTTGCCGGGTGAGGGTAATTTTCAGGGGGGGCGTCTGCGCTGCGGCAGACAGTGCCGCTTTTCGGCCGGAATTCTTTTCAGCGGATTGCTCAACGCCGAGCGCGCAGGCGGGCATTGCGCATGTGAGCAACGCAAACGAAACGCAAATCTGTAGCCTCAAAACGCTCATCCCCGAACCTCAAGTGCAGAGGCGCAAACTCCGGCGCGAAACGCGCTGCGCAGGAACGCAAAACCTCTATCTAATTCTAATTTTTAGAATATTACTATTAAATTCCTATAGTTACACCATTAATTTCAGGTTTTTTCACAGAAAACAGCGCTAAGTACGCCTGTTGCTTTCCGGTCTTGCAAAATTGATATAAAGGCAACGTTTTGCCAGCGATTTCCACGGGATATTACAGGCTACCCCTCGAAATGACTGTTAACTCTTGAAAGCCTTGCCGCGCCAGCAGACGCAGGGGCACACAAGACGGTGCTTTTCGAGTGAAAACTGCGTGTTTTGAAGCAAGCGGAATGCCCATCGACAGCGATGTCCGGCTATAATCGCGCCTTCGTTTCGACCGATCATCCGGAAAGGTGGCAGAGTGGTCGAATGCACCGGACTCGAAATCCGGCATACGTGCATAACGTATCGTGGGTTCGAATCCCACCCTTTCCGCCAGCCAGTCTGAGCCCCACTCGAAGTGGGGTTCTTTTTTGGGCCGAGCCCTGCGTGGCGCGGCCTACAGCCCGATACGGTCCATCCTCTTTTCGATCATATTCGCCTTAAATGGGCGTTTACGGGGCTCTTGCCGCGCGTTTTCTCAGTAGGCGAAAAGGCCGGTACGACTTCAGCGGCGAACTGCCAGATCGCCGCCAAACAGAGCGGCACGGCATAGGAAAAGAGCCGGAAACTCCAGCACTGGCGAGCCTCTCAGGCCACAATCGCCTTGGAAGGCGCGCCAATGCTGGAGTTTAACGTCCATGCCAGGCTCGGCGCATCCATTGTCGCCAATTGTTCCGCACACTGCCTTAAGTTCGCGCCGCGAATGCCGTATCAACGTATTCACCCAGCCACACCGCTGCCACGTAACAGAAATTCCTGCTGGACCGGGCGATGGGTCCTGTTCATACCAGCAATCGAAACTCCGCTGTTACGATCGTTCCTTGCGAACGACCCTGATGCGACCGGAAGCCAACCACACTGAATCCCGGCTCATCGGGCAGCACCGCAGGTGTCCTATTCCGAGAGTCAGATCCCGGCAATCTCAACGAGGAACCTCCGGATTGTTCATTTGGGACGGAAGATTCGAACGGGCTCCTCCCCGGTGCGCGGCGGACCACGTTGCTCAAAAAAACAAAGGCCACATGGGTTTCGATAAAGCCGCACTTTCGACATACCGATCGCACGTTCGTCCATGAACTCGCACAAAGAAAAAGGGCCGCATCGTCATACGATGCGGCCCTGCAGGCTGCAATCGGTCGGTTGCTAGAACGACTGCCGCGTGATCGCCTTCTTCTGCGTCAAAGACTGCTGATGGTGCAGCAGATTGACGAACGTATAGGTCATCACTGCATTGCTCTGGTCACTGAAGTCCAGCGTCATGGTTCCAACTTTTGATACGGCAAGTTGCGTCGGATCGTAACTGGTGCCCAACCAAGCCGAGCTGACCGTGGAATACATGTCGCCGGTAAAGCTGGAGCCGTTCCATGCGCCGCCTGGTACCACGTAGAACACCGTGTTGCCCGCTGCGTCGTACGTGTACCAGACCGGGAACATCGTCCGACCGTGTTGGTCAATGCTGAGGCCCCAGCCGTTTTCCTGGTTTCCGCCCCACCACATGTCACTCACCTGCATTCTGGCAACGGTTTCATCTGCTGCATAGGGCTGCCGCGTAATTGTCTTGCTGCCGCTTGCGCCATTGATGTTGTAGGTCAGGGTTGCACTTTCATTTCCGGCATAGCGGATGGTTGCGTTACCGACCGCGCCTCCTGGCTGAAACTGGCTGGCCAGATAGTTGCTGTATGGCGACGAGTTAGGCTGATAGAGGGCGCCGCTGTAGGCGGTATGGTCCGCATTCCAGGTTCCATTCGGCAACACATACCAGACCGGCTTGCCATTCGCGTCGTAAACATACAGGACGATGAACTGGATGCCACCATGCTGAACAATCGATAAGCCCCAGCCATTCTCGCCCGAGCCTGCCCACCACATATCCGTAAAGTCTGCAGGAGCTGACAGAGGCGTCACCGGAACAATGACCTGTTCAAAACCTGCATCGTTTTCATGCATATAGGTGACGACATAGTTGTGCGTCCCTGCGGTGACGTTCTTGACGGCGCAGTTCGCAACACCGATGTCTGTTGCACCCGCCAACATCGAAACGTTTACCGCGCCGCAATCCGGAAGCGCGGCACCGTTCTCATTGAACTGGACTTTGTTGGACAGGTTCTTGCCCGCCACCAGTGCCTTGAGCTCGACAGTCGCGCCGACGAGTGGGCGCGTTGGCAATGTGGTCACCGTCAGCGTCGGGGTGTTGGTGTTCACCATTTGCTGCAGTGATCCCGTGTTTCCCGGATTAAAGGCGTCCCCGCTGTAGGTGGCCATGAAATATATCGGGCTGGTCACATTCAGATGACCCGGAACCGGACACGTTGCCGTTGCTGACACCAGCGGCACGCCGGCACAAAGTGTTGTGCCAAGGTTGGTCTGGAAAGTTACCGTTCCGGTGGGTGCAGTGCCACTGACCTGCGCCGTCAGCGTGAGCATGGACCGATAACTGGACGGATTGCTCGACGAACTGAGGCTGACATTGTTAGAAGCAATCACGTTGAAGGACACTGTGACTGGCAATGCCGCGGTGAATGTCGCACTGCCGGCCTGGGTACCTTGAAGTGAACAGCGACCGGTGGACAGCAGTGTGACGGTCGTACCGTTGGTGCCAGACGTGGTGCATACGGCCGGGCTCAGCGAGGTGATCGTCACCGGGAGACCGGATGTAGCACTTGCGGCAACCCCGATCGGTGGTGTACCCAGCGCCTGTTCCGGCAGTGAACCAAACAGAATGGCCTGAACGCCCGGGTTGATCGCGAAGCTCTGTGTGACCTCCGGAGCAGCGCTGTAGCTGGTGTTGCCAGCCTGGTTCGCGGCGATGGTGCAGGTACCAAGTGTGAGACTGGTGAACGTGCTACCCGAGACACTGCATACCGCCGGGGTTTGGCTCGAGTAAGTAATTGGCAAGCCTGAGGAAGCCGTTGCCGCCGGATTGATTGCCTGCGGTGACAAGCTGAATCCTGCCGCCGGCAGTGCTCCAAATGCGATCGTCTGGGAAGCCAGAGGCGCAGCCAAGCTCATAGTGAAGGTCGTTGGGGGAAACGCTGACAGGACCGGGTTCGTGGCACATGGCGACCCGTTCTCGACAAAAACGAAGTTTGCCAGCGGGTTAGGATCAACGCTGATGACATATGAAGCCGCCGTCGCGCCTGCAGTAGGCGCCAGGGTAAGCGTGGCCAGAAGTTGATTGGTCAGCGGACCGGGCACCGGCAGGTTGTCGGGTGTGCCACCGCCTGCGTCGAAGGTTGACGAATTCACCAACGGAAACGGAAAGGTGGCCGTGTTGTTGTTGGCATAGTTGAATGCCGCCGGCAGCGTTCGCGCCGTGATGTTGAACACGCCGTCCTGTCCCGGAGCCGCCTGCAGTTTGAACGATGCACCACACACGGCCTCCGTGGTCGTGGTGACGCACAGCGAAACCTGCAGGGCGGGTCCGCCGGTCGAATAGATGGCCGAATTGTTGCCTGGCACGCATGTCGTCCCGGCAGACAGGTATGACGTGACAGCCGCCTGGGACGAAAGCGCAAGCCCCAGTGTGGCAAAGGCGACCGGCACGGTTGATGAGAGATATTTGCTTAGTTTCATTTGACACCTCTAGTCGAGTTGACTTGATCGATAGAATTTCGTTTGGACAGTATTGAACGCATGGGACAGTGACGATTCCTTGGTGGCGTTCTCATGGCATCACCATTCCTGACCGGGAACGTACTGCCGAGATATCGACAATATTGATGGCTCCGTTTGCATCAACATCCCAGCGGAAATTGGCGGCCGTCGTTAACTGCCCGGTCCGCGCCCGCACACCGCTGATGTCGACGATGGTGACGGCACCGGTGTTGTCCGCGTCGCCTTCCAGAAAGCCGACCCTGGCCGTTCCGTTTCCGGCCGGGCCGCCGCCACTGGCCAGCACACCGTTGACGGAGATGGTGACGTACTGCCTGTTCGTCACGTTTTCCAGCGTCACCAACATCTGGTTGCCGGAAAATACCGTTGCAGCCGCGGTCGCCACACCTTCCGTTACCGAGGCATTGCCTGATATCACGGGCTTGTCAAAATTGAACACGACAGTGTGGGTTCCACCGGTACGAGGCTCAGTCGTGGCGTTGCTTGTCCCGGGGGAAATCGGCAGATCAAACGCACCTGCACTGGCGTGAGATTTCCGAAGGGCCACCGACGTCAGGACCGGCATATCTGCCTGCAGAGGTGCCGCCTTCGTGAGGTACAGACCCGCCCAACCAATCGTGACCGTAGGATCGGCTGGATCGGGCGCCAGCATGCTGACGGCAACAGTGAGGTTATGGTTGCGGAATCCGTCCCTTTCGATGCCAACCGCCGTCACCGTGGAATTTGCGGGTGCACCCGCGTCGATCTCTTGCCCAACCAGGGTGCCGGTTTCGACAACACTGATGGCTGGCACAAACTGACTCAACCCTTGGCGAAGATAGATGCCACTCAGAGCGCCCTTGGTCGCCTTGAATGCGGTCTGCACTGCTGACCCCGGTGTTCCTGAAATGGCCGAGAAGGCGGATGAACGCCACCGTGGCGGCTCAAAACCAGTCTCGTCGCCACCGCCTGTTCCCGGGGGCCGCCCTGAGTACACCCAATAAATCAGAT
This sequence comes from Usitatibacteraceae bacterium, assembly GCA_044229235.1. Classification (GTDB taxonomy): domain Bacteria; phylum Pseudomonadota; class Gammaproteobacteria; order Burkholderiales; family Usitatibacteraceae; genus UKL13-2. The sequence goes on from JBGATH010000003.1 coordinate 22,805, forward strand.
CAGTGATGCCATCCTGGCCAGTTTTCACGATCGGATAGGTCGTCCCAGTTTGCGCGTCGTGGACGAAGATGCCCTGATGAACGGGAATATTCGCCAGGTAGTTGTCGGAATTGGCAACGCAATAGGCGAGTACATCCTTGTTGCCATCCGTCGCGCATTTCAGGGTCTTGGCGAAAGTTTCGGTTCCCCATGCCGCCCAGAAGGATACATAACGTCCATCCTGACTTACCGACAGCCCCTCGCCGAATGCCGTAAATGCGGCGCCGGCTGGCTCGCCTGGCACCTGGTCACCGATGCCAACCAGTGTTTGCAGCGCCGGAGCAGGCGTCAACGGTGCGCGGTAGATTCCACCCATGGTGGGCGCTGCCTCGATATCCAGACCGGTAAAAACCATGTAACCGTTCGCGGCAGATGGAGGCGCCGTCGAGCCAAACTTGGTGGTTCCCGCCGCCGGCTGATTGGGAATCCGCGTGTTGCTGCTTGCGACGTGCTGAATCGAGGCGGCCGGTATCGCGATCATGTCGCGAAAATAGACGCCGGTCTTGCCTATCAGATCCGATGGGTCGGTGTAGTTTCCCTTGAAAGAAATATATCGGCCGTCCGACACGGCAGGTCCACCGGGAAACTGGTCAAATCGTGTTCCGGGCGGTGCGCCTGGCACCGAAAAGTAGGGAAACGTCAGCGTGGTCTGATCGAGGTTGACCGCTGAACCCAGCAAACTTGCGCCGGTCACCAAGGCGTTGCCCATATTCACATAAATACCCGAGGTGCCAATGCGGGTGTCGGTCAAGGCCGGGGGAACCAATGTGTTGTCCATCAACTGGAACGTCCACACCGGCTGCGATTGCCCGCGCGTGGCAATCATTGAAGAAGCGAAATCGATGCGCGGCGTCGAGGGAAATTCCTCAAACGCCGAGAGCACGCCGTTGTAGAGGGTATTGTTCGGCTGCGGAACCTGGTCGCCGCGGGCGACGATTTTGACGATCGGACTACCGGGTGCAGACATATCACGCTGGAAAACTCCATGTACCAAGGTACTCTCGTCGCCACCCTTGCTTCGTCCGCGAAAAACTACCAGCCCATTCGAATTGACCGACGGCTGATTGAAACTGTTGAATTTCAATGCGGCGGCGCCTGGTATATCAGACCCATTGCTGGCAATGACGCTCCAGACCAGCGGCCCGGCATCAACGCCGGCGCTTCCGCAGGCAAGCATTACCGCAATGGCTAACACGTTTGTTTTGCGAGATGGCTTCATATTTGTTTTCCTTCACTTGAAAAGTAGGGCAAACGTCCAACACTTGGACCAACCAACCATGCTGTGGCAGCCTTTGTCACCCCGTTCTCGTTGCCTTCAGGAACCCTGCAACCAAAGTCGCCATGCATTTTTTGTTGAATCGAGTATCGAATGTGGCAGGTGCCCGGCACCATCGGTCGAGACTGAAAAAATGTGTCAGTTGGTGCTGAATCGATATAGGGCGAACCCTACAAACGCTGCGGCCGGCAAACGGCACGGCGTGTAAGGCGGCTGCATGCTGGGTGCGCGCTTCGACCTGAGGTGCGAGGTGTGCCTCGCGCCCCGCGTTTCGTCAACGGCTCAAACACCCCTGGCCGAGCATGGGCCGGCTCTTCGCGGTGCAGCGTGGATCACGGCTGCGCCGCCCGTTGCCAAAGACGAAGGAAATGAAATTTGGAAAGACGGGCGACGAAGCTGCCTTTTTCCCGTCGCGTGCCTAGAAATCGTCAGAGAGCTTTGCCTGGCCAGCAAGCGGATTGAACCGCACTTTGCCGGCGAGAATCAGCGAAACATCGTCGCGCAACTGATACTCATTTCCCTTGTTCGTCGCGCATTGTTGAGGCAACGCTACCGGAAAGGTGGTTGTCTGCGCCGGGCACGATTTTGGGAGAGCGGCGAATGGCATCGCATGCTCCCGCATCTTGAGGTCCGACAGTGCAGCCGACTAGCCGATCACGGAAAAACCGACGAATCGGACGCCCATTTCTGTACGATCTCCCTGACGCGTGGGAACTCCGAGGACTTGTCCAGAAAAAACTCCGCGCCCGCATTCAGGCATGCCCGGCGGTGTTGATCTGTCGCATAATTTGTCAGCACGGCAGTGTGCATCGCTGGCGACGTGGCGTGCATGGCATTGAGCACCTCGAGGCCGCTGCCATCAGGTAACTGAAGGTCCAGAATCACCGCGCTCGGATGTGTGAAACGAATGCCACTGATCGCGTCCTCGACCGTGCCCGCTTCACCTACCAACTCCGCGCCAGTCACTTCGCGGATGGTCTGTGCCAGGTGTTCGCGAATCATCACCGAGTCTTCGACCAGGAATACCTTCAGGCTTCTCGGATGCTGCATGCAATCCATGGGTTTCAACTGCCTGGAAAATGAGATTCAAACGGGCGCCTCACTGCGACGGCACAGGTAATCATGCAATTCGATCCGGCATTGTTCCTGTCTCTGCTGAACCCAGTATGAATCACGAAAACGAGTGCCACCATCGGCAAGGACTGAAATTGCATGTCAGGTTTGGCTGAAGTCGCGTAGGGCGATACCCACACGGGCGCACGGTTCCGTTCTCAATGAACGAGATGGGTGTCGCCGAGCTACTCAGCTTCCGATTCAATCAGCCGATGCGAAATAGCGTAACGCACCAGGTCGGCGACGCTATGCATGCCCATCTTCTCCAGGATTCGCGCCTTGTGCGTGCTCACGGTCTTGCTGCTCAGGTGCAGACGCTCCGCAATATCAGACACGGTGGCTCCTGTTACCAGAAGGCCGAACACGCCACGCTCGCGATCGGACAGCCCCTCGTGCGGCAAATCTGGCCCATGCGGCCTGATTGAATGCGCAAGTTGCTCAGCAACGACGGGGCTGATGTAGAGGCCGCCGGACGCAACCTTGTTGATCGCAGCGACCAGCAGCGAGGTGGTGCTGTCCTTGGTTACGTAGCCGGATGCGCCGGCGCGGATCGCGCGAACCGCGTATTGCTCCTCCTGATGCATCGACAGCACGAGAATCAGCAGTTCCGGCCGCGTGGTTCTTACCCATTTGATCAGTTCAATGCCATTCTTGCCGGGGATCGATAAGTCGAGCAGCAGCAGTTCGAACCCCCCTTCGCGCACGCGCAGCATGACGCCGTCACCGTCCGCCGCCTCACCCACCACCTCGATTCCAGCCTCCGCTTCAAGCACACGGCGCAAACCTTGGCGGACGATGGCGTGATCGTCAACAATAAGAATGCGTATCATGCAGCTGCCTTCATCGGCCACGCTGCGGAGAGCGGAATGCGGGCCACAAGTTCGCTGCCCTGCCCCGGCGTGCCAGTGATCGCGACGTCGCCTCCGAGCAGCACCACGCGCTCGCGGATGCCAAGTAGGCCGAATGTGCCAGGCTTCTCGCGGTCAGAGGGGCCGATGCCGCGACCGTCGTCGCGCACCACCAGCACGACCCAGCCTTCCTCCCGCTCCAACCGGACCTCCACCAGCGAGGCCTGTGCATACTTGACGACATTCGTAAGTGACTCCTGAACGATGCGATAGAGCGCAGACGCAATCGGTTCCTGCACCTGAGCCAGACTTTCGTCAACGAACAGATGGACGGCAATGCCAGTGCGCGTTGAATAGTTATGTATCAGCCAGTCCAGCGCAGCGGCAAGTCCCAGATCATCCAGCATCAGAGGCCGCAGATCGGCGGCGATGCGGCGCGTTGCCGCGATGGTCATGTCCAGTATCACGTACATCGCCTTGATGCCTGCCTTCACGTCCTTCCCGCGCGAAAGATCAACATCCAGCGCTTCCAGGTCCATCTTCAGGGCGGTGAGCAATTGCCCGAGCTCGTCATGCAGTTCTCGTGCGGTCCGCTTGCGCTCTGCTTCAAGCGCCTCGTTGGCAGACTTGTACAGCCCCCTCAACTCCTGCTGCGTGCGTGTGAGTTCGGTGTTGGCCCTCGCCAGTTTCTCATTGACAAGGCGAAGTGCCTCGTTGGTGCGCACTTCGTGCAATCTTGATTCAAGTAGTTCGCGGGCTCTTGCAGCTTGTTTGCGCAATGTCAGGTCGTGCACGGCCAATTGAATCGCTGGCGCGCCTTCGAAGACAATCGCGGCGCCGTGCACTTCCACTTCCATCGCCCTTCCGTCGAGTGTGAGGCAGGTCATGTCGGCCGTTGAAGTACTGACGCCATGCTCAAGGATGCTGTTAATCTGGACCAGTGCGACTCGATGAAAGTCCGGATCCAGAAAATCGAAGTACGGCCTGTCTAGCATGTCTTCTTCAGACGACGCGCCAAACATCCGAGTGGCGGCGGGATTGACATACTTCAATTTCCCATTGGCCAGCACCAAAACCGAGTCTGGCATCCAGTCCACCAGATTGCGAAACCGCTCTTGGCTTTCGAGCAGGGCAACTTCGCGCTTCTCTGCAATTTCCAGCAGGCGATTGAAACCGCGGACCAGCTGGCCAATCTCATCTTCACTGACGACAGGCAGAGGTCTAAGTGGCTGGCCGTCATCCGCCAGTCTGGCAAGCGTGTTTACCGTGGCCACCATCAGCGCCAGCTGCCGCCTCAACATCCACCACGTCACTCCGCCTGCCAGCAGGGTGAGGAAAGCCGTCGCGAGCAGCAAACGCCGCTGCATCTTGTGCGACGGTGCAAAAGCTTCCGCGGCAGGAAGCTCGACGGCAACGTACCACCCTGCCACTGGAATGTGCCGGGCCGACGTCAGCACTTCCACCCCAAGCGGATTGACCGCAACACCAAAGTCCTCGCCGCCTTGGACAAATCGATCCGTCATGGGGTCGAAGCCCGGCGCGGGAAGGGCGCCCAGCATTCGGCTCGTATCGGTTGCGGTGAGAATCAGGCGGTACTTTGACGCCACAAGAAGGTAGCCGCCGGTCTTGCCGTAGCGGTGTTTCGTAATCGCGTCCAGAAAGCTCGGCGTACCCAGGCTGGCTTCCCCTGCCAGAGCGCCGATCACTTTTCCCTGCGCGTCGCGAATCGGCACTGCAATGCCGATCATGGGTGCCGGCGGCGACGTGCCCATCACCGGCTTGCCTATGGTGCGCGCGCCGCCCTTGAGTGCGCCCTCGATGAAATCCCTGTCCATGAAGTTGACGCCGATCCGCTTCGCCGCGTATGGGCCCTCTGCAATAGCGGTACCATCGGCCGACAACACAAACACGCCAGCATTGAAATAGTTATTGAGCACAAATCGGCGCTCCAGATACCCCTGAACGGACTTGGAATCGTTCAGCATGACCGGATCAATCGCGCGCGCAATTGCCTCCAGACCCCTTATCCTGTCATCCAGGTCCTGGCTGATATCTGCAGCAATGAAAGAGGCTGCCGAATATAGCTGCTCCCCGATCAGATGCTGCATTTCCGTACGCTGCATCTGGATAGCGTAGAGCGCCAACGACCAGATACCGGCCAGGAAAATGGCCAGCGCGACCAAGGTCAACTTGATATTGAGTGGCTGCCTCTGGAAGAAATTCAAGGCCTGGGTGTTTTTCCAGAGTGACTTACTTGTCTTCATTTTGACAACAGGTATCTCGCTGACCGCGGAATCGGCGGGAAGCCGATCCAGTCACGGCGCCTGACACTGTCAACGAATGCAAATGCACGGAAATCGACAGGAGGTCGCCGCTAGGATGGCATACAACCTTTCCACTGGAACCGCTCCATTGCAGGATACGGCTGTCAGAAAGGGTGAATATGACCCAACGCAACCTTTTAATGCTCTACCTTGCCTGACGCAGGCAGCGGATTACCTTTCTCCTCCTGAAAACCCGGGGCAATGCACTTCCATGGCGGGGGCGACCCCTCGGGAATCTGCTCTATGCTGCCATGCCGAACAAGGAAATAAGTCACGCTCGGAGTCGGCTGGCGGCTGGATCTCGTCCGATGTGCACCGCTAAGGATCGGCCATCCCGATGCGGCCGGTGTAAGCCGGCCGTATCGCGCGATGCGCCCTCGCAACAATCAGCGCGCAGCCATCCATCGGTTCATCTTGTCTTCCAGCACTGCGAGCGGAAGATCGCCATCCTTGAGCATTTCGTCGTGGAACTCTCGCAAATCGAATCGTGGGCCAAGTTTCTGCTGCGCCGAAGCGCGCAATGCCATGATTTTCAATTCGCCAATCTTGTAGGACAGTGCCTGGCCCGGAAAGGCCACACAGCGCTCGATCTCCTGCATGGCTTCCTCTCCCGATCCGCCTTCGTTTTCAATCAGATATGCGGCCCCCTGCTCGCGGGTCCAGTGCATTGCGTGCATGCCGGTATCCACCACCAAGCGGATGGCCCGGCGCATTTCTCCCAGCAAGCGCCCCAGCAACTGGTAGGGATCGTCATACAACCCCATTTCGCCGCCGAGGCTCTCCGCATACAGCCCCCAACCTTCTGCGTAGGCCTCGAATTCGGTCATGCTGCGAAATCGGGTCAGCGCCGATTCCTGCGCGAGAGAGCTTTCAAAGTGGTGTCCCGGCAGGCCCTCATGAAGGAACAGGGATGTCATCTTCAGGCTGGTGTAGGTGGCCGCATCGCGAACCGGTACGAAGAACACTCCTGGCCGCGAGCCATCCCGCGCGCCCACTTCGTAGTGCGGTGCCGCAATGGCACGCGTCTTCTCCGGTTCCGGCCGGACCTCCAGTGCGGCCAGCGGTTTGCGTAAGAACAGTCTCTCAAGACGCGGCTCGACACGTCGTTGGATCGCAAGATAGGCCTCGATCACCTCCTCCTCGCTCCCGAATGGCGCATGTCTTGGGTCTGTGGCAATCGAACCCAGAAAAGCTGCCAGATCCCCCTTGAATGCCACCTGGCGGCGCAGTCTCTCCATTTCGCCGCGAATGCGCGCGACTTCACTCAGGCCGGTCTGGTGAATTGCGTCCGGCGTCAGTTCCGTGGTGGTCGAAGACCTGACAAGGTGCGCGTATTTGTCCAAACCATTTGGGGTCCCCGCCAACCCCGCACTATCACGGCACCGGTGCAGGTACTCCTTCTCGACAAATTCGTGGAGCCGCGCAAATGCCGGTATCGTCTGCTTCATCACCATTTCCCGGTATGCCACGGTGAGTCGGTTGCGATCGGCGTCGCTGAATGTGGCCGGAAACTTGTGCACGGGAACATAGAATCCGCTCCGGGCGGGATCATCGACCAGCTGCGCCTTGAGTTGCGCAAGTACACGGCGCATGACCGCCTTCGGCTGCACTACATTCTTTGCCATGCCTTCGCGCATGTTGGCGATTGCCGAATCCACCCATCGAGGGAGGCCCTTCATGCGCCTCAGGAAGGCGTCGTAATCTGCCACCGACCGAAATGGTTGCGGGCCTTCGGTACTGGCGAACTGCAACAGCATCAGCGGCACAGAATGAAACTGACTGAGCGGGGTAAGATGGAAATCAAGCCGTAACGCTTCGCGCCGCATGGCGGCACGATACTTGAGCACGTCATAGGTCAGCCGATCCTCCAGCAGCAGAGCGGCAGCGTCGATCCTCGACAGTGCCGCAAGCGTCTCTTCCTGCAGGGCGAGATCCCGCGCACGAAATTCCGGCGTCAGCCGGTCAACAAACCTGTCGGCGTATTTCCGTTCGCCCGCCCAGGTTGCCATCATTGGATCGAGTTCAAAGGTGCGTTCAACGTATTGGTCGGCGAGCGCTGCCAGTTGTTCCGCCGGCGCGGCGGCGGCTTGGTTCGGCAGCCAACATGCAGCCGCACAGCCCCCCCAGACGGCCAGCCAGCGAATCGAGCCCGAAAACACATGCGCCAGAAGATTTTTCGCCGGCCGCAAAACCGGGCGATACCACTTCATACCCGCTTTCCGCAACGCAATAGGTTGAACAAACATCCAACAAGTGGACCAACTAACGCGGCTCCTGCCAGCTGCGTCACCCTGTTCCTAATGTCATACGGGCCCTCGCAACCAGAACAGCCATGCCTTCTTTGTTGAGTCGAGTATCGAATGATGTCGGGCCGGCCACCATCGGTGGAGGCTGAAGAAGCGTGTCGGTTGAAACTGAATCGGTATAGGGCAAAGCCTACACACGGCGCGGCCGGGGGACTGGCGTTGGGGGGGCAAAAACTGACGCGATCACTGGCGCGCGAGCCTGTTTGAGAACGCACGCTGCTGCCCCGCAAACCGCCTCCCCCGGCCAGGGTAGCCGCGCCAACATCAGCGCCTATCTGAACGGTTCGGTGCCGACCACCGACACCGGAAATTTACCGTCAGCGCTGAGCCGTGTACGCTGATTCGGGAGCAGGTTGGCAAGCACGTCACCTTCGTTTTCACGCTTGGAGGCAAGAAGATCACCCAAGTGAGCACGAAGGCATGGCGCAAGGCACTGGAGCGGGCTGGAATCGACGATTTCCGCTGGCATGACCTCCGGCACACTTGGGCCAGCTGGCACGCCCAAAATGGCACCCCGCTGCACGTTTTGCAGGAAATGGGAGGCTGGGAAAGCCCGGAAATGGTGAGGCGATATGCTCACTTTTCGGCCGAGCACCTGGCGCCCTATGCCGAGCGCCTTGCGGTTTTAAGGCTCGTGGATGTGGGAAAAGCACCCACAAATTTCCCCACAAGCGCCTAAAAGAAAAGGGCCTACATTTCTGTAAGCCCTTGATAAATATGGCGCGCCCGGCAGGATTCGAACCCACGACCCCTTGGTTCGTAGCCAAGTACTCTATCCAACTGAGCTACGGGCGCAGCACCGCGATTATAAACCAGCTGTGCGGTTCACTTCAGATACAAAAACATTCGCCAACTTGCTGACTCGTCAGGAATTCCTCAGTTGGCGGAGACCGAGGGATTCGAACCCTCGATACACTTTTTGAGCGTATGCTCCCTTAGCAGGGGAGTGCCTTCGACCACTCGGCCAGGTCTCCGGGATTCCAGTCAAGCGGCGCATTCTACCGGTTTGACATGGTGCCGTCAAAGCAAACCATGACTGGCTAACGCAGTTCCCCCAGCAAAAACGAGTACATCAGCGCGGTCCGGTATGCCAGTTGCTGATTGTTCGCCGAAGCGGCATGGCCGCCTTCGGTATTCTCGTAGTACATGGCGTCGTGGCCCTGTTCCAGCATCCGCGCCATCATCTTGCGGGCATGGCCGGGGTGGACGCGATCGTCACGCGTGGAGGTCACAAACAGGAACTTCGGATATTTCACACCCGGCTTGACGTTCTGGTACGGCGAATACTTCGAGATGAATTCCCATTCCTTTGGATCGTCCGGATTGCCGTACTCCGCCACCCACGACGCTCCCGCCAGCAATTTGTTGTACCGCCGCATGTCCAGCAACGGAACAGAGCAGACGACAGCCTTGAACAGTTCCGGCCTTTGCGTGGCCACTGCGCCGACCAGCAATCCGCCATTACTGCCGCCGGATATCGCCAGATGCTTCGGCGAGGTAATCTTGCGCGCGATGAGGTCCTCGGCGACGGCAATGAAGTCATCAAACACGCGCTGGCGATTGGCCTTGAGCCCGGCCTGATGCCACCTCGGGCCAAATTCGCCGCCCCCGCGAATGTTGGCAACCACGTAGACGCCGCCATTGGCCAGCCAGGCATTGCCGATGGTTGGCGAGTAGTTGGGTAACTGCGATACCTCGAATCCGCCATAACCATAAAGCAACGCGGGATTGCTGCCATCGCGTTTCAAGTTCTTGCTGGCGATGACGAAGTACGGAATCCTCTCCCCATCCTTTGAAGCGACCTCGAATTGCTCGACGCTGAACGGTGAGGCGTCGAAGAAGGCGGGCAGCGCCTTGAGGGCCTGCCTGGTATCGGTTCCGGCCTTGCCCAGAAACAGCGTGGACGGCGTGAGGAAGTCGGTGATGGTCAGAAAGTAGTCATCAGATTCATCGGCATCCACGGCAGAGATCCCAACGGTACCCAGCCCCGGCAGGGCGATCGCCCGTCGCTGCCATTTGCCATCCTTGCGTTGCAGTTCAAACAAGCGGTTCTTGACGTTGTCCAGCTCGTTGAGGATGACGAAGTTGCGCGTGACAGCCCAGCCAGCGAGCGACTTTCGATCGGTTGGCTCGAACAGTACTTCAAAACTGCGGTCACCCGCCATGAAGCGACCGAAATCCATCGCGATAAGCGAGCCTTGTGAAAAGTTTTTGCCGCCCACCGCCCAAGCCGACTTTAGCCTCACCATCAGCAAACCCTTGGAGTAACTTGCGTTGGCGTCCTGCGGAACCTCCACCCTGGTCAATTTTGCGCCCTCGCGCAGGTACAACTCCGAGGTGTAAAAGGTCACGCCGCGGCGAACGAATTGCCGCGTGGCATAGCCCTTTTGCTGGACCTGCGAACCGCTGACGCTGATGTCGGAGTCCTTGCCTTCAAATACCACGCGTGCCATGTCAATTGACGTGCCGCGCTTCCACTCCTTGACGATGCGCGGATACCCGGACTGCGTCTGCGAGCCCGCGCCGAAATTGCTTTGCACGAACAAGGTGTTCAGATCAATCCATGCCGCGCCGCCTTTGCTTTCCTTGAGCTCGAAGCCACCCTGCACGAATGCGCCAGCGGCGACGTCAAATTCGCGAATCACCACCGCATCAGCGCCGCCGCGCGACAAGTTGAGCAGGCAACGATCGTAGTCCGGAAACAGGCAGTTCGCGCCCTTCCAGACCCAGTTCTCGTTTTCAGCCTTGGACAACTGGTCAAGGTCGAGAACCGTTTGCCACTTTGGCTCCGGCTTGGCGTATTCCGCCATCGTCGTCCGTCGCCAAATTCCTCGCACATTCTTCTCGTCCTGCCAGAAGTTATAAAGCCATGCAGCCCTTTTCTGAACAGACGGAATGCGCGCCCGGGAGTTGATCACTTCAAGCGTCCGCTCCCGGATCGCCGCAAAATTTGGTGAGGATTCCAATACACGCTGAGTCTTCTGATTCTGTTCGTTCACCCAGGCGAGCGATTTCTGTCCCGCGACTTCCTCCAGCCACAGGTACGGGTCCTCCTGCGCGCGCGAAGTCGTGGAGAGCCCGGCCATTGCCAGCAACAGCAGGATTGATGCGAAGTTTGTGCGCTTGTAACGGAACATGTCTGGCTCCTGAAAACAACAAGGCCGCACCCGGTTGAACGGGCGCGGCCTGCGTGATTGGACTGTTTTACGGTCAGGCTGGGAGTTTATCCAGATCAAACGCCTGATGCAATGCGCGAACGGCCAGCTCCATGTATTTTTCGTCGACAACAACCGACGTCTTGATCTCGGACGTGGAGATCATCTGGATGTTGACGTTTTCGCGTGCCAGGGCCTCGAACATCTTCGCCGCGACACCCGCGTGCGATCGCATGCCGATGCCGACAATCGATACCTTGGCAATGCGATTGTCACCGGACACCGCACGTGCGTTGATGACCGGCTTCACCTTGTCATTGAGCAGCGCCAGCGCGCGCGCGAAATCGTTGCGGTGCACCGTGAAGGAGAAGTCGGTCAGCCCGTCAGTTGAGGTATTTTGGATGATCACGTCGATATCGATGTTCGCTTCGGCGACCGGACCGAGAATCGCATAGGCGATACCGGGACGATCGGGCACCCCGGAAACGGTTAGCTTCGCTTCGTCACGCGTGAACGCGATGCCGGAGATGATGGGCTGTTCCATGTTTTCTTCCTCATAGGTGATGAGCGTGCCGGTGTCCGCCGAGTCGTGCGGCGTAAACGACGACAGCACGCGCAGTTTCACTTTGTATTTCCCGGCAAATTCGACCGAGCGGATCTGCAATACCTTCGAGCCCAGGCTGGCCAGTTCAAACATTTCTTCGAAGGTGATCTTGTTGAGCTTGCGCGCTTCCGGGACGACGCGCGGGTCGGTCGTGTAAACGCCATCGACGTCGGTAAAAATCTGGCATTCGTCGGCGCCCAGCGCCGCGGCAAGTGCCACGCCCGTGGTATCCGATCCGCCGCGGCCGAGTGTGGTGATGTTGCCCTGCTCGTCGATTCCCTGGAATCCTGCGACGACCGCGATGTACCCCTGCTCGAGATCGCGCCGCAGGGTGGCGTCGTCGATGGACAGGATGCGCGCCTTGGTGAACGCACTGTCGGTCTGGATCTTGACCTGCCAGCCGGTATAGCTCTTCGCCCTCAAGCCAAGACGCTGCAATGCCAGCGCCAGCAGTCCAACCGAGACCTGCTCACCGGTCGATGCTATGACGTCAAGCTCGCGCCCATCCGGGTCGGGGTTCAATTCCTTCGCCAGCGCGATCAGGCGGTTGGTTTCCCCCGACATCGCCGAGGGCACCACCACCAGCTGATGGCCCATTGAATGGTAGTGCTGGATGCGCTTTGCCACTTCGCGAATGCGATCGGGAGAGCCCATCGACGTGCCGCCGTACTTCTGAACAATCAGTGCCATGGTCTTGTCGCGCCGGGCGCGGTTTTGTGCAGTGCAAAAAAATGTATTTTAACCAGTTGGGCGGCAAAAGGCATCCGGAGACGAATGCACCGTGCGGAAGCCTGTCGGGCCGCCGGCTGCGCAGGCGAAAGGGAACGGTAGAATGCCACATGCCTTCCGCCATCTCCATCACCCGGCGCCTCGAGTTTGACGCCGGTCATCGCCTGCCGAACCACCAAAGCCAGTGCCGCAACATCCATGGCCACCGCTATGCGCTGGAGATCACCCTTACTTCAGAGGTGATCCATGAGGAAGGCGCCGCTGACGACGGCATGGTCATGGATTTCGGCGATATCAAGAGCATTGCCAGGGAAATGGTGGTGGACCGTTGGGATCACGCATTTCTTGTTTACCGCGGCGACACCGTCATGGTCGATTTTCTGGCGGCGGTACCAGGGCACAAGACAGTAGTGCTGGACGTTGTTCCCACAGCCGAAAATCTGGTCAAGGTGGCATTCGGCATCCTGCAACATGCCTATCGGGACCGCTACGGCCATGAGTTGCAGCTCAGCAGGCTGAGGCTGTACGAGACTCCCAACTGCTGGGCTGACGCGATCGCCGGTCCGTAGTTCAGGCGGCCCTTGCAAGCGCCGGAGACCGGGCTGCAGGCCAGGTGCCGTCCTGCAAAGAAGCCAAAACGGCGCCCGGCCCGCGATTCCGCATTGCCGGCAGGTGAACTACTTGATCGGCGTCACCCGCAGGAGTTCGCCCTTCGACTCGTCCGTCAGCAGATAGAGCGCGCCATCCGGGCCTTCACGCACGTCGCGGATTCGGCCGAGCGCCTTGGTGAACAAGCGTTCCTGCGCCACCACTTTCTCGCCTGCCAGCGAAATTCTCACCAGCGTCTGACCGGCGAGCGCCCCGGCAAACAGGTTGCCCTTCCATTTCGGAAACAGACGGCCACTGTAAAAAGCCATGCCGGAAGGTGCGATCGACGGCACCCAATATAACAACGGCTGCACCACGCCATCCTTGGCCGTGCCTTCACCGATCTTGGTGCCGCTGCCGTAGTTGGCCCCGTAGGTAATCACCGGCCACCCGTAGTTCAAGCCGGGCATGAGCACGTTCACTTCATCGCCGCCCTGGGGGCCGTGTTCATGCGTCCAAACCCGTCCGGTTTCCGGATTGAGCGCCGCGCCCTGCATGTTCCGGTGCCCGTAGCTGTAAATCTCCGGGCGTGCGCCGGCAGTTTTCACGAAGGGATTGTCCGCAGGCACGCGACCGTCGTCGTGCAAACGAATGCTCTTGCCACCGTGGTCACCGAGCTGTTGCGCGCGATGCGCGGCCCCTTTGGCCGGGCTGTCGCCGCGGTCGCCCAGCGTCAGGAACAGGTAGCCCTGCTGATCGAACACGATGCGCGAGCCGAAGTGAAACGGCGTCGGCGCTTTTGGTTGCATCTTGAACAGGACCTGCACGTCGGTCATGCGCGGTGCTTCGCGCGTTCCGCCCAGTTTGCCGCGCGCCAGTTCGGTGCCGTGCAGGCCGTTCTCCTCGCCGTTGTAACTCCAATAAATCCAGCCGTTCTCGGCGAACTTCGGGTGCAGCGCCACATCCAGCAGCCCCCCTTGGCCATGCGGGGTCGCCTTGGGGATCCCCTCAACCGGCGCCGGCAACAACTTGCCGTCTTCCACGATGCGCAGGTTGCCCTTGCGCTCGGTGACCAGAATCCGCCCATCCGGCAGGAACGCCATGCCCCACGGATGATCGAGGCCGCCCACGACTTTCGTCGCCTGAAGGCGGTAGTCCTGGCTTTCAAAGTTCACCTGTGCGTCGGACGAACAGGCGAAAACCGCGCTGAACAGGATCAGCAACACCGAGCGGGAAAACATGGGACGTCTCCAGAGTTCGTTATGTAAGAACAGCTTCGGCCGCTCGTTCGCGGGCCGGCGGGAACAGCCATGGCAACTTCGATGAGGGCGGGCCAAGAAAAATCGTGCGGCGCATCAACGCGTCCGGACCGGGAAGGACTGGCGGAGGCGGTGAGATTCGAACTCACGGATGGCTCACACCATCGCTGGTTTTCAAGACCAGTGCCTTAAACCGCTCGGCCACACCTCCAGATCAGGTGCGCCCGGACTTCCGGCGCACGCGGCATTTTACCATCGCCCGCCCGACCGCCATCAGACTGCGCAAGTGGGAACTTTCCAATTACGCTATAGTCTCAGCACGTGCCTATTGGCGCCAAATCGTTTTCCACTGGAGGAAGTACATGTCACAAGACACCCAAATCCTGCGCCCGGTCGACGTTGCCGTCTCGACGCAAAACCGGGTCTTGCGCAACACCTACCTGCTGCTCGCACTCACCATGGTGCCGACGATCCTCGGCGCATCGCTGGGCGTGGCGACCAAGTTCTCGTTCTTTGCGGGCAGCCCCTTGATCGGCTTCATGCTGTTCCTCGGCATCGCCTTCGGTTTTTTCTACGGCATTGAAAAGACGAAAAACAGCGTCTGGGGTGTAGTTTTGCTGCTGTGCTTCACGTTCTTCATGGGCCTGATGCTGTCCGGCCTGCTCGGCAAGGTCATGAGCCTGAAGGATGGCGGCACCCTGATCGCAACCGCCGCGGGTGGCACCGGCTTGATTTTCTTTGCCATGGCCTCGTTGGCATCGACCATCAAGCGCGACATCTCCGGCATGGGCAAATTCCTGTTCGTCGGCGCCCTGCTGCTGCTGGTGGCGGTATTCGCCAATATCTTCCTGCAGATTCCGGCCCTGTCGCTGACCATCATGGTGCTGGCGATCGGCATTTTCTCGGCCTTCCTGCTGTACGACATCAACCGCATCATCACCGGTGGTGAAACCAATTACGTCACGGCCACGCTGAGTATTTACCTCGACATCTACAACGTGTTCAGCAACTTGCTGGCCCTGCTTGGCATCACCAGCAGCGACTGATCGGGTCTTGCACCAGCGAAAAAGCGGCCTGCGGGCCGCTTTTTCTTTGCCCAGGTCGAATGTTGAAACTCAAGTACTGGCGCGGCTTGCAGGCCAAAAAGGCCTGAAGATGCCCGCCAATGCTGGTTCCGGACACTTTTGTCCTATGTAGTCCGCTGCAAGTTCAAGCCCGCTCAAACAGCGCAATCGACTCCACGTGCGCCGTGTGCGGGAACATGTTGACCACGCCCGCCGCCTTAAGCGCAAAACCTGCCGTCTGCGTGAGGATGGCAGCGTCGCGCGCCAGCGTGCCGGGGCTACAGGAGACGTAGACGATGCGTTTCAATTCCGGGCGCAGTTCCGACCCCAGCAGCTTGCAGACTTCAGCTGCCCCGTCGCGCGGCGGATCGATCAGCATTTTTGACACCGGCGGCACTTTTTTCATGGCCGCTTCCTGATCCGTGTAGAGGTCCGCTGCAAAAAAAAGCGAGCGCGCCGCCAGCCCATTGCGCTCGGCGTTGTGTGCAGCGCGCTGCACCAGCGCTTCACTGCCCTCGACGCCCACTACGCTGGCGCCGCGCGCCGCGATCGGCAGGCTGAAATTGCCGAGGCCGCAAAACAGGTCGGCAATCGACTCGCCCGGCTGCGGGTCGAGCAAGCCGATGGCGCGGTTCACCATCAGGCGGTTGACGCGGTGATTGACCTGCGTGAACTCGGTTGGGCGAAACAGCAGTTCCAGGCCAAAATCAGGCAGGGTGTAAGTCAGATCCGGCGCATCCAGCGGATACCAGGGCACCGCCGTCTCCGGGCCCTTGACCTGCACCCACCACTGGATCTGATGCGCGTCGGCAAAACTGCGCAGCCTGGCTTCATCCGCCGCCGTGAGCGGCTCCAGCAAACGCAGCACCAGCGCCGTGACCCGCTCACCAACGGCCACTTCGATCTGCGGAATGCGATCGCGCGTGTCCAGCGTGGTCATCAGCGCGCGCAACGGATCGATCATTCGACCGATACCGCCGGCCAGCACCTCGCAGGCATGCATGTCGGCGACATAGCTCGACTTCTTCTCGCGAAAGCCCACCAGCACGCCGCCCTTCTTGGCCACGTAGTGCACCGACAGCCGCGCACGATGCCGGTATTCCCAGGGCGAGGCATAAATCGGTGGCAGCACGCGCTCCGGCTTCACCTGGCCGATGCGCGCCAGATTGTCTTCCAGCACGCGCTGCTTGGCGGCCACCTGCAGGCGCGGATCGGCATGCTGCTGGGCGCAGCCGCCACAGATGTCGTAAAAGCCGCAGCGCGGCACGACGCGGTCTGCAGAGACATTCAAAATGCGCACCAGTTTGCCGGTGTCGAAGGTCTTCTTGCGGCGCGATGGCTCGTACTCCACGGCCTCGCGCGGCAAGGCGCCCTCGATGAACACCACTTTGCCGTCCACATGCGCCACGCCGCGCCCCTCGTGGTCGAGTGATTCGATCAGCGCGTGTTGCGTGGGAAAGACCGGCGTGGTTGAAGTGGACATGGCAGGCGGACTGGATCGGAGCGGCAGGTGGTCGGGCAGTGCGGCGAGGGCGCATTATACGCGCCGGTCCGAATGGCGAAATCAGACCAGCACGAATACCAAGGGCACGCGAACGTGCCCTTGGATGGACCGGTGATCGGCTGACTCGTGGCGCGCCGCGGCGTGGCTAAGGCGGTGTGCACTCGGTCGGGAAGGTACCGAACACCTCGCGCTGAATCGACTTCGTCACCGACTGGCCGTTGACATCGTAGGTCAGCGTGCCGTCATTGCCGTTAGTGAACTCAACGCGCATGTTGCCGACGATGGTTGCATTTGCCGCCGGGTTCAACGGCACGAACGGCACGGCGTCGAACGCTGATCCGGTGACCTTTACCAGCTGGCCGGAATACACGCCGGCCGACTGGCGCGTCATCGAGGCAGTCAGCCACAGTCCCTTGTTGTTGTTTCCCACTCCCGGCTCAAACGTGAACAAGGTGGCGAAGATGGTCGAGCTCTGGTGGGTGAAATTGATGCCCCAGCCCGATTCCGCCGGGTTCCACCACAGGTCCTGAAAGTTCTGCGAGGCGAAGCTGCGGTCGCTGCCGGTGAATTCGCAGACCGGCAAGGCGCCAAAGGTCTGCCGGCTGATGGTTTTGGTGACGGTGCTGCCATTGCCGCCGGTGCCGTCGCCCTGCACGCTATAAGTCAGCGTGCCGGCGCTGTCGCCGCTGAAACTGACGCTGATCGGGCCGACATCGACGAAGCTGAAGGCGTTGCCCGGGAAAGGGGTGGCGTTGAATGCCGGGCCGCGCACGCGCAGCAGGCGACCACTGTAGGTGCTGGAGGCGCCGCTGCGGGAGAGCGACGCCACCAGCCACATGTTCGGGTTCTGCTGGCCGAGGCCGGCATTCTCGTAATTGAACATGGTGGCGAACATGGCATTGCCCTGGTGATTCAGGTTCATGCCCCAGCCACTCTCAGCCGAGCCGCCCCACCACAGCGACGTGTAATTGGTGGTCGCATTGACGAAGCTGGCCGACACGCTGTACGGCGTGGCAGTGAGTTCAGACGGGGTGTAGTTGGTGACGGCCAGATAGTAGGTTCCCGGCGTAACCGCCCAGTGCAGGCCGAAATCAAACGCCGTGACCGAGGCATCGTCATTGGTAGCCGAATCTCCCGCGGCGTTTTCCAGCGTGCTGCCGTTGGACCCCATCAGTTGCGCGACCAGGTCGAAACCGCCGCTCGATTTCAGGTACACCGTGCCCGGCTCGGTAATGACGATGCGGAACACGTCGATGTCGCCCACGTAGCTGATGCGGCCCGTCAGGGGCGCGCCATCGAGCGGCAGCAGCGGCGCGGTCGCCGTCGGCTGATTGGGGTAGTCGTCAACCGGCAACGATCCGCCATTCAGCAGGGCCGCGACCTGTGGCTGGAAATAATCCCAGCGACCGTAGTTGGCGTTGATTTCGGGATGCGCGCACGACAGCGCGTTGCCATTCACGACGGTCGAGTTAGATAACACGCCGCGAAGCTGCAAGCCGCCGCTCTGCGACAGCACGAACAGGCCGGAACCGGATGACCCGCCCTCGATCACACCGCGGCTGAACAGCGCCGAGTACATTTCCTGTTCATAGCCTTGCAGACGCGTCAGGCCGTCCGTGCGTCCGTTTGCCGTGTTGCTGCCGAGCGCGAATTTCATCACGTCGCCGGTAGGATGGCTGATGGACACGATCGACGTGCCCGGTACCAGGGCTGCGGCATTCCAGCCTGAAAAAATCGTTCCGGCGGGTGGCGTGAGATTGAGTGTCAGCAGCGTGTGGTCCACGAACTGGTTGGTGAACGTCAGCATCGCACCGCCGCCTAGGGTCACGGCAGCCGGATTGGCAGACAGGGTGCCGCCGCCACACACGGTGGCCTCGTAGAACCATCTAGTCTGAATGCTCGACGCCTCTGCCTGATTCGAAATACAGTGGTTGGCGGTCATGAAGAAGTTTTGCTGGCTGTTCGAATTGATCAGCGTGCCGCTGCACAGGAATGATCCCCCGCCGCTCTGGAAGTTGATCCGCGCCACCGATTTCTTCCGGTCGGCAATGGCCGCATCGAGCGTCGGATCGTTGCTGGTGCAAATCACGTCCGGGCTGCAGGCCCCGGCTGCCGTCGCCTGTGACGGCTGAGGCGGCGCCTTGGCATTGAGCGATTCCTCAAAGTGCACGATGTCGAGCACCTTGATCGCCGTACCCGGCACGTTTTGCCGCGAATGAATCTCGACAATCTGCGTCTCGCCATCGGTGTAAGGCGTCCAGATCTCGCCATCGCGCGCCACCCACAGCGGCACCACTTCCGCGGCATCAGCAGGATTGGCCACGGCGCGCAGTTCACCAAGCGTCACGCCGGCAGGCAGCTGCAGGCGCGCGCGGATGCCGAGCGCGCCGACCGAGGTGATCTTCACGTGAGTCACATAGGTGCCGTCGGCAAACAATTGCCACTGCGCGACGCGGGATTCGTGATTGGCCGGAAACACCGAGCCGACGCGACGCGGCGCGGCGGGACGCTCTGGCGGCTTGATGCCAAGTATCCGGGCCAGCGACGGCACGCCATCCGCGCCATAGGCACTTTCCAGCGCCGCATCGGCCAGCTGCCGGGCCGAGGGCGCGATCGTGACCTCCATGGTCGGCGCATCGAGCGCGCGCAACGCCACCGGCGCCGTGGGCATTCCGCCCTGCAGCCGGCTGCCGATTTGTTCCGCTGCGGTGGCCGCGCCACCCATGACCAGTGCCACGCCCAATACCGCTTTTGCAATCCATCCGACTCGCTTCGCCGTCATGCTCATGCCTTTCCGAAAATACTGCTCCCTAGTCGCTTCAGTCCCAGCCACTGCTGTTCCCAAAAGCCTGCGCCATAGTTCCTGCCTTCGAGCTGGTCGCGGATTCCCGTCTTTGGATACACCAGTTCAAAGTTTGCCGTCCGGTATAGCACGTCCCAAACCGGAAACAACACTGCAAAGTTGCAACCTTGTAACGCCCCCTCATGCCCCACGCCGATGCCATGGTGCATGCGGTGATAGCGCGGGCTCACCAGCAGGACTTCACCAATACGGCCGAAGTGCCAGCGAAGATTCGCGTGCGACAGACTTTCAACCACGCGCGTAGCCACCACGATGGTGACGAACTGGCCCGGCGGCACGCCGATGACCAGCGCCACCAGCGCAAAGGCGCCATCCATCAGCACATCGTCGAGCAGGTGGTTGCGGTCGTCGGTCCAGAAGCCCATGGTGCGCTGCGAGTGATGCAGGCTGTGCAGGCTCCACCAGAAACCGAATCGGTGCTGCCAGCGATGCAGCCAATAGGCCACGAAATCGAGGATCACCAGGTACAGGGCAAACGACAGCCAGGGCGATTCGTTCAATGCCGGGATGGCGTCTTCCAGCTTCCAGGGAATGACGTCGTGCAATCGCAGCCAGCTGTCGAACAGATCGACGAGCGGGGTCATGAGAAAGAACAGCAGCAAGGGCACGAAGCCCAGGCGCTGCAACATGGTGTAAATCACATCGACGCGCTTTTCGCGCCGATCCTGCACTTCGACTGGACGCCAGCGCTCCATGGCGCCCAGACACAGCGCCAGCAGCGGTAATTCAATCGCACCGATGAGGAAGAATTCGGTCCCGCCGAATGCCAGCTCCGCATAACGCGCCAGTCCCATGGCGTGCAGCGCGGGCAGCACGGCATTTTCGAACAGCAGCGCCTGCAGCGCGGCGAACTGGTTGGAAAGCCACTCAAACATGGACTATTTGCGCCACTGGGGGTGATCGGTAATGCGCGCGAAGCACATGCCTTTGGCCTGCAATCCGCCGATGAGTTCATCAAAGCGCTTGTACAGCGGATCCTTGCGCGACCAGATGCCCAAATGCCAAAGAAGAATGTCGCCGTCCTTGATGGTGGCCAGTTGCCGGGCGATGAGTTGGGCGGACGGAAATTTTTCGCTGGACAGCTCATCCCCCGAAAAGCCGGCCGGCGTCCAGCCCACATGCCGGTAACCACAGGCCTCGGCGAAACGGATGGTGTTGGGCGTGAGCTTTCCGCCCGGCGCGCGCCACAAGCCGTCGAAGCCGCGCCCGGTCATGGCCTTGAACGCGTCCTCGCTGCGGCGCAACTCCGCGCACACACCGGCCTGATCCAGTTTTTCGCCCGACTTCACGCCCCAGGGAACATAGCTCACGTGGTCGTTGCCAATATCTTGCCGAAAGTACCAGTGCCGCCAGGTGTGTGAACCGAAGGCGTGCCCTTCCGCGTCGCGCGCTTTCCAGAAACTTGTCCATGCCGGGTCCAGCGTGGTGTCGCCGCGCACCGTTTTTTCGTTGGCCAGGAAAAACGTGACCTTTACCTGGCGATTGTTGAGCACCGCCGCCATTTCTTCTGCCGGCTGCATATTGCCGGTATCCAGCGTCAGGTAAACGGTGCCCTTGCAGGTCGCTGCCCCGGCCTGTGTGAACCCGGGCAGCAGCAGGCCCAGCGCGATCGCGGCAAATCGGCGCGCGCCGCGCAGCCCAGTGATTGCTTCCTTACTTTCGCGGCGCATGCGTAAAGAAGTAGATGCCATGCGGACTCTTGCCCACCGGAATCTGCTTGATGACCTTCTTGCTCGCCATGTCGATCACCGTCACCTTCTTCTCCCAGCGCGACGTTACCCACAGTTGCTTGCCGTCGCGCGTCAGCTCCATGCAGTCCGGGCCGCCCGGCACCGGTATGGTATCGACAACGTTCAGCGTGGCCTGGTCGATGACGTTGATGGTGTTGGAAACGCGATTGCTGACGAAGACGCGCTTGCCATCACCCACCGCGAGGAAATTGTGCGCGCCGTCGCCGGTAGTGATGCGCTTGACCATTTTCTGCGTGCGCCACTCCAGCACCTGCACATAATTCTCGCCGGTCATGCCGACCAGCACATGCTTGTCGTCAGGCGTCACCCAGACACCAGCGGGCGTGTTGCCGATGGGTATTTTCCACTTGTAGGTTTGCGTCTTCAGATCGACAGCCGTGAGTTCGTTTGAATCCTGCAGCGTGATGAATGCAGTCGAGCTGTCGGCGCTGAAGGCCACGTGGCTCGGTGCCTTCGGTGCCGGCAAGCGCTTGATCAGCGTGAAATCGGCGCCGTTGTAGATGTCGATGCGATCGAGGCGCAGGCTGACTGACACAAACCACTTCTTGTCCGGGCTGAAGCCGAGCTGGTACGGATCGGAAATCTTGTCGATGCGCTTCTTGATGTCACCGGTCTTCGGGTCGAGAAACACCAGATCGTTCGACACCGCATTGGCGATGATGAGGTACTGGTCATCGGGCGTGGCCATCAGGTGATGCGGTTCCTTGCCCACCGGCACGCGTTTCGTTTCCGTCATCGTCGCCTTGTCGATGATGCTGATGGTGCCTTCGCCGGAATTGAGTACGACTGCCACTTCCGCTTGCACTGTTGTCGAAAAAAAAGCCGCGAGTAACAAACCCGCAAAGCGCCCTGCGCCAATTTGACAAATCACAAAAAAATCCCTTGAAATCACACAGTTACGAAAGGTTGCTATAGTAGCACGGTGGGTGCCCGGCCCGGCACTCCTGCGGCTCGCGCGCCGCACATTTTCCGCGCCACGCGACCGTCAATGTTCACCAATACTGCCCCGCGTTTCTGTCAGCAATGTGGCTCCGCCCAAGTGGAGCTGCGCGTGCCGCATGGCGACGACCGCGAACGCCATGTCTGCGCCGACTGCGGGCACATTCATTACCTCAACCCGAAGATCGTGGTGGGCACCATCCCCGTGTGGGGCGACCAGATCCTGCTCTGCAAACGCGCCATCGAACCGCGCTACGGCAAGTGGACCCTGCCGGCCGGCTTCATGGAAGAAGGCGAAACCATCGAGGAAGGCGCAAGTCGCGAAACGCTGGAAGAAGCCCAGGCGCGCGTCACCATCGAGCAGCTGTACGTCACGCTGTCGCTACCGCAGATCAGCCAGGTGTACATGCTGTTCCGCGCCAAACTCGACGACCTCAATTTTGGCGCCGGCCCGGAAAGCCTCGAAGTGCGACTGTTCCGCGAAGATGAAATCCCGTGGGATGAGCTGGCGTTTCGCACCATCACCCAAGCCCTGCGCTATTACTACGACGACCGCAAGACCGGCGCCTTTCCGGCGCACATCGGCAAGCTGCTGCACGACAAGCGGCTTACTGGGACTTGATGGGAAAACTCTAGTATTGGCGCGGCTTGCAGGGTGAAAATGGCTGGGGAGGCGCGCTGGTGCTGGAGTTTGAGGTTTTTTGGCGCATGCCTGCGGCTTCCATCCGCGTGGTGCATTTCCTCAAGCTATCGCATTGCATGAATAATCACACCAGTTTCCGCAGGATGGGACCAGCGAGAGTTGTTGTGAGAAAGCTTGGCCCCGCAGTTTGCGTCGACTTTCCGTGGACGTAACAGTACTTTGTCTATACAATTAAATATGCTTACATGGGACGAGGCCAAGCGCAGGCTGAACATCAAGAATCACGGGCTCGACTTCGCCGGATGCGACGCCATCTGGGACCACTTCACCGTAACCCGTGAGGACAAGCGCGAAGATTATGGCGAGGTGCGTCAGGTCTGCTTCGGAATACTGGAAGATGAAGTGGTTGTGATGGTCTACACGGAGCGCCGTAAGGGGCCGCACGTAATCTCTTTGCGAAAGGCAGAAAAACATGAAGCACGCTACTACCGCCAAGTTGCCAAAGAAAACCTCGGCTAAAGTCGCCGACCCCGACAATCCTGCTTGGACCGAGGAAATGCTCGGACCACCCGTGATAAAACGTGGTCGTGGGCCACAAGTGGCACCAACCAAGGTATTGACGTCGATCCGCCTAGACGCAGACGTCGTGGAATTCTTCAAGTCGCAAGGCGAAGGCTATCAGTCACGGATAAACGAGACGTTGCGAAAGGAAGTAGACCGAAATCTAACTCGTCGTCCAAGCTCGACTACGCGCAAGCGCGTTGCGACTTGACGGTCGCCTTTCGCAATTTGGGGTCTTGCTTTTTGCCTGAGAATCGCAAATGCATGTTGACTGATCTTGCGAATACACTGAAGTTGTTGATGGTCCGCATCAGAGGTACTGCATGGCACTCTCGCCGGGCATAGAAGCAAAAGGCAAGACTTGACCCCGGCTTTTCGGCTTTTCGGCTTTTCTAGAAGCAAAAGGCAAGACTTGACCCCGGCTTTTCTGCATGACCCCGGCTTTTCTGCATGTTCCACCTCGTGCCTGGGTACTACAAGAGGCCCCTCAACTCAACGTTAGATGTCACAAAATTTGAGCAAATGGACATAGACCCCAAGTTTTACGATCGCGCGGATGCACACATTCATCTCTCTAATGATCAGATGACTGAAGTGTCGCGCGGCAAATTCAGCGCCTCGATGATGTATGCAGCCGCACGCTTTAATGCTTGGGTCAGCGCTTGTGGCTTCGATTCACGAGCGGAAATGGCGCAGTTGAAAGCTGAGACGCTCGAGTACTTCGTTGCCGAGTACCGAAAGATGCTTGAGGAAAATCTTGACGAATATATCGAGAAGTTTGAGCAGCACATGAAAGCTAGAAATGCGATTGAGGCGAATGGTGACGTCTAACAAGTCACTCAAGGTCGCTCCCTTCGGTCGCCGCACGCCGCAACAACGCGGCGCCTCTTATCTCGGACGATGAACAATTCGGTGCCTGAAGTCGTATAGCTCGTCCTCTCTCAAAGCAGCCCTCCGCCTCACGCCCTCGCCAGCACCTCCCTCCCCGCCAATATCGTCGCCGCATGAATCTCCACCCCATCCTGAATCTGCCGCGCATAGCCGCCGGCCATGGTGATGGCCACGCCGATTCCGCGTGATGCGCAGTTCGCGAACACCATTTCATCCCTCTGCCGCAATCCTGCCTTGCTGAGCTTCAAGCGGCCCAGCCGGTCATCCTCATACGGATCGGCACCAGCGAGATAAATCACCAGGTCCGGCGTGATGGCTGCGAACGCGCGGGCGAGGCCGCCATCCAGCGAGACAAGATAGTCGGCGTCGCCCGTCCCATCCGGCAGATCGATATCCAAATCGCTCGGTACTTCACGCCGGAACGGGTAGTTCTTCGCGCCGTGGATGGAGAACGTGAAGATGGAATCGTCGCCGGCGAGGATGCTGGCGCTGCCATTGCCCTGATGTACGTCGCAGTCGATCACCAGCACGCGCGCCGCGCGACCCTCGGCCTGCATCGCGCGTGCGGCGATGACGGTGTCGTTGAATACGCAAAAGCCCTCGCCGCGATCGTAAAAGGCGTGGTGGGTGCCGCCGGCGAGGTTGACGCCCACGCCCTCCTCCAGCGCCACACGACAGGCGGCGATGGTGGCGCCAGACGATCGCTTCGAGCGTTCGACCATGGCAGTGGACCAGGGAAAGCCGATGGTACGCATCTCGGCGGCGCTGAGCTCACCGCGCTCGACGCGCTCCACGTAGTCGGGTGCATGGGCACGCGTGAGTTCGTTGAAGGTGGCTGCGGGAGGGATACGGAAATCGTCTGGCGCGAATACGCCGGTGGCCTGCAGGTGTTCCCGCAGCAGCCGGTATTTGTTCATCGGAAAGCGGTGGCCCTCCGGCAGCGGCAGGACAAATTCGTCGCAGGTAAACAGCTTCACGGACTGCGGGCTACGCCGGCGGCGCGACTTTCAGCACCTCTTCCAGCGTAGTGATGCCCTGCGCGACCTTCATGGCGCCGGACAATCGCAGCGGCTTCATGCCGGACTTGTAGGCCGCCGCGGTAATGAGTTCTAGATCGGCCTCGTCGGCAATGCAGCGCTTCACCTCGGGCGTCATGATGAGGATCTCGTAGATGCCGACACGACCGAGATAACCGGTGTTGCGGCATTCCAGGCAACCAACCGGACGATAGATGTCTTTCGGTGCCTCGCCCTTCCATGGCGCCACCGTGTCGTGCCAGATCTTGATCTGCAGGGGGTCGTCGAATGGCACTTGTTCCTTGCAGTGCGGGCACAGCGTGCGGATCAGGCGCTGCGCCATCACGCCCAGCAGCGTCGAGGTCATGAGGTAAGCCGGCACACCCAGGTCCAGCAACCGCGCCACGGCAGAAGGTGCGTCGTTGGTATGCAGCGTGGATAACACCAGGTGACCGGTCAGCGCCGACTGTATCGCCATTTCCGCGGTCGGCAGGTCGCGAATTTCGCCGACCATGATGATGTCCGGGTCCTGCCGCATCAGCGCGCGCACGCCTTCGGCGAAGCCCAGGTCGATCTGCGTCTGCACCTGCATCTGGTTGAAGGCCGGCTCGACCATTTCGATCGGGTCTTCGATGGTGCATACGTTTACTTGCGGCGTGGCCAGCAGCTTGAGCGTGCTGTAAAGCGTGGTGGTCTTGCCCGAGCCAGTCGGCCCGGTCACCAGCACGATGCCGCCGGGGTGGTTGATGAGGCCTTGCCACTTCTCGATTTCGTCCGCGCCGAACCCGAGCTCAGAAAAATCGCGCACCAGCACATCGGGATCGAAGATGCGCATCACCAGCTTCTCGCCGTGCGCCGTGGGCAGTGTCGACAGACGCAGTTCGATTTCCTCGCCATCTGGCATGCGGGTCTTGATGCGGCCATCCTGCGGCCGCCGCTTTTCCACCACGTCCATGCGACCGAGGATCTTGATGCGTGAGGTCATCGCCGCGGCCACCGTCGCCGGCACCTGATAGACCTGGTGCAGCACGCCATCGATGCGAAAACGCACGATGGCCACTTCGCGGCGCGGCTCGAGGTGAATGTCCGAGGCGCGCTGGTCAAAGGCGTATTGCCACAGCCAGTCCACCAGCGTGACGATGTGATGGTCATTGGCGTCCAGTGTGCGGCCGGCCTTGCCCAGCTCCACCAGTTGCTCGAAATCATTAATGCGCGCCGCGCCGCTGTCGGTCTTCTCTGCTCGCTTTACCGAGCGCGACAGGTTGTAGAACTCGCCAACGTAACGGGTGATGTCTTCCGGATTCGACACCACCACCTTGATGTTGAGCTTGAGCATGTCGCCCAGTTCGCGCTGCCATGCCGACTGGTAGGGCTCACAGGTCGCCACCACCACATCGCGGCCGCGCACTTCGACCGGCAGGATGTTGCGCTTGGAGGCGTAGTCGGAGGACATCACGCTGGTGACGGCGCGCATGTCGATCTTCAGCGGATCGATATGGTAATAGTCGAGCTCCACGCGGCCAGCCATCCACTCGGTCAGCCGCTCGATATCCAGGGCCCGCTGCGGCGGCTTGAGCGATTTCAGGTGCGCCTTGGCCAGCACCATCAGCGGATGAATGTCGCCGCTGGAAGTGCGCCACTCCTTGAGCACGCGATCGGCGTCGGCCTGCGCGATGAAGCCGTCCTCCACCAGCGCGTTGAGCGATTCGGGAACGGTGACGCGGCGTTCGACCTTGCTGCGCCGCGCGGGACCGAGCACGGGAACCGAAACAGCCGGGCGCGGCGCGGCGGGGGCGGCAGGCGTGGCGGAGGCTGCGGGCGCGCCGGGCACTGGCGTCGAAGGCACTTTTGCTGACATGAATTCGCTTCCTATGGCGTTATCGGTTGCGGCGACGGCTTCCAGCGCAGGAGTACGTCCAGCACATCACGCAGCACCTGCAACAGCGGCCCGGCACGGACCGGGTCAAACACCTCCGGCCTCACTTCATCCATGTAGCAGTCCTGCGCCATCTCCAGCTGCAGTGCATGCACATGGCTGTCGGGCCGGCCGTAGTGGCGCGTGATGTATCCACCCTTGAAGCGTCCATTATGTACCGCCGTGAATCCGCTTGCTGTATCCAGTACCGCGAATGCGGCAGCCGCGAGTCCCGCGTCACAGCTGCGACCGTCGGCCGTGCCCAGGTTCAGGTCCGGCAATCGACCGGCAAAGAAACGCGGCGCCACGCTGACAATGGAGTGGCCGTCGAGCAGCACACAGTAGCCGTGGCGTAGCCGAACCCGGTGAATTTCCGCGGCCAGCCTTGCTTGGTACGGCCGCCAGTACCGGTCCACACGCAACATCACCTCGTCCATCGAGGGCGCCTGGCCATCGCGGTACAGCGGCTCGTCGTGAAAGGTGCTGCTCGGGCAGATCTCGGTGTTGGACGCACCCGGATACAGGGCCCCGCCCGCGGGGTCGCGGTTCAGGTCGACGACGATGCGCGAATGCGTCGCCGACATCAGCGTGATGTCGCGCCCCTTGACCAGATCGGCGTACAGGCGATCGACGTGCCAGTCGGTATCCGGCACCGCCAGCGCCACCGGTGTCAGCCGTCCGCGGATGTCGTCGGGAATGAACGTGCCGGCGTGCGGAACATTGACGATGACGGGCGCGCTGCCCTCGACGAGTGACCACAACGCGCTCACGATGCCGACTCCGCCCAGCCGGTCAGGGTATTGATCCGCGCGACACCACCGACCACGATCGACAGTGGCCGGATGCCGCCAAGCCAGTAGCAGAGTTCTGCCGCTGCAACCACGTTCCAGATGCAGTAATCGGCACGCATGCCGGCTGCCAGCACGCCCCGGTCGGCCATGCCCAGTGCGCGCGCGGCATTGACGGTCACGCCCCGCAGAACCTCATCCGGCGTCAGGCGAAACAACGTGCAGGCCATGTTCATGGCCGCTTGCAGCGACACCAGCGGCGAAGAGCCCGGATTGAGATCGCTGGCCACGGCAATCGGCACGTGGTGCCTGCGCAGCAGTTCGAGCGGCGGCAGCCGCGTTTCGCGCAGGAAATAAAAGGCTCCCGGAAGCAGGGTTGCCACGGTGCCGGCACGCGCCATGGCTTCCACGCCGGCCTCGTCGAGGTATTCCAGGTGATCTGCCGACAGTGCACCAAACTCCGCCGCCAGCCGGGCGCCGCCCATGTTCGACAACTGCTCGGCGTGCACCTTGACCGGCAGGCCATGGACGCGCGCGGCTTCGAATACGCGCCGCGTCTGCGCGAGATTGAAGCCGATGTTTTCGCAGAAAACGTCAATTGCATCGGCCAGGCCCTGCTGCCTGGCCTGGGGAATCATTTCTCCGCAGACCAGATCAATGTACGCATCGGCCCGCGCCTCGTATTCCTCGGGAAGCGCATGCGCGCCCAGCAGCGTTGTTGCCACATTGATGCTCGACGGATCGTGCAGGCGTCGCGCCTCGCGCAACATTTGCAGCTCGCCGGCGGTGTTCAGCGCATAGCCGGATTTGACCTCGATGGTGGTGACGCCTTCGTGCATCAGGGCACGCAATCGTCCCCGCCCATCCGCATACAGCAGTCCGTTCGACGTCGCCAATTCGCGCGTGGCATTCACGGTGCTGCGTATTCCCCCGCCGCTGCGCGCGATTTCCTCGTAGCTGGCGCCCGACAGACGCAATGCAAATTCGCGTACACGGTCGCCGCCGAACAACAGGTGCGTATGGCAATCGATCAGCCCGGGGGTAATGAGAGTGCCCTCGCCATGCAGCGTCCGCACGGCATTGGTTCGAATCTCATCGGGCAGATCGCGCATCGCGCCCACCCACACGATCCGGTCGCCGTGCGTCGCAATCGCGCCGTCCTCGATCAACCCGATCCCGCCGTCGGCGCCCTGCATGGTGGCGAGCCGGACGTTTACGGTGAGGCTGTCGATGGCTGGCGTCACACGCGCTTCACTGCAGCAGTTTTTTCATGACCGCGCGGTAGCGCTGCAGCGCCGCGGCCTCGCCCACATGCACGCCATCGTTGACGACCCATTGGCCGCCGGCGATCACATCGCGCACCGGTCGTCTCACCGGTCCGAAGATGGCCGCATCCAACAGGGCGTCGCCGTCGTGCTCGGCCAGCGCCGGGTCCTCGCAGTTGAGCACCACGAGGTCGGCATAGCAGCCCGCCGCAATCGCGGCGGAGCGCTGACCCAGCGCCTGCGCGCCGCCGTTCAGGGCCTGACGGTACAGGCCACCGCCGATGGACGCCACGCCGGGCGTGTGCAACACATTGCGGCGTTCGATCCTGAGGCGCTGCGCATATTCGACCACCGCCAGTTCGCGAAACGGATCGACGCCCACATGGCTGTCACCGCCGACGCCCCATCGCCCCTGCTGCAGGAAATAGTCCGGCGCATTGAACATGCCGTCGCCCAGATTGGCTTCCGTGGTCGGGCACAGCCCGGCAATGGCGCCGCTTTCGGCGAGGCGAAAAGTTTCGTCGTCATCCAGGTGCGTGGCATGCACCAGGCACCAGCGATCCGACAGGCCGGCGTTGTCGAGCAGCCACGCCACCGGGCGCTTGTGGCTCCAGGTCAGGCAATCGTCCACTTCCTTGCGCTGTTCGGCCGCGTGGATATGAATCGGCGCTGTGGAATCGGTCGCGTCGAGGTGGCCGACGATGAGCTTCAGTTCAGCCGGCGTCACCGCGCGCAAGGAGTGCGGCGCAATGCCCACGCGCCGCAACGCGCCATTGCCGCGTTGCGCCAGCATCCGCTCGACGAGAAGATTGAAGGCATCGATGCCTAGGATGAAGCGCTTCTGTCCGGCATTCGGCGCCACGCCGCCAAAGGTGGCGTGCGCATAAAACACCGGCAGCATCGTCAGGCCGATGCCGGTGGTGGCCGCCGCGGCCGCGATCCGATCAGCCATCTCCGCCGGGTTCGCATAGGCCTGGCCGTTTTCGTCGTGATGCAGGTAATGAAACTCGGCCACGCTGGTGTAGCCGGCCTTGAGCATCTCGATGTAGAGCTGCGTGGCGATGACTTCGTTGTCCTCGGGTGTGATGCGCGCCAGGAATCGGTACATCAATTCACGCCACGCCCAGAAATTGTCGCCACTGGCGCCGGCGCGCTCGGTGAGCCCGGCCATGGCGCGCTGGAACGCGTGCGAATGCAGATTCGGCATGCCCGGGATCAGCGGGCCGGCAAGGCGCCGTGCATCGCCCGGCTCGACACCGGCCGACACGCGCGCTATGCAATTTCCCTCAAGTTCGATCAGCACGTCCTGTCGCCAGCCTTCCGGCAACAGCGCGTGCGGCGCGAACAGCTTCATTGCGCAAACTCTAGAAATTGTCCACTGCGGATCAGCGCTGTCGCCGCCTCGATATCGGGGCTGAGCAGTCGATCCTGGCTGTAGAACGGCACCTTGGCGCGCACCAGGGCGTGGGCACGCTGCAATGCCGGCGAGGTGGTCAGCGGCAGGCGCAGGTCGATGCCCTGCACGGCAGCCAGCAGCTCAATGGCGACGATGCCTGCCGTGTTCTCCGCCATGTCGGTCAGGCGCCGCGCGGCGAAGGTGGCCATGCTGACGTGGTCTTCCTGGTTGGCCGAGGTCGGCAGCGAATCCACCGATGCCGGGTGCGCCAGCGACTTGTTCTCCGAGGCCAGTGCCGCCGCCGTCACCTGCGCCATCATGTAGCCCGAATTGAGCCCGCTGTCCTTTACCAGGAACGGCGGCAGCCCGGAGAGCCCCGGGTCCACCAGCAGCGCCATGCGCCGTTCCGAAAGCGCGCCGATCTCGGCCACCGCGATCGCCAGTTGGTCGGCGGCCATGGCCACCGGTTCGGCGTGGAAATTGCCGCCGGACAGCACATCGCCCGAATCCGGAAAGACCAGCGGATTGTCGGTGACGCCATTGGCTTCGATTTCCAGCGTGCGCGAAGCGGCATGGATGACATCGAGGCAGGCGCCCATCACCTGCGGCTGGCAGCGCAGCGAATACGGGTCCTGAACCTTGTCGTCACCCACCAGGTGCGAATCGCGGATCTGGCTGCCGTCAAGCAACGCGCGATATTGCGCAGCGGTGTGGATTTGCCCAGGCTGGCCGCGCAACTGGTGGATGCGCGCATCGAATGGCGTATCGGAACCCATCGCCGCATCGACGCTCATGGCGCCCGCGACCATGGCCGCGGCAAACACGTTTTCAATCTGGAACAAGCCATGCAACGCCAACGCGGTGGAGGCCTGCGTGCCGTTGAGTAGCGCCAATCCCTCCTTGGGCGCCAGCGTGATGGGCGAGAGGCCCGCCGCCAGCAGCGCCTCGTGCGCCGGCAAGCGCTTGCCGCCCACATGCGCCTCGCCCAGGCCCAGCAGCAGCGCGCTCATGTGTGCCAGCGGCGCCAGGTCACCCGAGGCGCCCACCGAGCCCTTGGCGGGAACCAGCGGATAGACGCCCGCATTGAGCAAACGCAGCAGCGCTTCGATGATCAGGGGACGCACGCCCGACCGACCGCGCGCGAGGCTGGCGATCTTTAGGATCAGGATCAATTTCACCACGCGGTCGTCCAGCGGCGCGCCTACGCCGGCGCTATGCGACAGCACCAGGTTGCGCTGCAGCGCTTCCAGCTGGTCGGCGGCGATGTGGGTGTTGGCAAGCTTGCCGAAGCCGGTGTTGATGCCGTAGGCCGGGTCGCCCTTGGCGACAATACGCTCGACCGTCGCTGCACCGGCGCGTACTTCGTCCCAGCAGGCCGCATCCAGCTCAAAATGAAAATGCCCGTCGCGGGCGCGTCGCAGGTCCGCGAGCGTGAGCTGCCCGGGCCGCAGAATGAAGGTGGTTTGCATGCGGCGATTATAATCGCCGCAGCCCTCACCCCTGCCCTTTTCCACCCTTCACATCGACCCTGTTTTGCGCCGCCTTCTGCTGACGCTTGTCCTTATTGCCCTCGTGGGATGCGCGGGCCTGCCGGCATCGCGCATATCGGCCAGTAACGCAGAAGAAGCGGCGTGCCGTGAGTGGTATGACCGGCTCGACCAGGCGACTGACGCTGCCGGCGTGCGGGATGCGGGCGAGACCCGACTCCCTGGTATCCCCTATTTGCGCACCGATCGCTTCGCTGCCTCATTTCGCGAAGCCGCACGCAGTGATGTTGCACTGCGAGATTCGTTGCTTTCATACGCGCAGCAACTCGACAGTCGCGCGCGCCGCTTCGAAATCGCCAATCTGCCGCGCGGATCGGCGTTCGATGTCTCGCGTCTGGATGTCTGTTCGCCGCTGTTGTCCGCCGCTGACAGGAACGATGCCTCGCGAAATACCGCCTGGCTGGAACAGCTGAAAGTGCCGGATGACTATTCAAACGCCAAGCGGGCGTTGGGTGCGTACGCGATTACCTCGTTGCCGTTCTTCGCCGGCGTCACGCGCTGGCAGGAGAACACGCAGGCGATTTTTCAGGGCACGCACCCTGCCGACAACGTGCGCAGGTATCTGCCGGCTGAGGCCACGGGCACGCCGTTCAATTTGCCGATTCCCGAGGGACGCCCGTTGGGCATTCCTGGCCTCACAGCGGCCGACTGGCGGCAGTTGCTTGCCTATCACGCGCCCGTACTCGATGTGCAAACACGGGCAGACCTCGATCGCTTCGGCAGGCTGAAATTGTTGGACGCCAATGCAACCGTTGATGTCGTCCAACCCATCGCATACCAGCGCATCACCTTCACGCGCCTCAAAGGTGAAACACTGGTGCAGCTGGTCTACACATTCTGGTTCCCCGAGCGCCCGTTACGCGCCGCGTTCGACCTGCTCAGCGGCAGACTCGATGGCGTGATGATTCGTGTCACGCTGGATGAAAATGGCGAGGTGCTGCTGGTCGACAGCATCCACGCCTGCGGTTGCTACCAGCTGTTTTTTCCGACATCGAAGCTGATGCCGAAGCCCCCGCCGGAACCCGGTATCGAGTGGGCGTTCGTACCGAAGCGTCTGCCGGTCGTCGCCGCGAATCAACGCATTGCCATCCGCATCGCTTCGGGTACGCACTACCTCGAAGACATCGCCCTGGTTCCGCGTGCGGGCTTGGCCGGCACAACGTACGCCTTCGCCGATGACGATGAGTTGCGCTCTCTGGCTTCAGTCGATGGTAGGCGCCGCAGCCTGTTCGGCCCGGACGGCATCGTCGCCGGCAGCGAACGTGGCGAACGTTTCCTGTTCTGGCCGATGGGCATCAGCAGTCCCGGCGCGATGCGGCAGTGGGGGCGGCATGCGACCGCGTTTGTGGGGCGGCGGCATTTTGATGATGCGGACTTGATTGAGCAGCGGTTTGAGAGGATCGAATAGGCAAACTCCAGCATTGGCGCGGTGTTTGGCGGCATTTTGGCCTGGGAGGCTCGCTGGTGCTGGAGTTTTGCGCACTGCGAAGATTTAGTCCCTCCCTTTTCTAAAGAGAGGTTAGGAGGGATTTGCGGTCGCCATGTATTGCGACCGCCGCAAATCCCCCTCGATCCCCCTTTAGAAAAGGGGGAAGTGCCTGGGCCGGGTCTGGGCTTTCCTCAGTGCGGGCATGCAATCGGCATTTCACTTCACCATCGGCAACTTCAACCCCTGCTCCCTCGCACACCCCACCGCCACCTCATACCCCGCATCCGCATGCCGCATCACTCCCGTCCCCGGGTCATTCCACAGCACCCGCTCGATCCGTTTCGCCGCCGCATCGGTGCCGTCGCAAACAATCACCACACCCGAATGCTGCGAGAAGCCCATCCCTACCCCGCCGCCGTGATGCAGCGACACCCAGGTCGCGCCGCCAGCGGTATTCAACAGCGCATTGAGCAGCGGCCAATCCGACAC
Organism: Usitatibacteraceae bacterium; assembly: GCA_044229235.1. Classification (GTDB taxonomy): domain Bacteria; phylum Pseudomonadota; class Gammaproteobacteria; order Burkholderiales; family Usitatibacteraceae; genus UKL13-2. The sequence goes on from JBGATH010000003.1 coordinate 57,107, forward strand.
CGCATCCGAGCCATCCTTCATTGCTTCCGTTTCGCGATTGGGTGAAGCCACCGAACCCGAGTCGAGGTGATCGCGACCGATGACGATGGGCGCTTTCAATTCGCCGGATTTCACCATTTCATTGAACGCCAGTCCCAAGCGGTGGCGCTGGCCGAGGCCCACCCAGCAGATGCGCGCCGGCAAGCCCTGGAAGGCGATGCGTTTCTCGGCCATGTCGAGCCAGTTGTGCAGGTGCTTGTCGTCGGGGATCAGTTCCTTGACCTTGGCGTCGGTCCTGCGGATGTCTTCGGGGTCGCCGGATAACGCCACCCAGCGGAACGGGCCCACGCCACGGCAGAACAGCGGGCGGATGTAGGCGGGCACGAAGCCCGGGAAATCGAAGGCATTGGCCACGCCCTCTTCCTTTGCCACCTGGCGAATGTTGTTGCCGTAGTCGAGCGTGGGAATACCGGCAGCGTGCAGGTCCAGCATCGCCTGCACGTGAATCGCCATCGACTTGCAGGCTTCCTTGACGACGCGCGCAGGATCGCTCTGGCGCAGGGCGATCGCCTGTTCCAGTGACCAGCCGCGCGGCAGGTATCCGTTGAGCGGATCGTGCGCCGAGGTCTGGTCGGTGACCACATCCGGGCGGCTTTTCCGATCCCCCGCCTTCACGCGACGGGCAATTTCCGGGAATACGTCGGCGGCATTTCCCAGCAAGCCGACCGACACCGCCTCGCCCTTCTGGTGGGCGACGTCGATGATATGCAAAGCTTCATCCAGCGAACGCGCCTTGGCATCGACGTAGCGCGTGCGCATGCGGAAATCGATGCGTGACTCGTCGCACTCCACCGCCAGCATCGAGGCGCCTGCCATGGTCGCGGCCAGCGGCTGCGCGCCACCCATGCCGCCGAGTCCGCCGGTGAGAATCCATTTGCCCTTCAGGTTGCCGCCAAAGTGCTGGCGGCCGACTTCGACGAAGGTTTCATACGTACCCTGCACGATGCCCTGCGAGCCGATGTAAATCCACGATCCCGCGGTCATCTGCCCGTACATCATCAGGCCGTGGCGGTCGAGTTCGTGGAAGTGTTCCCAGGTGGCCCAGTGCGGCACCAGGTTGGAATTGGCCAGCAGCACGCGCGGGGCGTCCTCGTGGGTGCGGAACACGCCCACCGGTTTGCCGGACTGGATCAGCAGCGTCTCGTCCGGCGCCAGTTTCTTCAGCGCATCGAGGATGGCGTCGAAACATTTCCAGTCACGCGCCGCGCGGCCGATGCCGCCGTACACCACCAGATCCTGCGGGCGTTCGGCCACATCGGGATCGAGGTTGTTCTGGATCATGCGGTAGGCCGCTTCGATCAGCCAGTTCCGGCAAGTGATGGCGGACCCGCGCGGGGCGCGAATGACGCGGCTGGCGTCGTGGCGCGGGTCGAGGGATGCGGCTGACAGCGCGGGGCGGGAAAGATCGTTCATGGCAATGCTTCCGTTAAGGTGCGGCGGTTCGGATCGCGAGCCGCGCGCAGGTGGTCAATACCGGCATTATCCCGCAAACCCCTCCCTGCCATGGGCCGGCGTGACGCGGCAGCTATAATCATCAGCCAACCAGCCAGCCGATTTTTCATGCCCAATCCGACCACAACATCCGCGTGGAAAACGCTCTCGCAGCTCACCGCCCAGCCTGCCGGCGCGGGCCAGTTTTCGCTAGAGGCTGCCGGCATTTACGCCGACTTTTCGCGGCAGCTGGCCTCGGCCGAAGTGCGCAATGCGCTGCTGGCGCTGTGCCGTGAACAGAACCTGGAGGCGCGGCGTGACGCCATGTTCGCCGGCGTTGCGATCAACACGTCCGAAGGGCGGCCGGTGCTGCACGCGGCGCTGCGCTCAGCGTCGGGCCTGACGATCGATGGGCGCGATGTCGATGCCGATGTCGCGGCGCAATTGCAGAAGATGCGGTCTTTTGTCGAAGGCGTGCGCAGCGGGCACATTCGCAGCGTCACCGAGCAGCGCTTCACCGATGTGGTGTCGATCGGCATCGGCGGCTCCTCGCTGGGGCCACAACTGGTTTGCAACGCCCTGGCGCACGCGGCCGATGGCCCGGCGGTGCATTTTGTATCGAACATCGATGGCGCGCACCTGGCCGACACGCTGGCGCACCTGAATCCGGCCAACACGCTGGTGCTGGTCATGTCCAAGACCTTCACCACCGACGAGACCATGACCAACGCCAACAGCGCGCGGAACTGGCTCACCGGCAAGCTGGGCGCGGATGCGTTCGCGGCGCACTTTGTCGCCATCACCGCCAATCCGGCCGAGGCAGGCAGGCAAGGCTACGCTGCCGAACGCATATTCGCGTTCTGGAACTGGGTGGGCGGCCGCTATTCGCTGTGGTCGACAGTCGGCATGCCGGTGGCGATGGCGGGCGGTTATGCGGCCTTTGCGCAGCTGCTTGCCGGTGCCGCAGCCATGGACCAACACTTCCGCACCGCGCCGCTGGAGGCAAACCTGCCGGTGGCACTGGCCACAGTCGGCGTGCTCAACCGCAATTTTCACGGCATGGGCACGCACGCGGTGCTGCCCTACGCGCAGCGCATCGCCCTGCTGCCCAAGTACCTGCAGCAGCTGGAAATGGAATCCAACGGCAAGAGCGTTGATCTGGACGGCCGGCGCGTGGATTACGCCACCGCGCCGGTGATTTTTGGCGAACCCGGTACCGACGGCCAGCATTCCTTTCACCAGCTGCTGCACCAGGGCACCGACCGCATTTCCGTGGACATCATCGTACTGGCCAGGGACACCGGCAAACTGCCCGGCCACCACGCCAAGCTGCTTGCCAACGCCATCGCGCAAGCCGATGCCATGTGGACCGGCAGCACCTCGGCCGAACCGCACCGCAACTACGAGGGCGGTCGCCCGGTCACGGTGCTGCTGTTGCCAGAGGGTGATGCGTTTCACCTCGGCGCGCTGGTGGCGCTTTACGAGCACAAGGTGTTCGTGCAGGGCGTGCTGTGGAACATCAATTCCTTCGACCAGTGGGGCGTGGAGCTGGGCAAGAAAATGGCCAACTCCCTGCGCGACCTGATGAGCTCGGCCGGCGCTGAATCGCCCCCTCACCTGGCGCAATTGGTGGCGCGTTTGCGCGCCATGTCCCGCCCCGAGTAATATCGCTACTCGCCTACCCCGTAAGCTCTCCCATGGCCAGCCTGGAACAACTCCTTCACGCGCTCGACGAACCGGTTTTCGAAGTCGCCGAACGGGGTACGGTGACCTACGCCACGCCGGCCCTGGCGGCATGGGTCGACAATGACAATGACTGGACCTTCAAGGACTCCCTGATCGAGGCCGACCAGGCGCGCTTCACGCAGATGCTGGCGCGCATTTTCGAAGGCAAGACTGTCACCATGCTGCTGGAGCTGACCATGATCGTGCATGGCAACCCGCTGCCGGTCGAACTGAAGCTGGTGCGCGGTCACCGTGAAGGCGACAAGGTGCTGTCCGCCGTGGGCTGGCTGCGCGACGTCAGCATGGAGCGCGCCAAGGAAGCGGCCGCCAATGTGCAGGGCACCCACCTGCTGGATCTGGTCGAGAGCGTTTCGGACGCCTGCGTGGTCGAGAATGCACAAGGCAGCGTCGAGATGGTCAATGGTGCCTTCTGCGAACTGTTCCGGGTCGAGGCGGCGCCGCAGTCGCTGGTCGGCATCGAGTGCAGCGACCTGTTTGCCCAGGCCTCCACGCTGACCGAAAAAAAGGTTGCGCCGATCTACTTCCCCATGGAATCGGACCAGCGCGATGAATTTGAATTTCGATTCGCCGACGGCAAGCGCGCCAAGCAGCTGTCGCTGCCGGTCGCGGGTGAGTCCGCTATCGCCGGACGGCTGCACGTGTTCCGTGCGCTCGAGGAAAAGGCGGGCACGGGCAGCTCGGCCACCATTTCGGCGCAGTCGCAGATGGTGGAGAAAATCGCCCGCAACCTGGCCATCACGCTGGAGAGCGCCGGCAGCGCCATCCATCGCGCCGAGCAGCTCGACCTGCCCAGCACGGTGCTCGAGCACTTCAGGCGAGTGGAAACCGCCGCCGAATCCGCCTTTGCCGAGATTGCCGGCCTGCTGGATTTTTCGCAGATGGACGGCGGCGACCTGAAACTTGAATCCAGCGAATTTCATTTGCGCGAAAGCGTGGCCAGCATGCTTGACCACGTGGTGCCGGCCGCGGAAGCCGCAAATGTGCAATTGCGCGTTTCGGTCGAACAGGATGTGCCCGAGCACCTCATCGGCGATGGCGCGCGCCTGATGCTGGTGCTGCGCAGCCTGCTCGATGTCGGACTGCCGTCATCGCAGGGCGGTGGCGACCTGGTGCTGGTGGTCGAACCGGAATACTCGGCCGACAACCAGATTCACCTCTCCTTCCGCGTCGAAGCGGTTCCGCCCAAGGGGGGCACCCGCCAGAAGAACCTGTCGCCCACCAGCCAGATGCACCTTGCACTGGCGCGCCAGGTGGTGCGCGCGATGAGCGCCAAGGGCGCCGGCAAGATCGACACCCGCGAGCGCAAGGAAACCACCATTTACCAGTTCACGGCGGTGTTCCCCTATCGCACCGTGAAGGAACCGCGCACGCGACCGGCATTCGTGACGCTGACCGGGCTGCCGCTGCTGATCGTCAGCGCCGATACCGAGCAGCGCAAGGAACTGGCGCAACTGGCGCGCAGCTGGCGCATGCACCCGCGCGAAGCCGACAACGCCGCGGTGGCCCTGCAACTGCTGACGCGCATGGCCAATGAGGACAACCCGACTCCGCTGGTGATCACCTCCAACACGCTGCCGGTGCAGGACGGCTTCCTGCTGTCGTTTCGCATCAAGCACCACCCGCGCCTCAAGACCACCGCCTTGATGATGCTGGCCAAGTCGGGCAAACCGGGTGACGCCATCGCCTGCCGCGAAAACGGCATCAGCGCCTACTTGCGCCACCCGATCGCCGCGAACCAGATCAACGAGGCCATCTCAGCAGTGATGGGTACGCAGGACGATGCCGAATCGACCTCCACGCTGATTACGCGCCATTCCCTGCGCGAAGCCAAGGCCGGCAGCGTGCTGGTCGTCGACCCGAACCGCGAGCACGCCATCGTGGCGGTGAGCACGCTGAAGAAAAAAGACTACCGCGTGGTGCACGCAGATACGGCCGAGGAAGCCTTCACGGAATTGGCGCAGGACGTATTTGACCTGATCATCCTCGATCCCCTGGCCAAGGGGTTTGCCGAACTGGGCATCGAAGGCATTGCCGACAAGCTGCAGGAGAAATTTGCCAGCACCTCGGTCAACATCCCCGTGTTGCTGGCGGTGGAGGACGACATCTCCGCGATCGAGTATGGCTTTGCCGGCATGCTGCGGAAGCCCTACGACAAGGATGAGCTGGTGCAAAAGGCGGCCACGCTCATTCCCACCAAGGTCGCGGCCTGACGCGATCGCTTTGACGGACCCGGAAAGCTAGTCGCGTCGCGCGTCGAGCAAGCGTGCCGCCAGTTCCACGAAGCCGGCGCCACATTCCTGCGTCGTGACGAATGCGGGCAATGCCTCCAGCTGGGAGGCGAAGCGGCGCACATTGGCCACGCCGACGGTATGCGGGAAATACGCAAACATCGGTGCGTCATTCGGTGAATCACCGACAAACACGCATGCATTTTTCAGCGCATCGAGATCCATGCCGAGGCGCTCGGCGGCAAACAGCCTGGCCGTGGAAAGCTTGTCGTAACTGCCGATCCAGCCATTAACGTGGATGGAACTGATTTTGGCCGCCAGGCCCGCCTGCACCATCAGATCGCGAATGCGCAGGACATCCTCCACAGGCAGCGCCGGCACATCCTCACAGAAATCGATGGCGATATCGGCTTGCCGGTAAGCCTGGTCCGACGCCAGCGCACAGCCGGGGAACTCGTCAAGAATCTGCCTGGCGACCGCGTCGGTGCGCGCCCGATCCTGCGCCCGCGTGGCGTCATCCTTCACAAAGCGCTGCACCAGCTTGCCTGCGCGCTGGTCAAAGCAAAAGTAGAACGCGCCATTTTCACCAACCACGCCGTCCACCGGCCACATGCGGGCGATATGGTCACACCAGCCCGCGGGCCTGCCGGTAATGGGGACGGTGGTCAAACCCGCGGACTGCAGCGACTCCAGCGCGGCATACGCCCCGGCGGTGAGGCGGCCATGGGACGTCAGCGTGTCATCGATATCGAACAGCACCACGCGGATCCCGCGCAGGACTTCCGCCGGCATGTCGGCCAGCGGCTTCAACGGTGCAACCCGGGCTGCCGGCGTGTACCAATAACAAAAACTCCAGCATTGGCGCGGCTCTTCAGGCAAAAACGGCCGGAAAGGCTCATCAGTGCTGGACTTTCAGCTTTTCGCGAATAAACGCTGCGGCACGCTCGCGTTCGGCGCCATCCATGTGCAGACCGCATTTGGTGCGGCGCCAGAGGATGTCGTCGGGCTGCCGCGCCCACTCGTGGGCAATGCAGTAGTCGATCTCGCGTTCGCACAGCAGATTCATGCCGGAACCAAATACCACCCCGAGATCCGCGACCGAACGCACGCCTGACAGCACGCTCTCTGCGTTGGTGCCGTGCCGGTTCAGCAGCCGCGCCAGATAGTCGGGCGCGATGCCGCTGTGGCGTTGTTGCAGTGACGCCAGCAGTTCGCGTGTATCGTCAAAATCGCCGCCCGGCAGGGGCTGGGCGTGTGTCCAGGCCGGCGACATTTCCGGGTAGTACGGCGCCAGGTCGGACAGCACGTGCTCGGCGAGCTTGCGGTAGGTCGTGATCTTGCCACCGAAGATCGACAGCAGCGGCAACTTGCCGGCGCGATCATCCACCATCAGCGTGTAATCGCGCGTGACCTTTGACGGATCGTTGCTGCCGTCGTCGTACAGCGGCCGCACGCCGGCGTAACTCCACACGACATCGGTCTCATGCAGCGGTTTGACCAGATACTGGTTGACGGCGCGCAGCAGATAACGGGTTTCTTCTGCGGAAATGCCGTCAGCCTCGGCCAGCGAATCGATGGCCACATCGGTGGTGCCGATGAGGCTGAAGTCGCGCTCGTAGGGAATGACGAAAATCACCCGCTTGTCGGTGTTCTGCAGCAGGTAAGCGTGTTCGTAGGCATGGATGCGCGGCACCACGATGTGGCTGCCCTTGACCAGTTTCACACTGGCCTCGGCCGGCGTCCGCAGGGCATCGTCGAGCACCTGCTTTACCCACGGACCGGCCGCGTTGACCACGCCGCGCGCCTTTACCACGCTCTCCGCCCGCGTGTCCGCGTCGGTGAGGGTCAGGTGCCAGGCGCCATCAACACGGGCGCCGCCGGTCACGCGCGTGCGCACACGCACGTCGGCACCGTGATCGCGCGCATCCATGGCATTGAGCAGCGTGAGGCGCGAATCGTCCACGCGCGTATCGGAGTAGAAGAAGCCGCGCCGCAGGGATTTGCGCAAGCCGGCGCTGTAGCGTTCGTCCGGGAACGGCACGGTGCGCGAACCGGGCAGCGAAATGCGGCCGCCGATGTGGTCGTACATGAACAGGCCGAGGCGCACCATCCACGCAGGTCGCATGCTGGCGTCGTGCGGGACGATGAATTCGGCAGGGTGAATGATGTGCGGCGCGAGTTTCAGCAGCACCTCGCGCTCCTGCAGCGACTCCCGCACCAGGCGGAATTCATATTGCTCGAGATAGCGCAGGCCGCCGTGGACCATCTTCGAGCTCCACGAACTTGTGGCCGAGGCGATGTCGTCCATCTCCAGCAGCAACACCTTGAGGCCGCGACCGGCAGCGTCGCGGGCGATGCCGCAGCCGTTGATGCCTCCGCCGATCACCGCCAGATCAAACACCGTTTCAGGCATGTTGCCGGCTTTCAAAGGCGGTGCCGGAACTTGTCCAGCCAGAGCAGTGACAGCGCAGTCTTGGTATCGGTGATCTCGCCTGATCCGACCATGGCCACGGCCTCATCGACCGACATGGTGAACACTTCCAGGAACTCGCCTTCGTCACGTCGATGGCCGACGAAGGACAGATCGCGCGCAACATAAAGTTCGATGATTTCGTTGGAGTAGCCAATGCCGGCGTGCATGGTGATGGCGTGTTGCCAATGGGCGGCAGTGTAACCAGTTTCCTCAACCAGCTCCCGCCGCGCGGTCTCGGCGTGTGCCTCGCCCGGATCGATCTTGCCGGCGGGCAATTCGATGAAATGGCGACGTACCGGGTAGCGGTATTGGTGTTCGAACACCAGGGTGGAGTCATCCACAAACGCGGCCACCATCACCGCGCCCGGGTGGATGACATATTCGCGATAAGACTCACCGCCATCGGGCAGGCGAACCTGGTCGGATTGGACGCGCAGCAGCTTGCCGTCAAGCAGGCGCTCGCTGGAAATCGTGTGCTCGGTGAAATCGGGAAACGTTCGATCAGTCATGACCGAAAGGTTACCAGCAGCCGCGCAGAATGATGCGACTGATCAGAGCGAACGCTGGATCGCGTTCAGGCAGGCGGTCATCAGCAGGCCCGGGAACAGGCCCAGCACCAGCAGGCTCAAGGCGTTCAGCGACAGCAGGCTGCGGAATGCGCTGCCGGCCACGATCGGCGACTCGTCCGTCGGCTTATCGAAGTACATGAGCTTGACGATGCGCAGGTAGTAGAACGCGCCAATGACGCTCATCAGCACTGCGAACACCACCAGCCAGGTGTAGCCGGCATTGAGCACGCCTTCCAGAACGGTCAGCTTGGCCCAGAAGCCCAGGAACGGCGGGATGCCGGCCATCGAGAACATGACGATCAGCATCAGGAACGCATACCACGGCGAGCGCTGATTGAGTCCTTTGAAATCGTCGATGTTGTCGGCCTCGAAGCCTTCGCGCGACATGAGCATGATCATGCCGAAGGAGGCCAGTGTCATCATCACGTAGGTCAGCGTGTAGAACATGCCCGCCGAGTAGCCGTTCTTGGTGCCCGAAAGAATGCCCAGCAGCAGGAAGCCCATGTGCGAAATGGTCGAGTAGGCCAGCATGCGCTTCAGATTGGTCTGCGAGATGGCAATGATGTTGCCCAGCGCCAGAGAGGCCACCGCCAGTATCACCAGCATGCCCTGCCAGTCGCTGGTGGCGCCACCCAGCGAATCTGCCAGGATGCGCATGATGAAGCCGAACGCCGAGAGCTTGGGCGCGGAACCGATGAACAGCGTCATCGCCGTCGGTGCGCCCTGGTAGACGTCGGGTACCCACATGTGGAACGGCACCACGCCCAGCTTGAAAGCGAGGCCCGCCACCACGAACACCAGGCCGAAGGTGACCAGCGGGTCGTTGGCGCGGCTGTAGTCGATCATCTTGGCGATCTTGGTCACATCGAGCGAACCGGTCGCACCGTAAATCATCGACATGCCGTAGAGCAGCAGGCCCGAGGCCAGCGCGCCGAGGATGAAATACTTCATGGCCGCTTCCGACGACGCCACCGAATCGCGATTGAGCGCCACCATGGCGTAACTGGAAAGCGCCAGCAGTTCCAGGCCAAGGTACAGCGCCACGAAATGATTGGCCGAAACCATGATCATCATGCCGAGCGTGGCGAACAGGATCAGCAGGATGAACTCTCCGGTGAACAGTTTGCGTGCCACCAGATAGGCGCGGCTGTAGATGATGACCAGCGCCACGGCAATCGCGATCGCCGCTTTCAGGATGATGGCCATGCCATCGATGACGAACATGCCGCCGAACGCATAACGCGGCGGACCGAGCGGGTTGTACAGGCTGACCGCCGCCACCAGCAGCGTGAAAATCGACAGCGAGAACAGCCGGCCTTCGCGCTGCTCGGGGGTGGAGAACAGGTCAACCAGCATGATCACGCAGGTCATGATCAGCAGGAACACTTCCGGCGCGGCGAGGGAAAGATTGATGGAGGAAAACAGCATTTCCGGGTCCTAGTTGATTTTGCCGGTGGCGACGTGCTTCAGCAGGGCATCCACCGAGGAATGCATGACTTCCGTGATCGGCATGGGGTACAGGCCCATCACCAGCACCGCCACCGCGAGGATGCCCAGGAACAGCATTTCGCGGCCGTTGATGTCGGTCAGCTCGCGAACGTGGTCGTTGGCGATGTCGCCAAAGATGACGCGCTTGACCATCCACAGCGTGTAGGCCGCACCCAGTATCAGCGTGGTGGCGGCGAGGAAGGCGTACCAGAAATTGACCTTTATGGCGCCGAGGATGACCATGAACTCGCCGACGAACCCGGAGGTGGCCGGCAGGCCGGAATTGGCCATGCCGAAAAACACGGCGAAGAACGCAAACTTGGGCATGGTGTTGATCACGCCGCCGTAGGCCGAGATTTCGCGCGAGTGCACGCGGTCGTACAGCACGCCGATGCACAGGAACATGGCCGCCGAGACGAAACCGTGCGATACCATTTGCACCAGCCCGCCCTCCATCGCGACCACGCTGCCCATTTGCTGGGGATTGAACAGGAAGAACGCGAGGGTGACGAAGCCCATGTGCGAGATCGAAGAATAGGCTACCAGCTTCTTCATGTCGGTCTGCGCCAGCGCGACGAAGCCGATGTACACCACGGCAATCAGCGACAGCGTGATGATGAAGCCCGACAGCGCAAAGCTTGCATCCGGCGCGATGGGCAGGATGAACCGCAGGAAACCGTAGCCGCCGATCTTCAGCGTGATGGCCGCCAGTACCACCGAGCCGCCGGTCGGCGCTTCCACGTGCGCATCCGGCAACCAGGTATGCACCGGCCACATCGGCACCTTGACCGAGAACGAGGCGAAGAAGGCAAAAAACAGCAGCGTCTGTGCCGTCATGCCCAACGACACACGGTGGAAGTCCTGGATGTCGAAACTGCCGTTGGTGACGTTGTAGAGGTAGATCAGCGCAGCCAGCATCAGCAGCGAGCCCAGCAGCGTGTACAGGAAGAACTTCACCGCGGCATAAACACGGTTCGGGCCACCCCAGACGCCGATGATGAGGAACATCGGGATCAGCATCGCCTCGAAGAACAGGTAGAACAGGATCGCGTCGGTGGCGGCGAAAACGCCGTTGATGGTGCCCGACATGATCAGGAAGGCGGCAAGGTACTGCGAAACCTTGTCCTTGATGACTTCCCACGCGGCGATGACCACGAGAATGGTCATGAAGCTGTTCAACAACACGAACAGCATCGAGATGCCGTCCACGCCCAGCGCGTAGTTGATGTTGTAGCGCGCAACCCAGGAGGTCCGCTCGACGAACTGCATCGCGGCAGTAGAGTTGTCGAAGCCGGTCCAGAGCGGTATGGCCACGGCAAGGCCGAGAATGCTGCCGATCAACGCCAGCCAGCGCGCCGCGGACTTCTGATGTTCGCCATTGAGGAACAGCACCATGATGCCGGTGATGATCGGCACCCAGATGGTCAGGCTTAGAGTGATTGAGCTGCTTTCCATGTTGTCTTGTTTTAGTCTTGGCCTGAATCAACCGAGCTTCAGGTACACCAGCGAAAGGAGCACAAACACGCCGAGGATCATCGTGAAGGCATAGGTATAGACGTGCCCCGTCTGGACATTGCGCGCCACACCCGAGAACCAGCCGATCAGGCGTGCCGTGCCATTGACCATGATGCCGTCGATGATGGTGACGTCACCGAACTTCCACAGGCCCTTGCCCAGCGCGCGTGCGCCACCGGCGAAAAACCAGTCGTTGAAGCGATCGAAGCCGTACTTCTCTTCCAGGACCTTCACCGGCAAAGCCAGCGCCGTGCGGATCTTGCCCGGCAGCTCCGGCTTCAGGATGTAGCAGACCCAGGCGGTACCCGCGCCGGCGACGGCCAGCCAGAACGGCAGCGAAGTCAGGCCGTGCACCACCATTGCGCCAGCGCCGTGAAATTCTTTCTTCAGCTCGGCCATGGTTTCGGTCATGGCGATCGCATCCCGGAAGTACCCGCCATACAGCATCGGTTCGATCGTCACCCAGCCGATGAGCACGGACGGAATGGCCAGCAGGATCAGGGGCAGCGTGACCACCCACGGTGTTTCGTGGGGTTTTTGCCCGGGTGCCAGGCCGTGATGTTCGCCGTGCGCGTCATGGTGGTGATCATCGTGCCCGTGTTCGGCAAAGCGCTCCTTGCCATGGAAGGCGAAGAACACCAGGCGGAAGGAATACAGCGCGCCGACAAACACGCCGGCCAGTGCCGCCAAATAGGCGATGTGGGCGCCCGGTGTGTGCGACGCGTGGATCGCTTCGATGATTGAGTCTTTGGAGAAGAAGCCCGCGAACGGCGGAAAGCCGGCGTTGGCAAATGCGCCGATCAGCACCGTGAGGTAGGTGATCGGCATGTATTTCCGCAGGCCGCCCATCTTGCGCATGTCCTGCTCGTGGTGCATGGCGATGATGACCGAGCCGGCACCGAGGAACAGTACAGCCTTGAAGAACGCATGCGTCATCAGGTGGAAGATGCCCGCCGAGTAGGCGCCGGCACCCAGCGCCATGGTCATGTAGCCGAGTTGCGACAGCGTCGAATACGCCACCACGCGCTTGATGTCGTACTGCACGATCGCGATCAGCGCCATGAAGAATGCGGTGATCGAACCGATGGCCAGCACGAACGACAGCGCGGTCTCGGACATTTCAAACAGCGGCGACATGCGCGCGACCATGAAGATTCCTGCCGTCACCATCGTCGCGGCGTGGATCAGCGCGGAGATCGGCGTTGGGCCCTCCATGGAATCCGGCAGCCAGACATGCAAAGGGAACTGCGCGGATTTGCCCATCGCGCCGATGAACAGGCAGATGCAGATCACCGTAAGCAGCGACCATTGCGAACCCGGGAGGATCTCGATGGTGGCGGCCTTGATGCCGGCCGCGAGCTTGAAGGTTTCGGCGTAATCGAGCGTGTTCAGCGTGGCGAACACCAGGCCGATGCCCAGCAGGAAGCCAAAGTCGCCGACGCGATTGACCAGGAACGCTTTCATGTTGGCGTAAATGGCTGTCGGGCGCTTGAACCAGAAGCCGATCAGCAGATACGACACCAGTCCCACCGCTTCCCAGCCGAAAAACAGCTGCAGGAAGTTGTTCGACATCACCAGCATCAGCATTGAGAATGTGAACAGCGAGATGTAGGCAAAGAAACGCGTGTAGCCATCGTCCTCGGCCATGTAGCCAATGGTGTAAACGTGCACCATCAGCGACACGAAGGTCACCACCAGCATCATCGTCGCGGTGAGCGCGTCGATCAGGAAGCCAACCTGAAAGTTGATGCCGCCGGTCACCATCCAGGTGTAGACCGTGCCGTTAAAGGTCTTGCCTGCCTGCACGTCCTGGAACACCAGGCAGGACAGCGCGAATGCGGCAAAGACGCCGAGGATGGTCACGCTGTGCGCGAAGGCGCGCCCCAGCTTGCCGAAAAAGCCTGCCAGAATCGCGCCCAGCAGCGGCAGCAGCGGGATGGCCAGCAGGGCCAACTTGTTTTCGATCATGGATTCACCAGCATAAATTGGCAAAATGCGAGCGCTGGCGCGGCTCGCAGGCCCAAATTGGCCTGGGAGGCGCTCCAGTGCTCGACTTTGATCCGGGACATCTTCGCCACGATGTCAGCCTTTCAACGACCCAATGTCATCGACATTGATCGTCTTCAAGTTGCGGAACAGCACCACGAGGATGGCAAGGCCGATGGCGGACTCCGCCGCCGCGACGGTGAGGATGAAGAACACGAACACCTGTCCATGCAGGTCGCCCATGTAGTGCGCAAAGGCGATGAAATTCATGTTGACCGCGAGCAGCATCAGCTCGATGGCCATCAGCAAGACGATGATGTTCTTGCGGTTGAGGAAGATTCCCGCCACCGAAATGGCAAACAGGATGGCCGACAGCACCAGGTAGTCCGCGAGGGTGATCATGCTTTCTTCTCCTCGGCGGACGCCGCATCTGCTGACGCCGGCAGGTCCGGCGCCTCCACCACCGACTTCATCTTGATGATCTTGAGGCGATCACCGCTCTTGACGCGAACCTGCTCAGCCACGTTCTGCGCTTTGACGCCTTTGCGGCCACGCAAGGTGAGCGCAATCGCGGCCACCATCGCCACCAGCAGCACCACCGCCGCCAGTTCAAACGGCAGCAGGTAATCGGTGTAGAGCAGGCGTCCCAGAGCCTTGGTGTTCGATACGGCCGCTGCGGGCGCGCCGGGGGAAGCCACCTGCAGGCCCATGCCCTTGCTGGCCAGCAGCAGCGCCATCTGGCCCAACAGCACCAGCGCCACGGTCGCAGCCACCGGCAGATAGCGCCAGAAGCCTTCACGCAACTTGTCGAAGTTGATGTCCAGCATCATCACCACGAACAGGAACAGCACCATCACCGCGCCCACGTACACCATGACCAGCGCCAGCGCGAGAAACTCGGCGTAAATCAGCAGCCACAGCCCGGCAGCCGTAATGAACGACAGCACCAGGAACATCGCGGCGTGCACCGGATTCTTTGCCGTGATCACGCGCAGCGCCGAAACAATCAGCACGGCGGCAAAGGTGTAAAAGACGATGGAGTGAAAGTTCATTTTTATGGTTGGCTTGTCAGGGTGTCGACTGAGTTGATCCGCTTACCGCGCGGCCATTTCAGACGATGCCCTCACGGCATTTCATCGGTACGGTGCGTCTTCAGCGCGGCGCTTGGCAATTTCCGCTTCGTATTTGTCACCGATCGCCAGCAGCATCGGTTTGGTGTAGTAGAGATCGCCACGGGTTTCGCCGTGGTATTCCAGCAAATGGGTTTCGACAATGGAGTCGACGGGACAGGATTCCTCGCAGAACCCGCAGAAGATGCACTTGGTGAGGTCGATGTCGTAGCGGGTGGTGCGGCGCGTACCGTCGTCACGCTGTTCGGACTCGATCGAGATCGCCATCGCCGGACAGACCGCTTCGCACAGCTTGCAGGCAATGCAGCGCTCTTCGCCATTGGGATAGCGGCGCAGCGCGTGCAAGCCGCGGAATCGCGGACTGGCCGGTGTCTTTTCCTCGGGGAACAGCACGGTGATCTTGCGGGCGAACAGATGCCTGCCCGTGAGCATCAGCCCCTGCGCAAGTTCGGCTAGCAACAAGCTGTTCAGAAATTCCTTGGTTCTATCCCACATGGCTACTTCCCGAACCACCAGTTAATGATCGGCCAGTTGTTGACCGGCTCCATCAGCAAGACACCCACCACCACGATCCAGACGATGGTTATGGGGATGAATACTTTCCAGCCCAGCCGCATCAGCTGGTCGTAGCGATAACGCGGGAACGAGGCGCGGATCCAGACGAAGATCATCATCAGGAACATCATCTTGCCCAGCATCCACCAGATTCCCGGCTCGCCCAAAATGGGAATGGCATGCGGGAACGGTGACAGCCAGCCACCCATGAAGAGGATGGTCGACAGCGTCGATACCATCAGCATGTTGGCGTATTCGGCCAGGAAGAACAGCGACCAGGTCATGCCCGAGTACTCGACCAGCGGGCCGGCAACGATTTCCGATTCACCTTCGGCAACGTCAAACGGATGGCGATTGGTTTCCGCCACGCCGGCGATGAACTGGATGATGAACAATGGGAACAACGGAATGAAGAACCACTCCAGCGCACCGTAGGGACCATCCTGCTTGGCCACCACCTGGGTAAGGTTCATGCTCTGCGCCGCCATCAAGGCGCCGACCAGCGCGAAGCCCATCGCGATTTCGTAGGACACCACCTGCGCGGCCGAACGCATGGCGCCGATGAAAGCGTATTTGGAATTGGAGGCCCAGCCGGCAATGATCACACCGTAGACACCCATCGACGCCATCGCCAGCACCACCAGCAGGCCGGCATCGACATTGGCGATTACCCAGGTCGGCGCGAACGGCACCATGGCCCACACGGCCATGGCCGGGGCCACCGAAATTGCCGGCGCGATGAGGAATAGCCACTTGTTGGCGCCGGTCGGAACAATCTGTTCCTTGAGCATCAGCTTCATGGCATCCGCCACCGGCTGACCGAAGCCACGCAGCCACTTGATGCCAAAAAATGTCACCCGGTTCGGGCCGCGCCGCACCTGCATCCAGCCAATCACCCAGCGCTCGACCAGCTGGAAATACAACACAAAGGTGAGCAGCGGCACGATGACCATGACGATCATCACCACGGCCTTGGCAAGCAGCCACGCCGGCGGCCCCCAGGTGGCCCCCAGTTGCGTCATGAACTCCTGGTTCAGGGTCTGTATCAGGCTATCGATCATTCTGCCGCCGCGGCCATCGCCACTTTTTCAATTGTTACGGTTCCGAACATCGGTCCCAGCGCTGCTGTTTCTGCCATTGCTGCAGCCACGCGTACCGTGCCGGCAGGCAGCGCACTGTCTCGCTTTGCCGCCATCGAGACGCTGCCCATGCCTTGCGTAATACGCACTTTCTGGCCATCGGCAACGCCGATCGCTTCCGCCACATCGGGCGCGAGGCGCGCCAGGCGCGCGAGTTTTGCGTCGCTTGTTTTCTGCAGGCTCGATGCATGACGGACCAGCGCATCGCCCGAATAAATCGGCACTTCGCCGACGCGTTCAATGGCCGCTGCCGGTGCAGCCGGCATTTCAAGCTTGACGCCGCCGATGCTGTTATTGAGCTTGCCGGCCACAAAGGCCTGCAGATCCGGCGCGATTTCATTGCGAATGGCGCTGACACTGTCCTGGTCGAAGCCGGCCAGCCCGAGCAGGTTGGCCAGCACCCGCAAGACCTTCCAAGCGGGGCGCGCCTCGCCGAGCGGCTTGACCACGCCGTTGAACGACTGCACCAGACCTTCCATATTCACAAAGGTGCCGGCGGTTTCCGTGAAGGGCGCGACCGGAAGGATGACATCAGCATATTCAGGCGCATCACCCTTGAAGGCGCTGAGCGCGATAACGAATTCAGCGGCATTGACCGCGGCCAGCGTGGCCGCGCCATCGTAGAAGTCCAGCTTCGGTTCGACGCCCAGCATCAGCAGCGCCTTGCGTGGCGCGTGCACCATACCCTGCGCGCAATGCCCATCCTTGCCCGGTTGCGCGCCAACGACCGCCGCGCCGACGGCATTGGCCGAGGTCACCAGCAGCCCGAAACTGCCACCGGCGATCCGGGCAATTTCCTGCGCGAGCACATGCAGTAGCGTGTATTGCGGATGGGATTGCGCCAATCCACCCAGCCAAACGGCGACTTTTTCTTTTAAGGCGAGGCTGGCGGCAATGGCTTTCGCGCTGGCCGAAACCGTAACGCCGGCGACCGCATTGGCCACCTCGCCCGGCAGCGACGCGCCCTTGATTTCGACCAGTGCTTTCGCCACACCCGCCAATTCCGCAACCAGCGCGGACGGCCGGACGATGGACCGGTTGGCCACTTTCATCAGCAGGTCATCATCGGCGACGTGCAGGACATTGACCTCGAGGCCTTTCTTCGCGGCCTGCCGCAGGCGATTCGCGACAAGCGGCTGTTCCTTGCGCAGGCTTGATCCCACCACCAGCACGCTTTGCAGCGCGCCAATGTCAGCCACCTTCATGCCCAGCCAGCGTGCGCCGCTCACCTTGGCATCTGCGCTCGTGTCAGCCTGACGCAAACGGGTATCGATGTTGTTGGAGCCGAGCGCGCGGACCAGCTTGTTGAGCAGGTACAACTCTTCGAGGGTCGCGTTCGGCGAACCCAGCGCACCGATGGCGTCGGCACCGTGCTTCCCGATGACAAGCTTCAGGGCCTCGGCCGCCGCTTGCAGGGCGATCGACCATTCCACTTCCTGCCAGGCGTCGCCGACTTTCATCATCGGCCGTGTCAGGCGATCCTCGGCATTTAGGCCCTCATAGGAGAACCGGTCGCGATCCGACAGCCAGCACTCGTTCACGGCGTCGTTCTCGAACGGCAGCGCGCGCATGACGCGATCCTGCTTCACCTGCACGATCAAATTCGAGCCAAGGCCATCGTGAGGCGCAACCGACTTGCGCCGCGAAAGTTCCCATGTCCGTGCCGAGTAGCGGAACGGCTTGGACGTCAGCGCGCCCACCGGGCAAAGGTCGATGACGTTTCCGGAAAGTTCCGAATCAACCGTCTTGCCGACAAAGGCCAGGATTTCAGAGTGCTCGCCGCGGCCTGCCATGCCCAGTTCCATCACACCGGCAATTTCCTGGCCGAAGCGTACGCAACGTGTGCAGTGTATGCAGCGCGTCATGTCGGTGGAGATCAGCGGGCCGAGGTTTTTGTTGACCACGACGCGCTTTGCTTCCTGGTAGCGTGATGCCCCGCCGCCGTAACCCACCGCCAGATCCTGCAACTGGCACTCGCCGCCCTGGTCACAGATCGGGCAATCGAGCGGATGGTTGATCAGCAGGAACTCCATCACGCCCTGCTGTGCGGTCTTGGCGTATTCGGAGTTGGTCTGGACCTTCATGCCTTCAGTTGCCGGCGTCGCGCAGGCGGGCAGCGGCTTCGGTGCCTTTTCGACTTGAACGAGGCACATGCGGCAATTGGCCGCAATCGACAGCTTCTTGTGATAACAGAAGTGCGGAATGAAGGTGCCCAGCTTGTTGGCCGCCTCCATCACGGTGGCGCCGTTTTCGACCTGGACTGGTTTGCCGTCAATTTCTAGGTTGATCATTTGCTTTACTCTGCCGCCATCGCCAGCGACTCGGCCGGCGCCGCGGATGAAAATCCCCCGGCGGCAACCATGCAGCGCTTGTGCGTCACGTGGTACTCGAATTCTTCGCGGTAGTTTTTCACAAAGGCACGTACAGGCATGGCCGCCGCGTCGCCGAGGGCACAAATGGTGCGGCCCTGGATCTGGTCGGCAAGATTGAGCAACAGGTCGAGATCTTCCTGCCTGCCCTGCCCGTGTTCGATGCGATTGATGATGCGATACAGCCAGCCGGTACCTTCGCGGCACGGCGTGCACTGCCCGCAGGATTCTTCAAAATAGAAGTAGGCGAGGCGCTCGGCTGCCTTGACCATGCAGGTCAGGTCATCCATGACGATGACCGCGCCCGAGCCCAGCATCGAGCCGGCTTTGGCGATGGAGTCGTAGTCCATATCCAGCGTCATCATCAGGTCGCCCTTGATGACCGGCATCGACGACCCGCCGGGAATCACGCCCTTGATCTTGCGGCCATTGCGCATGCCACCCGCCAGTTCCAGCAACTTGGCGAACGGCGTACCCATGTTGACTTCGTAGTTGCCGGGCCGCGCCACGTTGCCCGACACGGAGAAAATTTTCGTACCGCCGTTGTTCGGCTTGCCCAGGTTCAGGAACGCCTCGCCTCCTTCGCGCAGGATGAACGGAACCGCCGCGAACGTCTCGGTGTTGTTGATGGTGGTCGGCTTGCCGTACAGGCCGAAGCTGGCAGGGAACGGCGGCTTGAAACGCGGCTGCCCCTTCTTGCCCTCGATCGATTCGAGCAGGGCGGTCTCTTCGCCACAGATATAGGCGCCGAAGCCATGGTGCGCGTAGAGCTCGAACGAGAAGTCGGAGCCGAGAATATTCTTGCCAAGGTAACCCGCGGCACGCGCTTCTTCCAGCGCCTCCTCGAACCGTTCGTAGTCGGCCCAGATCTCGCCATGGATGTAGTTGTAGCCGACTGCGGTGCCCATCGCGTATGCGGCGATGATCATGCCCTCGATGAGGATGTGCGGGTTGTAGCGGATGATGTCCCGGTCCTTGAACGTGCCGGGCTCGCCCTCATCGGTATTGCAAACAAGGTACTTGGCGCCGGGGAACGCACGCGGCATGAAGCTCCACTTGAGCCCGGTTGGAAAGCCAGCGCCGCCACGCCCGCGCAATGCCGATTTCTTCACTTCGGCGGTCACATCTTCCGGCTTGGTACCGTCCTTGAGGATCTTGCGCAAGGCCTGATAGCCGGCGCGCGACTCGTAGTCCTTAAGCCGCCAATTACTGCCGTCGAGCCCCTTGAGGATCATTGCATCGGGGCCGTAATCGATCATGGCCATTACTTGAGCTCCTCAATGAGCTGGTCCAGCTTGTCCTGCGACATGAAGCTGCACATGCGCTTGTTGTTCACCAGTAGCACCGGCGCATCGCCGCAGGCGCCCATGCATTCGCCTTCCACCAGTGTGATGCGGCCGTCGGCGGTCATTTGCTTCCAGTCCACACCAAGCTTGCGCTTCAGGTACTCCGCCGCCGCCACGCCACCCGACAGCGCGCAAGGCAGATTGGTGCAGACGCTGATCTTGTGGCGGCCCATCGGCTTCAGGTTGTACATGTTGTAGAACGTCGCCACCTCGAACACCGCAACTGCCGGCATGCCAAGGTATCTGGCCACCTCTTCCATCAAATCATTGGGCAACCAGCCGTGCTCATCCTGGGCGATAGCAAGAGCGGACATGACCGCAGACTGTTTCTGGTCAGCCGGGTACTTGGCCAACTCGCGATCAATCTTCTTTTTTGCTTCAGATGACAGCACGGCCCTGCTCTCCCTTCCCTGAGTCGACGCACATCGCCTCAAAATGAATCCTGCCGGCACATACCGCAAATAGAGGGCAGGTACTGACCGCGTACTTCATCGATCTATTTCCCCGAAAACGATGTCCAGCGTACCGATGATGGTGACCACGTCCGCAATCATGTGGCCGCGTGACATTTCGTCGAGCGCGGCCAGGTGCGGAAAGCCCGGCGGGCGAATCTTTAGGCGATAGGGCTTGTTCGCACCATCCGAAACCAGATAAATGCCGAATTCGCCTTTGGGGTGCTCGACAGCCGCGTACGTCTCGCCGGCGGGAACATGCATGCCCTCGGTGAACAGCTTGAAGTGATGGATCAACTCTTCCATGTTCGACTTCATGCTCTCGCGCGACGGCGGCGCAACCTTGTGGTCACTTGTAATCACCGGCCCGGGATTCTTGCGCAACCAGTCCACGCACTGCTTGATGATCCTGTTCGATTCGCGCATTTCCTGCACCCGCACCAGATAGCGGTCGTAGCTGTCGCCGTTGGTGCCGATGGGAATGTCGAAATCCATCTTGTCGTACACCTCGTACGGCTGGTTCTTGCGCAGATCCCAGGCAATTCCCGATCCGCGCAACATCGGCCCGGTGAAGCCAAGGTTCTGTGCGCGTTCCGGCGTGACGATGCCGATGTTCACCAGGCGCTGTTTCCAGATGCGATTGTCGGTCAGCAGCGTCTCGTAATCGTCGACGTACCCGGGGAACCGGCGCGTGAAGTCGTCAATGAAATCCAGCAGGCTGCCCTGGCGGTTTTCGTTGAGCTGTTTCATCGTCGCTGCGTTGCGGCCCGGCATTACTTCGTATTGCGGCATGCGGTCGGGCAAGTCGCGATAAACGCCACCCGGCCGGTAGTAAGCGGCATGCATGCGCGCGCCGGACACGGCTTCATAAATGTCGAGCAGATCCTCGCGCTCGCGGAAGGCGTAAAGAAATACCGTCATCGCCCCGACGTCCAGGCCATGCGCGCCAATCCACAGCAGATGGTTCAGAAGGCGCGTGATCTCGTCGAACATGACGCGGATGTATTGCGCGCGGATCGGCACCTCAATGCCCATCAGCTTTTCAATGGCCATCACATAGGCATGCTCATTGATCATCATCGACATGTAGTCGAGGCGATCCATATACGGCACGCTTTGGACGAAGGTGCGGGTCTCCGCCAGCTTTTCAGTCGCGCGATGCAGGAGCCCGATGTGCGGGTCCGCCCGCTGGACCACCTCGCCGTCAAGTTCAAGCACCAGGCGCAACACACCGTGGGCCGCAGGATGCTGCGGTCCGAAATTCATCGTGTAGTTCTTGATTTCGTTCACGGCCTACTTCCTGCCCGCGTAAGTGTCTTCGCGGATCACACGCGGCACGACCTCGCGCGGCTCGATGGTTACCGGCTGGTAAATCACGCGCTTCTGCTCAGGGTCGTAACGCATTTCGACGTTGCCATAGACCGGGAAGTCCTTGCGGAAGGGGTGGCCGACGAAACCATAGTCCGTGAGGATGCGGCGCAAATCAGGGTGTCCGCTGAAAACGATGCCGTAAAGATCGAATGCCTCACGCTCGAACCAGTTGGCGGACTGCCAGATGTCAATCACGGAATCCACCATCGGCATGTCGTCGTCCGGGCAGAAGGCGCGTACCCGTAGCCGCCAATTGTGTGCAATCGACAACAGGTGATACACCGCGGCAAACCTCGGGCCGTCCCAAGCGTCCGCATATTCGGAATAGTCAACGCCGCAAACGTCGAGCAGTTGGGTGAACCCCAGTGACCTCTCGTCGCGCAGTATCAGCATTGCCGCATGCAGGTCGGCCGCCTTGACCTCGATGGTGACCTGGCCAAGCGACTCGCTGACCTTGGCGACTCTCTCACCCAGCGCGGACGCTAGGCTGGACTTCATTTGTTCCAGTTTGGCGGACATGTGCTCAGCGCGCGATGGTATTTGTTCGTTTGATCTTGTTCTGCAATTGAAGAATGCCGTATATCAATGCTTCAGCCGTGGGCGGGCAACCGGGGACATAAATATCCACCGGCACGATGCGGTCGCATCCTCGAACAACAGAGTAGGAATAGTGGTAGTACCCGCCACCGTTGGCGCAAGAGCCCATCGAAATGACCCAGCGCGGCTCGGCCATCTGGTCATAGACTTTGCGCATGGCTGGTGCCATCTTGTTGCAGAGGGTCCCGGCAACCACCATCACATCGGATTGGCGCGGGCTCGGCCGGAAAACAACGCCAAAGCGGTCAAGGTCATAACGAGAGGCGCCGGCCTGCATCATCTCAACGGCGCAGCACGCCAACCCGAACGTCAGGGGCCAAAGCGAACCAGTGCGTCCCCAATTCAGCAGGCTATCCACTGACGTCGTGACAAAACCCTGACTGGAAATTCCGCCCTCAGGCATCTACCGCTCCCTTAACCGGACGTCCATTTTGCGGACGCGTTTTGAACACCATTCGACAACCAGGCCCACCGCCGCCCATGCCGGCGAAGGCTGGCACCTGCCTTATTCCCAATCCAGCGCGCCTTTTTTCCACTCGTAGATGAATCCCGCGACAAGAATGCCGAGGAAAACCATCATGGCGAAAAACCCGAACCAGCCTATTTCCTGGAGGACGATCGCCCAAGGGAAGAAAAACGCAATTTCAAGATCAAAAAGAATGAACAGGATGGCGACGAGGTAGTAGCGCACGTCGAACTTCATGCGCGCATCCTCAAATGCCTCAAATCCACATTCGTAGGGGGACAACTTTTCCGAATCCGGATTGTTGTCGCCGAGAAGAACGGTGAGAGCCTTGCTCATCACCAATGGCATCACTCCGACGGAGACGCCTATCAGCAGAAAAATCAGTATGGGAAAGTATTGTTCAAGCATTTTTCACGATCAGCATGTGCATCACGTTGCGAATTCCCACATTTCACCCGCTAAGGTTCCCCCAGGTTTTGATCTGGAACAAATCTGAACCCGGTAACGCCGAAACTGCATTTCTGGTGCCGTCGAAGAGACTCGAACTCTTACGCGTTTCCGCACTGCCCCCTCAAGACAGCGTGTCTACCAATTCCACCACGACGGCAAGTCGATTTTGCTGCTTTGCAATATTTTACTGCGGTTTGCTGAGGATTTACTTTGGTATCTGTTGTGATTTCGCGTCAGCCGGTGCCGGTGCCGGCGCCGGTGCTGTTGGCGCAGGAATAGAACTCGCCGTTCCATCCGCTTTTGCCGGTTCCGTCTTGACGGGCACCCCATCCATCACCCCACCGCCCATCACACCGGTGACAGCCTTGGGCGCGTGCAGATAACTCAGCGCCAGACAAGTCGTAAAAAAGATCGCCGCGCAAACCGCCGTTGCACGCGACAGAAAATTTGCCGCTCCCGACGCGCCGAACAGACTGCCCGCCGAACCGCTGCCGAACGCTGCGCCCATGTCGGCGCCCTTCCCATGCTGCAAGAGCACGAGAACGACAATCGATATCGCAACCAGCACATGACAAATCAGAACCACACTAGACATAGCCACTACTCCAATCAACGGAACGCGCTAAAGGGCGTTCCAGATACCAAAAAAATCTTCCGCGACCAGCGATGCGCCACCAATCAGGCCGCCATCGATGTCCGGCATGGCAAACAATTCCGCCGAATTGCTGCTCTTGACGCTCCCGCCATACAACATTGGCAGTATTTTTGCGGTTTCTGCATCGGCTTTCGCCACCAGGCTCCGCAAAAAACCATGTACTTCCTGTGCCTGCGCCGGCGTTGCGGTCTTGCCAGTTCCGATCGCCCAGACCGGTTCGTACGCCAGGACAGCTCCCCGAAGCGATCCGACTCCATGAACGCCGATTACCGCCTGCAACTGCCGCGCCACGACTGCTTCGGTACTGCCGGCCTCGCGTTCCATCAGGGTCTCGCCGACACACAAAATCGGCACCAAACCAGCTTTGGCAGCACGGGAATATTTCTCTGCCACGACCGCATCAGAATCACCAAAAACTGCGCGGCGCTCCGAGTGCCCGACGATGGCATACCGCGCGCCAAATTCGGCCACCATTTTGGCGGAGCATTCGCCCGTGTAAGCGCCACTTTCAAAACGGCTGACGTCCTGCGATCCCCAGCCGACAGCGCTTCCCGCCAAAATTGCCTGCGCCTGGGCCAAATAGGGTGCCGGCACGCACACTGCACAGTGCTTTCCGGCTGCCGCAGGCCAGAGGCGGATCACGTCAAGCAACGCCGCGTTAGCCGCTAGGCTGCCGTGCAATTTCCAGTTGCCGATCACATAACGGTTGCGCACGCAGTTCACCAGACGGTCAACAAAGCCATGAATTATAACCGCTTACCGACTCGCGGGTAAACCCGCAGGTTGCTAGCGCTGCAGGTCGAGACGGCTTTCAGCGCCCGAGTCGCCGGCGCTTTCCGTGCGCTGCAGGGTTTTCTTGATTTTGTCGCGGGCCTGCAGGAATGGGGAAGCTTGTGCGGCTTCGCCCAGGAAGGCATCGAGGTCAAGGTGCTCACGGCGCAGCCTGGCGACTAACCCGAGAAACTTGTCGGTCAGGTGGGGGTCGAATTGCCGCCCGCGCAACGCCATGATTTCGGTGAGGGTACTGTCCAGCGTCCAGGCCTGCTTGTAGGGACGCGTATGCGTCAGCGCATCGAAAACATCGGCGAGCGCGGTGATTCTGGCCGACTGGGGTATGTCCTCGCCCGATAGTCCATGCGGGTAGCCGGTTCCATCCCACCATTCGTGATGGTGACGCGCGATTTCCTCGGCGGTCTGCATATGGGCAATATTGCTGTTGGCGAGCACTTCCGCGCCGATCGTGGTGTGGGTTTTCATCACTTCACGCTCGGCCGCGTTCAGCCTGGCGGCTTTCAGCAGGATGCCGTCCGGAATTCCGACTTTGCCAATATCGTGAAGGCGCGCGGCGATGTCGACCATGAAGATCGTCTCTTCGTCGCAGCCGGCTTCTTTAGCCAGCAGTGACGCCAACCGACCTACGCGGTAGGAATGCGCTCCAGTAGAATCATCGCGCAATTCGGCAACCACCGCCATGCGTTCCATCGACTCGACTTGCGCCTTGAACAGCGCCTGCTTGGCAATGCGGCCTTCGAGGACTTCCTGCCGGGTGGTTAACCGCCGCAGCGCATTGGACTCATCCTCCAACGCAGGATGCAGCTGCTGAAGGTGCAGCTTTACATGCTGAAGCACGTTCTGCTTTTGCGTATGGCTTTGGTGATCCAGCAGTTGCCGCAGGTAAATCAGGGCCTGATCAGGCTTGCCGATGAACTCAAACGCCTTCACCAGCGCGATCAGAACCTCGCGCGCGGACATACGCATGGCGTTGGCGCGCTCGAGTGTTCCGGTCAACCTTGTAATTCCCACGTCGGTTTGTCCGGAAAAGACTTCTGCCAGCCCTTCGGCCACCGATCCGGAGATATCCGCGCGGGGCGACTTCGATTCGTTCGCGAACTTCCGCGCGAGCCGCGCATGCTCCTTGGCACTCTCGAAGTTGTTTACCTCGAGCAACAAACGGGTGTAATGATTCTCTGCCAGCACGCGATTGAGCAGCTCGTGGGGACCGCGTGGCTCCGGCGACAATTCCACGGCCCGCTGGATCGCGACCAGGCCCTGACGAATTTCGTCCAGGTTGAGATGGCAAAGCGCGATGTTCGCCCAGACCGGCGCTCGGACAAAAGCCAGTCCTTCCTCTTTATCCGCAAACGCGGCGGCCTTTTCGAAGCAAGCCAGTGCTTCCCGGTACAGGCCGCTGTAAATCAACGCGGCCCCCAAATTCAGCCACACCTTGCCCTCAGCAACGACGTCGGACAGCCCCTGAGCCAAAGACAACGCGTCGGCGTAGGCCTCCATGGCCGCCGGCAAACCTCCCGAATCTGCGCTGCAAATCCCGAGAGCGATCAGCGCGTCAAGCGTTGGCTTCGATTGAGATGTCTCCAACCCGAGGGAACGCGCCTTTTGAGCGATCGGGATTGCGCGAAACGCCTGCCCGGATACATATAAGAATCGAACTGCGTCCAGCATCAGTTTTAGCTGGCGCTGAACATCAACGCGGATGGCGCCAAGTTGCAGGGCGATCGCCTCCATGCCGGGCAAATCGGCGCAAGCCCCCTCCCGGAGAGCTTTCGAAATAATGCTATCCGCTTGATTTAAAAGCTCTTTATCGTCTTGCGGCAAAATGGGCTGGCCCCGGTCCACGATTTATAAAAATCCCTTGCAAATCAGATTACCACCACATTAAGCTCCAGAAAACTGTGAACTAGTTCACAATTTTACAACCTTTCACCAATCTCACGTCCAAGGAGCACATCATGAGCAAAGAACTGAACGTTGTCGACACCCAAATCACCGAAACCGCTGAAATCAGCACCCAGCCGGAAATGATCAAGCTCGACGATATCGCCTTGGCAATGGTTGGCGGTGGTCAAGCAGCTGTCGTGTTCTAAATAGCCCTTCCTTCACTCTCACTTACTTCGGAGCACACCATGAGCAAAGAACTGAACCTCATCGACACCCAGATCACCGAAACCGCTGAAATCAGCACCCAGCCGGAAATGATCAAGCTCGACGATCTCGCCCTGGCAATGGTTGGCGGTGGTCAAGCAGCTGTCGTGTTCTAAATAGCCTTTCCTTCACTCTCACTTACTTCGGAGCACACCATGAGCAAAGAACTGAACCTCATCGACACCCAAATCGCCGAAACCGCTGAAATCAGCACCCAGCCGGAAATGATCAAGCTCGACGATATCGCCCTGGCAATGGTTGGCGGTGGTCAAGCAGCTGTCGTGTTCTAAATAGCCCTTCCTTCACTCTCACTTACTTCGGAGCACACCATGAGCAAAGAACTGAACCTCATCGACACCCAAATCGCCGAAACCGCTGTAATCAGCACCCAGCCGGAAATGATCAAGCTCGACGATATCGCCCTGGCAATGGTTGGCGGTGGTCAAGCAGCTGTCGTGTTCTAGACACTTCCTGCGTTCAGTCGAATGACTCGGGCCCCGCTGACCGACTCTGCGCGATGGCTCACGAATACAATACTGGCAACGCGTGCGGCAACTTGCTCACGAATAGCCTGCTCCTGAACTGCGTCCACCTGATCCAGTGTCTCATCCAGAAACAATACCTGGGGGCGACGATACAAGGCCCGCGCCAGCATGACTCGCTGCTTTTGCCCCCCCGATAGCGCCATGCCCAGTGACCCGACGATGGTGTTGTAACCCATCGGCGTAGCCGCGACCTCTGCATCGACCATCGCGGCGCGCGCGCATTCCCGAACCCGGTCGGGATCGTGATCCGCATCGAAAAAGCTGATGTTGTCCTCAATCGTGCCGACAAACAGCTGGTCGTCCTGCATGACCGCCGCAACCCTCGAGCGATATTGACCCAGATCCCAGTCCCTGAGGTCACGCCCGCAAATGAGCACCTGGCCCTCGGTTGGCGGCAATAATCCCAGCAATACCTTCAGCAAGCTCGTTTTTCCACAGCCCGAAGGGCCGACAATCGCCACCCGCTCCCCGGGGTTGATTTGCAAATTGACGTTGCGAAACGCATAGCCTTCAGGTCCATAGGCAAATCCGAGATTTCGCGCTTCAATCGTTAGTGGTTCATTGTTGATGGCAAACACAGCGCCGGCCGTTGCCCGTGGCTCAGCCTCAGCAAGCGCAATGTCGGCGATGCGCTCGGCATGCAGGTCGAGCATGCGGAACTCATTCCACTTGTCGATCAGGTTATTGACGCGGCCGAGGAAGACCAGCTTGAAACCGAGGAAGGCGTAGAGCATGCCGACCGAGAACTTGTTGTCCATGACCAGAAGCGCGCCCATCCAGACCACGATGATGCTTTCGAGGCCGAATACCAGAGCGTTGGATGCCCGTTGGAGAATACCCACATTCTGTACCTTGACCCCGGCATTGATCTGGTCGACCACCAGGTTCTGGTAGGCACCGCGCCGCTCGTTCTCGCGCATGTTGAGCTTGAGCGCCATCATGCCGCGGAGCGTCTCGATAAAGTGCGTGCTGGCCTTGGCCTCGTGCGCCAGCTGCTCATCGGTGGCATAGCGTTGCGGATAGAAGAAATACCAGCGCAGCAGCGCGTAAATCGACGCTGCGCCGACCACGACAGCAGTCAGTTTCATGCTGTAAAACGACATCACCGCAAGCGTCACTAGCACCATGACGCCGTCGATGAACGTCTCCACAAAGGTGGTCGACAGGGTCTTCTGGATGGCATCAACGCTGCGAAACTTGGAGACGATGTCGCCGATGTTGCGCTTTTCGAACCATGCCAGCGGCAGTTTGAGCAGGTGATTGAACAGCGCTGTCAGCAGTCGCAGATTGAAGTGCGTGCTGAGATAGACACCGACAAAGGAGCGTACTGCGGTAACCACTACCTGAATGAGCACCAGGGCGCCGAAAGCGATTCCGAGCACCGCAAGCAAATCAGTGTCGCGCCCGACCAGAACCCGGTCCACCACCAGTTGCAGGAAGAATGGCATGGCGATGGCGAAGACTTCCAGTGCCAGCGACAGCAGCACCAGCTGCGCCACCGTTCCGCCGAGACCGGATCCTGCCGACAGCAACTGCCACGCACTTACCTTCTCGCGTTCATCGACGCGACGGAAATCCTGGTTAGGCGTGAACTCCATGGCCACGCCAGTGAAGTGGCGCGAAGCTTCGGCAAGCTTGAGCTTGCGCTTGCCCCGTGCCGGGTCGTGCACATAGATATGGTTGCCGGCAACCCGGGTCAGGACGACAAAGTGGTTCATGTCCCAGTGCAGCACTGCCGGCAGCTGCAGCTTGGCAAGCGCCTCGAGCGGCACCTGTACCCCGCGCGCAGCCAGCCCCATGGACTCGGCAACCTGAGAGACGTGTTTGAGAGTCACGCCTTTGAGCGACGGCGACAGGCGCAAACGCATGGCAGAAAGGTCGGTCAGGTGGCCGTGATAGGACGCAACCATCGCGAGGCACGCAATACCGCACTCCGGGGCCTCGCTCTGCAGGATGACCGGCACGCGACGGCCGAACAGGCCGCCCATCACAGGCGCCCCCGCAACTGCAGCACCGGCTCGAAGACCCATTCCAGCAAGCTGCGCCTTTCAAGCAGGATGTCAGCATTGACCAGCATGCCCGAGCGCAATGGATACTCCTGTCCCATGGCCTGCACCGTCTGCGAGTCCAGCTTGGCAACGATGCGATAGGCCGGCTCGCGTACCATCAGCGGCCCTACCTTGTCGCCGGGCGACCAGACAGTCTGGCTGACGTCGGCGATGACGCCACGGTACTGGCCAAAGCGTTCGTAGGGGAAAGCCTCGTAGCGCAGAACGACCTCCTTGCCGCGATTGACGAAACCGATCGCGCGCGTGGGCACCAGCAATTCCACCTGCAGCTTGCTGCCTGCCGGCAGGATGGTGGCGAACGCCGCATCCACCGCCACTGACTGGCCCACGCTGACTGCAATATTGGTGACCACGCCGGTGATCGGGGCGCGGATGATGGTTTCGCGCTTGGCATCCTCCTGCACCAGGCTTTGCTGCAATTCGCTGATCTGGCGCGATACTTTCTCGGCCTCATTGCGTGCCTTGAGCGCAACGGCCGGTTCGTCAAGCTTGGCGGAGGACAGGTCGCGGTCGAGCGTGGATCGCTGGCGCTTCAGGGCCTGCAGCTTGAGTTCCTGGTCCGTGGCCTCGTCCTGCTTCTGCCGGGCGACGATGTCCGAGACGAATTTTTCCGTCGCCAGCTGCTTGTACCGCAGCGCCTGTTCCTTTGCGGAGGTGACCCGCTGGCCTTGAAGGCGGATTTCCGTGTCGATCTGCTTGATCTCGCCCTCCAGGGCGGTGATGCGCTTTTTCACTTGCTGCAACTGCTGTTCGGCAAGTTCCTTGAGTTGCTCCTGTTCCTTTTCAAGGCTGCCGCGCCGCTGGCTTAGCTCGCCGGCGACCTGCGAACTGGTGGAGGTCGCTGATGCGGTCGCCTTTTCGAGTGCCAGGCGCACCATCGGCGCACCCTGCTGGACTTCCTGACCTTCCTTGACCAGCAATTCGGCCACGCGCCCCGCATCGCCGACCGTGACTTTGGCCGCGCCCACATCCAATTGCAAAAATCCCTCCACGCGCTCCCGGCGCGTGTATTGGCCCCAAATGGCGACGGCGATCATTAATCCCGCGGCGCCTGCCGCCATCGCGGTCAGACCCCACATCGGCAACGGACGGGCAATCGTCGCTTCCCCGAGGAATTTCTCGCGCTGCGCATCGATGGCTTCCTGCCGGAAGAGTTTCTTGCTCATTGGGGGCGAAGACCTGTGCAAACCTTGGCGAAGATCCGCGTGCTGCGGGGCTGAGCGATTGTAAAGCAAGCAGCGCCCCGGGCGCGTTTAGCGTTTTCGACCGAAATCGCGCGGCACCTGCTGGCATCTGCAGCCGGCCGTCACACTCTGGTCATGATGGCTGCGTATCTTGCGCTGTGTAGGGCCTCCTCCCCATCGGACCAGTTTTGCAACTGACGCTCCTGATGGCTTTAACGGCATCGTTCGCGGTGCCGTTTTTTTATTTCCGCTGCCCGCGCTTGTCATCAATAAATCACGAAGGTGAAACCAAGCTGACATGCGCGGCCGTTAATCTGCCCTGGTATTGAAGCCAATCGGAGGCACCATGCTGACCCTGCAGACACCGTCCAGCACGCTCGCACAGAAGACCCGGTACACCGTCGCCGTTGCGCGCAACAGCCGCGAGGTCGAAGAAGCACAACGGCTGCGCTACCAGGTTTTCATGGAGGAAATGGGCGCGCAGGCGAAAAAGGGCTCCCGTGAACTCGACATCGATGAATACGATGCCGATTGCGAGCACCTGCTTGTTCGCGACCAGGAGTCGCTGCAGGTAGTCGGCTGCTACCGCATCATGCGGCCGGAAATCGCCGCGCGGCGCGGCGCCTTCTATTCAGACAGCGAGTTCGACCTCGGCCGCCTGCATCACTTGCGCAATCGCACCGCAGAAGTCGGCCGTGCCTGCATACATCCCGACTTTCGCACCGGCGGCGTCATCATGCTGCTGTGGTCAGGGCTGGCCCGCCTGATTGTCGAGAGCGGCTACGAATATGCCATCGGTTGTGCCAGCATCAATCTCGCGGACGGTCATGCCAACGCGGTAGCGGTCTACCGCGAATCAGCAGCCAGGTGCCTCGCACCCAGCGAGTATCGGGTGTTCCCGCGCCATGCCTACCCGATGCGCGAACCGCGGCCGATCGAATCGCTGCTGCCCCCGAAGATTCCGCCGCTGCTGAAGGGCTACATTCGCCTCGGCGCGTGGATCGGTGGCGATCCGGCATGGGATCCGGACTTCAATTCCGCCGATCTGTTTGTGCTGCTGCCGGTTGCGCGCATCTCGGGCACTTATGCGCGCCATTTCTTCGGCAATGAGCAGGCTGCCTGACTGCCCGCCGCTTAACCTGGATTGAGAGTCGAGGCCGCCACGCCACCATCGCGAGTGCGTGGCGGCCGCCAGGGCCGAAAAACGGTTGCCGCGCGACGCGGGGGTCAACTCGTTGCCGTACTGGCTTCCCTTTCAATTTCGCGCCGCACGTTCTCGTACTGGCGCACCGGATTCACGCTGAACACCGGGTCCGGCGCCGGCTTGATGGTGGCGTCGATTGTTGCCCAGTCAAGCGCTGTCAGCTGTTCCGCGACTACTGGGAACAAATCGGCTTCCTCGCGCGCCATGTGATGCCGGAAATGTGCAATGAAGTCACGCCCCGGCTGTTCCACCGCTTCTCGCGGCAGGATGGCGCCATTGACGATGCTGTCAAGGTCGGCCGCGAGCCGTGCGCTGCTTTTTACCGCAACATCGTGCTCGGCCATCAGCTCGTCAACCAATGCAGCATGCACCGGCAAGCGCTTCTTGACGATCTCGAATGCGCGATCCTCGATGGGATGGTGCAACAGATCCGGGTAATGGGTCATGTAGCACATGATGTCGAGCATCAGCGGGTAGTTGGGGGACAACCCGCGATGGAACAGGTTCAGCTGCCCCTCGAGTAGATTCAGCATCTTGGCAAAATTGGCATGTTCTTCATGCCAGGCAGCTACGCGGTTCTTCATGGCTCGCTCCACCGGTGATGTGTTCACTGCGCGTCCGGACGGGGTGCCGGATATGCAGATGATGCGTCGAACTCACCAGCGCGGTTTGATGCCGGTCAAACCTCGCGGATTTTGGAGCGGTACCGCAGGCGTTTGCTACTGGACACCAGGCAAAACCTGCAGTTCCGCATGATCCAGCAGCGTCAGCTTGGAAAGGTAATGGCGGTCGAGCCGCCAGTCATCAATCATGCCCAGCGCAAGCTTGAATCCCTCGTGACTGAGTTCATAAAGGCGTGTGAACGGATACTCGGCGCCAGTTTCGAGGGCTACAGCCAATTCCAGCAACGCCGGCGTATCGCTTGATTCCGGATTGTTCGCCACGAACTTGGCGACGCGCTTGATGTTATTCATCGATGTTTTCCTCAAAGAATGATGGCTGCGGCAGACAATCGGATGAGGACCATAGCACATGGAATGCGTGGAAATGACAACAATCCCCCCGCCGTTTTGGGCGACGGCTGACACAGTTTTGTCACAGTGCTGGAGAATCAATCACCTGCAGCGTGATTTTGCAAAATCACTTGCATGACCTGCAGTGGGCTTTCGCCGGCTCAGAGTTGCGCCAAGTCAGCATCAGTGGCAGCCGCCCGCAGCAGCACAACATCCTTGCACGTGGCAACCAGACGTCGGCCGTCGGTGCACAGAAAGGTTGAACGGCCCATCTCATTCAATTCAGCCTCGTCGATCAAACCATACCTGACGCGGGACGAGTCGCTGCCACAACGCTCGAACATCAGTGCCATCTTCATCGGGGGTCTTGCAGCCACGCTTCACTCCTCGTCTTGTGCAGCAAGATCGACGCTGCGGGCTACTGATCTTGCACACGAAATGTTCGGATTTCATGACATTGCGTCAGCGGGACGCGGCTAATCGCGTCGGCGCATGAAGACCACCCACACAGCTGCCAGAGTGAACGCAATCACCGCGCAGAGCAGGTACCAAAAGCCGTGCGCATCCTGCGAAAGCGGAATACCACCGACGTTCATGCCGAACAAGCCTGCCATCAGGTTAATCGGCAACGCCAGCACCGTGACAACCGTCAGCACGTAGAGGCTGCGGCTGTTGGCCTCGTTGGTCTGCGCGGCAATTTCTTCCTGGAGCAACTTTATGCGTTCCTGCAGCGACGCGATCTCGCTGATGGTCCCGGAGAACTCCTCGGTGGACTGGCGCAACTCTTCCACGTCCCCCGGCGCCAGCCATTGCGGTGGATGATTCAACAATCGGAACAAGGCCGCCGGTTCCGGTGCGAGCAGGCGCTGCAAGCGCACGAGGACGCGCCGCAGTTTGCCGAGTTCGCCGCGCTGGCGGTCCAGTTGTCCTGCAAGTAGTTTGTCCTCAATTTGATCAACTTGTGCGATCGACTTGCGCACGATCTGCATCAGGACATCCGCCTGGTCCCGCAACAGATGCACCAGAAGCTCGACACTGGTGCGAAAAACCTCGCCATTACGAACCGACTCACGCAATCGGTCAATGGATCTCAGCGGCTTCATGCGTGCACTGATGAGCAGGCGCTGGTCCAGGTTCATCCAAAGGGTCGAAATGTGTGAAGCATCAAACGAGAAGTCGTACAACACATCATTGACCACGGCGATCAAGTCATTGTCGGCGAACTCGATGCGCGACGATCGCGTTCCCTCCCGAAGCGATTCATAGAACAAATCGGAGAGCTGAAAACTCTTCCTTAGCCATCGTTCCGCTGCGGCATGCGATAGGTTGCAATGGAGCCAGACAAAGCTGCCCTCCTCCGCTGAACCAGCATTTCCCATCCATTGCAAGGCACTTTCTGAATCGATGGGTTCGCCGGGCTGCCCGCGGCGAAACAGGAATCCGCAAATCAAGCCATGCGGATCAGAGCCGTAAACCTGTTGCATTGCACTAATGGCCGAAGTTCCCTGTAAGCGGTCCGTGGCATCTCGATGGCGCCATCTTCAGACGAGTATATCGGTGCCGGGTATCCAGTCCTTGCGTCATATTTCGGTCATGTTTGCGGGCAAATTAGGCATGCGGTCTTGTCTTCCGACGTTTCCAGTTTTCCAGACAAGCAGTTCAATTCATACGCCTGCTGTCTGTCACATCAACGTCACGCTACGTTAACCATGCCGTCATCCGCGCCCGGAATACTGCAGCTCTTTTCCAAGGAGCCCCGCATGCCCACGAACGTTGCGATCGACCCAGATGATCTTGACCTGAACAATTCCGGCAATCCCCATTTCGCGAGTCTTCTTGACGCGCGCATCTCGCGGCGCGAGGCGCTGAAGGGAGGCATCGGCTCCGCAGTTCTGTCTATGATCGGCGGAACGGCGGGCGTGGCGATGCTGACAGGCTGCAGCTCCTCGGATGGCGAGAGCGCCCCCCAATCAGTCGTTCCCCAGAATCTTGCGACACCCACGCTGGGCTTCAGCGCCGTGGCGAAAAGTACCGCCGATGCGCTCATCATCCCGCCCGGCTACACGGCGACCGTGCTGTACCGCTTGGGTGATCCGATCACAGCCTCAACCAGCGACTACCGCAATGACGGTACCGACAGCGCGGCATCGTTTGCCACCCGCGCCGGCGACCACCATGACGGTATGCATTTCTTCGGCATGCTCAATAACCAATATAGCGTCGGCACCAGCGACCGTGGCCTGTTGGTGATGAATCACGAGGCAATCACGCCGGCCTACCTGCATCCGACCGGCGCCACGATCGTTGCTGGCGTTCGCACGGTGGCCGAGGAGGTGACCCGTGAGTTCTTCCTGCATGGCATCAGCATTGTGGAAGTCAACCGAAACAACGGCACTTGGACCTACCGCCGCGATTCCACCATGAACCGCCGCATCCATACGATGACCGAAATGGAATTGTCCGGTCCGGCCGCCCGGACACCGCTGATGATCACCAAATATTCGCCCGATGGCTCAAAGACGCGTGGCACCGTAAACAACTGCGCGAACGGTTATACGCCATGGGGTACCTACCTGACCTGCGAGGAGAACTGGGCCGGCTATTTCCGCCGCATTGCCGCAACCGATGACCCGAACCGCACCGCAAAGGAGCGTGCATCATTCGCCCGCTATGGTGTAACCGGCGCCGGCCGCGAGTTGTGGGCGACCGTGGTGCCGGACACGGCAGACAACCTCTACGGTCGATGGAACGCGGCACGGACCGGCAGCTCGGCCGACGGCAGTGATGACTATCGAAATGTTGCGAACACTTACGGCTGGGTGGTCGAGATCGACCCGTTTGCGCCGACCTCGACGCCCAAAAAGCGTACTGCACTGGGCCGATTCGCGCATGAGGGCGCCTGGATCGGCCCTGTGACCGCAGGACGTCCGCTGGTGTTTTACATGGGTTGCGATTCACGCGGCGAGTACATTTACAAGTTTGTGTCGAACGCCAACTGGGACCCGGCCGACGCCAACCGCGGCCTTGCAGCCGGCGACAAGTATCTGAATGACGGCCGCCTTTATGTAGCGAAGTTCAATGCCACCGGCACGGGCGAATGGGTAGAACTGCGTTTTGGTACAAACGGCATCACCGCTTCCTATGCACCCTACCCTTTCGCTGACCAAGCCGACGTTCTAATCAATACGCGATTTGCAGCGGACGCAGCCGGCGCAACCAAAATGGACCGACCCGAATGGGGCGCCGTGAACCCGGTGAATGGCGAGGTCTACATGACGCTCACCAACAATTCGCAGCGCACTGTTGCCACGGCCGACGCAGCCAACCCGCGTTTCTACAATGATGTGCGCACCAACGGCGTCAACCAGCGCGGCAACCCCAACGGGCATATCATCCGCTGGCGCGAAGGTGCGGACGATGTCAACGCCACGTTTTTCACCTGGGATGTGTATCTATTTGGTGCGCGCAGTACCTCCGATGCCGCCAACGTCAACCTCTCGCAGCTGTCCGCCGGCAATGACTTCTCCAGTCCGGACGGGCTATGGTTCAGCCGCGCGACCAATATCTGCTGGATCCAGACCGACGATGGCGCGTTCACGGATGTCACTAACTGCATGCTGCAGGCCTCGGTGCCCGGCCGCGTCGGCGACGGCGCCAAGAAGTCAATCGCCATCAGCGACGCTGTGACGACGCGGTCCGTGGAAACCTATGTGGGCAAAGCACCGGGAGATGCCGCGCTGCGCCGCTTCCTGGTCGGGCCCAAGGAATGCGAAATCACCGGACTTGCCGAAAGCCCGGATGGCAAGGCCCTGTTTGTCAACATCCAGCACCCCGGCGAGGACAGTGTTCCAAACTACGCGACGAAAGCCTATGGCAGTTACTGGCCTGATGGTGGAACCAGCCGGCCACGTTCGGCCACGATCGTAATCACGCGCAACGACGGAGGCATTATCGGCACCTGAGCATAACGAGTGAGTGGCGGTAACTTCAGCCCGGCCGGTCCGGGCTGCTTTTTTATCGCCGGCCAAAAAGGCAACAAGGGCAGAATTCAGACGGTGCCACTGATGGCCGTTTAGCGGAGCGCAGATATGCCAAACTCAAGCACTGGTGCGGCTTCCAGAGCAAAAGCGCGGATTCAACCACGAGTCCCGACACTTCAGGGCGTGCGCAAGGAGGGGTGAGGTAACGAACCGCGGTACCCTTTTGCTTCTGACACGAAAGGAAGCCGCTATGAGTGGTTCGCCCCTCACCTTGGAAGAACGTTACCTGATTCACGCCGGTTTTGTGGCCAAATTGCCGTTGTCCGAGATTGCCATTGCGCTGGGCCGGCATCGATCGGCGGTCTATGACGAGTACCATCGCGGTCGTGATTCGGCGGGACGGTACTGTCCGCATCGGGCCCAGCGGCATCGCAACGCGGCCAGCGCGCGCAGTGCTGCCAACGCGCGGCACAAGCCCGCCGAAGACTGGCAGGAAATCAAGCAACAGATCAAGGCGGGCTGGTCGCCGGAACAAATCAGCGGTCGCCGCACAGCGATTCAACACCCGGTGCCGGTCAGCTTCCAGGCCATCCATCTGGCGGCCAAACGCCACGGTTGGGACCGGTGGTTGCATACCGCCCGGCTGCGCCGTCATCTGAAGCGGCCTGCCCGGCGCCGGTGGAACGGCTCTGCACAGTCGATCCACCGGCGCGCCAAGGAGGTTCTGCTGCGGATCGAGATCGGTCATTGGGAAGCCGATACCGCCATTGGCAAGAAGAAGGATAAAAAGCGTTTGTTGGTCATGGTCGAGCGGCAGAGTTTGTGCATGCAGTTGAAGGTGCTCGAACGGATTGAGGCCGAGCCAACGGCGCGATCGATGAAACGACGCCTGGATCACTGTGGGATTCCGTTTGAAAGTGTGGCCACCGATCGCGGTCCGGAGTTCAGGGCAACGGGCGAGGTCATGGTCGACAAGGCCTTTGTCTGCGATCCTCGTGCACCAAACCAGCGCGGCACCAACGAGAACCAGATCGGCATGCTGCGCGTGGATTTACCCAAGGGGGTGAGCATGGACAACCTCACCCCGGCCAAGGTCAGGCGTCTGCAGGAAAAATACAACCACAGGCCAAGGAAATGTCTCGGCTTCCTGACCCCATACGAGGTAGCATTCAACCGCCCACCGCGTGTCGGGACTCGTACTTGAATCCGCGAAAATGCCTTGGAAGGCTTGCCAGTGTTGGAGTTCTAGTGCAGGGAACTTCTCGAAACCCAAAGTCCGTTCGCCCTTGATAGCTTGCAGGCGGGTCATTCCCGGCGGTACTTCCATGCGCGCGAATCAGCCTTAGACTTGGCCTCACCATCGGCACGTGCCATTGTCTCCACGAGGCGCGCTCCTCTGTCTGTCAGTACCGCCAGCGCGGCGGCCAAGAAGGAAATAGCGAGCATGAACAAGTGAATCGCAATAGCCGCGCTGAGCGTCACAGAAGCATTTGCGCCCGCCGCACCTGAGCTGTACGCCGCGCCGAACACAACACCAGCTTCATAGGTGCCAGCACCCAATGCCGGTTGCAGCGGCAATGCAGCCGCGAATTCTCCGCCGAGCACACCGCGAAGGCCATCTGCAACAGGCAGTCGGGTCAGGTGCAACAGCAGGAGAACCAGCACCGAAAACTTGGTCAGCCAGATCAGGCCGCAGAAAAGCCAGGACCGGCCACCTCCGCGCGATTGTGAAAGCGCGGCTGGCATGTTGCCTGCCAGACGCCTGAGTTGCTGCCGCAGTCCACGCCCGAGACCGTCCGCCGGTGGCGGTGCACGCTCACCCATTCCGCAACGTTGCCGTAAGCGGTGCCAGGCGGATGCCGCGAGACAAGCGAATGCGACGATTGCGCCAAGCCGCAGCAGCACCGGTCCGGTGGTGAACGCAAACAATACGAACAGGGTGACAATGCAGATATCCTGAATTCGCATCCACAGCAGGCTAAGCGCTGCCTGCAAAAGCGGCACCTTCCAGCGACGCTTCAACAGGAAAGGGAAGCTGGCTTCTCCACTGCGCATCGGCAGGACCAGGATTGCCGCCGTATGAAGTACGGCAACGCGCAGACACTCTCTCCGGCTGATGCCGACCACGGCGTGCCATTCGCTGTGCAAGCGCAAGGCACGAAGGCAGTAGGAGAATGCCATGCCGAGGCCAGCAAGCAGCCAGCCCCAGACGGGGATGGCGCTGGCCACGCGCCACACATCGGCGGGCGCAGGTCCCCAATGCAGCAGCGCCGCAAGCGCGATGGCTGACAGCATCAGGCCCATCGCTGCCTTGAACTTCATGTTGGCACCCGGTCACATCCGCGTGCGCCAGATTTGCAGCATCAGTTCCCTATGAGCCGGTTGGACACCGTCCGCACTGTCAATCCGCCAACGCACGTTGCTGCAGCTGCGCCTCTGCGATCGCATCTTCTGCCAGAGCGTCATGCCGTGCGTCAGACCGGATCGACTTCGCCAGGGACGGGTCAATGGATGCAAGCTGTTCGGCGAGACGCTTTTTCTTCCTGAGCTGCCGCCGGTAGGCTTCCGCGTCGAGCACGGCGGTAAACGGTTCGTCGACGCGATTGGCCTCGGCAAAGCGCCGTGCCGCCAGCCCCATTCGTGCCCGCACTTCGGGGTCCATGAGCTGGAGCATGGCGTACTGCAAACTGCGCGCGTCGTTGCCGCGTACCATTACGCCGGTCACAGCGTTTTCCATCAGCTCGGCCGGGCCACCGATATCGGTCACGATCACCGGCAGGCCGGCCGACTGCGCTTCCAGCGGGGCATTGCCCCACGTGTCCGTCGTGCTCGGAAAGACTTTCACATCACAAGATGCCAGCGCCGTCGCGAGCTCTTCGCCGTGCAAATAGCCGGTGAAGGTTACCGGCAGCCCCTGCAGCTGTTCTTCAAACACGGCCCGGTACGGCCCGTCACCGATGACGATGAGGTGCGCTTGCTTCTGCGTCTCGCGCAGTGCTCGGAATGCAATGGATAACAGGCGCAGGTTCTTCTCGACCGCCACCCGCCCGACGTACACGAACTTGACCGCATCGTCCGCCACCCCGTACTGGCGCCAATAGGTGGCAACGCGTTTGGACGGATGAAAACGATCCACGTCCACCCAGCGATCGAGGATCAGCAGTTTGCGGTTGCGCAAGCCGCGCTTGTGCAGCAGGTTC
The DNA here is from genome assembly GCA_044229235.1 of Usitatibacteraceae bacterium. Taxonomy (GTDB): domain Bacteria; phylum Pseudomonadota; class Gammaproteobacteria; order Burkholderiales; family Usitatibacteraceae; genus UKL13-2. The sequence continues at coordinate 97,247 of JBGATH010000003.1, forward strand.
GCGACAAATTTCGAGGGCACCAGCATCTCGTCCACGGCGTGGTAGAACAGAATCATGTATTTCCAGGTGATCGCCTCGAGGCTGACGTCCTTGGTGTAGTTCTCGACATACTCCGGGATGCTGGTGTGATAGGTCGCCGCGGTTTCGATCTGCAGCAGCTTTGCCGACAACAGACCCGCCAGGCCGATCAATCCCGGCGTGCTGATCTGCATCTTGGTGAATCCCTGCTCCTGCAGGTACTTCAGCAAGTCCAGCAGCGGCGGGAAATAAATCTGCAGTCCGTCGTATTCTGGAAAGTCAAGGTTGGCAATGGCCGGAAACAACTTGAGGCGGCCGGTCTCGACCCAGCGGCGGATTTCCGGATCTTCCTGATGGGCGCCTGCCGTCGCCGGCACACAGGTCACCACGGTGAAATCGATGTCGCGGCGCATGGCTTCGCGGATCATGCGTTTGATGCTGTTGGAGACGCCATTGACTTCGAAAAACGTATCGGTAAGCAACACCACACGCTGCGCTTCACGTACGCGGAATGCGCGGCGCACGTCGCGCGCGATCTGGCCATCGGCGCTTTGCTGCATGAAGGCCAGCAGGTACGGCAGCGATACAAACAGGTTGGACGACACCAGCGCCACGGTTTCCTTGATGCCAGAAACCAGGTTCATCGATTCGGAATGGCGCAGGCTGCGCACGTAGTGGGCGAAGATGCGGTTCACCATGGTCTTAACGACCAGGAATATCCGGTCATCCATCGCAGTCGCGGCACTGAGTTGGTCGCGAAAACCCGCATCCGACAGCATCAGGTAGACCTCGGCTTCCAGAACGGCCTCGAATGGCTTGGACAAACTGGCGTGCTTGCGCGCCTGTTTCATGCGGTGGTACCAGAGGCGCGTCTGGAATGAGAACTTCTCACCCATGCTGCGGCTGTCGGCATCGAACACCAGCCGCAGCACCGACTGCATCGGGCCGCCCACGCTGACCGCCTTGGCCTTGGCCTCGCTGCGCTGCATGCCGCCTTCGTAGATGAGTTTGAGAATCGAGTGGGCGATGGTAACCGGTCCGCCATGCCCGCCATTCGGGCGACTGGCACGGGCGCGGATCGACTCCACCATGGCGTTGGGTGTCAATACATTGCCGCGCAGCTCGAACTCGGTCCAGGTCTGACCGGGATTGATGCCGGAGTGATCGTCGGAGCCCCCCACGACGGATTTCAGCCACGGCGTCGGTCCCTTTGGTGCGATGTCGTGGGTGTTGGCGAGGCGCTCGATGGTCTCGCGATCGAGCCGCCGGATGATGTCCCAGGTGAGGTCATTGAGCGCCCGCGTGCGCGCACCGTTTCGCACCTCGATGCAGTTGCACAGCAAGATGGCTTTTTCGATGTGCGCGACCGAGAGAGATCCCTCGCGGCCGTAGGGCCGGTTCTGGGTGCTCATCAGCGGGTGCGTCATGAAATAAACAAGCTTGTTGCCGTCGCGCAGCGCTTCCGCCGCGATCTCCTGATCGACGTAAGCCACCATCTCATGCACATTACCCCGCAACCGGTCGATCTCGGCAAACTGGGCTTCGGTCATGTTGCCCACGGTGATGTGAATGTTGCAGCCGTCTTCGGGAAAGGTGGTAGTCATTTCCGCGCTGATGAAGACATCGGGCAATCCGTGGTCCAGCATTTCGCGCACGCCATCGATCGAGTTGTGGTCAGTGAGGGTCACCAGTGACATGCCCCGCTCTTTCAGCACGTGATAGAGCTTGATGGGATCGGAGTACGACTCGGGAATGGCAAACGTGTTGGCCGCGTAGTAGTCCGTCACGTTGGACGCATAGGAATGCAGGTGAAAATCCACTTTGGCCGTGGCGATTGTTGTCATGTGGGTCTCCCTGTTCGCAAGCCGGTTGGCATTGACCGAGACTTAAGCAAACCTGCGTGACCTTTCCGTGTCGATTGCGTGGCAGTTTCGCGTCAGCGCATCGCGGCGGCTTTCATCGTTCTGTCATCGAGTCGCGCTATACCTGTCATGCGACGGCCGCCTGACCGTCACCGGTATTTCACCTTCACACACCCCACAGGAGAGACCGATGAGCGGATTCTTGGAAGCACTCAAGGAGCAGCGCTGGGACGACCATCGCTACTACCACCACAGCCGGATCAACCAGTCCCTGCACCTGATCAGCGCCTGCAGTTTCGTCGTCGGCTATGTCTTGTTGTTCTACGCACCGGCCTTGGCCGCGCTGGTGTGCTGGCTGGTCGGCATGCTGACCCGGCAGTCCGGCCACTTCTTTTTCGAGCCGAAGGGCTACGACCATATTAACGACGCCACTCACGAGCACAAGGAAGAGATCAAGGTCGGCTACAACCTGCAGCGCAAAATCGTGCTGATGGTGATCTGGGCGCTTTCGCCGCTGATGCTGCTGGCTGACCCGACGGTAAATGGCCTGTTCCCGCAGCCGATCGACGCGATGGGTTACGCCAACAACATCGGCCTGCTGTGGATCGCCGTTGGCGTCGGCGGCTTGCTGTTTCGCACCGTGCACCTGTTCTTTCTGCGCGATATTCAAACCGGCATTGTGTGGTTCACAAAGATCCTCACGGACCCGTTCCACGACATCTACCTCTACCATCGCGCGCCCATGCACCTGTTGCGCGGCGAGCTGATGGATCCGGGCGTGGCGAAGCGCTAGTAACCGACCGCGCGCCCGCCACCAGGCGTCTCGATCCCGAAGACCGCCTGAGTCGCCACTGCCACATGCGCGGCAGTGGCGCCGCCCCAAACAACACGTTTCCATCAGGCAATTCAATGCGGCGGAAGTTCCCCGCTGCCGGCAAGCACCTCCAGCCTACTTACCCAAAGCGATGCGCGATCAACTCCCGCAGCACCCGGCGCTTGATGATCTTGTTGGTGAGACGGCCATCGTGCCACCACCAGCCATCGGCTTTCATCGTCCGGGCCGCTTGCACGAAGCGCTCACACACGGCCTCGAAGTCGGCATCCGAGTAATTGAGGCTGAAGATCAGGCGCCCGGTGCCGACCCAGCTCAAAGCCAGCCCTTCGGCACGCAAGTAGTACTGCAGCATCCAGTTGTAACGGCTCGGCGCCGTGTAAAGCACCGTCCAGATCGACGACAGGTTGGCGACCTGCACGGGCAGGTCCTCGGCGCGCATGCGCCGGTTGAATTCCTCAGCACGCTGGCGCCAGATGCGATCCACACCGGCATAGATCCTGGTCACTCCGGGTGTGTCCAGATAGTCGAGAAAAGCATCCATCGCACCCATCACGTAGGGGTGAGAATTGAAGGTGCCGCGCGCGAAGCAAATGTCCGTCGGGCGGTCATCGCGAAAGCGCTTCATCCAGTTGCGCTTGCCGCAGACCACGCCGACCGGCAATCCGCCGCCCAACGTCTTGCCGTAGGTCACCAAGTCGGCATGGACGCCAAAGTATTCCTGAGCACCGCCGCGCGCCAGCCGGAAGCCGACGAATACCTCATCGAAGATCAACGCGATGCCGCGCTCGGTGCAGATTTCTCGCAACTTCCGCAGCCAGGCTGCATAGGCGGGCCGATCGAATTCGGCGTGACGCGAACTGTCGAGCAAAGAAGAATCGCCAGGGGCGCTTGCATTCGGATGCAATGCCTGCAACGGGTTGATCAAGACACAGGCAATGTCGCGACGAGTCGCCAGGACCTTCAGCGAGCGTTCATCCATCTCCTTGAGGGTATACGTGTCACGCGCCGGTTGCGGGTTACCAATACCTGGCTGCACATCGCCCCACCAGCCGTGATAAGCACCGCAGAATCGCACCAGATGAGACCGGTTGGTGTGATACCGCGCCAATCGCACTGCCTGCATCACTGCCTCGGTACCGGACATGTGAAACGACACCTCGTCCATTCCCGAAACCTGCAACAGGCGAGTGACATTTTTCGCCACCAGCGGGTGATAGGCGCCCAGTACCGGACCCAGCTTCCAGACACGCGCGGCACCGCGTTCGATGCAGGTTTTATAGACGTCGTAACCAAACACGTTGACACCGTAGGAACCCGTGAGGTCATAGAACCGGTTTCCGTCCAGGTCGGTCACCATCACGCCGGCGGACTCTTGAACGAACGAGCCGCCCTTGAGTCGCTCGCGCACATAGCGGCTGAACTGGAACGGTACACGGTACTGGGCCGTGAACTGCAGGTCGGAAATGGTCTCTGCAGCGTTCGACGTCAAGTGCGCGCTGGTAGTGAATTGCTCAGCATAGTAAACGGCCAGTCGCTCGAAACCGATGCGACGTTTGGCCGCAATTTCTTCGGGCGCGTCATCAGCGCGAAAAACGGTGACATCGTCGTACTCGTAGTAGGGCACCCATTTCGCGATTTGTCTCGACATTTTCGAGTGACCCGCCAGCGAGCGATGTTTGGCGCGCGACAGTTCAATACGCGCCTTCAGTTTGGGCAGCACCGCGATCGACGCGGCTCCCAATGCGGTCCATCCCAGCAGAAGTTCCATATTTCCCCGCGAGTGTGTTGTGCATCGCACGCGCCGCCGCCGCAGCCATGACGGCGACACAGCGCAACCGCACCTAGATACCGGAGTCAGATGACATGCTCATGACGCTTCGCAATACCTTTCATCAGCTGATGCGCCAGGAGCGGCTCAATTTCCTGCTGACGAACCGGGTGCCGCGCATTCTGTTCACGCGATTCATGGGCTGGTTCAGCCAGATCAAACAACCGCTGGTGCGTGATCTGTCGCTTGGCATCTGGCGACGCTTCGCCGACCTCCACCTGGAGGAGGCGCAACAATCCAGCTTTGACAGCCTGCACGACTGCTTCATCCGCGCGCTCAAACCCGGCATGCGGCCGGTTGATCCCGACCCCGCGTCACTGACCAGCCCCTGTGATGGCATCGTCGGCGCCTGCGGGGCCATCGACGGTGTGCGCATCCTGCAGGCCAAGGGCTTTCCCTACACATTGCTGGATCTGCTGAGTGATCCAGAATTGGTGATGCAGTATCGCAACGGCACCTACGCCACCATCCGCATCACCTCCAGCATGTACCATCGCTTTCATGCGCCGCTGGATTGCCGCGTGCAACAGGTGGACTACATTTCTGGCGACACCTGGAACGTAAACCCGATTGCCCTTAAGCGCGTGGAAAACCTGTTCTGCAAGAATGAACGCGCGGTGGTGCGCCTGGAAATACCAGGCACCAGCCAGCGCCTGCTGCTGGTGCCGGTGGCGGCGATTCTCGTCGCCAGCATGCGGTTTCATTTTATCGATGTGCTGCTGCACCTCAAGTACAAAGGGCCGAATCGCATCCACTGCGAGGCGAATTTCGACAAGGGCGACGAGATGGGCTGGTTCCAGCACGGTTCCACCATCATCGTCATTGCACCTAGCGGCTTTGCGCTGGCTGACGGTATCGTGGAAGGCAAAGGCATTCGCATGGGTGAGCGCCTGATGCGGTTGCCTGGTTGATGGCGTCGAGCGCTTTCGACTTCCAACGGGGACTCCCGGCGCGTCGGGCTGTGGCAAAAACTAACCCAATCTCAATTGCTGTGCCCGCGCAAACCGCATTACGCTTTCAATCTGTGACAAATACCTGGATGTTGTGTTTCAGCACGTTGTTCGGCAATCGCGAAGCTGGTGGTAGGTAGTTTAGGGCTGAATGCGGTCGTTCATTGTTGTAGTACTTGAGCCAAGGCTTGAGCGCCTTGGTTCGATCCTGGTTGGTGGCGTAGCGTCTTACCCGCACCCACTCGCGCAGGCAAGTTTGGATGAATCGCTCTGCCTTGCCGTTGGTCTGGGGCCGGTAAGGTCGGGTAAAGCGCTGCTTGATGTCCAGTTCGGTACAGGCGGCGGCAAAGTCTCGCGACCAATAGGCGGAGCCGTTGTCGGTTAGCAGGCGTTGGATGTGCACCCGCTGGCGCTCAAAATAGTCGACAGCCGCCTTGAGAAAGGCGATGGCACTGAACTTGGTTTCATCCGGCAGGATTTGCACGAAGGCCACCCGGCTGTGATCGTCGATGGCCACGTGCATGACTTCATAGCCACTGCCGCGCCCACCAATGCACATCAGCTTTTTCGTGTCCATATGCAGTAGTTCGCCAGGCTGGTCGCGCTCATAGCGCTTGATCGGCTCGGCCGGTGGCCGCAGCCGCGACAAGCCGACGGCAGCACAGATGCGCCAGACGCTGGTCAGACTGATCTCAAGCGCCCGCGCGATCCTTCTCATCGTCCAATGACACCACCGGCGCAGGCGGCGCACCCACCGGGTCAGGCGTGAGCCAAGCCAGGCTGGGCTGTGATGTGGCCGACTGCTGCGATCCGGCAAAGCGGCCAAGCCCCCTTCGCGAAAACGCCGTCGCCACTTGCTCGCCGTGCGTGTGCTGACGCCCAATGCAGCGGCTGCCGAACCCACGCCCAGCCACGATGACAGTTCATTCACGTGCACTCGCCCGTGCACCGTTAATCTGGCATTCTTGTGTATGTTCATCTGGTCGTTCCCCGGAGTTTCTGTTGTCTGGAAACACCAGTTTCTCCGAATCGGCCAGGTGAACAACCTATTGAAACATTACACCTGGAACGCCATCTGGCGCGGCTCTTCAGCCACTTCTGGCCTGAACGCCGCGCCGGTGCTTGAGTTTCGCTTTGCCACCCTTTGCCCCTACGATCGGACCGGCGCAACACGGTGAACTGTGCTGCCAGCATGCCTGGCTGGCGCTGAAAACTGATCGGCCAACTCGGTCGCCTTCACAGATCGGCAAGCGCTCGACTCGATTGGTGTATACGGTGTATACTGTTTTCGCGCCTTGATTCGAGGTGCATTATCCGGAGAAATCATGTCCAAAGCAGTCAGAACCACCACGCCCGCCACCAAGTCCGCCACAAAGAAGCCTGCGGCCAAGCCCGCTGTGAAGAAGCCGGTCGCAGCAGCCCCCGCCGCGAAAGCCCCCGCAGTCAAGACCGCGGCCAAGGTCAAGCCGTCTGCGAAGTCATCTACCAAGACAAAAGTAAAAAGCGACAAAGTTTCCGCCAAGAGGGAAAAGACCGTACGGGATAGCTTCAACATGCCGGCGGCGGACTACGCGCTGATCGGTCAGTTGAAGGCGCGCGCCCTGGCCGGTGCGCGCGAAGTGAAGAAGAGCGAACTGCTGCGCGCCGGATTGCGCGTGCTGTCGGCGCTGAACGATGCCGCGTTCAAGTCGGCTCTGGAGGCTGTGCCGTCGGTCAAGACCGGCCGCCCTGGCAAGAAGCACAAAGGCTAGCGGTCAAGGCCGGCGCTTGGTTGGCTGGCACTGACAGACAGCAACATTGTCCACGCGGGAGGCGGGGTCGGCGCAACGCCGGTCCCGTCCGCAACACAGAGCCCGACCGCCCTGCAGGCCGTACAAATGCTGGCTGAGGAACTTGTCAGTTTGGTGAAGCTTTGGCCGGCACGTTGAAGAACCGTGCCGGCAACCACGCCGTTGCTCACTGCGCGGCGTGGAGGGGGCGCCCAGGCAACGAAAGCCGGCTGCGTGTTTCAGGTGCATTGCTGCTGCGCGCCATCACTGGCGCGTGCACCAGCGCAATGCTGAGCCATACGGCCACGCTGAAATACAGCGACATCCATGTGACTTCATTAGCCCAATCTTGCCAGTGGTGGGACACCACGCGGCGCTGCGCGGCATCGGCCAAGCCCTGCACCACCGACAGATATGCACGACCATTGGCCTCGTCGGCCAGCCAGCGTGTGAAGTACATCGGCACGTCGGCCATGAACATGTAACCGATGTAGAAAATGCCCGCGCCGCACCACAGCGCCAGCATCGGGCGCAACGCCGCATTGCAGCGCCGCCAGAGAACAAACATGCTGCCGACCAGCAGGCAGGCTGTCAGCCCCCAGATACTCTCTTCGACGACATGGCCGATATTGGAGGTGGTAAGAACGGAATACCAGGAAAAACCTTCGGCAACGGCGATGAGCGGGACCACGGCCAGCGCCGCGCGACGCGTACCCACGCCACCATGGGCACGCGCGATTTCGCGCAACAGCAGCGCCCATTGGGCGGCAAAGCAGAGTTCCGCAAACGTGGCTACCGAGCGACCGACGATGACGCTTGAGAGAAACGTGTCGAACAGGCAAAGGCGCGGAATGTCATAGACCGGCAGGATCGACCTGAATCCACAACCGAGTACGTAGCCCGCCGAAAGCAGGAGCTGCAGGCGGCGTGTCGCGTATTCCTCCTGCGCGAATGCCTTGCGCCGCCGCGACAGGACCGCAGCAGACGCGGTCCACGCCAGCACATTGAAGGCAGCCACTCCGCAGAGCAGTACCCACCAGATAAACACTTGGCTTGTCATCATCCGGACATGCTGGCATGGTACGCGCAGATTGGCAAACGGTATATACGGTATTTTTTCTGAAATATTTGATCGCCGCCGTGTACCTGGCACGGATCGGCTGAAACTTAGCCGTCATACTTGCACGCTAGGCTCACAGCATGCAAAACACAATCCTGGTCATGCTTGCCTCGGCGCTGCTGTTGTCTGGCGTCGCTGTCTGGAGCCGCTGGTGGAGTAACTACGGCGGCGGCAAGCAGCGCCGTGACATCGAGGCGCGCCGCAAAATCGAGCGCGAAGCAAGCGCCCGCGCGCGCGGCTGGACTTACGATGGCCTGATCGAAGGCGACATCCATTACCGCATTCGCGGTGTGTCGGCCGGGGGCGTGGCCTGGTGCATCCACTACGACGCGGATCACAGCAGCAGTTCATCCACGCCGAAGCTGGTTTTCCTGGCGCACTCTCCGCGCGTCGAGACATACGTCTGGACCCTTCACGACAGAAAGGCCTTTGAACTGGTGCAACTGGCGGCGGTGCGCGCTATTGTAGGTGCTCTCGCCAGGCTGGCCGGGGCGTTCAGCCCGGGTGTCAGGCGCAAGGCGGCGTTTTACATCGATGCCGTCGCGTTACCTGTCGGCCGCAGCGCATTTCGCGCGCGGTATGTCCTGGCCGCTACGGACGCACGTTGGACGGGTTTGGTGGATGAAACGGTTGAGCGCCTCGTGACCAATTGGCCGTTCTTTGTCGGTACGATGAGCGACCACGACAACTGCTTTTCGGCCAGCCTGTCGGACGCGGGACTGAAGGTGCAGCTTTACTGCGACGCGCCGGATTTTGCAGTGATTGCACATTTGTCCACACTGGGTCAGCAACTCGTGGCAAATAGCATGAGAATGCAGTCGGTCATCGCTCAAGACCTGGCGCCGGCGATGGTGCCGTCCTTGCCTACAGGTAATCGGGACACACCGCCGCACGCAGTGTGAGCGTGGCTTGAGAATCACCCATATCCTTGCGCGACCGGTTAGTTAGCCACCAGATTGATGCCTTGCGCATGCTTAGATCCTGCTCCACACCGAACAGCAGGAGCGATGCCACCCTTCCAAGAGCCGGCTGGTGCCCGACAATCACCACGGGGTGACGGTTATCCGGCCACCCAGCGGCAATTAGCAGACTCGCCGCCGGAGCGCCTACGCCGATCTCATGAATGGTGACAATTTTGCGGCCCAGCGCCTCGGCAGTCTCTTGTGCGCGTCGTGCAGGACTCACCAATACCCTTGCTGAATCGGGCAGGTGGCGGTCCAGCCACTTGGCCATCGCCTCGGCCTGCTTGCGCCCTTTGCTGGTGAGCCGCCGCGCCACGTCCGGGTCGCTGGGGCTTTTGACTTCCGCAGCGTCGGCGTGGCGCCAGAGGATTAGGTCCATAACGCGGCACCCTAGCATTCGCGCATGACAGCATTGTGGCGGCGACCCAGGAGCGGTGAGGGCGCTGTCACATTGGCGTCATATGCACGATTTATCCTGTGATCCGCATAAAGGTACTTTTAACCCAGCCATGGAGCATTTCATGTCAATTCGCAAATTACTTACCGGCGTCGCCCTGTTCGGGGCAATGTCGGCCAGCGCGCTTGCAGCCGATATCACTGGCGCAGGCGCTACCTTCCCCTATCCGATTTATGCCAAGTGGGCGGAAGCCTACAAGGCCAAAACCGGCGTGGGCATGAACTACCAGTCGATCGGTTCGGGCGGTGGCATCAAGCAGATTCAGGCCAAAACAGTTGACTTTGGTGCTTCAGACAAGCCGCTGACGCTCGAAGAACTGAACAAGTCGGGCCTGATGCAGTTTCCCGCGATCATGGGCGGCGTCGTGCCGATCGTGAACATCGAAGGCGTGAAGCCAGGCGAAATGAAACTGACCGGAACGGTTCTGGCCGACATCTACCTGGGCAAGATCAAGAACTGGGGCGACAAGGCCATCGTCGACCTGAATCCCGGCGTAAAGCTGCCCAATGACCCGATCACGGTCGTTCGTCGCTCCGACGGATCGGGCACGACTTTCCTGTTCACGGACTACCTGTCCAAGGTGAGCCCGGACTGGAAAGCCAAAGTGGGTGCAGATGCCTCCGTGGCGTGGCCGGAAGGTGTGGGCGGCAAGGGCAACGAAGGCGTTTCTGCCTACGTGCAACGCATCAAGGGCTCGATCGGTTACGTGGAATTTGCGTATGCCAAAAAGAACAAGATGAGCCATACACAGCTGAAGAACAGGGACGGCCATTTCGTGCAGCCGGATGATCCGCAATTCCAGGCCGCAGCCGCATACGCCGACTGGGCCAAGGCACCGGGCTTTTACGAGATCCTGACGAATGAGCCGGGCAAGGACAGCTGGCCGATCACCGGCGCTTCGTTCATCCTGATCTACAAGTCGCAGGCAGACGCCGCCAAGGGCGCTGAAGTGCTGCGCTTCTTTGAATGGGCGTTGAAGAACGGTCAGAAGCTGGCCAGCGACATGGACTATGTGCCGATGCCGGCGCCGGTGGTAAAGCTGATTGAAGACGCATGGCGCAAGGAAGTGAAGAACGCCAGCGGCCAGGCCATCTGGAAGTAATCGGGCACTTGCTCCGCAGGGCCGTCGGGCAAACGCCCGGCGGCCCGTTTGCGTAAACTACCCGTAACGGATGCCATGAATTCAATGTCCGGCAACGCCATCATCCGCAATCAGAGGGAAAAGCACGTGACGACCGCCGAAGAAGAAGCCAGGCTTGCCGCCATGCTGGCCAAAAAACTTTCCCAGCAAAAGTGGCAAGACGCTCTGTTTCGCCAGTCCACACTTTTTTTTGCGTTGCTTGTGCTGGCGCTGCTCGGGGCAATTATTGGCTCGTTGTTGATCGGTGCCTATCCGGCGTTTGAGAAGTTTGGCCCCGGTTTCCTGACCAGCACCCAGTGGAATCCCGTCACGAGTGAATATGGAGCCGCCAATGCCATTTATGGCACGGTGGTGACATCATTCATCGCCCTGCTGTTCGGCGTGCCCGTAAGTTTCGGAATCGCGATCTTTCTCACCGAGCTGTGCCCGGCGTGGCTGAAGCGGCCGCTGGGGACTGCGGTCGAGCTGCTCGCGGGCATTCCCAGCATCATCTACGGCATGTGGGGTTTGTTCGTGTTCGCACCGGTATTCGGCGACTATATCCAGCCTGCCTTGCAGGCCACCCTCGGGCATGTGCCCGTGCTCGGCGCATTGGTGAATGGTGCACCAATGGGGATCGGCATGCTGGCTGCCGGCATCATTCTGGCGGTAATGATCATCCCGTTTATCGCCTCTGTCATGCGCGATGTATTCGAGGTCGTGCCGCCGGTATTGAAAGAGTCGGCCTATGGACTAGGCGCCACCACTTGGGAGGTGGTGCGCAATATCGTATTGCCATACACCAGGGTCGGTGTCATCGGCGGCGTCATGCTCGGCCTTGGTCGGGCTCTCGGCGAAACGATGGCAGTCACGTTTGTCATTGGCAACGCGCACCGAATGAGCGCGTCCATGTTCGAGCCCGGCAACAGCATCGCTTCGACATTGGCCAACGAGTTTGCGGAAGCCAGCAAGGACCTGCATGTCGCCTCCTTGATTTCACTGGGCCTGGTGCTGTTCCTGATCACGTTCGTCGTATTGACCTGCGCCAAGCTGATGCTGCTGAAGCTTGAGAAGGGCGAGGGAACCAAGACATGAGCGCTGCCACCTCCAACGCCATTTACCGGAAACGGTTGCTGATCAACCGCATCGCACTGGTGCTGGCCATGGCTGCCATGGCCACCGGCATGCTGTTCCTGGCGTGGATTCTCTGGGTGCTGTTTGCGCGCGGTTTCGGCGGGCTGAGCATGGCCATCTTTACGCAGATGACGCCGCCTCCGGGGAGCGAAGGCGGGCTGGCCAATGCCATCTTCGGCAGCGTCATGATGGTCGGCTGCGCAACATTCATCGCCACGCCGATCGGCATTCTGGCCGGAGTCTACCTCGCCGAGTACGGCAATCGCGGCTGGGTAGGCCCCACCACGCGGTTCATCAACGACATCCTGCTGTCGGCCCCCTCCATCGTCATCGGGCTGTTCATCTACACCGTCTATGTGGCAAACGTGCAGCATTTTTCCGGCTGGGCCGGCACCATGGCGTTGTCGCTGCTGGCCGTGCCGGTGGTGGTGCGCACCACCGAGAACATGCTGAGGCTGGTGCCCGCCAGCCTGCGGGAAGCCGCGGCGGCGCTCGGAGCTCCACAGTGGAAAGTGACCATGAGTGTCGCACTGCGCGCAGTGGGCGGTGGCGTGATGACCGGCATCCTGCTCGCGGTGGCGCGAATCAGCGGCGAGACGGCACCCTTGCTTTTCACCGCGCTCAATAACCAGTTCTGGTCGCTGGACATGAACGCGCCGATGGCGAATCTGCCCGTGGTGATCTTTCAATTTGCCATGAGCCCGTTTGAGAACTGGCAGTCGCTGGCTTGGGCCGGCGCCCTGCTCATTACGGTCTCCGTGCTTGGTCTGAATATTCTTGCCCGCACGATTTTCGCCCAACAGAAACAATAAAACTCCGGACACGCCGACTCGATGAATACCGAAACTAGCCAGCTCAATCCACCGGCCAAGATCAGCGTGAAGAACCTGAATTTCTTCTACGGCAGCTTTCAGGGCCTGAAGAATATCAACCTCGACATAGCCGAACGCCACGTGACCGCTTTCATTGGTCCTTCCGGCTGTGGAAAATCGACGTTGCTGCGCACCTTCAATCGCATGTACGACCTGTATCCCGGCCAGCGCGCCGAGGGCCAGATCGTGCTCAACGGCAGGAACACCCTCGACAAATCGCAGGACCTGAATCTGTTGCGCGCCAAGGTCGGCATGGTGTTCCAGAAACCCACGCCGTTTCCCATGTCGATCTACGACAACATCGCGTTTGGTGTAAAGCTCTACGAAAACCTGTCCAAGGCAGAAATGGATGAACGCGTGGAGTGGGCGATCAAAAAGGCCGCGCTGTGGGATGAGGTCAAGGACAAACTGTCGCAGAGCGGCCTGTCGTTGTCCGGCGGCCAGCAGCAGCGCCTCTGCATCGCGCGCGGCGTCGCCGTCAAGCCGGAAGTGCTGCTGCTGGATGAGCCCACCTCGGCCCTGGATCCGATTTCAACGGCCAAAGTCGAAGAGTTGCTGCACGAACTCAAATCCGACTACACCATCGCCATCGTCACGCACAACATGCAACAGGCGGCGCGTGTCTCGGATTTCACCGCGTACATGTACCTCGGCGAAATGATGGAGTTCGGGGTGACAGACGAAATTTTCATCAAGCCGAAGCGCAAGGAAACCGAGGACTACATCACCGGACGGTTTGGATGAGCGTGCGCTGAGTACGCCGTCGGCAGTTCAAGAAAATGCCCGGTGTTGCCGGGCATTTTCAATTTGGCCAGGCCGTCATGCCGGCGTCATATGTGGCGGCTATAAGTCATGGTTCCGACAAATTCCAATCGAATCCGCATGCCACGCCTCGCCCGACTCCTGCTGACTTTTGCCGCCGGCCTGATGATGTCCCCGTCCTGTTCTCACGCCGCCGATATCCGCATCGGCATGCTGGTCGATGAATTCGGCATCAATGCCGATCTCGGCAAGGACTACATTGCCGGCGCCCGCACTTACTTTGATCATGTCAACGCACGCGGCGGGATCAACGGCCGAAAGCTGTCGCTGGTTGTAAAGGACGACGGCGGTAACGCCGCGACCGCTGTCAACCTCACCCGCGACTTCATCGACAAGGAAAAGGTGGATCTGCTGTTCGGTTACATCGGCGACGACAGCATTGTGCAGTTATCCCGGGACCCCACTTTCCGTAACGCCGGAATCGCACTGTTTGCGCCATTGTCGGGGGCGGAAGTTGGCAACGCCGGCGACAATATCATCTTTGTCCGTCCCAGCTACAAGGATGAAGTGCGGCACATCATTCAGCACTTCAGCCAGCTCTACGTGAATCAGTTCGTTGTAGTGCATATCGATACCGGCTTTGGCGTCGAACTCGCGAAAGAAATCAAAGCGCAACTGCAGGCTCGCAACAAGCAGCTGAACGGCACCTTTGCGGTTTCGCCATCCCTCAGCGGCCTCGATACCGTGGTCCGCAGCGTCATCAAGAGTCAGGCACAGGTGGTCATCGTTGCCGCCGATACCATCGCTACGGCGGAATTCGTGAAGCGAATGCGAATCCTCGAAACGGGGACGAACATAGTCGGGCTGTCGATGGTCAACCATCGTACTTTGCTGGAACTAGCCAAGGCCGACGCGGCTGCGGGAACCATGTTGACGCAGGTGGTGCCCAACCCGCTGGCAAGCACCACGCGCCTGCAATCAGAACACCTTAGCCTCATGGCGAAGTATCGCGACGAACCGCCCTCGCACCTGACCTTGGAGGGGTTCATGGCCGCCAAGGCACTTGTTCGGGCGTTGGGCATGACCGGCGGCGACCTCAACCGGACAAACATTGCGAAGTCCCTGGCGCAGGGCAAACGGCTCGATCTTGAGGGCATGACGATATCCTTCGACAAAGCGAACGACCGTGGGTCACGCTTTGTCGATATCGCCTACCTCAGAAAGTCTGGTCGATTAGTCCAATGAGGCTTCGTCGAGGCCCTTTCCGGCAGGTCTTCGGGTAAGCGCCGCTACCCGCAAGCAACAAACATTGGCGACCCTTGATGCGTCGCAATGTCCTGCCAACGGGCGGATGCATACTTGCCTGCGTCAATCGCCCGGGTTACGTCAACCCGAAGGGGAAATCATGCAAAACGCGACCACAGCCGAGCAACTGCACCACCTACGTGCCATGCAGGAGCTTGCCGACGATCTCAAGGTTGATTTTCACACCGTCAAGGCGGTTTACGAGCTGGAACTACAGGCGCTGCAGCACGGAGCCAAGCTGCGCGATTATCTGCCCCTCCTGACCTCCCGACACGTTCGCGTCCTCCTGTCCGGTAACCGATAAGCGATCGACATCCTGCAACGGCTCGCGGAAAACCCACACGCATCATTCTGCAAGGCGAATTACCGGGAGATGTCTTGCAACGGCCATCAAACATTCGCGGAACCTTCAAGCAGCGATGGGTCGCGCGCTGCACATGGCAGGACTACGCCGCGGCAACCTTGCGAATCACCTCCGCAATACGCACCGCAAGTGTCTTGACCAGTGCACCGTCGCGCCCCTCAACCATTACGCGTATCACCGGTTCGGTACCGGATGCGCGCAGCAAGACCCGGCCGTCACCGGCCAACTCAGCTTCCGCCTGCTTCACGGCCGCCTGCACCGCCGCACTGCCGGCGAAGTCAAAGCGGGTGCCAAGCCGGACGTTTTCCAGAACCTGCGGGAACAGTTTCAATTCAGCGGTAAATTCCGCGAGGCTGCGTTCGACACGCCGCAGCGCGCCGAGGATCAACAAGGCCGAAATCGTGCCATCCCCGGTCGAATGCTTTTCCAGGCACAGCAGGTGCCCGGAATTCTCGCCGCCACATTCCCAGCCGCGTTCCTTGAGCATTTCCAGCACGTAGCGGTCACCTACCTTGGCGCGCGCGAATGGTATGCCGAGGCGATTCATCTGTTGCTCGAATGCAAGATTGGTCATCAGCGTGCCGGCGACGCCACCACGGAACACGCCGCGCGCGTGGCGATCCTTCACCATGGCATACAGCAGCTGGTCGCCGTCGTAGAGCGTGCCGTCGGCGTCGCACATGGCGAGGCGATCGGCGTCACCGTCGAGCGCGATGCCGAAATCCGCGCCGTGCTCCTTCACCGCAGCGCACATGGCCTGCGGATGGGTGGCTCCCACGCCGTCGTTGATATTGGTACCGTCCGGCTGGTTGCCGATGGCGATCACCGTGGCCCCCAGTTCGCGGAACACGTGCGGCGCGATGTCCCAGGCCGCGCCGTTGGCGCAGTCCACCACCAGTTTCATGCCGCGCAAATCGAGCTGGCGCGGGAACGTGCTTTTGCAGAATTCGATGTAGCGGCCGCCGGCATCCTCAATCCGCCGAACTTTGCCCAGGTTGATCGACTGCAGCGTGACCAGCGGCTTTTCCAGCAGCGCCTCGATCTCGTGTTCGGTGTCGTCGGGCAGCTTGAGGCCGTCGGCCGAGAAGAACTTGATGCCGTTGTCGTCGAACGGATTGTGGGATGCGGAAATCATCACGCCCGCAGACAGGCGCAGGGCACGGGTCAGGTAGGCCACACCGGGGGTGGGCATCGGACCGACCAGGATGACGTCCACGCCGGCCGCGCACAAACCCGCTTCCAGCGCGCTCTCCAGCATGTAGCCGGAAATGCGCGTGTCCTTGCCGATGATTACGGTCGGACGGGCTCGGTTGTGGGCGCGATCCTGCGCCAGCACGCAGCCGGCGGCAAAACCGAGCTTGAGTACGAAGTCCGGCGTGATGGGCGCTTCCCCGACACGACCACGGACACCATCAGTGCCAAAATACTTGCGAGCCATTGTTTTTCTTTCTTACCCGGATTACCGGCACTAGTACGAAAAAGTCAAGCACTAGCGCGGCTTTCCGGCCATTTTTGCTCCGAAAGGCTCGCCAATGCTGGAGTTTGCTAGTTCTTGCGCATTGCTTGCCAGACTTTCAATACGTCAACAGTTTCCCGCACGTCGTGCACGCGCAGGATTGTCGCACCATTTTGCGCGGCAAGAAGCGCCGCTGCGAGACTTGCGGCGAGCCGGTCCTCCACCGGACGGCTGGTCACGGCGCCCAGCGATGATTTGCGCGACAGCCCGGCCAGCACCGGGTAACCGAGACTGGTGAGCGCCTTCAAATCGCGCAGCAACGTGAAGTTGTGGGCCACGGTCTTGCCGAAGCCGAATCCCGGATCGATGACAATCCGGTCTGCCGCGATGCCCGCCCCACGGCAGGCGGCCGTGCGCTGGTCGAGAAACGCCGACACCTCGGCAAGCACATTCTCATAGTACGGATCGTCCTGCATGTCGGCAGGCGTACCCTGCTTGTGCATCAGGCAGACTGCGACGTCAGACGCCGCACAGGTTGCCAGTGCCCCATCGGCCTGCAAGGCGTTGACATCGTTGATCATGGATGCGCCGGCGGCAATGGCGACACGCATCACTTCGCTTTTTTGCGTATCGACCGAGACCGGCACACCGGCATCAATGATGCCTTCCAGCACCGGCAGCACGCGCGCCAGTTCCTGCTCGATGCTTGTCGGCGCCGCGCCGGGTCGGGTCGATTCACCGCCGATGTCGATGATGTCCGCGCCGGCATCGATCAGCCGCTCGGCATGCTCGATGGCGCGATCGCGCTGGGAAAACTTCCCGCCATCGGAAAATGAATCCGGCGTGACATTGACGATGCCCATCAGCAATGGGCGACTGGTGGGAAGGCGGTATTTTCCGCAGCGAATGTCAGTCAAGTTCAGCTCGTCCGAATTGAGAGGGGCGGCAAAGGAAGCAAGGGCGTTGGGCAAAGAAAAAGGGCGGCCCAAGGCCGCCCATTCTAGCTGTTGCCGGACTTCAGCCGCAAAGCGATCAGTCGCTGCCTTCGTGAGCCGGTTCCGATTTCACGGCCGGCGCGCCACCGGCACCACCATCGCCGTCGCGTTTCGGCTTGAAGGGCATTTGCGAAGGCTTGGGCTCGCGTGGATCGCGACCTTCCATGATGTCCTTGATCTGGTCGGCATCGATGGTTTCAAACTTCAGCAACGCCTGAGTCATGGCTTCGATCTTGTCGCGGTTTTCCTCGATCAATTTCCGCGCCAGCGTGTATTGCTCGTCGATGATGCGGCGAATCTCGGCATCGACCTTGCGCATGGTTTCTTCGGAGACATTGGTCTGGCGTGTCACCGACCGGCCGAGAAACACCTCGCCTTCGTTTTCCGCGTACACCATCGTGCCCAGCACATCCGACATGCCGTAACGCGTGACCATGTCGCGGGCGATTTGCGTGGCCCGCTCGAAGTCATTGGAGGCGCCAGTGGTCATCTGGTTCATGAACACTTCTTCGGCAATGCGTCCGCCGAACAACACCGCGATGCGATTCAGCAGGTATTCGCGGTCATAGGCATAGCGATCCTGCTCGGGCAACTGGACGGTCACGCCCAGCGCACGTCCTCGCGGGATGATCGACACCTTGTGCACCGGGTCGCTCTTGGGGAGCATGTAACCAAGAATAGCGTGACCCGACTCGTGGTAAGCCGTATTGCGACGCTCTTCTTCAGGCATCACCATCGAGCGCCGTTCGGATCCCATGAGGATCTTGTCCTTGGCGCGTTCGAAATCCTCCATATCCACCAGGCGCTTGCTGCTGCGCGCGGCAAACAACGCTGCTTCGTTCACGAGGTTGGCCAGATCGGCACCCGACATGCCCGGCGTGCCGCGTGCAATCGTTTCGGCGACCACGTCGGGGGCAATGGGAACCTTGCGCATGTGCACATTGAGAATCTGCTCACGGCCGCGGATGTCGGGCAGCGGCACCACCACCTGGCGGTCAAAACGGCCCGGGCGCAACAGCGCCGGGTCGAGTACGTCCGGGCGGTTGGTCGCGGCGATAACGATCACACCGACCGAGGCTTCGAAGCCATCCATCTCCACCAGCATCTGGTTGAGGGTTTGCTCACGCTCATCATTGCCACCACCGAGGCCGGCGCCGCGCTGGCGGCCGACCGCATCGATTTCATCGATGAAGACGATGCATGGAGAATTCTTTTTGGCCTGCTCGAACATGTCGCGTACGCGCGCGGCACCGACACCGACGAACATTTCCACAAAGTCGGAACCGGAGATCGAGAAGAACGGCACTTTGGCTTCACCGGCGATAGCACGCGCCAGCAACGTCTTGCCGGTACCTGGCGAGCCGACCATCAGCACGCCACGCGGAATGCGCCCGCCGAGTTTCTGGAATTTCGAGGGATCGCGCAGGAAATCGACAAGTTCCGAAACCTCTTCCTTGGCTTCGTCGCAGCCGGCAACATCGGCAAAGGTGACCTGGTTGTTGCCTTCGTCAAGCATCTTCGCGCGGCTCTTGCCGAACGAAAATGCGCCGCCGCGACCGCCGCCCTGCATCTGGCGCATGAAGTACAGCCATACGCCGATGAGCAGCAACATCGGGAACCATGAAATGAAGATCGACATGAGCAGCGACTGCTCTTCTTCCGGCTTGGCTTCAATTTTCACGCCGGCCTTGCGCAAGTCGTCCCACATGAACACGTCGCCGGGCGTATAGGTGGTATAGACCTTGTTGTCGCGGGTGTACACCTTGGCGGTGCGCGCGCCTTCCATGCGCACCTTTTCGACGTTGCCTGACTTGGCTTCCTGCATCATGGTCGAATAGTCCATATCGTTGCGACTACCGCCTTTGTTGGATACCTGCAGGAACACCATCATCAGCACGATGATGATGATCAGCCAGACACCTATGTTCTTCACCAGATTATTCACTCGATTTCCTCAATTGACAGGGACGTCCGTCCCGCGACTGCCTGCAACGCTTACCTACACCGACGCTTCATCAAATTGTTGCCAGAACTGTTCATGCTACACCAAACGCCTGATTTAGTCGTTTGAATTCAACCGCTTGAGATCTTCGGCTGCTTGGCCAGCAAGTAAGTTTCACGGCTTTCGTCGCGCGACGCTTCCGGTTTCTTGGCCGCGACCGATTTGAAGTTTTCCCGCATCAGCTTCACATAGGCCTCAAAGCCGCTGCCCTGGAATACCTTGACCAGAAAAACCCCGTTTGGTTTCAAGAACTTGACCGCAAATTCCATCGCAAGTTCACCCAGCGTGAAAAGCCTCGCCTGATCGGTGATGACGATACCGGTTAAATTTGGGGCCATGTCGGAAATGACAAGGTCGACCTTCGCGCTTTCACCACCGATGGCCTGTACCACGGCGTCAAGTCCCTGCGGCGATGAAAAATCGGCCTTGATGAAATTCACGCCTGCCACCGGCTCCATGTCGAGCAGGTCAATGGCCACCACCTTGCCGCGCGCGCCAACTTTCTTGATCGACCACTGCGACCAGCCGCCCGGCGCAGAACCGAGATCGACCACCACCATTCCGGGCTGGATCAGGCGCTCGCTGGCATCGATCTCCGACAGTTTGTACACCGAGCGCGAACGAAAACCCTGCTCCTGTGAGCGTTTCACGTAGGGGTCGCTCAAGTGTCGCTTGACCCAGTCGCGGCTGTTCTTGGGGCGGGCATGTGCCATGAATCGTATAATCGTCGGATGAAAATCACATTATCCCCCATCGAGCGCAAAGCCCTGAAAGCCCGCGCCCACGCGCTGGACCCGGTCGTGCTGATCGGCGACCAGGGCCTGACCTCGGCGGTGATCCGCGAAATTGATCGCAGCCTCAAGGCGCATGAGCTGATCAAGATTCGCGCGTTCAACGACGAACGCAGCGAGCGCAGCGTCTGGCTCGACGAGATCTGCAACGCGCTGCATGCCGCACCGGTGCAGCACATCGGCAAGATTCTGGTCATCTGGCGGGAGAATCCCGAGTTGACGAAGGCGCGCGCCAAAGCCGCATTGCCGCCACCCAGGAAGAAAACACCGCGCCTCACGCGGCAGCAGGAAGAGAGCGCGGCTGCGGGCCGTGCGCGCCGCAAACCGCGCTAGCGACTCAGCTGGCGCCGCGTTCGGTCTCGACGACCGAACGCCAGCCGTGGCGTGGCTCAAAGCCGATCAGTTGCCGCGCCTTTTCGGTTACGTAAACCCGGTCGATGCATGTCGGCAGTGGCCAGTTGCGCGCCGCGAATGCGCGGATCAAGTCCGGCACACGCTGTTCTAGCACCGCCACCGGGTCATGGAACAACGCATCGCAGTCGCCCTGCTGGAACGGGGTCTCGCCGGAAATGTTTAATGCATGAAATCTGTCCAGCGGCGCGACAAGCACATCGCCAAACGCCTGCGCAACGTCGCGACCATCGACACCGCGATACAGCCGGTACAGCGCCATCAGATGCGGCGGCTCGGGGAATGATCGCGAGAACCGCAACGCGGCCGTGACAAATCCATGTCCGAATGCATCGCGGCAGATGGCTTCCGCCGCCAGTTTGGTCTCGTCGTAAATATCCTCGGGCTCGGGCATCAGGTCCTCCGTCACCCAGGCAGCTGCGTCACGCGTGCGCATAGCCTTTCCGTACACCGAGGTGGTGCTGGCCAGGATGAAGCGCTTGACGCCTGCGGCCCTGGCCGCCGCTACTAGGCGGGCAGTCGCATCGACATTGGTCGCGATGAATTGCGCGCGCGAATGTGTCTCGCGGTGCGGCGCGTGCAGCGCGGCGAAGTGCACCACCGCATCGATGCCGTCAAGATACGACGGCCAGTCCTCGACACTGGTAATGTCCGCCACGTGAGTCGTCAGGGGCGACGCCTGCATGTCCATCCCCGTCAGGGTGTGGCGCATGGCGAGCTCGGCCGCAACAAACTGCCCGACTTTCGGGCCGGCGCTGCCGGTCATGAGCACCCTCATGCGGGCACCATCACCATCAGCCGAATGTACGCAAACTCAAGCATTGGCGCGGCTCCCAGGCGATTATTGCCGGGGGAAGCCCGCCAATGCTTGATCTTCATTTCGGGAACTTCCATTAACCTGCTGCGCGGCCAAACTTCGCGCCTCCGGTACTCTGCGTACTCTCGTACGCGTCCGCTCCTCGACACGAATTTTGACCGCTCGCTACGGTTTATCGAAGTTCCCTTTCCGCTTAGAGGTAGCGCACGTCCACAATTTCGTAGTCCCTCACGCCACCGGGTGCGCGTACCTCCACGGTGTCGCCCGCATACTTGCCGATCAGCGCGCGGGCGATGGGCGAGGAGAACGAAATCTTGCTGAACTTGATGTCGGCTTCGTCTTCGCCAACGATCTGGTAGGTCACTTTTTCGCCGGTCTCGCTGGCTTCAAGTTCAACGGTCACGCCGAACACGACGCGACCATCGTCCTCCAGCAACGCGGGATTGATGATCTGGGCGCTCGACAGCTTGCCCTCGAGTTCGAGGATGCGTCCCTCGATAAAGCCCTGCTTTTCCTTGGCGGCATCGTATTCCGCGTTTTCGGAAAGATCGCCCTGCGCGCGCGCCTCGGCGATGGCGATGATCACCGCCGGTCGCTCCACGGTCTTCAGCCGGTGCAATTCGGCCTTCAGCGCTTCGGCGCCGGCAACGGTGAGTGGAACTTTGGCAATACTGCTCATGGTTGAGTCCTGTGGAAAGTAAGGTTGGCTACGCAAGGCGCAGCCATGGGGAAAATCCTGCGACATCCGTCGGGCTTGGCCGCCTCAGGCGGCCAGGTCGATCAACTTGTGAAGCGACTGCAGATCATAGACCGACAACTCGGCGATATGTTGCATGCCGAGGCAGGCGGCACGGGCGCCGGCGATCGTCGTGTAGTAGGTGATGCGCCCTTGCAGCGCGGCATTGCGAATCGACCACGAGTCACGAATCGAACGCTTGTCCTCCTCGACCGTGTTGATGATCAGCGAAATCTCGCGATTCTTCACCATATCGACGATATGCGGCCGGCCTTCCAGCACCTTGTTGACCGGATCACAGGCAATGCCGCGTTCCTTCAGGTAGGCGGCGGTGCCCTTGGTCGCAACAATGCCGAAGCCGATGGCCTGCAGTGCGCGGGCGATTTCCTCAAGCTTTGGCTTGTCGCCATTCTTGACGCTGAGAAACGCCTTGCCGCCGGTAGGCAGCTTGATGCCGGCACCCATCTGTGATTTCACGAACGCCTCGGCAAACGTCTTGCCCACACCCATCACTTCTCCGGTCGATTTCATCTCCGGACCGAGAATGGTATCCACGCCGGGAAACTTGATGAACGGGAATACCGCTTCCTTGACTGAGAAGTACGGCGGGATGACTTCTCCCTTTACGCCCTGCTTTTTCAGGCTGATGCCGGCCATGCAGCGCGCGGCGATCTTGGCCAGTGGCAACGAAATCGCCTTGGAAACGTAGGGGACCGTGCGCGATGCGCGCGGGTTTACTTCCAGCACATACACCCTCGGCGCAGCGCCGCTGGCCGCATCGATGTCCTGAATGGCGAACTGCACGTTCATGAGTCCCACCACATTCAGCGCCCTAGCCATGGCCACGGTCTGTACCCGCAGCACATCCTGCAGTTCCTTCGATAACGAGAACGGCGGCAGCGAGCACGCCGAATCGCCGGAATGCACTCCGGCCTGCTCGATGTGCTCCATGATGCCGCCAATCATCACCTGCTCGCCGTCACTGACCGCATCCACGTCCACTTCGACGGCATCATTCAGGAAGCGGTCGAGCAGCACCGGTGAATCGTTGGATACCTTGACCGCCTCACGCATGTAGCGCTCGAGGTCCGATTCAACGTGGATGATTTCCATGGCGCGGCCGCCCAGCACGTAGCTGGGACGCACCACCAGCGGGTAGCCGATTTCGCGCGCCTTGATGATGGCTTCATCGTTGGTGCGGGCGGTGCGGTTGGGCGGCTGCAGCAAGCCCAGGTTGTGGATGAGCTTCTGGAAGCGTTCGCGGTCTTCGGCGACGTCGATTGAATCGGGCGTGGTGCCGATGATCGGCACGCCGTTGGCCTCCAGCGCGCGCGCCAGTTTGAGCGGCGTCTGCCCGCCGAACTGCACGATCACACCGACCGGTTTTTCCTTGTCAACGATCTCCAGCACATCTTCCAGCGTCAGCGGCTCGAAATACAGGCGGTCGGAGGTATCGTAGTCGGTGGACACGGTTTCCGGGTTGCAGTTGACCATGATGGTTTCATAGCCATCTTCGCGCAGTGCCAGCGCAGCGTGCACGCAGCAGTAATCGAACTCAATTCCCTGGCCGATTCGATTTGGACCACCACCGAGGATCATGATTTTTTTGCGATCGCTGGGCTCGGATTCGCATTCCTCGTCGTAGCTGGAGTACATGTACGCGGTCGAGGTGGAAAACTCGGCTGCGCAGGTGTCCACGCGCTTGTACACGGGCCGAATGCCATTGGCATGACGCCTGGCGCGGATCTCGCCCTCCGTGACTTTCAGGAGGTAGGCAAGCCGGCGGTCCGAAAACCCTTTGCGCTTCAGTCCACGAAGCTCGGTCGCGTCAATCTCGTCCAGCGTCTTCTTCTCGACTGCCAGCTCCATGTCGACCAGTTCCTTGATCTGCGCGAGGAACCATGGATCGATCTTGGTGTAATTGTGCAGTTCTTCGACGGTCATGCCGATGCCGAAGGCGTCCGCGACGTACCAGAGCCGCTCGCCACGCGGATAGGCGAGCTCGTCGCCGATTTTTTCCGGGTCAACCGTCTTGAGGTTGAAGCCGTCGACGCCGGTCTCGAGGCCGCGCAAGGCTTTCTGTAGCGACTCCTGGAAATTGCGACCGATGGCCATGACCTCGCCGACGCTTTTCATCTGCGTGGTGAGGCGATCATCCGCCTGTGGAAATTTCTCAAAGGCAAAGCGCGGGACTTTCGTCACGACGTAGTCGATGGAAGGCTCGAACGAGGCCGGCGTGGCGCCGCCGGTGATATCGTTCTTCAGTTCATCGAGCGTGTAGCCGACCGCCAGCTTGGCGGCCACCTTGGCGATCGGGAAGCCCGTCGCCTTGGAGGCCAGTGCCGAGGAACGCGATACGCGCGGATTCATTTCGATGACCACCATGCGGCCGTCCTTGGGATTGACCGCAAACTGCACGTTTGATCCGCCTGTCTCCACACCCACCTCACGCAGTACCGCCAGCGAGGCGTTGCGCATGATCTGGTATTCCTTGTCGGTCAGCGTCTGTGCCGGGGCGACTGTGATCGAGTCGCCGGTATGCACGCCCATCGGGTCGAGGTTTTCAATCGAGCAGATGATGATGCAGTTGTCGTTCTTGTCGCGAACGACTTCCATCTCGAATTCCTTCCAGCCCAGCAGCGATTCTTCGATAAGCAATTCGTGCGTGGGTGAGGCTTCTAGGCCGCGATCACAGATCTCGATGAACTCGTCGCGGTTGTAGGCGATGCCGCCGCCTGATCCGCCCATGGTAAAGCTGGGGCGAATGATGGCCGGGAAGCCGATGGCGGCCTGCACCTGCAGCGCCTCTTCCATCGAGTGCGCGATGGCCGAACGCGCAGAGGCCAGGCCGATCTTGGTCATGGCCTGCTTGAATTTTTCGCGGTCCTCGGCCTTGTCGATGGCTTCCTTGGTCGCGCCGATCATTTCCACGCCGTATTTTTCCAGCACGCCATGCCTGGCGAGATCGAGCGCGCAATTGAGCGCAGTCTGGCCACCCATGGTCGGCAGCAGCGCGTCGGGGCGCTCCTTCTCGATGATCTTTTCGACGATGCGCCAGGTAATCGGCTCGATGTAGGTCACGTCCGCCATGTTCGGGTCGGTCATGATCGTCGCCGGATTGGAGTTGATCAGGATGACCTTGTAGCCCTCGTCGCGCAGCGCCTTGCAGGCCTGTGCGCCCGAATAGTCAAACTCGCAGGCTTGGCCGATGACGATCGGGCCGGAGCCGATGATGAGGATGGATTTGATGTCCTGACGCTTAGGCACGGTTGTTCTCCATCATCTTCACGAAACTGTCGAACAGGTAACCAACCTCGTGCGGGCCCGGACTGGCTTCGGGATGCCCCTGAAAACTGAAAGCTCTCTTGTCGGTGCGCTCAATGCCCTGGCAGGTGCCGTCAAACAGCGACTTGTGGGTGACGCGCACATTGGCCGGCAGCGTTTTTTCGTCGGCGGCAAAGCCGTGGTTCTGGCTGGTGATGTAAACCTTGCCCGTATCCAGGTCTTGTACCGGATGGTTGGCGCCATGGTGACCAAACTTCATTTTCATGGTCTTTGCGCCGGAAGCCAGCGCCAGCAGCTGATGCCCGAGGCAGATGCCGAAAACCGGAACGTTGCTGTCGATGATGTCGCGAATGGCCCGGATGGCGTATTCGCAAGGCTCGGGGTCGCCGGGGCCGTTGGACAGGAACACACCATCCGGTTTCAGCGCCAATGCGTCGGCGGCGGTTGCCTGCGCAGGCAGCACGGTGATGCGGCAGCCTCGTTCAGCCAGCATGCGCAGGATGTTGTGTTTCACGCCGTAGTCGTAGGCGACGACATGAAAGCGCGCCTCCGACTGCGTGCCATAGCCGGTGCCGAGCGCCCAGACGGACTGGTTCCACGCATAGGGCTGTGTGCAACTCACCACCTTGGCCAGATCCAGTCCCGACATGTTCGGCGCCGCTGTGGCCAAGTCGCGCGCACGCTGTACATCGGCTTCGGAATGACCACCGGCGAGGATGCAGCCATTTTGCGCGCCCTTCTCGCGGATCAGGCGCGTCAGGCGGCGCGTGTCGATGTCGGCGATTGCCACAACGCCGTTGCGCTGCAGGTAGGCGGGCAAGGTCTCCGTCATGCGCCAGTTGGAAGGCAGTAGCGGCAAATCACGGATGATGAGGCCGGCCGCGTAACACTTCCGCGACTCGGCATCTTCGGCGTTGGTGCCGGTATTGCCGATGTGCGGATAGGTCAGCGTCACCATCTGCCCCATGTACGACGGGTCGGTGAGAATTTCCTGGTAGCCGGTCATGGCGGTGTTGAACACCACTTCGCCGGTCGCGGTGCCGTCGTGACCGATGGAAACGCCCTTGAACACCGCACCATCGGCGAGCACAAGCAAGGCGGGCACAGGATTTGCCACGAGAAACTCCGCGAGAGGATGAGGGGACGGGAATGGCCGGAATGGCCGCACATACAAAAAACGGGAAAGGCCCCGAGGACCTTTCCCGCGTTTTGGTGCGCGATTAAGAGACTATTTTAGCGCAAGTGCTGCGCTGCGGCAAACTTGGCGGCCGGTCACGGCTTTCTGCTAGGCGCGCAGGCCCAGCACGTCCTGCATGTCGAACAAGCCGGATTTGCGTCCCGCCAGGAAGCGCGCGGCAGTCAAGGCGCCGGCAGCAAAGTTGGTACGCGACGTGGCGATGTGGCGGATTTCCACGCGTTCGCCCTCACCGGCATACATGACGGTGTGCTCGCCAACGATGTCACCACCGCGAATCGCGGCAAAACCGATATCGCCTTTACGGCGCTCGCCGGTGTTGCCATGGCGCGCGTAGGCGGCGATGTCGGCCAGGGGCTTGCCGATCGCGCCTGCCGCTGCTTCGCCCAGCATCAGCGCGGTACCGGATGGGGCATCCACCTTCATTTTGTGGTGCGCTTCGACGATCTCGATATCGTAGTTTTCGTGCAGCGCCCGGGTGGCCATGTCCACCAGCTTGAGCGCAACGTTGACGCCGATGCTCATGTTGGCGGCAAAGACGATGGCAATGTCCCGCGAAGCGTCGGCAATCGCCTGCTTCTGCGCCTGGCTGAAGCCGGTGGTGCCAATCACCATGTTCACACCGGTGGCGCGGCAGGCGGCAACATGCGCCAGCGTGCCTTCCGGGCGCGTGAAATCGATCAATGCGTCGGCTGCTTTCAGTGCTTCCGGGACGTCGGCTGCAATCGTCACGCCGCGCGCCGAAGCACACAACTCGCCGGCATCGTGGCCGATCAGCGGGCTGGAAGCCTGTTCAAGCGCCGCCGTGATCGACATGTCGGGAAACTGGCCGCACGCGTCCATCAGCGCCCGCCCCATGCGACCTCCGGCCCCGGCGATAGCAAGGCGTTGTGACATGAATCTTACTGGGGCTGCTTTTTGGGATCGGGCATGCCCGGGATATCTGACTTCGGCGTGAAACGCCGCTCGCCGCCGCCCAGCAGTATCTCGGTGGGCGAGGCCGTGCCTTCAATCTTTGCCACCACTTCCTTCTCGAACAGGATGGTCACATGGTATTTCTGGTACTCGCGCCCGAACGGACCAAACTTGGTGCTCATCTCGTTGGTGAAGTAGTAATCCCAGCGATTGGCATGAAACACATCCTGCATCAGCGGCGTACCGAGTGCATTTTTCACGTCCTGCCGGCTCATGCCGGTTTTTACCTTGGCTAGTTGCTCCTGGGTGATCAGGTTGCCCTGCTGGATGTCGATGCGATGCACGCCGAAGCCGGCGCAGCCGGAAAGTATGGTGGCGAACAGAATGGCGCTGGCATAGCTGATGATGCGAAACATGCGTAAATTCCCAAGTCTGCCGGCGGTTTCCGGCAAAGGCGCATTATATCGCCCTCCGTGTCACGACCGTCGCGCAAAAACCGCTTATGATTATTTCATTTGATTGCCAGCGCCGTCATGTCTGAATCCAAGGATTTGCGCAATATCGGCCTCAAAGCCACGTTTCCCCGGCTCAAGGTGCTGGACTTGTTCCAGAACTCGAAGCAGCGCCATATGTCGGCGGAGGACGTTTTCAAACTGCTGCTCAACGAAAACGCCGATATCGGCCTCGCTACGGTATATCGCGTGCTGACCCAGTTCGAGCAGGCCGGGCTGTTGATACGACACCATTTCGAAAGCGGCAAGGCGGTATTCGAACTCAACGAAGGCGCGCACCACGACCACATTGTTTGTGTGAACTGCGGACACGTCGAGGAGTTCAACGATCCCGAGATCGAGAAGCGTCAGGAGCGGATCGCGCGGCAACTCGGCTTTGTCATCCGCGACCACCATATGATTCTCTACGCCGAACGCTGCCCCCACTGCCCGGCGAAGCCATGAAACCTTCGCTGCGGGCCGGCCTCACCCACACCTTTCGCTTCACGGTGCCCGAGAACAAGACAGTTCCGCACATCTACCCGGAAGCGACCGACTTCCAGGACATGCCGCGGGTGTTCGCCACCGGCTATATGGTGGCGCTTTGCGAATGGGCCTGCGTGGACTTGCTCAAACCACACCTGGACTGGCCGCAGGAACAAAGCCTGGGTACCCATGTCAATCTGTCACATATCGCCGCGACGCCGCCGGGCCTCACGGTCACGGTCGATGCAACACTTGAAAGCGTCGATGGCCGCCGCTTGAGGTTTTCGGTGCGCGCTCACGATGGCATCGACACCATTTCCATCGGCGAGCACGAGCGCGTCGTGATCGACGCGGCCCGGTTCAACGACAAGATCGCGCAGAAAATCGCGCAAATCCCCATAGCCTGAGGAGCAGTCATGTTGGTTCGCGGAATTTCACTGGCAGCGCTACTGGCCTTGGCGGCGGGCTTGCTGCTGCCCCCGGCAGGCGCGTTCGAGCGGAGCGCGGCCGGCGCCGGGCAGAAGTCCATGCTGGCGTCCGAACTGCCCGCTGAAGGGCGCCAGACGCTGGCGCTGATTCGCCAGGGCGGCCCGTTTCCCTATCCCGCCAAGGATGGCAGCACATTCTCCAACCGCGAGCAGCGCCTGCCAAAGCAGCCACGCGGGTACTACCGCGAATACACCGTCAAGACGCCGGGCTCACGTGACCGCGGCGCACGCCGCATCATCTGCGGCGGAAAGGCACAGCTGGAGTGCTACTACACAAGTGACCACTACAACACTTTCAAGTCCATCAAAGAGTAGGAACACGAACATGTCCTCGCCGGAACTCAAGCCACTATTCGACGCCGATCCCCCTGCCGGGTTGTTCTGGATGAAGTCCCATGCAACGGTTGCGGAGCTTGCCAAGCTGGCGCGCGCGAAGAAAATGGCCTTCTTTCATCTCGAAGGCCAGAAAATTGAAAAGAAGGAACAATTCTTCAATCATGCCGCCGTCGCGATGAAATTTCCCTCGCATTTCGGCAATAACTGGGACGCCTTCTACGACTGCATCACCGAGTTTGACGGGATAGATGCCGAAGGATTTGTCATCTATTTTGATCACACCGACGCCTTCGCCAGCCACCATGAAAGCCAGTTGGAAACCCTGGTGGAACTGTTCCGGGACGCCGTCGACTTCTGGCGTGAAGAAGGCAAAGGCATGCTGGTGCTGATGTCAGGCGATCACTCGCCGCCGGGTGTGAAGAAGATCTGACCGGGCAGCATCAAGTTCCAAACCCCAGCACTGGCGCGCCTTCCAGGCCGGAATTGCCCGAATAAGCCCGCCAATAGTCGGGTTTGCAACTGCGTACCTTTGACCTGCCGCAGGTAGCCTGCGTGCGACGACAGCCCGCTTACTCCGCGCGCGAAAACTGGATATCGCCGTAGTAGGCGGATACTTTGGACGCGGTGGCGTTGGAATCGGTCATGACGCCGACAAAAATTATCGGCCCCGGCGGCTCGCCGAACAGGCGTTCGTAATCGGCGCGCACATTGCGCTTGAAGTGCAGCCACTTGCCGACCCGCTCCGGCCCGCTTTCCACCACCAGCATCTTTGCGCGCGAAGTCTTGGCATTGTCGAGTACCGTCTCCGGCGGCTGCCGGTTCTCCCAGATGTACTGGATGGTGGCATAAGGCATTTCGCGTCCACTGAACAGCTTCACCGTGCGCGCCAGCGTCGCATCCTCAAAATCAAATTTCGACTTGTCGCCGTCGAAGGCGACAATGACCCTTACCGGCGAATCGTCGTTGCCACGACTGGCATTGTCCGCGTCGGGGATGAGTTGTGGCACTTTCCACCGCCAGCTCAGCCACGGGTAGTCGTCCGCAGATACCGCCAGCGGCTGCAGCAGCCCGGAAGCAGACACATTGGCCTGTGCCGCCAAAACACGCTCGCCATCCTGTTCAACGATGCTGTAATTGGTCTTCGCCAGGAAGCGCGAGAGAATCCACGGTTCCCAGCCGGCAGGTGCGGCGGCACCGACCGGCGTCAACGAAAACGGCTGTACCGACTGGAACGGGCCAAGGTTGCCGTGGAACGGCTTGTCCGGCACGACCGAACTTGCGCAACCAGACAACAGCAAGCAGATACCCACCATTCCAATGCGCATCGAACCAACCTCCCGGAAAGCCAGATGATAGCGGCGGACGCGGTCGCGTGCCGGCGTTATTTCACCTCAATGCCATGGTCCTATTCAGAGCTCGCGATCAGTGCGGCGTTACCGCCAGCCGCGGCGGTGTTAACAGTGTAGGTGCGTTCACTGGCAAACCGGAACAGATAATGCGGACCGCCGGCCTTGGGCCCGGTGCCGGAAAGCCCTTCGCCGCCGAAGGGCTGCACGCCGACCACCGCACCGATCTGGTTGCGATTCACATAAATGTTTCCGACCCGCGCGCGACGGCGAATCGCCTCAATGGTTTCTTCGATGCGCGAGTGGATACCCATGGTCAGGCCGTATCCGCTGGCGTTGATGGCATCCACCACACTCATCAACTCGGCAGCCTCGAAGGCATATACATGCAGCACCGGTCCGAACACCTCGCTCTTGATCGAGTCAAAACGCGGGATGGCGAATGCGCAGGGCGCAAAGAAATGGCCTGCCGGAATATCGCGCGGCAACTGCGTCTGACCGATCTGTCTGAACTCGCGCGACATGCGCTCGCGATGCGCCACCAGCATCTCGAAGGCCTCGCGGTCGATCACCGGGCCAATATCGGTATCCAGTCTTGCCGGATCCCCCACGCGCAATTCCTGCATGGCGCCGGCCAGCAGCTTTTCGATGCGCGGCGCGATGTCCTTCTGGACGCACAGGATGCGCAACGCGGAACATCGCTGGCCAGCACTATTGAAGGCGGAGGCAATGACATCGTTGACCACCTGCTCAGGCAGCGCCGACGAGTCGGCGATCATGGCGTTGAGGCCGCCGGTTTCGGCAATGAACGGGATGATCGGCCCGTGGCGAGTCGCCAGCGTGCGGTTGATGGCATGCGCGGTGTTGGTGCCGCCGGTAAAGGCGACACCGGCGATTCGCGGGTCCGCAACAAGCTGTGCGCCTATCACCTCACCGCGGCCGGGCAGCAGCGCAATGGCTTCGCGTGGCATCCCGGCTTCGATCAGCAGTTTCACCGTCTCGAAAGCGATGATTGGCGACTGTTCGGCCGGCTTGGCGACGACCGCATTGCCGGCGGCGAACGCTGCCGCAACCTGGCCGAGGAAAATGGCCAGCGGAAAATTCCACGGCGAAATCGAGGCAAACACGCCGCGACCCTGCAGGTACAACGCGTTGCTCTCACCGGTTGGGCCGGGCAGGCGATGCGGCCGGGAAAAATGGCTGCGTGCTTGCTGCGCGTAGTAGCGACAGAAATCGACGGCCTCCCGCACCTCTCCCAGACCGTCCGGCAGGGTCTTTCCCGCTTCGCGCGAGCACAGCGCCATGAAAAAGGCGGTACGCGCCTCAAGCAGTTCGGCAGCGCGCTCCAGCACGCCCGCGCGCGCGTCGGCCGGCATCGGCGCCTCCATGTAGCGCACACCCAGATCCAGTGCCAGATTCAGCAGTTGCGCATCGGCCTCCTCGACCTCGCCAATCTTTTCCAGCGTGACCGGACTCAAGGCGTCGACCGGCGCGCCGCGCATCGCCTCGCCGGCAATGAACGGCTTGGCAGACAGGTCCGTACGTGCCAGCGTTGGCGCCATGTCGGCAAACAGCGCATCTGTTGACGGCACTTCGGAGAAGCTGAATCCTGCCGAATTGAGCCTTTGCACATTGAGTTCGGGTTCCGGCGTCATAAACAGCTGACGCGGCAGCAACAGCTTGCGATTGATCCTGTCGGCGCTGCCCTCAACAACCGCCACTGGATCAGCCACCACATCATCGACCGATACGGCCGGGTCGGCGATCAAATTGACAAACGACGAATTGGCGCCGTTTTCAAGCAGGCGGCGCACCAGGTACGGCAGCAGGTCCTCGTGGCTTCCGACCGGCGCGTAAACCCGGCACGCAGCCTTTGCCTGCGCGCCGCCGCGTGCCAGCACCGCTTCATACAGCTCCATGCCCATGCCGTGCAGGCGTTGAAATTCAAAATCCGTGCGATTGCCGGCGCGCTGCAGTACCGTCGCGGCGGTGTGGGCATTGTGCGTCGCGAACTGGCAATAAAAGACATCCGGGCGCGCCAGCATGCGCGCGGCGCAGGCAAGGTAGGAAACATCGGTGTTCACCTTGCGCGTGAACACCGGATAACCGGCCAGCCCCTGCATTTGCGCCCGCTTGATTTCCGTATCCCAATAGGCGCCCTTGACCAGCCGCGTCATGATGCGGCGCCCGTGCTTTTCCGACAGTGCCGTGAGCCAGTCGAGCACCTGCAATGCGCGCTTTTGATAGGACTGCACCGCCAGGCCAATGCCTTCATAACCGTTGAAACGCGCATCGCCGTAGACAGCCGCCAGCAATTCCAGTGACAGCTCCAGCCTCTCCGTCTCCTCGGCATCAAAAGTCAGGCCAATGCCGCCGTCGCGCGCCTGCTCGGCCAGCTGCAGCAACATCGGCAGCAGCTCCTTCATGACGCGCTCGCGATTGGCCAGTTCGTAGCGCGGATGCAGCGCGGAAAGCTTGATCGAGATGCCCGGTGCGGAGAACACGTCCTGGCCGGGTTCGACAGCCCCGGCAATCGCGGCAATGGCGTGTTGATATGCGCTGAAGTAGCGCTGTGCGTCCTCCGCCGTCATCGCCGCCTCGCCGAGCATGTCGTACGAGTGACGATAGGCCAACTGATCGCTGGAAGTCGCGCGCTTGAGCGCATCGCCGATGGTGCGGCCCATGACGAACTGTTCGGCCATGAGTTTCATGCCCTGGCGCAGTGCCGTGCGCACAATCGGCTCTCCGGCGCGCCCTGCGAGTCGCGTCAGCCAGCCGCCGACATCGGAAAAGCTTTCCACCGTCGGCGCAACCAGCTTGCCGGTGAGCATCATGCCCCAGGTGCCGGCATTGACCAGCAGCGAGTCCGAGGCGCCGAGATGTTTTTTCCAGTCGCCCTGTGAAAACTTGTCCCGGATGAGTTTGTCGGCCGTGGCGGCGTCTGGAATACGCAGCAGCGCCTCCGCCACGCACATCAGCAGCACGCCCTCCTGCGTCGACAGGTCGTACTGGGTCAGGAACGACTGCATGCCCGCGTGCTCGCGCTGGCGGCCGCGCACCGCGGCGACCAGGTTTCGCGCCAGCGCATCCGCTTCGGTGTGCGCTGCTGCCGAAAGCCTGGCGACCGGAAGCAGCGATTCGAGAACCTGCGCTTCGTCGGCAAGGAATGCCTCGCGCATGGGTGCAAAGGATGGGAGCATGGCGCCAACCGGAAAATTGAAGTGACGCATTATCGCAAATGCGGCGCATCCAGGTTGCCGGCCTCTAAATGAAATCGCCCGCTGCCGCGGGCGATTGGAATTGCGGGCAATGACCTGCTGGTTACGCGGTCTGCTTCTCCTGGGCGGCAATTTCCTGGTGAACTTTGGCCATGTCAATTTCCAGGGACTTTTGCACCACCTGTTCGAAGGCCGCCTTCGGCAGCATGCCGGCCTGCGAAAAGATGATGACTTTTTCCCGGAACACCATCAAGGTCGGTATCGACCGGATATTGAACTCCGCGGCCAGTTCCTGCTGGTCCTCGGTATTCAGCTTGGCGAATACAACACCGGGGTACTGTTCAGATACCGCTTCGAACGTCGGCGCGAACATGCGGCAGGGACCGCACCAGGGCGCCCAGAAGTCGACGATGACCACATCGTTGTTCTCGATGGTGGCGTTGAAGTTTTCCTTGGTGAGTTCGATGGTGGCCATGCAGGTTCCTGAAATGGTTGAAGAGTCGGTGATAAGGTTGCCAGATCGGACGCGCACCCGGCGCCGCTACTGCTGATTTGATGACAGTTTGGCCGATTGCAACGCCGCCCGCCAATTAAAAGTTCGCATCGACCTGATAGGGCCGCTCTATCGGCCCGGCTGCATCATCCCAGCTTGACGATGGTGTGCGTGAGGCGCTCACCAAGCCCGCGCAACATTTTTTTCGTGCGCTCGTTGGTCATGACGCCGGCCGCATCAAACGTTGCGGCCACGCCGGGTACCGCCACCACCGGCAGCATGAAAACGCCAAGATTGGACAGAATGTACGACACATGCGGCAACGCGCGGATGGTACCGAAGGCGCCATTGGATGCCCCCATCAGTCCGCCGATCTTTCCCGCGAACGGCGCATTGCCGCTGACGCCTTCCACGTCCTGCGACAGCCAGTCGATGGTGTTCTTCAGGAGCGGCGTAATCGAGGTGTTGTATTCTGGGCTCGCGATCAGGATGCCGTTGGCCGCCATCATCAGCTTGCGCAGTTCAAGCATGCCGGGCGGCACGCCGTTTTCCTGGTGCCAGTCGGCGTTGTACAAGGGCATCGGGAAATCGGCGAGGTTCGCCACGGTCACGTCTGCACCCGCATCGCGCGCGCCGGACACGGCCACTTCCAGGACCTTGCGGTTCCACGATTCTTTTCTCGAACTGCCGGCAAAGGCCAGGATGTTTGCGGTGGTCATGACAACTCCGTGGTTGGGGATATGTGCAGCAACAGACGCGATCAGTTCTCCGCCAGCGCGCCCATTTTTCCGGTGTGGTAAGCCCGTTCGGCGGTGCGAATCTGCTCCACGGAATTCATGACGAACGGGCCGTGAAACACCAGCGGACCTTCGGCGGGCGCGCCGCCGAGCACGAGTATATCCGCGACAACCGCGCCGGCATTGTCGAGCCCGATGTCGCCATCCGCGTCGTCAAATACCGCCAATTGGCCGGTGGACGCGAGCTCTGCACCCATGTTCGCCTCACCGCTGATCACATAGGCCCCCACCTCAAAGCCCGCCGGAACCTGTGCGGTAAGCGACGCACCCGGCTGCAACTGCACATGCCAGAGCAACAACGGCATCAGCACGTCGGCCGGGCCGGCTGCGGCCCCGAAGTTGCCCGCCACCACGCGTACTTCGGCACCCGGCAGTGTCACCGCCGGGATGTTCTCCGCGGCAATGCGCTGGTAACGCGGCTCGATCAGCTTCAGGGCACGTGGCAGCGTCGTCCACAATTGAATCCCGTGCAGCGTCATTTCCGCTGCGCATTCAGCCAGCGAGGCTTCGGCATGAATGATGCCCCGTCCAGCGGTCATCCACTGCGCACCGCCGGCCGAGACGATACCTTCGTGCCCCGCGGAATCCCGGTGGCGGTTGCGTCCGGAGAGCAGATAGGTGACGGTCTCGATGCCGGCATGCGGGTGTGGGCCGACACCATCTTCACCCGGTTTGATGCGGAACGGGCCGAAATGGTCCAGAAACACCCACGGGCCCACCGAGCGTCGATCGTGATCCGGCAGCGCCCGGCGCACGGTAAACGTGCCGACCGGCGCCACTTGCGAGGTGATGATGCGTTCAATGTTTCTCATGCGAATTCTCCATTGCGGTCCGCTCGGGTTGACTGCGGCTATTCCCTGTCCACGCTAAACTTGCCCGGGCCAAAGGCAAATACCAACAGCATGCCGCCCATAATGGAAACGTTTTTCATCAAGTGAATGAACTGGCCCTGTGCGGCAGCACCATCCAGCCCGGCGGGATTGTGGAAGATCAGCGTGGTCGGAATGATGAACAGAAAGGTCGCCAGCGCCGCCCAGCGGGCCTTGAAGCCGATCGCGATCATCAACCCGCCCAGCAGTTCCACCGCAATCGCACCCGCCGCCATCAGTTGCGGCAGCGGCAGGCCCTTGGAGGCGATGTAGCCTGCGGTCCCCTCGAAACCGGTGAGTTTGCTGAAGCCGGAAACGATGAAGATCAACGCCAGTAAAATGCGCCCGACCAGCGCGGTGGTGTGCTGCAGATTGGTTTGCATGGTGTGCTCCGGATCAAATAGGAAGGTCAAAGAAAAGTACTTCTGCATCACGACCGGCGCGCAATTCAATGGCGCCGCCGCCCGACAACTTCAGCGCATCGCCCGCCTCGAGCCGCTGACCGTTGACGTCGATGCTGCCGCGCGCCACATGCACGTAACCCAGCCGGTTCGCGGCTATCGTCTGCGTGGCGGTTTCATCGCCGTCCAGCAGGGCGGCGTAGACACAGGCATCCTGGTGAATCAGCACCGACCCCTCGCGACCGTCGGGTGAGGCGATCAAGCGCAGCACGCCACGTTTCGAATTGGCGTCGAAATGCTTTTCTTCGTAGGACGGCGCAATGCCGTTCACATTGGGCTGGATCCAGATTTGCAGGAAATGCGTGACGCCATCCCGCGAATGGTTGAACTCGCTGTGGGTCACGCCGGTGCCCGCGCTCATGCGTTGCACGTCCCCGGGCCGGATGGCCGAACCGTTGCCCATGCTGTCCTTGTGCGCCAGCGCGCCGTCGAGCACGTAGCTGATGATTTCCATGTCTCGATGGCCATGGGTACCGAATCCCATTCCGGCGGCGACGCGGTCTTCGTTTATGACTCGCAGCGGGCCAAAGCCCATGTGCTTGGGGTCGTAATAATCCGCGAAGGAAAAACTGTGGAAGCTCTTCAGCCAGCCATGGTCGGCATAGCCGCGATCACTGCCTTTTCGTAGTTCAATCATTTTGAATATCCTTTTGGAGGGTCTTTGCCATATGTAGCCCTATGTTGGCGTTGTATCTGCAAGAAAACAAGCGGATAATTCTCATCAATTCATTCAAATATTTTGACTATGCGCTTGACGCTGGACGGCTTGCAGGTCCTGGATGCGATTGACCGCAAGGGTTCTTTTGCGGCCGCTGCGCGTGAATTGAACCGCGTTCCGTCGGCGCTTACCTACGCCATCCAACAACTCGAGCAGGATCTGGACGTGCTGCTGTTTGACCGGCGCGGGCACCGCGCCCAACTCACCGCAGCCGGGCACGAGTTGCTCAGCGAGGGCCGGCGGCTGCTACGTGCCGCAGCCGACCTGGAATGCCGCATCCAGCAAGTGGCAACCGGCTGGGAAACCGAGTTAAGAATTGCCGTCGACACGGTGATCGGCCCGGAGCGGCTGTTTCCGTTGATCGAGGAGTTTTACCGGGAGGAAACCACCACCCGCATCAAGGTGCTGGCGGAAGTGCTCGGCGGTGACTGGGACGCGCTGGCCGACGAGCGCGCCGACCTGGTGATCGGCGCGTCCGGCGATCCGCCTTCCGGCCTGGCCGTCGCCACCCTGCCCCTGGGGCGCCTGCCGTTCGCGTTTGTGGCCGCACCCGGGCACCCCATTCACGCCGAGCCGATACCGCTTTCGCAAGCATCGATCGCCAAATACCGGGCGGTCAGCGTGGCCGATTCCTCGCGCCACCTGCCCCCCAGAACCGTCGGGCTGCTGGGCGGTCAGGATGTGCTCACTCTGCCCAACATGGCGGCAAAACTGGCCGCGCATGTGGCGGGCCTCGGCGTAGGTTTTCTGCCAGCGCCGCTGGCGGAAGCAGAAGTAGCGGCAGGCCGTCTTGTCATCCTGCCCGTCGAGATTCCGAAGCCGGCAGGCGACGCGGTCATCGCCTGGCGCCCCAGCCGCACCGGCAAAGCCTTGCGCTGGTTCATACACCGCCTCGAATCGGTGCCGGTTCGCGCCCGCCTCGCATGGCATCAAGTCGACAGCGCCGCCGGCAGCGAGAACACACCGCTGATATCAGGATCAAACGCGAAATGACGCCGGATCGCCGTCAGGGGAATGGCCCCATACACATGCGGAAACACCACGCCGGTTCCGGTGAGATCCTCGCGCACGAGCTTTGCGCCAAGCGCATCATCGTCGATTTCCAGCAGCAGCAGGCCACGCCTGCCGCGATAGTATTTGTGCGCGGTACGCAGCACCTGCGATTGCTCGGAAGCGTGGATGAAGCCCTCCGCCACAAGGTCGGCGCTCGCGAACCAACCGGTGTGTGTCGCCTGTTGCCAGTCTTCGGGGCTTGCAATGCGATAGATCACGGCGCGGGGGAATGCAATTGACCAGCGAGCCTAGCACGACCTACACCGGCCGCTTTGCGCCCTCACCGACCGGCCCGCTGCACTTCGGTTCATTGGTCGCGTGCCTGGCCAGCTTTCTCGATGCACGCGCGGCGGGCGGCCGCTGGCTGCTGCGCATGGAGGACGTGGACCGCACGCGTTGCCACGAGGAATTTGCGCGGCAAATCCCGCGAACCCTGGAACGATTTGGCTTCCAGTGGGACGGCGACATCCTGGTGCAGAGCCAGCGCACGGCGCGCTACCAGGCGGCACTGGATCGCCTGCAGGCGGCGGGTTGGACCTACGCCTGCGGGTGCTCGCGTCGCGAAATCGCAGACTCGGCGTTCAGCGGTGCTGATGGCCCGATCTACCCGGGTACCTGTCGCAACAAACGACTTGCCACCACCGGGAACGCCGTGCGCATTCGCACGCGCCCTGGCATCACCCAGTTCAACGACCGGGTGCAGGGAATGATTTCGCAGCGGATCTCTGAGGAAATTGGCGATTTTGTCCTGCGGAGGCGGGATCACCTGTTCGCCTACCAGCTGGCGGTGGTGGTCGATGACGCCGACCAGGCCGTTACCGACGTGGTGCGCGGCGCGGACCTGCTCGAGTCCACACCGCGACAGATATTCCTGCAGCACCTGCTCGGCCTACCCGAACCGGCCTACCTGCACATCCCGGTCGCGGTCAATGCCGCGGGCCAGAAACTGTCCAAACAGACCCTGGCTCCTGCCGTGGATGACGAGGCAGGCTGCGACGTGCTGAATCGCGCATTGCAATTTCTCGGTCAGCCGGTGATTGCCGCGACACGGGCGCAACAACCCGCCGCGCTGCTGGAAATCGCGGTCTCCCAGTGGAATCCGGCACGCATCCCGCATTCGCGTTTCTGCCACATTCCGTGACAGTCAGCGCGGGTACAAACTGTTACCTTACGCCCCAACAAGAATGCCACGCTGACCTGCACTTCGTCGGCGCGCACCGCGCCCGGTAAATCCGTTTCCGCATTTGATCGCGTCGAAATGGTGCTTGGGCGCTTCGCAGCGCAAAGTCGCAACGGCCGCACTGGGCGCTGTTCACTCGAGAGAAGACCATCATGACCGCACTTTCCACCGCCTCCATCGAACCCACTGACCGTCGCAAGCGCGGCTGGGTCAAAGTCACGGTCGCCGGCCTGACTGCAGCACTCGTCATCGGCTCCCTGGTTGCCTGGCGCGTGACGTCGGCGAAGAAAGAGGAAAAAAAACCGAATGCCGACAAGATCTTTGAGTTTGCCGCCAACGACGTGGCCAACCTGAGTCCGCGCAACATGGGCCTGGTGATCCCGGTCTCGGGTTCCGTGCGGCCGGTGTTGCAGGCAATGGTGAAAGCCAAGGTTTCCGGCGAAGTTTCCCAGGTGCATGTGCGCGAAGGGGACCGCGTGGCCGCCGGCCAAGTGCTGGTTTCCATCGATACGGCCGATCTGAAAGCGCGTCACGACTCCCAGACCGCGATGGTTGCCGAGAGCCGCGCCAAACTCGACCTTGCCCGCAAGAATGAACAGAACAACCGCCAGTTGCTGAGCAAGAACTTCATCTCCCAGACGGCGTTTGACAGCGTCGCCAACAGCGCTGAAGTCGCCGAAGCGAACTACAAATCCGCGGTCGCCCAGGCCGCCATCACTGAGCGCGCGCTGGCCGATGCGCGGATCCGCGCCCCGTTCGCCGGCATCATCGCCAAGCGCGTGGTCAACGTCGGCGAGAAAGTCACCCCGGATGCCCCGGTTATTCATGTCGTCGACCTGAGCCGCATGGAACTCGAAGCACCGGTACCGGTCAGCGACATCCCCAGCGTCAAGGTCGGGCAGGAAATCGCCTTCGCAGTCGACGGCTTTGCCGAGCGCCAGTTCAAGGGCAAGGTGGAACGCATCAATCCTTCGGCCGAGGCCGGGTCGAGGTCGATTTCGATTTTTGTTTCACTACCGAACAGCGACGGCGCGCTCAAGGGCGGCATGTTCGCCAATGGCACGCTCGCGGCTGCCAGCCGCAGCGCGGTAAACGCCGTGCCCATCGCCTCGGTGATCACGGAGGGTGGCCAGTCGTTTGTGTTCGCGGTCAAGAACGGCAAGGTCGAGCGCAAGCCGGTGATCCCCGGCAGCCGCAGCGCCGAGCTAGGCCTGGTCGAGATCCGCGAAGGCCTCGATCCCGGCGCGCAAGTCATCGCAGTGAAAGCCGACGGCCTCAAGCACGGCGCCAGCGTCATCGTGCGCGGCCCGGCGGGCGCGGCAATCAGTGCCGACGCCGGCACGCCCGCCACCGCCAGCGCCGTCAAATAGCAACCCCTACGCAGCCCCGATGTCCGGGCAAGCAATTCGGCCATCGCAACTTGACAACCGGCAGGCAATGCAGCGCTGCCGCCAGCGGCGCCAACGCGACCTCATCGCGAGGATGAAAACATGAAGATTACCGAAGTCAGCGTCAAGAATCCCGTGTTCGCCACCATGATGATGGTGGCACTCATGGTGATGGGCCTGTTTGCCTACCAGCGACTGTCGGTCGACCAGATGCCCGACATCACCATTCCATTCGTGCAGGTGACCACCTCCTATCCTGGCGCGTCGTCGGAGGCCGTCATGCAGGATGTTTCCCGCCCCATTGAAGAGGCGGTGAACACGGTCAGCGGCATCAAGAGCATCCGTTCGTTTTCGCGCGAAGGTTTCTCGCGGGTGATGGTCGAGTTTGAACTGAGCGTCGAT
The DNA here is from genome assembly GCA_044229235.1 of Usitatibacteraceae bacterium. GTDB lineage: Bacteria > Pseudomonadota > Gammaproteobacteria > Burkholderiales > Usitatibacteraceae > UKL13-2. The sequence goes on from JBGATH010000003.1 coordinate 138,934, forward strand.
GTAAAGACCGCCGTGCAGGATGTGCGCGACAAGGTCGCCGGCGTGCGCCGCAGTTTCAACAAGGACGTGGGCGAGCCGACCGTGACGCGCGCCGACAACGACAACGACCAGCCCATCATGTACCTGTCGATGAAGAGCCCGGCGCGCAGCCTGCGTGAGCTCTCCGACCTGACCGATCAGCTGGTGGTGAAACGCCTGCAGGGTTCCTACGGTGTCGGCACCATCGATATCTCCGGCGACGTGCAACGCGAAATGGCGGTTTACCTCAGCCCGGAAAAAATGAATGCCTATGGCATCAGTGTCGATCAGGTGGTGGCCGCCATCCGCAGCCAGAACCAGAACCAGGCGGCGGGCTTCCTGGTGGGCGAGCGCACCGAGCGCCTGGTGCGGGTGCAGGGCAAGTTCAAGGACGCGGCCGAGTTCGAGCGCGTGATCGTTGCACGTCGTGGCAATGGCGGCAGTGGCGCAGCCGGCGGCAACACCCCGGTAACGCTGGGCATGATAGCGAGCGTGCGCGACACCGAGCGCGAGGAAACTTCGCTGTCGACCAATAACAGCACCCGCGGCATCTCGATCGAGATCCGCAAAACCCGCGGCGCGAATTCCATCGAAGCCGCGGAATCGATTCGCAAGAACATCGAGACGCTGAAGAAGGCGCTGCCGCCGGACCTGATGCTGGACATCACCTTCGACCAGTCGAAATTCATCAAGCGTGGCGTGGACAACGTCAAGCACACCATTCTCGAGGGCGCGGGCCTCACGGTGCTCATCGTGTTCCTGTTCCTGCACTCCTGGCGCTCGACGGTCATCACCGGTCTCACCATCCCCATCTCGGTACTGGCAACCTTCATTGCCCTGTATGCATTCGGCTTTACCATCAACTTCCTCACCTTGATGGCGCTGTCGCTGTCGATCGGCATCCTGATCGACGATGCCATCGTGGTGCGCGAGAACATCGTCCGGCACCTGGCGATGGGCAAGAGTCACGTGCAAGCCTCGCTGGAAGCGACCTCGGAGATCGGCCTGGCGGTGATGGCGACGACCTTCACCATCGTTGCCGTGTTTCTGCCGGTGGCATTCATGGGCGGCATCATCGGCAAGTTCTTCTTCCAGTTCGGCATCGCCGTCACGGTGGCGGTGCTGGTGTCGTTGTTTGTCTCGTTCACCCTCGACCCGATGCTCTCGGCGATCTGGCACGATCCGCCCTCATTCATCAACAAGGTCGGTCCCATCAAGTGGCTGCTCGACAAGCAGGCGGCGATGATGGACTGGCTGCACCTGAAGTACGACAAGGTCCTGCGCTGGGCTTTCCGGCCCGAGTACCGGCCGATTTCGATGCCAGTGCCGACACTGGTTGCGTACGCACGATCCGGCTTCAAGCGCTCGCACCTGAAGACAGCACGGATTTGGTTGCCCAAGCTGACACTGATCGATTTCGTCATGATGGGATTCCAACGTGGACATCTCAAAATAAAGCCGGCCACCATCCGCAACCGCGGCATCGTGCTGTGGGTGGCCGCCCTCACCTTTTTCGGCAGCTTTGCGCTGGTGCCGTTCCTCGGCTCAGAGTTCGTGCCGGAGACCGACGAAAACTGGAGCAACGCGATGATCCAGACGCCCATCGGCTCGTCGTACCAATACGCCAAGGGCAAGTCGCTGCAGGTCGAGGCGGCGCTGCAGGAATTTCCGGAGATCAAGCGCATCTCCCGCAATGTCTGGAAAAATGGCGCCTGGTATGGGCTGGAACTGACTGAGAAAGACGCGGGCTATCCGGCCTGGATGGTGGCGGTGGCAGGCAAAGTCGGCGTGGCGCTCGAACAGAAGCGCCGCAGCAAGCAAGAGGTTGACGACGCCATCCGCAAGCGCCTTTCCACCATCGCGGGCCTGGAGGTGCGCGTCGGCTGGAATCGCCAGACCATCTTCGTGATGGGACCCGACATTCGCGAGCTCGACCGGATTTCGCAGGACGTGGTGGCCCGCGTCAAAGCGATCAAGGGCACCACCGACATCGAAAGCTCCTACAAGCCGACCAGTCCGACGCTCGACATCATCGTCAATCGTGAACTGGCCAGTGACCTGGGCGTGTCGATGTCGTCGGTGGTGAGCACCACCCGCGCCATGATCGCCGGCGAAGATGCGGGCCAGTGGGAGGGCCCCGACGGCGAGAACCACCAGATCCTCGTACGTTTGCCGCAAGCCGGCCGCACCGGTGTTCCGGACCTCGACAAGATCTACGTTCCGACTTCCGGAGTGAATGCCGACGGCAGCCCGCGCATGGTGCCGCTGCGGCAGATCGCCGACTTCAAGCCTTCGCTCGCCGAGCGCCAGATCGAGCGCCGCAACCTGCAACGCCTCGTGCAGGTCTGGTACGGCGTCGCGTCCAGCCAGACCTCCGGCGAAGTCTCCAGCGAGGTACGCAAAGCGCTTGCGACCATCCAGCTGCCGCCGGGTTACCAGTTTCAGTTCGGTGGCCAGGCGCAGGAAATGGCGGAATCGATGGGTTATGCGGTCGCTGCGCTGAGCCTCGCCGTAATCTTTATCTACCTGATCCTCGCTTCGCAGTTCGGCAGCTTCCTGCAGCCGATCGCCATCATGGCCTCGCTGCCGCTGTCGCTGATCGGCGTGTTCCTGTCACTGCTGATGTTCAAGTCCACGCTGAACCTGTTCTCGGTGATCGGTTTCATCATGCTCATGGGCCTGGTCACCAAGAACGCGATCCTGCTGGTGGATTTCACCAACCACGGGCGGCGTGAAGGCATGTCGCGCGACGACGCCATCTTCGCGGCCGGACAGGTTCGGCTGCGCCCCATTCTCATGACCACGGCGGCGATGATCGGCGGCATGTTGCCGCTGGCGCTGGCTTTTGGCGCGGGTTCCGAGCAGCAATCGCCCATGGCACATGCGGTGATCGGCGGGATCATCACCTCCACCGTCATGACGCTGGTGGTGGTGCCGGTGCTTTATTCCTACTTCGACACCTGGGGCAGCAAAGCCCAGGCCTGGTTCCTGCGCAATGCCCAGGCCGAAACACTGGCCGCCCATGAAGCCCACCAGCATCACGGCAGCGGCGGTGGCGCCGAGCCGGTGCTGGCTGACAAGCACACGGACGCCTGAACTATCTTCGAGCAAACACCAGCATTGGCGGGCCTCGCAGAGCATTTCTGTCCGGAGAAGCCCGCCAATGCTGGACTTTTGGCCCTCTGTGCTATCAGTTTTCCACGCGCTTGTGGGTTTTGACCAGTAGCGCAATGGTCGAATTCTCGGGATACGCGACGACGCGATTGCGCCCGGCCTTCTTGGCGGAATACAGCGCTTCGTCGGCGCGCGCGACCAGCAGCTTGATGTTGTCCTCCGGGCCGCGCCGTAGCGCGGCCGCACCGAGGCTGATGGTGACGGCAAGATTGCGGCCCTGAATGGTGATGGCCAGTTTTTCCACAGCCTGCCGCGCGCGTTCGGCCAGCAGCATGGCCTGGTCCAGCGATACGTTCGGCAGCAGAATGGAAAATTCCTCGCCGCCGTAACGCACCAGCAAGTCTTCGCGCCGCAGGCAAGTTTGCAACGCATCCACCACCCGCCTGAGTACCTCGTCGCCCGCCGGATGGCCGTACTTGTCATTGATGAGCTTGAAGTGATCCAGGTCCAGCATCAGCAGCGACATGGCGGTCTGCATGCGCTGGCTGCGGGCAATTTCCTTGCTGGCAAGCTCGAGGAAGGTGCGACGATTGAATGCGCCGGTGAGCGGGTCGGTAACCGCAAGGCGCTGGGCGGTCTCTTCGAGCCGCTCCTTGTGCAGCAGCATGAAACCAACCGAGGTGACAATCATCACCGCCAGGCACACCAGCAGGGTGAATACCTGGATCGGCGAAGGCGCGAGAAAGTCGCGCAATGCCGATGGATCAACGAACGAGAAAATGGCGCGCAGCAGCAGCGCGGTGGCAGCCGCAAGAAAACCGACGACCAGCATCCACCGGGCCGGCCGCCGGCTGTCGGCAAGGCGGTTCACCACGATTCCCGCAATCAACATGCTGACGCCGAGCACGATTCCGGTAGCGACGGCCTGCTGCATCGGATTGGGCAGCACCGCAAAGAACAGGGCGGCAATCAGCAGCGGGGGCACCACGTGCCATAGCAGATTGAGCCGCCGCCCATAAAAGTCAATCGTCGCCGAGACCTGCAAGGTGGTGCCAATGACAAACAGGGTATTGGGAACAACGACGGTGGCAACATCCGGCCAGTCGCCTCGCATGCCATAGCAAACCCACATGACGGCCTGCAGCAGCAGCGAGCAGGTCCACTTGCCGATGCCCTCGCGCAGGCGGAACTCGGCCGACACCGCCATGGATGCCGCGATGATGAGGCTGTTGAAAACCAGCACGACAATCAGTGTGCGTACGTCGAGCATGTCCCTTGTTCCTGAGGCCGCGCGCCAATGCGGCGGCTGGCACCCCGGCGACTATACCCCAGGACGCGGGCGTGCCAGACCAAATTCGGCGCTAGTCAAGAGCCAGCTGCGGCGGGTGCACCTGTGGCTAGGCCCGGTCGAGCAATCGCGACACCGCTTCCGCGCGATCATGCGCATCCAGACGCATGAAAAGCTGCTTGATGTGATAGCTCGCCGTGTTGTTGCTGACGTGGAGCGCGGCGCCAATCTCCTGGTTACTTTTGCCCTGTGCAAGCAGCAGCGCCACCTCGCGCTGTTGCGGCGACAGTTCCAGCGCCCCCATGGCCTCGGCCAATTTCACCAGCAGCGGCTGCTTGCGGCGGATGTGGATGCCCACCTGCGAGGGCTCGGCCGACGGCGCATCATCCAGCGTGTAGGCGCTCAACAGGAAGCGGCCCCAGGGACCGTCGAAATGCTCGCGGGGCGCAGAAGCCACGCCACCGACGCCGATCTGCCGCACGCGGTCGATCAGGCGCACCACGACGTCGGGCGCGGCGTCACCCACCTGCAACGGCGAAGTTTGCGGATTGAACTCGCGGCGCGTCGCCATCGACAACAGGTTGAGGGAAGCCGCCGTGGCGCGCATGATGGTGCCGCCAACATCGACCACCACCAGGCCTTCGTCGTCGCTGTCGACAAATTGCTCGCTTCGGGAAAGATCCGCCGGCCGGTTGACGGCATGGGCAATGTACCGGGAAATGTCGCGAATGGCGATGCGTTCCGCCGCGGTGAACGCCGGCGCATTGCGGGTGCGGTACAGGGACAGCTGGCCCAGCGCGTCGCCCTGGTCGCGGATCACCGCGTACATGGTGTGATGGGCGTCAAGATGCCGCAGGATCTCGTTGTAGTACGTGGTGCGCAGCAGCTCCGGCGTCGGGCTCCCGGACGTCACCGGCTCGGGCGACGCAGCACGTTCGAGGAAGGAGTGGCGGAACGGAAACTCGGGGCCGTCATAGTGCCGCTCGAAGTACAGCTTCATCAGCCCGGGCGGCAGCATGCGGTCGGCGTAAAGGTTGGTCATGTCGCCTTTGGCATCGACCCAGAAGAAACCGGCCGAGTCGGCGTTGACGAACTGACGCAGCGCGCGCAGCAATGCCGGCATCAACATCTGGCCGGGTATGCCCAGACAACACAACTGACGGATGTGCGCCAGCTGTACCGAGTGCTTCATCGCACCGACCGCGTGCGCGCGTCCAGCAGGCGATAGGCCAGTTGCGGCCGTGCCAGGCCGCGGATGCTGAGGGAGCCCAGCGGTTCGGTACGAAAATTGCCATCGATCTCGGCGTGCACGCGCTGCGACAGGAGGATTTCGCCGGCGGCGGCTTCAGCGCACAGGCGCGCGGCAAGGTTGGTGACTGTGCCGATGGCACCGTAATCGATGCGCTTTTCATAGCCGATGGCGCCCAGCGTGGCATAACCCAGCGCCACGCCAATGCCGGCACCCAGATCGAAACCACGCTTTTTCCAGCGTGCCGAAATATCGACAGCCTGCGCGCGCATAGCCAGCGCCATGGCGACGGCGCGCTGCGCGGGATCCGGAATGGGAACGGGATCATTGAAGAACACGACCATGCCGTCACCGGTGAATCGCTCCAGTGTGCCGCCATGCTGCTCCACCAGGTGCCCCATGGCCGCATGGTAGTCACGCAGTGCTTCCATGACGATCTCCGGCTCGCTGGAGTCGGCAAAGGCGGTAAAGCCCCGCAGGTCGAAATACACGACGGCGATCTCGCGCCGGTGCGATTTAAGCGGATCGTCCGCACCGCCGGCCACGATCAGGTCGGCCAGTTGCGGGGAGAGAAATCGCTTCAGCCGGGTCAGCTGCTCGTTCTTGGCAACTTCGCTGGCGACGCGCAACTCCAGCGTGACATTCCACGCCGCCAGTTCCTGGGCCTGTGCCTCGACCCGGTCGTACAGATGTTTGACGCGCAGCAGCGAACGGACCCTGGCCAGCAGTTCCGGTGCATGTATCGGCTTGGACAGAAAATCGTCAGCCCCGGCTTCCAGGCCCTTGGCGCGTTCCTGGAAGGGATCGAGCGAGGTGACCATCACAATCGGCAACATGTGGTGACGGGAGTCGGCGCGCAACCGGCGGCAGACTTCAAAGCCGTCCATCCCGGGCAAAATCACATCGAGCAGCACCAGATCCGGCACCACTTCCGCAACCGAGGCGAGGCAGGCGTCGCCATCGACCGCGGTTCGCACCGAGTAGCCATGAACCGAAAGCAAGTCGGCCAGCAACCGCACGTTGGCTGCCTGATCATCAACGACCAGAACGGTGCCCGACCGGCCCGGTTCTATGCGTCTTGCCTGCTCCGTCGCTGCAGCCATGGAACCTTTCTGCGGAAGACGCTCCTCACGCCGGGAGCAACTTGCGAATGGTACCCAAAAACTCCTTAAGATTTAACGGTTTTGGTTCGAAACCGTCAAATCCGGCGGCAAATATCTTTTCGCGGACGTTGCCCATCACCGAGGCCGTCACCGCCATCACCGGCGTATTGCAAATGCGCTCGTCGCCGCGAATCTCGCGTATGGCGTCGAGGCCGGAAATGCCCGGCAGGTGAATGTCCATCAGCACCAGCGAGGGCTGGATGCGCCGTATCAGCTCAACGCCGATTTCCGCGTGGTCGGTTTCCATGGTGGCATAGCCCTGGCACTCGAGCACGTCACGCATCAGGCGCCGGCTTTTCTCGTCATCTTCCACAATCAGAATCAATGGTGCCTCCATCAGGTGTCCTTCAGACCAGCCGGTGGGGGCCGGTCCGGCAAGCTGAAGGAAAACGCCGACCCTTCCCCCAATGCGCTTTTCAAACTTATCTGGCCTCCGTGCAATTCAACCAGCCGCTTCACCAGCGACAGGCCCAGCCCCGTTCCTTCGGCCTTGGCGCTGCCGGCGGCCTTCAATTGATGAAACTCCTCGAATATCGCATCCTGGTCCGCGGGGGCAATGCCGATCCCCGAATCGCGCACCGTGATCACCGTAGCGGTTGTATCACGCTCTGCCACTACCTCAACCCACCCGTTCGGGTGGGAAAACTTGACTGCATTGGTTAACAAATTGATCAGTATCTGTTTGAACTTGCGTTCATCAGCCACCACTTCGTCCAGCTCCGGCGCGACGCGGGCTGACAGCCGCAGCCCCTGTTGGTGCGCCCGTTCGCGCACCAACACCAGCGCATTGTCGATCGCGGCGGGCAGGTTGAAACGCGTCAGATCCAGGTCCATCCGGCCGGCCTCGATCTTGGACAGGTCGAGGATGTCATTGATCAGCGATAGCAGGTGCTGACCGGAGCCATTGATGTCACGCACATACTCGCGCTGCTTCGGGTTGAGCTCGCCAAAGTACTGCTCGTTCAGCGCTTCGGAAAAACCGATGATGGCGTTCAGCGGGGTACGCAGCTCGTGCGACATGTTGGCAAGAAATTCCGACTTGTGGCGGTTCGCCCGTTCCAGCTGCGCGGTCTTTTGCGAGACTTTCAGTTCAAGCCCGGTGGTGTGCGCCTCGAGCTGCTCGGCCATCTGGTTGAATTCGCTCGCCAGCGCCTCGATCTCGTCGCCCGTCTTCACATCGATGCGCGCCGAAAGATCGCCCTGCCCGATGCGCGCCGCGCCGCGCTGCAGGCTGATGATCGGTGCGGCAAGCATTCGCGCCAAAAGATAACTCGCCGCAAACGCCAGCAACAGCCCCAGCAACAGGAAACCCACCGTGCGCCACAGGGTGGTGAAGACACCGCTCAGCGCCTCGGATACCGGCTGCTCCACCACCACCCACCAGCCCGGTGCATCGAGATAGACCGCGCTGCGCAGCACCTGCCCACCTTCAATCCCGGCCGCCTCGAAGACGCCTCCCGCCGCGCCAACGCCGTACGCACGGGGCGCCACTGCCGATCCGGCGTTCGGGGCCGTGGCCTCAGCGGGTGGTCGCGCGGGCAGCGATCCCGAAACGTCAAGGTTTCGCAGTACCAGGCTCAGGTTGGGGTGCGCGACCAGCTTGTTTGCGGAATCCACCACATAGGCGCTGCCGGCCTGGCCGAAGCGCAACTCGGCCACCACGTCGGTAACCAGTTGCAGGTTGATCTGCGCGACGGTACCGCCGTCGGCTGTCGGTCTCGCGAGATTCACGAATGGCACGTTGCCTTCGCGCAGGTAGGTGGGCGAGTACCACTTGTCGCGTCCCTTTGCCGCCTCCAGCGCGGCACCCGTGGCCGGGCGCACCTCGGTATTGACGAAATTCGGACCCGTCCGCGACACGCGCGTGGCGACGTTGCGGGTGCCATCGAGGTGCTCAAGCTCCATGATGGCGGGTGCCAGTTTCATCACCCGCTCATACTCCGCCACGCGGTCCTCCGCCGTGAGCACGCCGCTTTTCCACGGTAGCGCGTCAACTTCGGCGATCAGGCGCTCCTGAAAATCAAGGAACTGCGCGACACGATTCGCCGCGAGGCGCGCCTCCGCGGACTGCAGTTCGGCGATTCGCGCCTTGTTCTCGCTGAACGCGAACATGGCTTCCGGCAGGCTGGTCAGCAGCAAGAGCAGCGTGACGAAGCCGGCGAGGAACCAGAAATACCGCCGCCGCAGCTTCGGCGGCTGAACGATGGGCACCGCGGCTTCGGCGCGACTCATTCGAGAACCACGTCCGCAGTCTTGATGAGCGATTTGGGCGGCGCAATGCCCACCAGCCGGCACGCCTTCAAGTTGATGCCGAAGCGGTAGCGGGTAGCCTGTATCACCGGAATCTTTTCAACAGGTACCCCTGCCAGCAACAGCGCCACCTGCGCCACCCAGGCCGCATCGGCTTCATCAATGCGCGGCTCGAACGCCGCCATCCCGCCCATTTGCAGAAACTTCATGCGCGGATAAATGGTCGGCCGGCGCAACACGTTGAGTGCCGCCACCACCGCCTCGGAATGCCGAAACACCGCGTACGAGTAACCGACATCCCAGGCATCGACGCGACGTGCGTCGGCGCTTGCCAGCATGTCGGGCAGGCGCGCCGGATCGTCGAATTCGAAACGGCGCACCGACACCCGTTCAAACACCGGCGCGGACATGGCGGAGGCGCGATTCCCGTCATGCGCATAGCCGGCAGTGGACAGGTGGCCGACAGTACGTGATTTCGGCGCCAGGCGCATCAGCATCTCGCCCCGCTTGAGATCGCTGTTGGCACCGAGCGCGAAGCCGGTCATGCCCAGTCCCGGATGCGTAAGCGAATCCGTGAGGCCAATGGCGATCGGGTCCAGCGCTGTAAAAAACAGAATGGGCTGCCGCACCCTGAGCATGCGCAACATGTCGGCAAAGCCGTCATTGGATGCCAGCAGAATGTCGGCGCGGCTGTCCGCGATGGCGCGTCTCAATTTTTCAAGGACCGCGGGCGTGGGCTCCTGTTCGGAGGGGATGAACACGCAACGGGGTCGCATGGCGTGCGCGGCAAAGCGACGCGCGACTGTGCCGGCAAAGGCGGCGAACGCCGTACGCGCACCGGGCAATTCCACATCGACGACGGCCAGTACCGGTTCTGCGCGTAGCGGCGCAGCACGCAGCGGCGTGCTCGCTGAAAGCGCGGTGCAAGCCGCAGCGGCCAGGAAGTTGCGCCGGTCCTGGTCCAACGATGCGCCCGCAAAACAGTTCTCTAACATTTTTTTATGAATCGTTGCATCCTGTCCAAGGCAGTCGCTATTATGGACGCTGGCAGCTCTCGAAAAAACTTAACAGGAGGAATCATGGCAAAGGGCCCGGCGAAATCCTATTTTGCGGTCAAAGTGATTACACCACGCGTGAGCGATGCGCGTTCGACCGCCAGCGCTATTCCGGAAACATCAGGCCCGACCAAGTCGGCCTGCGAATATGTCAGCAGCGCGAGCGGCGCAGGCAGTCAGTTGGTCATCGGCCACGCCGACCCAAAACGGTACACGCATGGCGTGGCCGGCCACCTGGTCTCGGTGCTGCACCATTTCTCGGACAAGGACAGTGCGGCCTGCAAGAACGCCGCTGAGGCCGAGCAACTGATGAAGCGCAAGCACAAGAAATGGCTGGCTGATGCTTATGACTGGTTCGTCTACTCGGCGCACTTTGAAGCCCCCGGCACCGGAGGCAAAGCGGCGGTGAAAGCCAAGCGCGCCACCAAGAAATAGCCGCAGCGTGAAGTCCGGTTCCAAGGCGGACCGGTCGGCGACCCCGGGTAGCCCGCTGGGCGCCGGGGATGTGCTGCGCTATCCTCGCGCGTTCAGCCGATCCGAGTGCGAGACGCTGATCGAACTGGCGGGCACCCAGGAGAAGTTCCGCGACCAGTTTCGCGATTACGGTGAGGTACGCGGCGCGAGCACCATCTGCTGGCTGGCAACCGCAAACGCGCCAGCCTGGTGCGTCACCCGCGTGCTCGACCTGTTCGCGCGCGCCGCCAAGTCCTTCGACTTTGATGTCTCGGGACCGCTCGAGGAATTCAAGCTGATGGAGTATCGGCGCGGCAACCGGGTGGCATGGCATGTGGACTGCGGCGGCGGCCCGACGCGTACGCGCAAGCTGACGATGACGGTGCTGCTGTCGGAGCCCGGCGCGTTCGCCGGCGGTGCGCTGACGCTGGCGGGAAACGCCCAGGAACTGCATCGCGATATTGGCGACACGGTGATATTTCCATCGTTCCTGGCGCACAAGGTTTCTACCGTAAGCCGGGGCCAGCGCAACACGCTGATTGCCTGGGCACACGGCACGCCATTTCGCTAGACGGGCTACCAAGAACTCTCAGAAGCCGACCGCGTGCCCATCCTTGCGATGGTCGCTGCCCGCCACGTAGCCGTCCGCACCCAGCGTCCAAATCAACTGCGCACCGCCAAACGCGAAGTTGACGGCTTCGGCCGGCGCAATCTTGTGGCCACGCCTGGCGAGGGCCTCGACCGTCTGCGGGTTGAATCCGCTTTCGAGCCCGATGGAAAAATCGGTATTCACAATCCAGCGTGGCGCGTCGGAAGCCGCCTGCGGATTCTGTTGATAATCAATCATGCGCAAGACCATTTGCGCGTGGCCTTGCGGCTGCATGTGGCCACCCATTACGCCGAAGCTCATCAGCGGGCGGTTCTGCTGGTCGGTGAGAAAGCCGGGAATGATGGTCTGGTAAGGGCGCTTGTTTGGTGCGACCTGATTGGGATGCCCGGGCGTGCGGACAAAGCCGTGGCCGCGGTTCTGCAGCGAAATGCCGGTTCCCGGGACCACCACGCCGGAACCGAACCCCATGTAGTTGGACTGGATGAAGCTCACCATCATGCCGCTGGCGTCTGCCGTGGTCAGATACACCGTGCCGCCGTGTGACGGCATGCCGAACACGGGAGTGCCGGCGCGATTCATGTCGATCAGCTTCGCACGGCCCGAAAGATAGGTCTTGTCCAGCAATGCAGAGACCGGCACATCCATGAATGCCGGATCGGCGATGTAGCGATACGCATCGGCAAACGCCAGCTTCATGGCTTCGATCTGCAGATGCACGCTTTCGGGCGAATCCACCGGCAGCGCGGCGAGATCGAAGTTGTCCAGGATACCGAGGCACAACAGGCCCGCCAGTCCCTGGCCATTCGGCGGAATCTCGTGCAGCCGTACATCGCGGTAGTCCATGTGGATGGTGCCAACCCAGTCGGCCCGGTGTGCTGCCAGATCGGCCGAAGTCATCACCCCGCCGCAGGCGGCGGAATGGGCAGCGATCCGTTCCGCCAACGCGCCGCGGTAAAACGACTCACCCTTTGTGGCGGCGATTTCCTCGAGCGTGGCGGCCTGTCCGGCAAGAATCCACTTTTCACCGGCGCGTGGCGCGCGGCCACCGGGCGTGAAATCGCGCCTGAAGTCAGGCTCGGCAATCATCCCAGCCTGACGCTCCCAGCTGACCGCGGTGATGGGCGAAACCAGGTGGCCGTCACGTGCATATCGGATGGCTGGCGCAAACAGTTTTTCGAACGGCAGCTTGCCAAACCGCGACGACAGTTCCATCCATTGCGACACCGCACCGGGCACGGTGACGCTATCCCAGCCGCGCACCGGCATGGTGGCGAGGCCGGGATACTTCTTGTCGAAATAGGCCGGCGTCCAGCCGGCAGGTGACCGGCCCGAAGCATTCAGCCCGTGCAGGCCCTTGCCGTCCCACAGGATGCAAAAGCCGTCCGAGCCGATGCCGTTGCTGGTGGGCTCCACCACCGTGAGCGCAATCGCCGCAGCAACGGCAGCGTCCACGGCATTGCCGCCGTCCTGCAGCATCTGCAGGCCCGCCTGCGCTGCCAGCGGCTGCGACGTGGCCACCACATTCTTTGCCATTACCGGCATGCGCTGCGAGTAATAGGGGAAGTCATAGTTGAACGGAGCGGGCATGAGTTGCTTTCTGGTGCGGTGGGAGACAGTATTGTGAACCAGGCAGGCGGTGCTGGTAATGACGGCTCTCAACGCGGAGGACATATGGGCAAGGTCGACGCTGTGGTGTTTGATGCCTACGGCACGCTGTTTGATGTGCACAGCGTGGCGGCAACGGCAGAACGCCTGTTTCCCGGGCGCGGCGCGGCGCTGTCGCAACTGTGGCGCAGCAAGCAGCTTGAGTACACCTGGCTGCGCAGCCTGATGCAGCGGCACGCGGACTTCAACATTGTCACGCAGCAAAGCCTGAAATACGCCTGCGAGTCGCTGAAATTGCCCTACTCGGCGCAGGCATTGGAAACGCTGAATGGCGCATACCGAACGCTGTCGCTGTTTGCGGACTCGCGCCGCGCCCTGGATCAGCTGCGTGGCAGGTACCAGCTGGCAATCCTCTCGAACGGCGCACCGGATATGCTCAACGCCGTGGTGGCGCACAACACCCTTGGCGATTGCTTTGACGCCGTGCTAAGTGTCGAGGAGGTTGGCGTGTTCAAGCCAGATCGGCGCGTCTACCAGCTTGCCGTAGATCGGCTGGCTGTTCCGGCTGAACGCATCGGCTTTGTATCCAGCAACGGCTGGGACGCGGCCGGGGCCACGGCATTCGGCTTCAGGGTGTTCTGGGTGAATCGCGCTGGTGCACCGGTGGAGCAGTTGCCGCAGCCACCGGATCACATTCTCGCAACGCTCGAGGAACTGCCGGCACTACTCGCTTGAATGCGGCGGCGGAGAAAGCGGCGCCGACGCCTGCGCGGCTTCCCACACAACGAGGTCTTTTTCGTACTGCCAAAGTTCCTCTTCGTAGATATCCATCACGCAGGGAATGCAGCCGGTACCGCAGCATTCGTGCGGTTCGGGCTTGCGGGGCGGGTCAGGTTTGGTCATCAATCGGCACAATGTTTCCGTTAACAGCCATTTTACGTCGCCCCTCCCGTTTCCGGATTCACCCCAAAACAAAGCCCCGCGCGGGGCGGGGCTTTGTCTTACGGCACAAACCGTGGCGGCGCGTCATTCTTCTACAAACGCCTCTTCGCGTTTCTTGCGAATGGCCGGCAGCGCGATGATGATCAGCAACAGCAGCGAGATCGCGAGCAGCGCGGCCGACAGCGGCCGCGTGACGAATACGGTAGCGTCGCCACGCGAGAGCAGCATGGCGCGCCGCAGGTTTTCTTCCATCATCGGCCCAAGGATGAAGCCCAGCAGCAGTGGTGCCGGTTCGCATTCCAGCTTGACGAACACGTAGCCGATGAAGCCGAAAATTGCGGTCATCACCACATCGAACGGACTGTTGGACAGCGAATAGACTCCGATGCAGCAAAACACCAGGATCGCCGGATACAGCAGGCGGTATGGCACCTTGAGCAGCTTGATCCACATGCCGATCAACGGCAAGTTCAACACCACCAGCATCAGGTTGCCAATCCACATCGACACGATCATGCCCCAGAACAGATTGGGACGCTCCGCCATCACCTGCGGTCCGGGCTGGATGCCCTGGATGATCATGGCGCCGACCATCAACGCCATCACCGGGTTCGGCGGGATACCGAGCGTCAACAGCGGAATAAACGAGGTCTGGGCTGCCGCATTATTTGCCGACTCGGGGGCCGCCACGCCGCGGATATCGCCCTTGCCGAACTTGGACGAATCCTTGGCGATCTTCTTCTCCAGCGTGTAGGCGGAAAACGAGCCCAGCACCGCGCCTCCGCCAGGCAGGATTCCCAGCAGAGAGCCCAGCGCCGTTCCGCGCAGTACCGCAGGGAAGGCATCCTTGAAGTCTTTCTTGCTGGGCCACAGAGACGAAACCTTGCTGGTGAATACCTCGCGCGCTTCGCCCTGTTCCAGGTTCTTGATGATTTCCGCGAAACCGAATACACCCATGGCGATAGACACGAAGCCGATGCCATCCGTCAACTCCGGAATGCCGAAACTGAAACGCGCCATACCCGAATTCACGTCGGTGCCGATCAGGCCAAGCAGCAGTCCGAGCAGGATCATGCCGATGGCCTTGATCACCGAGCCGTGCGCCAGAACGACAGCCGCAATCAGACCCAGAATCATCAGCGAAAAGTACTCGGCTGGCCCGAACTTGAAAGCGATCTGCGCCAGCGGCGGTGCCGCAGCCGCCAACAGGAATGTCGCCACCGTGCCGGCAAAGAATGAACCAAGCGCCGCCGTGGTGAGCGCCACGCCGGCGCGGCCCTGGCGTGCCATCTGGTAGCCATCCAGCGCTGTAACTACGGATGAGGATTCGCCCGGCAGATTCACCAGAATGGCCGTGGTGGAGCCGCCGTACTGCGCGCCGTAATAAATCCCCGCCAGCATGATCAGCGAGGACTCGGGCGGCAGGGTAAACGTCGCCGGCAACAGCATGGCGATGGTGGCGATCGGACCAATTCCCGGTAGCACGCCAATGAGCGTGCCCAGCAGACAGCCGATGAAACAGTACAGCAGGTTGTTCAGCGTCATCGCGACGGTAAAGCCCAGCGCGAGGTTTGACAGTAGTTCTTGCATGGGGCGCCCCTTAGCCGGCGATGAAGGAAGGCCAGATCGGGAACGGCAGCTTCAATCCGTACACGAACACACCGACAGAGAAGATGGCGAGAATGACACTCGCTCCAACCACTTCCTTGATCTTGAACTCGTCGCCCCCGTAGGCCGACACCACCACCAGCGCGACGATGGAGGCAGCAAGCCCGGCAATCTTGGCGATCATGCCGAACAGCACCACCGCGCCCAGAATCCAGAACAGGGGCTTCCATGCAAACTTGGAAACAGCCGAGCCCATGGTCGCAAACGATTCGACGATGATGGCAACGCCGAGCAGCGCCATGATGATGCCCAGTACGAACGGAAAGTATCCCGGACCCATCCGGGCACCGGTGCCCATCGGATACTCAAAAACTTTGACGATGATGGCGAACGACGCGCCGATCGCCAAAAACATGGCACCAGACCAAAAGTCCTTCGGATTTTTCAATTTCACAGCGCCCCTCCGACGGTAATTATTCTGCGGTCGATTCTACATGACCGGGTTGGCTTGGGAAGCGAAAGCTGGCTGCAAACCGAAGTGGCGGCGGCGTCTTGACACCGGTCATGCCCGCACCAGCAGATTGCAGGCGAACCAGCAACCTGGCTTGACTTCAACGGCGCGTCGACGACTTCGCCCGTTGCCGCATCGCGTCAATCAACACGGCGCAATGCGTGTCACTTCGGCGAGCACCTCATCGGTGTGCGCGCCCGGCGCCGGCAGATCCAGCCGCGTGCCGGGACGCCAGTCGCCCAACTGGAAAGGCAGTGCCGGAATCGCGGTCCTGAGGCCGTCGGCCAGGGAGATTTCAGTCATGCCGCCGGCCTGCAGATGCGCGTCGTCGAACAATGCATCCGGCGCCTGCACCCGCGCGAACGGCAGTCCGGCACGCTCACACAGCGACTCAAGCTCCGTGGCGTTTCGCCTCTTGAGCAATCGCGCCACCAGCGGAATGAGCGTGTCGCGCGACCTGGCGCGCTGAGTGTTGGTGGCGAATGTCGCATCCATCAGTTCCGGCTCGGCCAGCGCCGCGGTGAACAGGGTCCACTGCCGGTCCGTGACAACACCGACAAACAGTTGCACGCCATCGGCAGTTTCAAAAACGTCATACACCCCCCAGGCGCGGCCGCCAGCAGACATGGGTTGCAGCGGCTGCCTGTTCATGGCGTACTGCATCATGTGGGTCGAGACCAGCCAGGCGCAGTTCTCAAACAGGCCGCTTTGCACATATTTTCCCTTGCCGCTGTGGTCGCGCTCGCGCAGCGCTGCGAGCACGGCGATGGCACCAAACATGCCGCCCATCATATCGTTCACGGGTGCTCCGGCACGTAGCGGCCGGCCGACTGGACCGGTCATGTAGGCAAGGCCGCTCATCATCTGCACCACTTCATCCAGCGCGGTGCGGTTCTCATACGGTCCGGGCAGAAAGCCCTTGAGCGAGCAGTAGATCAGGCGCGGATTGGCGGCCGACAGCGCCTCATAGCCCAGTCCCTTTGCGGCGAGTCCGCCGGGCCGAAAGTTTTCAATGAACACATCGGCCGATGCAATCAGCTGCCTCGCAGATTCCAACCCGGTGACGGACTCGATGTCGAGAATGACGCTGCGCTTGTTGCGGTTGAACGCGGCGAAAAAGCCGGCGCCGCTGTTGGTAAGGTAGCGTGTCGGATCGCCGGGTTTGCCCGGCTTGCCGGGCGGCTCCACCTTGATCACATCGGCGCCGAGGTCGGCGAGGATGAGTCCGCACGCCGGCCCCATCACCATGTGTGAAAACTCGATGACGCGAACGCCGGCCAGTGGCAGCGGCGGCGATGCGGTACTCACGCTGCACGCTGCCCGTCGGCAGCCACGGAGAACGGCACACTACGATCGCCATGCAACGAGTCGGCATAGCGAAAGCCCTTGTGAACGCCGGCGTTCTGCACATAACCGTACAGCGGTTCGCCCGGCAGGCCTTCGAGCAGTGCTTCACGCGCGGACAGCAGCTTTGCGAGGTCCACTCCCGTGTCCACGCCCATCGATTCAAGCAGGTACACCACGTCTTCGGTGACGACGTTGCCGGTGGCGCCAGGCGCGTAGGGACAACCGCCAATGCCGCCCTGGGAGGCATCGAAGGTGGTGCATCCGGCCTCCAGCGCCGCGACCACGTTGGCGAGTCCCTGGCCGCGCGTGTTGTGCAGGTGTGCCGCACCCGCCTTCTGCCCCAGTTCCCGCCGTAGGCGCGAAAACATGCGCTTGACCTGCACAGGATTGGCATAACCCACCGAGTCCGACAGCCCAACCGAATCGGCGCCGGCCGTCGCCAGGCGGATTGCGATCTCGATCACCCAGTCCTCTTCCACTTCGCCCTGCAAGGTGCAGCCGAACGCGGTCGAGATGTTGGCTTCGATGAAGGGGCGCGTGTCGGCAGCCAGGCTGTCGCGAAAACGGCAGACCTGCGCAATCTCGTCAATCGCCTCGCGGCAGCTTTTGCGAA
The DNA here is from genome assembly GCA_044229235.1 of Usitatibacteraceae bacterium. Taxonomy (GTDB): domain Bacteria; phylum Pseudomonadota; class Gammaproteobacteria; order Burkholderiales; family Usitatibacteraceae; genus UKL13-2. Next base: position 156,760 of record JBGATH010000003.1, read on the forward strand.
TATTTGCCTGGCTGTGCGCTTCGGAGGCCGACACCGGCAGGGTGATGCGGCGCGCCCCCGCGTCGACGGCATTGCGTACCCCGCGCAGGTTGGGTGCGAGCACCAGGATCTGCACGCCGGGAATCCTGCTGGATTCACGCAGCACTTCCGGCGCATCGGCCATTTGCGGCAGAATTGTCGGCGGCACGAAGGACACCACTTCAATTTCCTTCAGCCCGGCTGCGGCCAGCGCGCGAATCCACTTCAGCTTCGCGCCGGTGGACATGATGCGCTTGATGCTCTGCAGCCCGTCGCGCGGGCCGACTTCGCTGATGAGTACGCTTGTCATGACGTTGCTGGAAGTCCGTTCGCGACGGCGACAGGGCGGCAGCACGGGCCGCCGCCCCGCGTGAACCGAGCTACTTGGCCAGGCCCATGCGCTTGGCCACCTCGGTGTAAACCTTGGTGCGCTCGGCCATGAAAGCTGGAATCTTGTCGTAGGTGATGTCGAGCAGCTCAAATCCGCCATCGGCCATTTTCTTCTGGAATTCCGGGTCGCGATTGATTTCGCTCATCATGTCGGAAATGCGCTTGCGCAGTTCCACCGGCGTGGACTTGGGCACCGCGATGCCGCGATAGGCGCCATCCACCCAGTCGATGCCCAGCTCGCGAAAGGTCGGCACATCCGGGAACTGCGGATGACGCTTGTCAGTGGCAATCGCCAGCATGCGCGTCTTGCCCTTTTGCGAAATCGCCAGCGTCACATAAGACATGGCCATGTCGACATGGCCGCCCAGCAGCGAGGCGACCAGGTCGCCCGTGCCCTTGAACGGCACGTAGGTGGTCTTGATGCCGGCCGCGCCATTCCAGCGCTCGGTGGCAACGTGATTCGCCGAGTTGGTACCCGATCCGGCAACGTTGATCGTTCCCGGCTTGGCCTTGGCCGCTGCGACCAGTTCCTGGTAGGTCTTGTAGGGTGACTCGTTGCGCACCACGATGGCATCCGGCGTGTAGTGGTAGAAGTGGACATTGTTGATGTCTTCCGTCTTGTATTGCACGGTGCCTTCCATCGGCTGCAGCACCAGGTGCGGCAGGTTGGTGCTGGTCAGCGTGTAGCCGTCGCCGGGATAGCTGTTGGCCTGCGACCAGGCCAGCGCACCGCCCGCGCCCGGCTTGGATTCGACGATGAAGTCCTGGCCGAATTTCTTCTTGAACACCACCGACTGGAAACGCGCGCCGATGTCGGACTCTCCGCCCGGGGCGAAGGGAATGATGTAGCGCACCGGTTTGTCGGGATACTCGGCGTGGGCAGCGCCGGACATTGCCAGTACGAATGCAAGCAGCAGACGTGAGACTTTCATGCGTGATTCTCCTCGGGCGTTGTTGTGCGGGTGTGTTCAGAGTGCAGTTTAGCCAATTGCGTCGGCAATGGCCTTGCCAACTTCCGTTGTGGATGCCGTGCCGCCCATGTCGCGCGTGCGCGGTCCGTCCACCAATACCGTTTCGATGGCCTTGACGATGGCGTCGCCCGCGTCCTTGTGGCCAAGATGCTCCAGCATCATCGCACCGCTCCAGACCTGGCCGATGGGATTGGCGATGCCCTTGCCGAAGATATCCGGCGCACTGCCGTGCACCGGTTCGAAGCAGCTGGGGAATTCACGCTCGGGATTGAGGTTGCCCGAAGGCGCGATGCCGATGGTGCCGGTACAGGCGGGGCCGAGATCCGAGAGGATGTCGCCGAACAGGTTGGAACCGACCACCACATCAAACCAGTCCGGATGCTGCACGAAATGCGCGGTCAGAATATCCACGTGATATTGCGACGTACGAATGTCGGGATAATTGGCCGACATTTCCTTGAAGCGCTCGTCCCAGTACGGCATGGTGATGGCGATGCCATTGGACTTGGTGCAGGACGTGACGTGTTTCTTCGTGCGTGTCCGTGCCAGCTCGAAGGCGTATTTCATGATGCGGTCGACACCGCGCCGCGTGAAGATGGTCTGCTGCATCACCATCTCGTGCTCGGTGCCACCGTACATGCGTCCGCCGATCGATGAATACTCGCCCTCGTTGTTCTCGCGCACCACCCAGAAATCGATGTCGCCCGGCTTTCTGCCCGCCAGCGGTGAAGGTACGCCCGGCATCAGGCGCACCGGGCGAACGTTGGCATAAAGCTGGAATTCGCGGCGTATGGGGATCAGCAGGCCCCACAGCGAAACGTGGTCCGGCACCGTCGGAAAACCAACCGCGCCCAGGTAGATCGCGGCGTGATGGCGAATCTGCGCGAGTCCATCCTCGGGCATCATGCGGCCGTGTTGCAGGTAGTGGTCGCAGCTCCAGGGCTTCTCATCCCAGTCGAGCTGAATGCCAAACTTGCGGCCGGCGGCTTCCAGCACCCGCATCCCCTCCGGCAACACTTCCTTGCCAATACCATCCCCCGCGACAACTGCAATTCGATGCCGGCTCATTGCCGTTCTCCCGCTTGATGCACGGAGGTCCGGCGTCGCTGCGCCTTGCTCGCATCCCCGCACGCGGGGCCCCTGCTCGGTGGCTGCGCTTGCCCCTCCTTGCCGATCCCGTCACCCGCGATAACTGCAATCTTGTGAACTGTCATTGTCCTTGCTCTCCATTAAAACTCAAGCATTGGCGAGCGTCTCCAGCCATTTTCGGCCTGGAAGCCGCGCCAGTGCTTGTGTTTTTGTTCATCGATCGCACTTGCCTGCTCACGTGAAGAATGCCCGCATCTCCGCCAGCAATTGGTCAGGCACTTCCTCGGGAATGTAATGCCCGCTCGGCAACGTCCTGCCGCTGACATCCGTTGCAACTTTGCGCCAATCGTCCAAGGGTGCGAAGCAGCGATTGACCACACCAAATTCGCCCCACAGCACATTGACCGGGCACGCGATCTTGCGCCCCGCCGCGCGATCGGCCCGATCATGCTCCAGGTCGATCGACGCCGCGGCGCGGTAGTCTTCACACATGCCGTGCATGGTCGCCGGATCGCTCACGGCGGCGAGATAGGCCGCATAGGTTTCATTGGTGAATGGCGCCATTCCGGCATGGCCCCAGCCGATTTTCTTGCGCAGATACACCTCCGGATTGCCCGCCACCATGTCTTCCGGAAAGGGCGCCGGCTGAATCAGCCAGAACCACCACCAGTAGGCACGGGCAAACTCCATCGAAGTCTGTTCGTACATCGTCAGCGTCGGCGAGATATCGAGCAGCATGAGTTTGCGCACGGCTGCCGGATGATCCACCGCGAGCCGATGCGCGACGCGTCCACCACGATCGTGGCCGCAGAGGAAAAACGCTGAAAAGTCCAGCTGCCGCATGACCTCGACCTGATCCCGCGCCATCTCGCGTTTGCTGTAGTTGGCGTGATCGGGAAGTCCGACCGGTTTGTCGCTGGCGCCATAGCCGCGCAGATCGGTCAGCACCACCGTGTAGCGCGCGGCAAGCTGCGGGGCGACGCGATGCCAGATCAGGTGCGTCTGTGGATAGCCGTGCAACAGAAGCAGCGGCGGCCCCGCGCCGCCGACCAGGGTGTGGATGCCCACGCCGTTGGCCGCAATGCGCTGTCGTTGGAAGTCCGGAAACATGGCTCCTTTATAGCCCAATCGGCTGCGCCTGAGCTTGACCCGGGGCATCAGGCCTTGTTACCGGCAGGCGGTTCGGTCCATGCCGTAGAATGCCGCACATTCCCCAGCGTGTTCCCGGCCGGATCGCATCATGCGCCGGCATTCTGTTTGATGCCAATGCCGACCGCATGACCGCCCCACCATCCACGTCCCGCGCTTCAACGGCATTCATCGCAGTCACGCCGACCCTGTTCGTCGTGTTGTGGAGCACCGGGTTCATTGGCATGCGCCTGGGCATCCCTTACGCCGAGCCGTTCACCTTCATGCTGCTGCGCATGATCGTGGTCGTCACCATCCTCGGCGCCATTGTCCTTGCCACGCGCGCACCGTGGCCGGGCAGCCTCGTCGAGGCAGGGCATATTGCCGCTGCGGGCTTGATGACGCATGCCATGTATCTGTGCGGTGTGCTGTTTGCCATTGAACGCAAATTGCCGCTGGGTTTTGTCGCACTGATAGCCGGTTTGCAGCCGGTACTGACGGCGGTGTTCGCCAACATTTTCTTGCACGAGAAATTGACCGCACGCCAGTGGACGGGCCTGGCTCTCGGGCTGACGGGCGTGGTGCTGGTGGTGCTCAGCAAATATTCGCTGGGTAACGTCAACGCCGCTGCGCTCGCTTTCGCCGCCATCGCGTTGCTGGGCATTACCTTCGGCACGCTCTACCAGAAGCGCTTTTGTTCGCACATGGACTTGCGCACCGGCGGCGTCATCCAGTTCAGCGCCACCGGACTGGTCCTGTTAGTGCTGACGTTCACCCTGGAAACACGCCAGGTGCAGTGGACCGGCCAATTCATTTTTGCGCTGTTCTGGCTGGCGGTGGTGCTGTCGATTGGCGCCATCAGCCTGCTTTACCTGATGATTCGCCGCGGCGCGGCATCGAAAGTGGCCAGCCTGTTTTTCCTGACTCCCTCGGTGACAGCCGTCATGGCCTACCTGCTGTTCGATGAAGCGCTGACCGGTCTGGCCATCGCCGGCCTGCTGGTCACCGCCGCCGGCGTCGCGCTGGTGATGCGCAGCCAAAAGTAGTCGACCGCAATGACATGCCGAGTCGCCGCCGAGGCATGCAAGCAACAAGGGGCATTCGGCGATGTTGAAACTCAAGCACTGGCGCGGCTTCCAGGCCGAAAGTGTCCGCGAAGCCGCGCCAGTGCTTGAGTTCTTTGCCTGCCAGCTGCGTGCTGCGAGGATCGCCAAGCGCCAGCCTCTCGCGGCGGTAGAATCCGGCATCCGCATTTTCGCCACGCCAACGCCCATGCGTAACCTCGAGCAGCAAATCACCCAGTACGCGGCCTATCACCGCGATCGTCGCAATATCGCCACCCACTTTGTGGGCGTACCGACCATCGTCTTCTCGGTCGTGCTCGCGTTGGTCCCGTTTGGTTTCGCCGGCATCAGCCTGGCAGTGATCGGTATCGTGCTCGCATCGCTCTACTACATCGTGCTCGACCGTCCACTGGGGGTAGCGATGGCCGCGTTCCTGCTCGGCTGCTATGCGCTGGCGTTGCTGGTGCGCGCCAACCTTGGCGGCGCGGGATCGGTATTGCTGGTCGCGCTCGCCCTGTTTGTGATCGGCTGGGTCATCCAGTTCATCGGTCACAAGTACGAGGGAATGAAGCCGGCGTTCACCGACGACATCATGGGCCTCGTCATCGGCCCCCTGTTCATCATGACCGAGGTGTTTTTCATGCTGGGTCTGAAGCGCCAGTTGAAACAGTATGTGGAAGCCCGGGTTGGTCCGACACTGGCCGCACGCAATGGTGCGCCGATCGGGCCGTCCAATGCCTGACAGCGCCCACATCCTTGCAAACAGCACGCTCGCGCTGGTGCGTGAGTTGATATCCCGCCGTTCGCTGACACCCGACGATGCGGGCTGCCAGGACCTTCTGGTCGAGCGCTTGCGGCCACTGGGCTTCCAGTTCGAACGCTTGAACAGCCGGGGCGTGAGCAATCTTTGGGGGCGGCACGGCACGGCGAAACCGCTGCTGTGTTTCGCCGGCCACACCGACGTGGTGCCGACCGGGCCACTGGACACCTGGCATACGGATCCGTTCGCACCAGCGCAGCGCGACGGCATGCTGTTCGGCCGCGGCGCAGCCGACATGAAATCCGGACTCGCAGCTTTCGTCACTGCGGTCGAAGCCTTTGTGCGACGTTACCCTGCCCACCCGGGCTCGATTGCGCTGCTGATCACCAGCGACGAGGAAGGCCCCGCGACCGACGGCACCATCCGGGTGGTGGACTGGTTGAAGAGTCACGACGAGCGCATCGACTACACCATCATCGGCGAACCCTCTTCGACCGCATGTTTCGGCGACACGATTCGCAACGGCCGTCGCGGTTCATTGTCCGCGCATCTGAAAATCCGTGGCGTGCAAGGGCACATCGCCTACCCGCACCTGGCCGTGAACCCGATTCACCTCGCCGCACCGGCGCTGGCGGAACTGACCGGCACGGTGTGGGATCACGGCAACGAACATTTCCCGGCGACCAGTTTCCAGATCTCCAACATCCACGGCGGCACCGGGGCATTCAACGTCATTCCGGGCACCGTTGACGTCTATTTCAATTTCCGCTTCGCCACCGCCAGTACCGCAGAGGGTTTGCGCCAGCGCGCCGAGGAAATTCTGCAGCGCCACGGGCTGTTGTTCGACATTACCTGGACCAATGCAGGCAAGCCATTTCTCACGCCGCAAGGCACGCTTGTCAGTGCGCTAGCGGCGGCGATTGAGGAGGTCACGGGGGTAACGCCGCAGCTTTCCACCTCCGGCGGCACCTCGGACGGCCGTTTCATCTGTGATATCTGTGATCAGATCGCCGAGTTCGGGCCCATCAATGCCAGCATCCACAAGGTCGACGAACACATTGCACTCGAGGACATTGACCGTCTCCACGCCATCTACCTGCGCGCCATGGAAAAGCTTCTGCTCGGGGCGCGCAGATGACCACGTCCGCGTCGCCGGCGACGCTGGGCGAGGCCGTGGAGTTTGCCGAACAGCAGTTCGACGCGGCCGACCTCTTTTTCGGTCACGGCCTGGAGAACGCCTACGACGAGGCGGCCTACCTGGTGCTGCACACACTCGGCTTGCCGCTGGATGATCTTGACGGCGTCTGGGATCGCACGCTGTCGGCCGGTGAGACTGCGCGCATCCGGCACCTGGTGCGGCGCCGCGTCGAGGAGAGAGTTCCGCTCGCCTATCTGACCAACGAAGCCTGGCTGGGGCCCTACCGCTTCTACGTGGACGAGCGCGTCATCGTGCCGCGCTCATTCATTGCCGAACTGCTGCGCGACGAACTGGCGCCCTGGGTGCAAGCTCCGGAAGCAGTCACCAGCGTGCTGGACCTTTGCACCGGTTCGGGATGCCTTGCCATTCTGGCGGCGCTGGCGTTCCCGGATGCGCAGGTCGATGCCGTGGATCTGTCGCCCGCCGCCCTGGCCGTCGCCAGGCGCAACGTCGACGACTACGGCCTGCAAGCTCGCGTGGCGCTGATTGAGTCGGACATGTTTGCCGCACTGAAAGGCCGGCAATACGACCTGATCATCTCCAACCCGCCCTATGTCACGGGCGAGTCGATGGCGGCCCTGCCCGACGAGTATCGGCATGAGCCGGCGATGGCGCTTGCCAGCGGTCGCGACGGGCTCGAACACGTGCGCACCATCCTGCGCGAGGCACCGCAATACTTGCGACCGGGTGGACTTCTGGTAGTCGAGGTGGGCTTCAACCGCGATGGTGTGGAAACCGCATTCCCGGACATTGCTTTCACCTGGGCGGAAGTCAGCGCCGGCGACGAGCTGGTATTTCTGCTGACGCGCGAAGAGTTGCTGGCACGCGGCTGACGCCGCCGCGACGACAGGTCGCGTCAGGAATTGCCGAAGCTCTCCGGATCGAAGCCGCCACCACCGGTTTTGCCGCCGCCGGAATTACCGCCGCCAGTATTGCCGTCGCTGGTATTGCCGCCGCCTTCCCCGCCCGGCTCGCCCTTGCCGGCGCCGCGATTGCGGGCGCGCCCGCGAAAATTGCGCCGCTGACGGTTACGAGATTTGCGCGGCGCACCGGGAGCGCCTGGTTGACCCGGCGGACGCGGACCACGCACAGCCGCTTCGCCTGGCGTTGCACCTTCGGCCGCTGCGTTGCCGTCACTGCGTACGGCGCCCGCGTCCACGACATTGCCGGCAACATCGGCACGCGCGAGGTTGCCAGCTTCCGTGCCTGGCGGCCGCTGACCCTCGGCGCCGCGGCGATTCTTGCCACGACGATTGCGACGCGCACGCGGTTGCTCACCGGCCGGTGCGCCAGCTTCGCCGGCGGCAAGTGGCACACGCGGTGGCCGTTGCGGACGCGGTGCTTTGCCGGCAGGCGCCGTTTTCTCCGGGCGCGCCGGGCCACGCGGGCCGCGACCCGGCCGACCGGCAGGCTCAGCGGTAACGAGGTCACCCATGCCTGCCCATTCCAGGATGGGGCGAATCTGCTCAGGCGCCAGTTCAACCATCTTGCCCCGGGTCAGGCGCGGTGGCAGGTCGATATTGCCGAAACGCGTCCGGATCAGCCGCGAGACCGTCAGGCCCTGCGACTCGAACATCTTGCGCACCTCGCGGTTGCGGCCTTCCTTGATGATGACGTGATACCAGTGGTTCACGCCTTCGGTCTCCTCGCCCGGCCGTTCTTCGATAACGTCGAATCGCGCCAGCACCGGGGCCGCCGCGTCCTCGTCTTCGTCCTCGTCTACTTCTGCCTCGATGCTGACCCCGGTGAGCAGGTTGTGCTTCTGCTCGTCGGTCAGCTGGCCGAGCACACGCACCGCGTATTCACGCTCGACCTCATAGCGCGGATGCATGAAGCGATTGGCAAGTTCACCGCTGGTGGTAAAGATCAGCAGGCCCGAGGTATTGATGTCGAGGCGGCCAATCGCGATCCATTTGCCGGTCTCCACCTTCGGCAGGTTATCGAACACGGTGATACGGTTGCCCGGGTCGTTGGTGGTGACGATCTCGCCCTCGGGCTTGTGATAGATCAGCACCCGCGGCATGTCTTCCGTGAACTTCAATTTCACCGGCCGATGGTCGACCATGACGTTGTCGCCCGGGGAGACCTGGGTGCCGGTGGTGGCGACGATGCCGTTGACCATGACGCGGCCGGTGGCGATCATGATTTCCATGTCGCGGCGCGATCCGAGTCCGGACTGCGCCATTACCTTGTGCAGGCGTTCGCGCTTGACCACCGCTTGTGCGGCCAGTGCCTCGGCAAACTGACCCGAACGTGCCTCCTCGCCGACACGGCGCAAGTCGGTCACTTCCGAGGGGGACAACGGATTTGCCGTACTGACCTGCGGCTGGCGAAACGGGGTTTTCTTGCCGGAACGATTCTTGCGGACACGCGGCAGGCCACGGCCTCCGGCCGCGCCGTCAATCCGGTTACCGGGGGTTACCGCGCCGATTGCGTCCGGCGCACCGGTACGGCTCTTGCCGCGTTTGCCGCGTTTTCCACCCGTGGTATTGCCAAAGTTGTCCCCACCTGCACCGGCCAGCGCGCCACCGCGCTTCTTGCCACGCCCCTTGGCCACTGGTCCGGGCTTGCCGCGGCGCTTGCGGTCTCGCGGGTCATCGCGTGCGCCACCTTCCTTTTTTTCTTCGCCCACGTAGCGGCCGTCCACATAGCCGCGCGCCTTGAGTCCGGTGGTGACAACGATGCGCTTGATCATGGATTGATGTCCTGTGGCGCGGCGCGATCTTCGGGCGGCGCTTGTATTTCGGATTCGCCAGTGGCGGACGCATCAGCGGCCGGGTCGCCTGTCGATGCGGCGGCGGCTTCTGTGTCCGGCTGCGCCTCTTGCCCTTCTTCCACCGGCAGTTCCCCGCCGTTTTCCGCCGCCGGGTCGCCGCTTGAAACACCCGGTAGCGACGCCGTTTCACCGGCCACCAGTGCGGCGCCGGCCTGCGTCATGTCGAGGGTCGCCTGCAGTTCGTGCAGCGGCGGCAATTCTTCCAGCGAGCGCAGGTTCAGGTCATCAAGAAAGTGCTTGGTGGTCGCGAACAGCGCCGGCCGACCGACGACTTCCTTGTGACCGATCTCATCGATCCAGCCGCGGTCCTGCAAGGTCTTGAGAATGTGCGGCGACACTTGCACGCCGCGAATATCCTCGATATCTCCGCGCGTGACCGGCTGCCGGTAGGCAATGATGGCCAGCGTCTCCAGCACCGCACGCGAATAGCGGGGCGGTTTTTCGTTGGACAGCTTGTCGAGATAGGTCTGGAACTCGGGTTTGACGCGAAAGCGGTAGCCGCTGGCCACCAGCGTCAGTTCGACGCTGCGATCCTTCCACTCGGCGCGCATCTCTTCCAGCAGGTTACGCACGGTGTCGCCTGACAGCTCGCCGTCAAAAATGCGCTTGAGATCATTTACCGCCATGGGCTCGGAGGCAGCCATCAGCACGGCTTCAAGGGCACGCTTGGCCTGGGCGACATCGATGGTCTGCGGCGCATCCGGAAATGCAGCCGGAAATGTGTCTTCCCCGGATACGACGATCGCGTTTTCGGCCGGCGGCGACACCTGGTCGGTGACAGCCTCGGAAAGGTCTGCGGGATTGGCTTGTTCGTTGGACATTTTTGCGACTACCTTTGCGCTTCCTTGACTAGATCGACGGCTCGAGCGTCGGCGGCACGGCCTCGCGCAGTTTCACGTAAATGGGTTCGAACGCGGCGTTCTGCGAAATGTCGATGAGCGACTCGCGCGCCAGCTCCAGCACGGCAAGAAAACTCACCACCACCACCGCCACGCCTTCTTCAGGCTGGAACAGGTCATCGAAGCGCACGAAGCCGGAACCGCCCAGTTGTCGCAGGATGCGCGACATGTGCGAACGCACCGACAGTTCCTCGCGCGTCACCGAGTGCCTGCGTGTCGCCCGGGCGCGGTTGAGGATGACGCGCCAGGCTTCGGTGAGGTCTGCCACCAGTACCGTCGGCACACGCGTGACCAGCGCCTGCTCGACCAGCACATCGATGGTCGCGAAGTCGCGATCCTTGCGCGGATGCTGGTCGATGGCTTGTGCCGCCGATTTCATCTGCTCGTATTCGAGCAGGCGGCGCACCAGCTCGGCGCGCGGGTCGTCGGGCTCGGCCTCATTCTCCCGCGGGGGCCGGGGCAGCAGCATGCGTGACTTGATCTCGATGAGCAGCGCGGCCATGAGCAGGTACTCGGCCGCCAGTTCCAACTGACCCTCCCGCATCGCCTCCACGTACACCATGTACTGGCGGGTGAGGTCGGCCATGGGAATGTCGAGAATGTCCAGCGAGTGCTTGCGAATCAGATAGAGCAGCAGATCCAGCGGCCCCTCGAACTGGTCGAGGATGACTGAAAGCGCATCCGGCGGAATGAACAGGTCGGCCGGCATGTCGGTCATTGGTTCGCCCTTGATGCGGGCGATGGGCATCAGCATGTCCAGCGACGGCTGCTGCGCGCCCCCGGTATTGTCGACGACCAGTTCGACGCTCATGAAAAGCTCAGGCCCATGGCATCGCGCACATCGCGCATGGTTTCCTCGGCGACATCGCGCGCCTTCTCGCAACCGTCGGCGAGGATGTTCTTCACCAGCGTCGGATCTTCTTCAAAGGGAGCCGCACGCTCGCGCATCGGTTTGAGTTCAACAACGATGGCATCGATCACCGGCTGCTTGCACTCGAGGCAACCGATGCCGGCGCTCTTGCAACCTTCCACCACCCACTTCTTCCGGGCTTCATCCGAATACACCTGGTGGAGATTCCACACCGGGCATTTTTCGGGGTCGCCCGGGTCGTTGCGGCGGACCCGCGCCGGATCGGTGGGCATTTTGCGCACCTTGGCGCTGATGGCGTCGGGCGTATCGCGCAGGTCGATGGTGTTGCTCATGCTCTTCGACATTTTTTCGCCATCGATACCCAGCAGGCGCGAAGTCGCGGTCAGCAGGGCTTGCGGCTCAGGCAGGATCACTTTGCCGCCGCCCTCGAGGAAGCCGAACAGGCGTTCACGGTCACCAATCGACAGGTTTTGCACATCGGCGAGCAATTCGTGGGCTTCCGACAGGGCCGCCTCGTCGCCTTCCTGCTGGTACCGGGTGCGCAGTTCGTTGTACAGCCTGGCTTTCTTGGAGCCCAGCTTCTTGATCGCCGACTCGGCCTTTTCCTCGAAGCCCTTTTCCCGGCCGAACAGGTGATTGAAGCGCCGCGCGATTTCGCGGGTCAGCTCGATGTGCGAGACCTGGTCCTCGCCGACCGGCACCTGGTTGGCCCGGTAGATCAGGATGTCGGCCGCCTGCATCAGCGGATAGCCGAGGAAGCCGTAGGTGGTGAGATCACGCCCGAACTGCGCCTGCTTTTCCACCTGGTCCTTGAAGGTCGGCACACGCTCCAGCCATGACAGCGGGGTGAAAAATGACATGAGGACGGTGAGTTCGGCGTGCTGCGGCACGCGCGACTGCACGAACATGGTTGCCTGGGACGGATCAAGCCCGGCGCCGATCCAGTCGATCACCGTGTCGTATGTGTACTGCTCGATCACCTCGGGCGTCTGGTAGTGCGAAGTCAGCGCATGCCAGTCCGCGACAAAGAAGAAACACGGGTGTTCGTGCTGCAGGCGAATCCAGTTCTTGAGGGCACCGTGATAGTGGCCCAGGTGCAGGCGTCCGGTCGGACGCATGCCGGAAAGTATGCGATCAGGAAACATAGCGAGGGATCAGAGGATCCGGCTCCAGTAAAACGAAATGAAAGTCTGCAAACAGGCGATGGGACTGACCAATGGCTACCAGCGGGAACCGCTGCGTTCAACTCAAAGGGTATCTACCGGGTGTTTACCCGCGGCGCATTCGAGGTCTGGTTGCCGCGCGTAGTCGGTCACAGCGGGTCACAGCGAGACGCCCGCCGGGAGGCGAGCCGCAAGACGCTGCTCTTAAGATAGACCGATTATAGCGTATATCGAATTCATGCTGATATTGACCAGCGGCCAGAGGAATTTGTCGAGGATTCCCGACAAAAGCAGCGCAATCAGGATGAACATGCCATAGGGTTCGGTACGCGAGAACCGGTAGGCCATCGGCCCGGGCAGCAGGCCGGTGAGAATGCGCCCCCCATCGAGCGGCAGCAGCGGAAACAGGTTGAACACCATCAGCAAGGCGTTGACGAAGATGCCGGCCTGCGCCGTCAGCGCGATGAAATGCACCGGACCGGTCAGCGGAAAGCTGATGGCAATCTTGCCGACAATGGCCCAGGCAACCATCATCGCCAGGTTCGCCAGCGGCCCGGCCGCCGCCACCCAGATCATGTCCTGCTTGGGTCGGCGCAGCGCACCGAAATTGACCGGCACCGGCTTGGCCGCGCCAAAGATCATGCCGCTGAACAGGAGCGTCAACAGCGGCACGAGGATGGTCCAGATGGGGTCGATGTGCTTGAGGGGATTCAATGTCATTCGCCCCATCATGTATGCGGTGGCGTCACCAAAGTAGCGCGCCGCGTAGGCATGCGCCGCCTCGTGCAGGGTGATCGCGAGGATCATGGGCACGGCATAAATGGTGATCTTCTGGATGGTGCTGGGGTCCATTGGGGCCTTGGGCGATGTCTCGAACGGGGCAATCGGGCAAATCAGGCGGGCTCGGTCTCGTCATCAAAACCAAAACTTGCAACCTCGCCCTTGCCCCGCCTCACCAGGATTGGGATGTCTTCCGACAAATCAATGATGGTGGTTGGCCGCACGCCACATGGTCCGCCATCGAGGATCAGGTCCAGTTGGTGCTGGACGCGGGCGCGGATGGTCGCGGCATCGTTGAGCGGCTCGGCGTCGCCCGGCAGGATCAAGGTGGACGAGAGCATCGGCGCATCCAGTTCCGCCAGCAGCGCCTGGGCGACTTCGTGCTCGGGAACCCGCACGCCGACCGTGGCGCGCTTGGGATGAGCGAGCCGTCGCGGCAATTCTCGGGTCGCACGCAGGATGAATGTGTAGCTGCCTGGCGTATGCGCTTTCAGCAAACGATATTGCGCGTTGTCGACCTTGGCAAAGGTGCCGATCTCGGACAGGTCGCGGCACACCAGCGTGAGGTGGTGACGATCGTCGATGCCCCGCACCTGGCGCATCTTTTCCATGGCGGTCTTGTCGCCGATCTGGCAGCCCAGGGCATAACAGGAGTCGGTCGGATAGGCGATGAGGCCGCCGCCGCGCACGATATCCACGGCACGCTTGATGAGGCGCTTCTCGGGATGGGTGGAGTGAATTTCAAAATACTGCGACATACGCTCAGAACACCGTCCAGACAGGTTCGACGCCGGCCGGCAGCGGCGGCAATTCGCCGGGCAGAAACTGGCTTTCACCTACCCCGTGGAAATCCGCGCCGCGGGACGCAAGGAAGCCGAATTCACGCGCCAGTCCGGCGTACTCGCGGTAGTGATGCGACTGGTGGCTGCCGGTCACCACTTCCAGTCCGCGACCACCTGCGGCCTTGAAATCGGCCAGAAAAATGCGCATCTCGGCTGGCGTCAGGCGGTAACGACCCGGATGCGCCACCACCGCGACACCGCCGGCCCCAGCAATCCACTGCACCGCGTGGTGCAGCGTGGCCCAGGCGTGCGGCACATAGCCGGGCTTGCCGGAAACCAGAAAGCGTTCAAACGCCTTGCCCACACTCTTGACCACGCCTTTATCGACCAGCGCGCGGGCAAAATGCGTGCGCCCGATCATGTCCTTGTTTTCAGCCAGTTCCCAGGCTCTCTCGAATATCCCGACCACACCCACCCGTTCGAGGTCGGCGCCCATGAGCCGGGCCCGCGCCAGGCGGCCGTCGCGCACCGACAGCAGGCCCGCCGCGAGCACCGCATCAGCAGGATCGATGTCGAGTCCGACGATGTGCACGGTGATGGGCCGGATGTCGGCATGCTCGCCGGGAGTCGGCCAGGTCACCGAGATTTCGACGCCACGCACGAAACCGAGCCCAACGGCGGCTGCGGCGGCTTCGGCCTCGGCGAGTCCCGCGGTTGTATCGTGATCGGTCAGCGCGACCATGTCGCAGCCGCGCGCGTGTGCCAGCTCGATCAGTGCACGAGGCGCGAGCAAGCCATCCGAGGCGTTGCTGTGATTGTGCAGGTCGATATTGAGCAAAATCTTTTCCGGCTCTGAAAACTTGTTGGACAATCGAGCATCATAGCAAACTCACTCTGCTCACTCCCTGTCATGCCTGACCAGAAAATCCCGTTCAAGCCGATTCAGTTCACCACCTCGCGCGGTGCCATCTCTCACGCGCCGGAGCATCCAGACACCTACACCGGCGTGGCGCAGGGTTTTGCCGAACTGGCTGCCGCGGTGGGCGCCGGCTACCAACAGCGTTTGACGGGCGCCGGCACCGGCCGCGATCCGGTCACGCTGGTCGCGTTGGTCAGCGAATTCTTGCGGGTCATGCAGTCGCTCGACGCAGAACATGGTGGCAACGGCGCGTTACCGGTGGAGGGCGCGGCACCAGCCGTGGATGAAGCATTGACCGCACTTGCCGAACTCGAGACCTGGCTGCAGCGGCTGGAACTGCGCGAGTTTCGCGCCAACCTGCTGGCGACCCAGTTGGCTGTCGGCCATTGGGCCATGTGTCATGCGCTGCAGTTTCACGTGGTGGCGCCGCTGGTCAACGCACTGGCCGAGCAGGCCAACGCCGCCGAATCGCGTCAGGAAAACGCAGCGGTGTTTGCCCTGATGCAGGGGCTGGTCGAGCATCTCGCGCCGCAACTTGCCGCCGACCTCGAGCGCTCCAATCCAGAGCGGCCGTGGCGGCTGCTCAACCTGAATCTGGCCATCACCGGAATCCGCACCGGTGATACCGCAATGATCGGCTACGCATTCGAAAAGCTGGATCGCAACTTGCCCGATGAATGCCGCGGGTTTTACGCTGAAGCGCGCGCCATCGCGGCACAGCCGGGATTTCCGCCGGAATGCCGGGCGTTGATTGACGCCGGCTACCAGCGTTGGACGCAGCCTCACTAATCGTGAGACAATAGCAAGTTATTGATTTTTTGGTCTTCCTTGTCGTGTTCCTCGTAGACGATCGCCGCCGCGCGATCATTTCCTGATGCCTCGCGTTTGATGAAACTGCTGTTCGATTTCCTGCCAGTGTTGATGTTCTTCGCGGCCTACAAGCTCGCGGACATCTACGTCGCAACCGGTGTCGCGATCGCGGTCGCCGTCGCGCAAATCGTCTGGTGCCTGGTGCGCCGCGAAAAGGTGAAGCCGGTGCAATGGATCGCGCTGGGATTTATCCTGGTTTTCGGTACCGCCACCATCCTGTTGCAGGACGAGTTCTACATCAAGGTCAAATGGACGCTGTTTTACGGCCTGATGGGCTTACTGCTGCTGGTCGCCACCGCGATGGGCAAGAATCCGCTCAGGAGCGTGCTCGGCAGCGAAATCGAACTGCCTGTGGATGCGTGGAAGAAGTTTTCCTATTCGTGGGCCGGCTTCTTTCTGTTGTTGGGCGCACTCAACCAGTATTTCGCCATGACCCTGTCGCTCGATGCCTGGGTGAAGGTCAAGGTATTCGGTGGATCGGCTTTGAGCGTGGTATTCGTCATCGGCCAGGCGTTCTGGCTGGCGAAGTATCTGCCGGACGACCCGCCTGCCGCTGATGCGGCAGCCAAGGAACCCTGATGCTTTACGCGATCATTTGCGAGGAACTGCCCGGTGCACTGGACCGGCGCATGGCCAATCGCCCGGCGCACGTCGAGCGCCTGAAAGCCCTGCAGGCCGAAGGTCGCTTGATCCTCGCCGGGCCGCATCCGCTGATCGACAGCGAAGATCCGGGGCCCGCCGGTTTTTCGGGATCGCTGATCGTTGCTGAATTTGCCTCCCGCGAAGCAGCCATTGCGTGGGCTGCCGAGGACCCGTATTGCCTGGCAGGGGTGTTTTCGAATGTTACCGTCAAGCCATTCAAGAAGGTGTTGCCCGCTTGAGCAGCGTCACCGCCATGATCCGCGAGCGGCTCGCGCCGTTGAACCCGGTGTCGATGGAAATCGTCGACGACTCCGCCTCGCACCGCGGGCATGCGGGCGCAAACGAACACGCGCTGCGCACCGGTGTGACCGAAGGCACCCATTTTGAACTGGTAATCGTTTCACCAATCTTTGCGGGCCACAATCTGGTCGCCCGGCACCGCATGATTTACGACTTGTTGGGCGACTTGATGCAAAACCGGATACATGCGTTGAAGATTGACGCCCGTCCGCAATAGTTTTAGTTCACTAACCGAAGGAAGACTCATGCAATCGAAACTCAAAACCCTGGTTGTCGCGCTGGCTGTTGCCGCAGCGCCCGTCGCAATGGCTCAAACCGAGAAGGCCGAAAAGCCCGCCAAGGCGGCCAAAGCGGCCAAGGTTGACGGCAAGCTCAGCGTTAATGGCGTCATGATTCCCCAATCGCACTTCGACGCGATGAATCGCGAGCGCGAACAGGCGGGCCAACCTGCCTCCCCGGAAATCAGCAAGGCGATCCGCGACGAGTTGATCAGCCGCGAAGTGCTGTCGCAGGCAGCGAAGAAAAAGGGCCTCGACAAGGACAGCACCGTGGCTGCGCAAATGGAAATGGCGCGCCAGGCTGTGCTGATCCGCGCTTATTTCGACGACTACGTCAAAGCCAACCCGATCTCGGATGACTTCCTCAAATCCAGCTACGCGCAGTTCGTCGCGCAAATGGGCGACAAGGAATACAAGGCGCGCCACATCCTGGTCGAAACCGAAGACGAAGCCAAGTCCATCATCGCCGCGCTCAAGCGTGGTGAAGCCTTCGAAAAACTGGCCAAGGAAAAATCCAAGGACACCGGCTCCAAGGAACAGGGCGGCGATCTGGACTGGGGTCCGGCGGGCCGCTATGTCCCGGAGTTCGGCAACGCCATGAAGGCGCTGCAAAAAGGCGCAACCACGGAAACCCCGGTCAAGTCACCCTTCGGCTTCCACGTCATTCGCCTCGATGATTCGCGCGCCATGAAAGTGCCTACCTTTGAAGAGGTCAAGGATAATTTCCGCCAGCGCGCGCAACAGGAACAGGTTGCCAAGCTTGTGCAGGAACTCAAGTCCAAGGCCAAGATCGACGACAAATAGCCACATCCGGTAACGATGTGCTGGAACACGAAAACAGGGCAGCGTCGCTGCCCTTTTTCATTGTCAAACGCTGAGCGCGCATGATCGACACGCCACCTTTGGCCCCAGCCAGGAAGATTGATGCCTGGCGCCCGTGGACAGTTGCGGGCACCGTATTGCTGCTGGCCTTGGGGCTGGTCTGGCACGTGCGCGCGTTGCTCGACTGGTCGACGCGATCGCCATTCGATTTTGATGCGAAGCGCTACTACATCCCGTACGCCAAGCGCCTGTTGGATGGAGACTGGTCATTCCTTGTCAGCGTGGAGGGTCTGCACGTCCCGCCATTCTCATTTGTCTTTCCGGCGTTGTTCGGCGCCGACTTGGCGATACAAAAACAAGTCGGCATCGTGCTGTCGTCGCTGGTTGTGCTGATGCTGTTCCGCATCGGCCTGGTCGTGCACTCGCGCTATGCCGGCCTGGCTGCGGCATTGCTGTACGCGCTTTCACCCGTGCCGTTGCCATTCATGTCGACCGGCAGCGTTGAGCCGCTGTTCGTTTTCCTGCTGATGGCCTGGGCGTGGGGAATGGCCGAGGGCGTTGCCGGCCAACGCCGCTGGGGATTTGTCCTGGCTGGGGTCGCCGTTGGCCTGGCCTCGCTGACGCGCGCCACGCTGCTTTATTACCTGCCGCTGGTGATGCTCATGGCGCTGGTGATGCGCCGGCAGCAACCCGCTGCGCGCAGCGCGTGGAATGGCCTGCTTTTGACGCATGCCATCGGCATCGGCATGATCGCGCCTTTCCTGTTGCGCAACCTGCTCAGCTTCGGGCTGCCCGCGATCTCCACCGGGGCCGGGGTCGCCTTTTATAACGGACACCACGCGCTGACGTGGGGATTCGATCCCGGCTACTTCGGTGTTGCCTTTGACTTCGGCATTCTCGGTCGCGAGGGCGCATCCCACCTCGACCTGGATACCGACCGCACACTTCTCGGTGCCGGCCAGCGGGTGCTCGCGTCATATGACTTTGTGTTTGTGGCCAAGCTCTATGCGATCAAGCTGCTGTCATTCCTGTTTGTGGGCAACCTCGAATGGGTGGCGCCGGTCGCTGAATTGCGCAGTTGGCGGGTAGTACTGATCTGCCTGTCGGCCATCACGCTTTCAAGACTGCGCAGGGAACCCGCCCTGCTGGTGATTGCCGGCTCCGTGCTGTTTCAGGTGGCTGCGCATATCCCGGTGTTGTACTCGCACCGCTATTCGGTGGTGGCGCTGGATGCGCCGCTGGCTTTGCTGGCCGGGATCGGTGCCGTTACGGTTCTGCAACACTGGTCGTCGCGCGCGCAGGTTTTCGCCGCCGCCATCATTCTGGTTGCCGTCGCCCTCGGCGTGGTGGTCGCCAACACAGCCCAGGTGCTGCAGGTCAATATTGACGGTACCGCGCATGTCACGGTCATGGACCGTGATCGCGCGAATCTTCGTCTGTCGGCAGGCCCGGGCGCAATGGTCATTGGCCCCGGTCGCGTGCGTTCCACGTCGGGTATTGCCGAAATCGACTTTGACCTCACCAACGAGCCGATCGAGGCGAACCGCACATACGTGCTGGCGCTGGACGGGTCGCTGGACGTGCCGATGAACCGGCCAGGCTCCTGCGCGGTCGTGTACCTGTACCGAACCGGGGACGATGCATTCACCCGCGATCGGGGCATCCTGACGCGCTGGAACACGGACGGCCGGAGCCGGCGAATCTACAACGGCGTATCGGAACACATTCACATTCGCGAGCCTGGCTGGTTGCGCCTGCAGTTCCATTGCGGCGCGGGAGCCACTATCGACATCGGCCGCATGTCACTAAAACAGCCGTTCTTCAGTTTCGACGTTTTCCGCCGGTACTTCATCGAGCGCGGCGTGCTCAAGCCGGGCTGAGTGCCTGACGCCACGCCGAGTTCTGCTAGCATGATGCGTCGGCATTTGTCGGCCACCCCGCATCGAGGAAAACCCCGCCCATGAACCGCATCGCCTATCTCGGCCTGACTCTGGTTTGCGTGGCCATGATTGCCTCCGGACAGGTGCTTTTCAAGCTGGCCGCCGACGAAAGCAAGCGCGCCGGCGACAACTGGCTGGCAGGCTGGTTTACCTGGTCATTTGTTGGCGCCCTGGTGATTTACGGCGTCGCGACGCTACTGTGGGTATGGGTGCTGCGCCATGTTCCGCTCAACATTGCCTATCCCTTGTTTGCGCTGGCTTTCCTGATCGTACCGGTGCTTGCGCACTTCTTCCTCAATGAACCTTTCTCGATCCGGCACCTGATCGGCGGCGGCCTGATCCTGGCCGGCGTCGCAATCGCCTCGCAGGCGTGAACAGCGTCATGCCGGCCAGCGCACGCATCGGAGTTGTGCTTCCGTGCTTCAACACGCGGGACAAGGTAATGGGCGTTCTCGCGCGCATTCCGGCCGAGGTCGAACGCATCTATGTGATCGACGATTGCTGTCCGCAACAATCTGGCGATCACGTCAGCGCCTCGTCCCGCGACCCGCGCATCACCGTCATCACCCATGCACAGAATCGTGGCGTGGGCGGCGCCACCGTATCGGGTTTCCAGGCGGCACTGGCCGACGGCATGGAGATCGTTGTGAAGCTGGATAGCGACGGACAGATGAACCCTGAACAGTTGCGGCATCTGGTGCGGCCGATCATCGAGGGCCGCGCCGATTACACCAAGGGAAATCGCTTCTTCCGGCTGGATTCACTGCGCGGCATGCCGCCCATGCGCCTGCTGGGCAATGCCGTGCTGTCGTTCGTCAACAAACTTTCCAGCGGCTACTGGGACGTGATGGACCCGACCAACGGCTACGTGGCAATTCATGCCAAAGTACTGAGGCTGGTGCCACTCGACAAGCTGGCGCCGCGTTATTTCTTCGAGAGCGACATGCTGTTCCGGCTGGGCACCTTGCGCGCGGCGGTGGTGGACGTACCGATGGATGCCATTTACGGCGATGAAGTATCCAGCCTGCGCGTCAGCCGCGTGCTGGTGGATTTTCCGCTGCGCTACCTGAGTCGCATCGCCAAACGCATTTTCTATACTTACTTCCTGCGCGACTTCAACGCTGGCACGGTGCAGCTTTGCGCGGGCATGATGCTGACGCTGTTCGGCGCAGCGTGGGGTTTGCAACACTGGCTGATCAGCATCAACACCGGGTTGGTGGCCAGCACGGGAACCGTGATGATCGCCGCATTGCCGATCCTGCTGGGCGGCCACCTGCTGATCAGCGCCCTGAACTTTGATATCGCCAACATCCCGCGGCGCGCCCTGCATCCGATGCTCGATTGAGCCGTGCGGCTTCGCGGAATTGCTCGCGAACTGCCGATGGTAAGTCAAAGCCTGCGGCTTGCATAGGATTGCGGGCGCGCAGCCTTTCGATTAACGTGGGCACATGAACACGCCCGTTCGCATCCAGTTCGCCCGAGCCGGCAACCTTTACCGGTTGAACGTGAGCATTTCGCCGCTGCTGCCGCGCGAGATTCCCATGGTAGTGGAAGCGTTCACGGCCAATTGGACCAAGCCCGAGGAGGTCGAGCGCGCCAAGGTCAACGAAGCCCTCGCCATCATCCTCAGCGCCGACCATGAAATCCGCGCGGGCGAGAAACCGGCCGATATTGCCCGCACCCTCAGCTACGCCATCTGGCAAAAACTCGATCGCTACGTAAAGATCACCATCGAGGCGACCTATCTGGGCGAGTCACCCGACACCCATTTCGAGTTCGGCGAAACGGCCTACTCGCAGGCATTCGGCGCGCGCTTCGAAAGCTGATCCGCCAGCAGGCGGACATCAAGATCCAGCATTGGCGCGCCTTCCAGCGCGAAAACCTGAATTGCACTTCGACAGCGGACATTGGCAGGCGAACGGGGGGAGGCGAGACTCGGCGTTCCGGTACCCTTTTGTTTCTCACAACGAAAGGAATACCACTATGGGAGCCCCGAGCCTCACCTTGGACGAACGTTAT
>JBGATH010000042.1:0-33507 GCA_044229235.1 Usitatibacteraceae bacterium
CTCGCATCCTGGAAGGTGATGCCCACACTGCCCACATTGGCGTTGAGCACCGTCGGCTTCTTGTAGGGACCCGTCAGCGTCTGCCCGCCCTGCACTTGCAGCCAGCTGCCGCTGAAGTTGGTTGGCGTCGTCATTGGGTTTTGCGTCAGGTACCACACCGGCCGGCCGTCGGTTTCGTACATGTAGCCGGCGATGAAGGCGTAGTTGTTCTTGATCTCGAGGAAGTAGCCGCGCCCGCTTTCATCGGCATTCCACCACCAGCCGTTCTCGGGAACAAACGATGGGGTGGTGCCGCCGCCGGAGCCGATGATGTCGTCAAACCGGACGATGGGGATGGCCCCACCGGGCCAGATGAGGGTGCCGTGGCGTGCGTCGGTGAAGCTTAAGGTGATGTTGCCCGGTGAGGTCGGCGGACTCGGTGCCTTGTAGGTGCCGGTGAGTGTTTGTCCATTGGCGACCTGATACAGGGTGCCGTTGTAGAAGGAGCCGTCCAGTGCTACCGGGCCGGGGGAGACGACCCAGGTGGCGTGGCCGGTCTCGTCGTAGAGATAGCCGGACATGAACAGGTTGTTGCCGCGTACTTCAATGCCGAATCCCCTGCCGTCCTCATTAGGATTCCACCACCAGCCGGTCTGCGGCGCTTGCGGGGTGCAGGTCTGGCTGGCGGTGCTGCCGGGAATGGTGACGACGCTGCGGTTGGTGCCGTTGTTGACGGCGGCGGTGCCGTTGCTGCCGTAGCCGACATAGAACACGGCTCCGGACAGGAGTGCGGTGGAGACGCCGTTCAATACGCTCACTGAGGCGCCCTGAGCGGAGAGCACGCCAGTGAGGTAGGCCTGCAGGGTGCCGGCGGTGACGGCGGTGAGCTGGCCCGAGGCGGTGAGTTGCGCCAGCACGCAGGGTAGCGGGGTGTCGGCGGTGTTGCGACCCTTGACCACGGGTCCCTTGGCGTTACGAAGCATCTCGACTGAAACGTTGGCAACCTTGTTGGCAGGCGCCAGGGCGAATACGAATACGCTGCCGTTCGTTCCAACATCGGCTGCGCGGTATTGCACGTTGGCGACGACGTCATTGCCAGACTGGACCGCCACCGTCAGGAATACCGGCAGCTTTTCCGCGGGAATGGTTTTCGTGACCGACGGCTTCAGATCGAGAAACCAGTTGTTGCCGGCGACCGTGCCCGCGCCGCCTTCCCGCACCACCACCACCGGCTTGCCGCGATCGGCCAGCGTACCGTCCCCCACGCGCCCGGACTGGTTCTGTCCCCACCCATAGACGCTGCCATCCGCCTTGATCGCCAGCGTGTGGCTGCGACCGGGCGCGAGAACCGGGGTACCGCTAAGCTCTGTCACCTGAACGGGAACCAGGGTCTCGTCGCCCCAGGTCCAGACCGTTCCGTCTGACTTTTGCGCGTAATTGCGATTGCCTCCGGCCGAAATCGCGGTGACGCCGGCCAGGCCGTTAACCGGTGCGGGCGTGGTCCGGTCATTGGTGGTGCCGTCGCCGAGCTGGCCATAACGATTCGCGCCCCAGGCCCAGACGCTCCCATCCGTTTTGAGCGCCACGGTGTGATCATTGCCGGCGGCAATGGCGAATACGCCACCGATGCCGGCCACCCTGATCGGCGCCAAGCGGATAGCTGTCGTCCCGTCGCCGAGCTGTCCGCTCGCGTTGAGGCCCCACGTCCAAACGTTTCGGTCGCGCGCGAGAGCAATGGAATGCTCCGCGCCCGAAGCAATCGCCATGACGGGCGGCAGACCAATCACCGGAACCGGCGTCTCGCGGCGCGCACCGGTGCCGTCGCCGAGCTGGCCGGAGAAGTTATATCCCCACGCAGCGACCGAGTCATCGGACTTCAGCGCCAGCGAATGCAACGCTCCCGCTGCGATCGCTACCGCACTGCCGGAAAGGTTCAGTCCACTCACGCTGCCGGGCAGCGCCCGGTTCTGCCGCTGCGGGTCACCCAATTCGCCATTGCCGTTGGAACCCCACGACCACACCGTGCCATCAGACTTTATCGCGAGAGAGTGCGCGAAGCCGGCTGCGACTGCTGTGGCATTGGCGAAGTTCACGACGCTGGGCGTCGTTCGATACAAAGTCGAGCCGGACCCCAACTGGCCCGCGTTGTTGTCTCCCCATGTTGAGACACTGCCATCTGCCATCAACGCGATTGAGAAATAGTCCCCAGCCGAAATCGCGCGCACGCCGGTGAGCCCCGGTACCGGCGCCAACGTTGAACGACCGATGGTGGTGCCGTCGCCGAGCTGTCCTGCATCGTTATACCCAAACGCGACCAGGCTGCCGTCAGTCAACAGCGCCATCGTATGCAGCGCCCCGAGAGCAACCGCGTTCACGCCGCCAAGTCCGGCAATCTGCGTGGGCACCAGCACATCGGCACCCCAGGTCCAGACGCTGCCGTCATTTTTGACGGCAAGCGATCTGCCGAAACCAGCCGCAATGTCCTTCACCCCAGTCAGCCCGGAGACCTGCACCGGCACCAACTTGTCGCCCGGGGTGCCATCGCCCGCCGCCCCCTCCCCCCAAGCCCACACTGTGCCATCGGACTTCAAGGCCAGGCTGCGACCGCCGCCTGCGGCAATCTTTTGCACACTGGACAGACCTGACACCGGGGCAATTGCCGGTCGACCCACGTAAAGGTCGGTGCGCATGCCGTCACCGAGTTGGCCGTGGTCGTTGTTGCCCCACGCCCACACGCTGCCGTCGCGCTTCAAGGCCAGCGTATACCGGCTGCCCGCGGCGACCGTGCGCACATTGTCGATGCCGGTCACGCGAGCCGGTACGGAGCGTCCGTTGAATCCGCCGTCACCTAATTCCGCCGAGCCGTTGCCTCCCCAGGCCCACACGCTTCCATCAGGCTTCACGGCAACGGCATGGCCGCTGCGTGTGGAAACGGACTCGACGCCGGTCAGACCGGTTACCGCCACCGGGAGTGAACGGTTTACGGTGCTGCCATCGCCAAGCTGGCCGTCGGTATTTCTGCCCCAGGCGAGCAGTGTGCCGTCGGCTTTCAACACAATGACGTGCTCGTCGCCGGCCACCACGCTGATAATTCCGCTGACGCCTGCGACCGGCGTCGGGCTGGTCAGATTGAGTACGCGCCCCAGACCCAGCTGGCCCGAATCGTCGGCGCCCCAACTGCGCACCGTGCCATCGGTATGAATCGCGAGGCTGTGGGTACCGCCGGCGCTGACCGCCGGCGCCGCTGCGTTGACGGCCACCGGCATCACGCCCAGCAGCAGCGCGCATACGGCTCGGTGCACCGTCTTCACGAGTCCGTTACCCTGATGCTTCGCCTGGTCATGCCTTTCCTCCCGGGCAGCGATTTCGGCAGTCTACGCTTGCACGCAGATCTGTGGGCAGGCGCCGGCATTCAAAGCCCAGCATTGGCGGGCATCGCAGGGCAAAAAGTGCTCAGGAAGCCCGCCAGTGCTGGAGTTTGACGTTGGAGTTGTTGCGTTGATCCGGCAACTAAACATGGTGACACGGACTCAAGCAAGTTCCTTCCCCGGGGAAGGCCGGGGTCCATGTTACACAAACCGTATGAAGGCGAAATTGGGCCCCGGCCTGCGCCGGGGAAAGTCAACTCCCCCATCAACACAGTTAGACGCCGCATCTACGGAAAACGTTGCGAGGAACCAATGCGTGAAAAAGCTCGTGGCGCAGTGCAGGCGCAAAATTTACGCCGCATCATGTTGCGCTACCAAGCGCATGGATGACGAAGCCGCGGTGTCTGTCCTATCGCTTTCCCATGATGAACAGCAGCGCCTGGTCCAGCCGCGCGGCCCAGTCGGATTCGCTGTGACCGGTGCCATCGACCACGGCAGTCATGGCGTTGGCTGCCGTGTAGCCGCGTTCGCGCAGCACTTCCACCAGAAGACGGTGGGCGGGAGCGTAAAGGGAGTCGAGCCAGTCGTCTCCACGATCGCTGTAAATGCGATGCGTGGCCGGGTCCGGGAGGTGCTTGCTCAAGTAGGTCATGGCAGCCAGCGGCAACGCCGCGTTGCGCACACGTTCGCGACCCCAGGCGGTCGGTTTGCCCACCCAGTGTGTGGACAGAGCTACGGCGCCACCGAATACGTTTGGATACTCGCACAGCGCGTAGAGCGAAATCATGCCGCCCATGCTGGAACCGGCGATGAAGGTGTTCGCTCTTCCAGGCCGCGTCGGGTATCGCTTGTCGATGGCCGGTTTCAGTTCCTCGACAATGAATCGCAGGTAGGCGTCGGCCTTGAGGCGACCATTGCTGGCTTCGATTTCGTACTCGCGCCGGACGGCCTCCGGGGCCAGCGCGAGCATTTTCTCCGGATAGTACTCGGCGTAGCGTTCAGCAGTGTTGTTCCAGATGCCGACGATGATGGTGTCCGCAATGAGGCCTTTGCTGCTCAGTCTTGCCACCGGCACATCGGCATTCCACGCTTGTTTGTTCCAGGTGGTCGCGGCATCGAACAGCATCTGGCCGTCGTGCATGTACAGCACATCGTAGCGCTTGTCGGCACGGTAGCCTGCGGGCAGCCACACATCCACATGGCGCGCGTCGACGAAAGTCGAGGGAAAGTTTTCAATGCGCTCGATGCGCCCGCTGGCGGGCTTTGGCAGCGTCTGTGCAAATGCGCTTGCCGCAACACACGCCATGATCAGCGGCAACCACGCCCAGGTCATGCGTTTGAAATGAGACACTGCCGCGCTCCTCATCGTGCGTGTCGCCGGGCGGAACAAATCCGTGCGGGACTTTCTGGCTGTCTGGAAGTCTTCCTGCGCGTGGCGCAAGCGCCGCTTCTCGCAGGCCGTTGCCACGGCGCTGACGCGCGAGCCGGGTTTCCAAAATGCAAAACTCCAGCGCTGGTGCGGCCCGTGGGCCGAAAATGCCCTGGGAGCCGCGCCGGTACTGGAGTTTGCACTATGCCGCGGGCGCACCCGCGGCGGATCAATTGCCCTTGATACCCACCAAATTGCCGATGGAGCGAACCGGCTCATCCGCCTTGTCCTGCGTCGTCGACTTCACCAGTTTTTCGGTGGTCTTGGAGGGAATGCGGCTACCCGTGAACACGCTCTTTTCCTCGACGTACTGAACTTTGTTCGCGGTGGCACCGGCCTGGGCGCCAGGGGCATCGGTGCTCGCACAGCCGCTAACGCCGGCGGCGAGTCCCAGCGCAAACACGGCGGACAGCGCGGAATTGACAAGTTTTGTTTGCATGACGGTCTCCAGAATTGCTACTAATGAACACGGTCTGTGGCTGTGGCAGCACAAACCTCAAACCCCTGTGACAGGTTGAAACATCGTACCAGAACAATGGCGCCTGCGAGGCACCCGGCTATCCGGACAGCATGCCGCGGTCGGCGGAATTGGCCTTGCTCGCGTCGGCACCGCCCGCTAGGCGCCGTAAGGCACCCAGATGTTCTTTACCTGGGTCGCCTCGCGCAGCGCATCCTCGATTTCGGGCAATAAACCTGACGATGGCAGTACCCAGGTGCGCTTCATGTTGCCGGCACTGGCTTGCTGCACTGCGGTCTGGCCGGTTGCCGGTCCCGCGTACCAGATGGCGTCGACATCCTCGTGTTCCGCCAGCGTCCTGGCGAGCGCGGTGTCCACATCGCTGCGATCTCCGGTGACCATGTTGACCGTCCCCGCCGGTACGTCCGAGGTCTCGAGCACCTGGTAAAAATCCGTGGCCGACAGCGGATGACTTGGCGACGGTATCACCACCAGCGCATTGCCCATCGCGAGCGCCGGCGCCACGAGGCTGACAAAACCCAGCAGCGGCTGATCGTCGGGGCAGACGATCGCCATCACGCCATTGGGTTCCGGCAACGCCAGCGTGACATTGCGAATCGGCGTGGCATGGACCGCGCCGTCGTACTTGTCTGCCCACGCGGCCGCTTCAAACAACAACTTGATGCTGTTTTCGACTTCGAGACGGGCAACGGCCGGGGGCGCACCGGTCTGCGAGGTGATGCGCCGCGCGAACTCGTCGTCGCGGGCGGCCAGATTCTCGGCGATGAAGTAGAGAACCTGCGCACGATTGTGGCCGGTCGCTTTCGCCCAGCCACCGGCGGCGCCGCGTGCCGCTTCAACCGCGTTGCGAATGTCCTTGCGATTGCCCTTGCCGGCTTCGCCGGTGACGTTGCCGCCCGGACCGATGATCGTGATCGACAGGCCTCCGTCCGGCCTCACCTGTTTCCCGCCGATGAAAAATTTTGCCGTGCGATCGATTCCGGGCGAAATCCCTGCTTTCGGTGCCACGGCCTGCGCATGTGCGCTGCGGCGTTTTGCTGCCGTCAACTTGCCATACGCGGCTTCCAAGGCATGAATGCTGGCGTCGTCCGTGCGACGCTTCACGTACTCGTAGAGCCCTTCCTTTCCACCCTCGCGGCCAAAGCCGGATTCGCGATACCCGCCGAAACCACTGGCCGCATCGAACAGGTTAGTGCTGTTGATCCACACGGTGCCGGCCTTGACCTGCGTGGCCAGGTCCAACGCCAGATTAATGTCTTCTGACCAGATGGATGCGGCGAGGCCGTAGCGGGTGTTATTGGCAAGCTTGACTGCCTCTTCCGGCGTGCGAAAGGTCATCGCTGCCAGCACCGGTCCGAAGATCTCGACCTGCGCGATCGTGGACGCGGGTGCCACGTCGGTGAACAGCGTGGGCGGGTAGAAACAACCGCCGGCCGGACCGCAACCGTTCTTCGCCCACGAAGGCTGCCACAGCGTCGCGCCCTCGTCGGCGCCCTGCTTCACCAGCGCCTGGATCTGCTGCAACTGCACCGGATCAACAATGGCGCCGATATCGACGGCTTTGTCGAGCGGATCGCCGACGCGCAATTTCTCCATGCGGGCACGCAGCTTCTTGAACATCTTCTCCGCGACGCCTTCCTGCACCAGCAGGCGCGATCCGGCGCAGCACACCTGCCCCTGATTGAACCAGATGGCGTCGACCACGCCTTCCACGGCACTGTCCAGGTCGGCGTCATCAAACACCATGAACGGCGATTTGCCGCCGAGTTCCAGCGACAGTTTCTTGCCGGTGCCGGCGGTGGACCGGCGAATGATGCGGCCCACGTCGGTGGAGCCGGTGAAGGCTATCTTGTCCACGTCGGCATGCTCCACCAGCGCAGCGCCGGTGCGACCATCGCCGGTGATGATGTTGACCACGCCCGGTGGCAGCGCAACACTGGCACAGATCTCGGCGAACAACAGCGCTGTGAGCGAGGTGAATTCGGCGGGCTTCAACACCACGGTGTTGCCCATCGCCAGCGCCGGCGCGATTTTCCACGACAGCATCAGCAGCGGGAAATTCCAGGGAATGATCTGACCCACCACACCCAGCGACTGGTAGTCACGCAACTGCGAATCCATCAGCTGCGCCCAGCCGGCGTGGTGATAGAAATGGCGCGCCACCAGCGGAATGTCGATGTCGCGCGTTTCGCGGATCGGCTTGCCGTTGTCCATCGTTTCGAGCACCGCGAACAGGCGCGAATGTTTCTGGATTTGGCGCGCGATGGCGTACAGGTAGCGGGCGCGCGTATGACCGGGCATGGTGCTCCAGGCGGGATATGCCTTGCGCGCCGCCTTCACCGCCGCATTCACATCCGCAGAGTTTGCCTGCGCGATGCTGCCGAGCTTTTTGCCGGTGGCGGGGTTGGTCGAATCGAACCACTCCTTGCCCGACGGGTTCTTCCACTCGTTGTTCTCGTTGTTGATGAAGAGCTGGAATTTTCCGTCGTGCTCGTTGATCCAGTCGAGGGCCGGCTTTGCGGCTTCGGGGGCATCACCGTAGGGGAGGGATTTGGTGAGGTCGGCAACTTTCATGCTTTAGACTCATTCACTCTGTGGGGGTCGGGGACTCGGCGAGCACCCGTTTGACGACGGCCAAACAAACGAAAAAACCGGCGATGCATTTCTCCGGAAACGAAAACGCCGCACTGCGTCCGCGCGCGTTATTCGACATTTACGGAATCTTGCACAACCATGCACCGGACAGGCAAGCAATCAACGGCTTACCGACCAGGATGAACGCCAGCGCGGCAAGCAAACGCACTGCTCGTTATCCTAAAGACTGGTACTGCATCGACGCATAGCGACCATACGCAAAGTGCTCAAGTTGTCGCTCGATGTCGTTGATCAGCGCCGAGGCGCCAATGCGGAACAGGTGCGGCTGCAGCCACTCGTCGCCCAGTTCTTCTTTCATCAGGATCAGCCAGTCCAGCGCTTGCTTCGCTGTACGAATGCCGCCGGCGGGTTTGAAGCCCACCTGCACGCCGGTCTGTTCGTAGTACTGACGAATGGCGCGCACCATGACCAGCGAGCCGGCGATGGTGGCATTGGTGGGCTCCTTGCCGGTGGAGGTCTTGATGAAATCCGAACCGGCCTGCATGCAGACGATGGAGGCGCGCATGATGTTCTTCAGCGTGCCCAGCTCACCGGTGGCGATGATGGATTTCATGTGCGCCGGGCCGCAGGCTTCGCGGAAGGCTTTCACCTCATCGTAGAGCGCGCGCCAGTTGCCGTTGAGCACATGCTCCCGCGAAATGACAATGTCGATTTCGCTGGCACCATCTTTGACGCTGGCCTTGATTTCCTCGAGCTTGAGCGGAAACGGCGTGAGGCCAGCGGGAAAACCGGTGGACACCGCAGCAACAGGAATGCCCGAGCCCTGCAGGGCCTCGACAGCGGTTTTCACGAACGTGTGGTACACGCACACGGCGCCGGTGGCCAGCGGCTCGGCGTAGCCAATGTCCTTGAGCAGTTCCGCGCGTACCGGCTGCCGTGCCTTTGCACATAGACGCTTGACGGTACCCGGTGTGTCGTCGCCGCTCAGCGTGGTGAGGTCGATGGTCTTGACCGCATGAATCAGCCAGGCGGCCTGCCACTCCTTCTTCACGGTGCGGCGCGTCGACATGGTCGCCGCCCGCCTTTCGACTGCGCTGCGGTTTACGCGCACGTCCTTGACCGCGCCCGGTTCGAACTTGGTGCCGGGATTGCGTCCCGCGTCGTGATCGGAGTGAGGCCCGCCCTGTACAGGCAGGTGAGAGACTTTCGCCATGGTTGCTCCCGGATTTAGCCGGTGAATTATACGCCGGCGGAGGCGAACGCCCTCATTTCTTGACCGTTCGGTCAGGAATCGGCCGCCGCCTCACCTGCCTCAGGTTTTCAACAGCGTGAACAAATGTGTGACCCAGTTCACAGTTTTGCCCAAAACGTGTAAATTCTTGCCATGTCTACACGCCGCATGTGCGTTTTCGCGATGGGACTGGTGCTGGCAGCTGCGCCACTGCTCTGGCTTGATCTGGATCCGAATGCCGGTGACAAGCTCTTGAAGTGGACAAGCAAGTCAAACGCCTATTCATCGCAACTGCGCTAAACCGCTCGCCCTCTATTCAATGAGGGCTTTGAGTTCCGGGTCGATCACCGGCTCCGGAGAGATGACGACCACCCTCTTTTGCGCATCACCAGCCTGCACATGCGCTTCGGCAGCGCGCATGGCGTCACGCGCCAGTTCATAAAACGTTTGCAGTCGGGTACCGGGCCGGTGCAACACAGCGCCGCAGCACGCGATCGGTGCGCGCTTTTCGCCGGGCGCCACTTCCAGCGGGCTTTGTTCCAGAACGTTGTGGATGCGGCGCATGGTTTCGGTGATCTGCGTGTTATCGCAGAAGCCAATGGCAAACAGGTGATCGCTCCAGCGTGCGACCCAGTCCGAGCGGCGGGTGTTTATGGTCAGCAGGTTTGAAAGGTGTTGCAGAATCGCATCCACCTTGGTGTTGCCATGCCGCACGCCGATGTCGGAGAGGTTGTGCACGGACACGAATGCGAAGTGAAAAGTCATCTTGCCCCGCTCGGAACGCGCCACATCCTCCATCAGGCGTCGCTTGCCCGCCCCGCGCGAGTAAAGCCCGGTGAGGAGGTCGTCATCCACCGCACGTGCCAGCTGGGAGGCCTCAAGTTCGACGCGCTTGCCGATGTAATCTGCATCGCGCATCAGTTGCCCAACCAGATCGCGGCCGCTTTGCGGAAGCACGCCAACCGTCCGCCGCTCCAGGTAAGCGCGCAATACCTCAGCGGTTGCTTCCACCGGCTTCAGGAACAGGCGCATGGCAAGGTAGCACGCCACCCAGGCCCCAAGATTGAAGCTTGCAACCGTCAAGATGACGCCGCTATCGAGACGTGCGTCCAGCACCTTCATGACGATCAGGTAAATCAGCAGCGTGAGTTGGGAGCCCAAGAACAGCACGAACCCCAGCCTGCGTGGCAAGTTGTCGCGAACCCAGGGGATGGAATCGAGCAGGTGGTAGAACTTCACGCGGAGAAGGCGACCCGTCGCGGACTTCCGGCGGGCAGTTGGTGGATAGGCTTATGCCGATTATGACCGATCGGCAGCCTGGAGGATACGCGTGGCCGGCGAAACACCCGGCTCATTGCGGCGGAAAGCGCTGTTACCGCAGGGTACGGGTCGCCAATGCGCTGAATTCAGTCGTCGGATTCGCCGCGTACAACTTTCTTGATGGTATCGAAGCTGAAGCCGCGAGATTGCAGGAAGCGCATCTGTTTGGCTTTCTCGGCCGCATTCTGCCCAGGCGAGCCGAATTTTCGCGCCCACAGCAGCCGTGCCTGATCCAGCTCGCTCACTTTCAGGTCGGGCAAGGCTTCGGCGATGGCTTCCTCTGTCACCCCTTTGCCCCGCAGCGTGTTGGCCACGCGGCTGGCCCCGTATTTCACCGACAGGCGGCGGGCGACACCCTCAACGTATCGCGTTTCATTGAGAAAGCCCTGTGAATGACACCAGGTGGCTGCCTCCTCAACTTCCGGTTTCTCGAAACCGGAGGCAATCAGCTTGGCGACGAATTCGGCGCGCCCCATATCGCGACGCGACAAAAGCGCCAACGCGCGCGACAGCAACTCCCGGTTGTCCGGTTTGGCGGCGGCACCGGTATCTCCAGTAAGTGCATCAACGATATTCATGCATGGCGCCGGTAGCGCCAACCGAGACTCTGGCAATGCATGCAGACCATTCCCAGTTGCCAGCCGGTGCCGTGGCAGCCCTCGCATTTGCGCCATGCCGTGCTCGCCTGCGTGCCTAGCAGTACTCCCGGGCACGGCATGCCGTTGCGGACCCGTCCACAAGCGCGCTTGATGTCACTGCCGAGGAACGAGAACGCAGAGCAGCGCGTGCAGGCGGCCACGGGATGCCGTTGACGGGCGCGTGCCAGCGGCAGCGGACGCGCGGCGGGAAACAAGGACTGAAGCTCGGAAGAGACTGCCTGCATGTTGGACTCCTGGCGTCGTACACCGTGATCACCGGTCCGGCACGCGATGGACTCGAGCGCCAGACCAGAGGAAGAAAAAAGAGCCGCCTTATTCAGTTTTAGTTGCGTCGGGCGGCCCAACCATCGATCGGAAAATTGGTGTGGAAATTGCCTCGCCGTCATTGCGGCAAAGAGTACTGAAAGTTGTATAAGTGCTTCTTGTCGACGATATCGATCGTGAGCGTGCCGGCGATACCGGCCAATTCGCCGGTTCCCGAATCAGGCACAACACCGATCGAGAGAGATTGCGCGCCGCGGGTCATCAGCCCGTTGTGGTGCAGGACAAACGAGCCCTTGCGGCCATTGAGCACGCCTTCGACGCGTTCAATGGCCACGTAGGCGGCTGAGCCTTTGGTGCCGGTCATGGCCGTCAGCATTTCCCCCTTGCCGGTTCCAGCCAGATCACCGGAAAAACGCTTGTCGAGCGACATGCGGCCAAGCTTTTCGTCGGCCGCCGCGTCCGCCAGCGACTGCGCATTCAACGAAACCTCAAACGTGCCCTTCGCCTGGTAATTCATGCGCACCGCCCCTGCCTTGTTGGCTTCCGGCTTTGGCACTTCCGCCGCGGCTTGTGCCGCGGAAAAACCGGACTGCAGTGCGAATACGGCCAGCGCCAGCCGGAAACCAATCCGGAAAACGTTTCGAATCATGTTTGTCTCGTTGGCGGCGCGAACCGCCGGGTAGCGTGTCGTTCAGGAAATCGATCCCCGCAGCGACGGGGATCGATTCATCCGGAAACCGGGATTACTCCTCGACTTCTTCGCTCTCGTCGCTGCCGCCACCACCCGAGGCGTTCACGCCGACCGCTGCGCGAATCCTGGCTTCAATTTCCTGCGCCACTGCCGGGTTTTCCTTGAGGAACTTGCGCGTATTGTCCTTGCCCTGGCCGATCTTCTCGCCTTTGTAGGCATACCAGGCGCCGGATTTGTCGACGATCTTGTGCACCACGCCGAGTTCGATGATTTCGCCCTCGCGTGAAATACCCTCGCCGTAAAGAATATCGAAGTCCGCGGTGCGGAACGGCGGGGCCACCTTGTTCTTCACCACCTTGACGCGGGTTTCGGAACCGATCACTTCTTCGCCCGACTTGATGGCGCCGGTACGGCGGATGTCGATGCGCACCGAGGCGTAGAACTTGAGCGCATTGCCGCCGGTGGTGGTTTCGGGGTTGCCGAACATGACGCCGATCTTCATGCGGATCTGGTTGATGAAAATCACCAGCGTGTTGGAGCGCTTGATATTGGCGGTGAGCTTGCGCAGCGCTTGCGACATGAGGCGCGCCTGCAGACCGGGCAACTGGTCGCCCATCTCGCCTTCGATTTCGGCGCGTGGCGTCAGCGCGGCAACCGAGTCGATGACGACGATATCGACCGAGCCGGAACGCACCAGCATGTCGGCAATTTCCAGTGCCTGTTCGCCGTTGTCCGGTTGCGAGATCAGCAGGTCGTTAATGTTCACGCCCAGCTTGCCGGCGTACTGCGGATCAAGCGCGTGCTCGGCATCGATAAAGGCAGCGGTACCGCCGGTTTTTTGCATCTCGGCGATCACCTGCAGCGTGAGCGTGGTCTTGCCGGACGACTCCGGACCGTAGATTTCGACGACACGGCCGCGCGGCAATCCGCCGATGCCCAGGGCAATATCGAGCCCGAGCGAACCGGTGGAGACCGGGATGATGTCGGCGTGGATGCTGCCCTCGCCCATCTTCATGATGGAGCCCTTGCCGAATTGCTTTTCGATCTGCGACAGCGCGGCTTGCAGGGCTTTGGATTTGTTTTCGTCCATAAAGGATTCTTTCATCATGTTCATGGCTTGGCTCCCGGTTCTGGAAATTTGTTGGCGATGGAGAACGGCTAGTTCGTCATTGGCTTGCGCCCAACAGCTGTAACTAAATACAGCCTGTATTTCCGTACAGTACCGAAAAGAAAAGCCTATTGCAAGGGGATTTTTTGCGAAACCTGCGAAAAACCGCCGGACGGCGGTTCTGAAAAGGGTTCAGGAAAGATTATGAAGCAACTTGGTCAGGGCATGGACAATCGTCTGGTGCCGCACCAGCACGCGGTCGCCGGTGAAATGGCAAACCTCTGAAATGATGGGCTTTTTCGGGAATTTCCAGGAGAACCATACAGTACCGACCGGCTTGTCCGGCATGCCGCCGTCAGGCCCGGCAATGCCGGTTACCGCCACCGCGACCTGTGCCCGCGACTTGGCGATGGCGCCTTCCGCCATTTCCCGGGCCGTTTCCTCGGATACGGCACCGAAGTCGACCAAGGTGTCGCGGTGCACCCCCAGCATCGAGCTCTTGGCCTCGTAGCTGTAGGTCACGAACGCGCAGTCAAACCAGGCCGACGAACCGGGCACGCGCGTCACAGCCTCGGCAATGCCGCCGCCGGTACAGGATTCGGCCGTTGCCAGCATCAGTCCGCGACCCTTCAGCGCCCTCCCCACCTGCGTGGCGAGTTCGTTGAGGTTTTCGTCGTAGGCGATACCCGGTGCGGAGGTCTCTGTCATGCGTCTGGAAGTGAGTGGCAGGGGTCCAACGTGTATTGCGCTGTGTTGCGTCGGCGCGCGGCCGCGTGAATCATTCGCATGCGCCGAATCCGAAGTGGCGCAGCGCGCTGTGCATGCGTGCCACCTGATCCAGCGTTTGCAGCTTGACGTGAATATTGGAAAAGCGGCGCATGGCGGGCAGGTTGGTCAATTGCGGAAACTTGGCAAGGAACCGCAAATTGAATTTCTGCCA
The DNA here is from genome assembly GCA_044229235.1 of Usitatibacteraceae bacterium. Taxonomy (GTDB): domain Bacteria; phylum Pseudomonadota; class Gammaproteobacteria; order Burkholderiales; family Usitatibacteraceae; genus UKL13-2. The sequence goes on from JBGATH010000042.1 coordinate 14,063, forward strand.
GCGTGTGTCGTAACGCCCAGTCGAGAAGTGTACCAATAACAGGTCGAGCGCTGCGGCCACCCGGTATCCGGCCAAATGCGCGCGGTAGCTGAAGTCGATGTCGTAAAGGTGGAAGCCGTCAAAGGTGGCCTCATCGAAGCGCAGTGTCTCCCACACGGCGCGGCGGGTGGCGATGAACACGCCGTCCAGCGCCGCGACCGGCGCGGTCACCGCCGCGTGCAGGCCGGCAGCCAGGTACAGAAATCCCTGGTCATTGGCCGACGCGCCGGTCGGGCGATGCAGGATCTGCCCAAACAGGTGCGGTGGCCCCGCGTGGCCCCAGTCGCCGTCGACGAGCTGATCGGCACCGATCACGCCCAGCATGTCGACCTGCTGCAGGTGCGCGAGCACGCGCAGCCCAAAATCGGCCTGCGGCAGGTCCAGGTCATCGTGGCAAAAGATCAGCAGCTCGCCGCTGGCCCGTGCCGCGCCGCGGTTGTAGCCCTCGCAGAGTGACGTCGCATCATGGATGCCGATCACCTCGACCGCATGCCCGGGAAACTGCGCGAGCATTTTTTCGCGCAGCGGCTGGAAATAATCCGGGCGGATGCTGCAGATGATCACCGATACCGAAGTAGCCGCCACCGCCGCGGGCGTCTCGGACCACGCCGGCAGCACCTCCGGATGCTTGCGCGCCCAGCCCAGTGCGCCGCGCGCCAACTCGCGCTTGGCCATTTCCCAATGCGGCCGCCGGCGAAGAATGTGCGCCAGTTGCGGCAGCGCCTCGTCCTCCCGCCCCGCATCAATATTGCCGCGAGCCTGCACGAGCGCGGCATCCAGGCTGGCCGCGCCCGGACGGTTGGTCTCGCACCACGCCGTCCAGGCCTGCCGATAGAGCGCTTCCAGGTCGTGAACGAAAACGGGGCAATCGAGCACCGCGCTGGCGCGCAGGCAGTCACGCAGACCTGCGCGCAGACTTGCCAGCGCCTTCGTATCCGCGCAAAGACGCTGCGCGCATGCCAAAAAATCATCGTCACTTTGGGCGATCCAATCCACCAGTCCGCAGGCGGTCAGCAAGCTGGCCGTGGATCGCGAACAGGAGGTCGTGCCGGGAAGCGTGAGCACCGGCACGCCCTGCCACAGCGCATCCAGTGTGGTGGTGGCACCGGAAAACGGCGCCGGATCCAGGGCGATATCCACGGCCGCGAACGACTGCCGGTAATTTGCCGCATCCATGCGCGGCAGAAACTGCAGTCGCGCCGACTCGCACTGCAGCCGCGCGGCCACGCGCTCGCGCGCATAGCCTTCCGGAATGCCGGCGATCAGCAAGCGCGCGCTCGGCATGCTTTGCAGCAGTCCTCCCCAGCGCGCCAGCGTCACGTCGGTGAGTTTTTGCGCGTTGTTGAACGAGCCAAAGGTGATGAAGCCGTTTGCGAGCGCCGGCGACGGCGCGACCTCGGGCGCGTCTGCCGGCGGCTGCCAGCACCACTGTGTGACCGGCATGCGCAGCAATTTTTCGCAGTGGTGCGACTCACTGCCAGGGGGATCGGCCACCGCATCGGTAATGCGGAAATGCATCGCCTCCAGTCCGGTGGTGCACAGGTAATCGAGCCAGCTGATTTGCACCGGCGCGGCACGTCGCGCGAATACGCCCAGCCGGTTGTGACCTGTGTGCCCGGCAATATCGATGAGCACATCGATGCCGTCCTGATGCACCAGGCCCGCGACCTGCTGGTCATCGAGGCCGCGCATCAGCCGGCTGGTTTGCGCCACGCCGAGTGCAGCCAGTTTTTGCGCCGTCTGCGGATTGTTGAAGTAGCAAAACACCTCGAACCGGTCGCGGTCATGCGCGGCGATCACCGGATCGAGGAACGCCGGCAGCGCCGTATGGCAATCCGGCGAGACGTAAGCGATACGCAAGCGCCGCGCCGGATCCGGCAGGTTCTGGAGCAGCGGCGCGCTGGTCGATACCGCCTCGAACCAGTTTGACCATTTGCGGTGTTCGTCAAGGATCTGCGCCGGCGACCGCGAGGCATCGACCTTAAGTGCAGCGAGGCGATTACTGAACGCCTGCTGCAGCATGGGATTCAGCGCCAACGCCGCGTCGTAACAGGCCAGTGAATCGGTCAGGCGACCCTGATCCTTGTAAAGATTGCCCAGGTTGTTGTGCAGTTCCGGCGAATCCGGCTGCAGTGCGCGGGCGCGTTCCAGCGCGGCAACGGCGCCATCGAGGTTTCCCAGCGCATTCAGTGCCGCGCCGAGATTGACGTGCGCGCTGGTGAGCTCCGGGGCGATCGCCAGGGCCTGCTCGAACGCCGCGCGCGCCTCCTGGTGACGTCCCATCACCGCCAGCGTGTTGCCGCGATTGACCTGCGCCGCAGCCAGCCCGGGCGCGGCGGCAAGCGCGCGCTCAAACAGCTCAAGCGCGGGCGGAAAATGCCCGGTCTGGTGGGCGATGATGCCCAGCCCCATCAGCGCCTGCGCATCGGCGGCGTCGGCGGCGATGGCCTCGCGGAATTTCAGTTCGGCCGCGCGCGCCTCGCCCGCCTGCAGCAGCGACATGCCCTGCGCAGCCAGCATCGAGCTTGGCGAATCGGCCATGGAATTCCCGGGTGGCGTGTGGTCAGCCCGCGGGCGGTGCCACGCGATGCCAGTAGGTGTATTGCGTCACGAAGCCGAACTTGTCGTAGAGCCGGTTCGCAACCAAATTGGCGCGGTCCACTTGCAGGAACGCGGTGCGCGCGCCGTTGGCCGCGCCCCAGGTCAGCAGGTACGAGACCAGCATCGACGCGTAGCCCTTGCCGCGCGCGCGTTCGGCGGTGCGCATATTGAACAGGCCGACATGATCGCGTTCGATGCGGGCCAAGCCGGTCGCGGCGAGACCGTTGATGGTTTTGAGCGATGCAAACAGTTGCGGACCACGCCACAGCATCTGGCGGTGCGTATCCTGCTCCTTCAGTTCGGCGCTGGCATGCTTCAACAAATGCACGTCGCGCAGTCCGTCGGTTTCGCTGCGCTCAACGATGCGGGCACCAGGCGGCAGCGCGAATTCACGTTCGGCTGCCGCAGCAGACAAGTCGAGCGTGCGCACCAGCGTCTCGACTTCACGCGAATAGCCGCGCGCGGCCAGCAAGTCGTCGAGTTCACCCGGTGAAAATGCCTCGGTCAGGCGAAACACCGACGCCTGCCCATGGTGCCGATACCATGACTCGCAGTAATCGATTTTGTCCTTCAACGGCAGGCAGGACGCCTGCAGTGCGGTGACGCTGTTGGCGCGGCGCGTATCGGTTCCGGAGGCACGCAGGATCCAGCCATCGTAGACATCCTGGTGGATTGCGGGCGAAGTATTGAGCGTCAGCTCCTCGAGCTGGCGAATGTGCGAGAGCGCGTCGGGGTTTGCCATTGCACGAGTTTAATGGCATTCCAAATACCCGCATTCAGGCATGAAAGACAAGCACTGGCGCGGCGTTCCGGGCATTTCTGCCCCGGGATCCGCGCCAGTGCTTGTGTTTGCTATTTTGCCGACAGGCGCCGGCCGCTGGCAGTGTCGAAAAAATAGAACTTGTTTTCGGCGGGCACCACCTTCAGTTGCGCCCCCGCCTCACACTGCACATGACCATCCGCACGTACCACGGCCACGTGCGCGCCAAGCTTGCCGTGAATCAGCGAATCAGCCCCCAGCGCCTCGGCATTCTCCACCACGAAGGGCATGCCGGATTCGCCAAACTGCAGGTGCTCCGGCCGGATGCCGAAGGTGATGGCCGCGCCCTCACCGACCTTACCGTGCAGCGCGCCAGGCAGCGGAACCGAGACGCCGTCGCCCAGGTCCAGCAGCCCGCGGCGAACTGTTCCCGGCAGGAAGTTCATCGCCGGCGAGCCGATGAACCCGGCGACAAAAATGCTCGCCGGATTGTCATACACCTCCATCGGCGCGCCGATCTGCTCGACGCGTCCGGCGTTCATGACGATCATGCGGTGCGCCAGCGTCATGGCCTCCACCTGGTCGTGGGTGACGAAGATGCTCGTGGTCTTGAGCTCGCGCGACAGCTTCTGGATTTCGAGGCGCATTTGCACGCGCAGCTTGGCATCGAGGTTCGACAGCGGCTCGTCGAACAGGAATGCCGCAGGCTCGCGCACGATGGCGCGCCCCATGGCCACCCGCTGGCGCTGGCCACCAGACAGTTCGCGCGGCTTGCGCTGCAGGAACGTGCCCAGCTCGAGGATCTTCGCGGCCTTTTGCACCCGCGTCTCAATTTCGGCCGGCGAAAACTTGCGAATCTTGAGTCCGTACGCCATGTTGTCGTACACCGACATGTGCGGATACAGCGCGTAGTTCTGGAACACCATCGCGATATCGCGATCCTTGGGCTCCAGGTTGTTCACCACCTTGCCGCCGATCGACACCTCACCGCCCGAGATCACCTCCAGCCCCGCGATCATGCGCAACAACGTCGACTTGCCGCAGCCAGACGGCCCGACGATGACGATGAATTCGCCGTCGGCGATGTCGGCATCGACGCCGTGCACCACCTGCAGGTTGCCGTACGATTTCTTGACGTTGCGTAGTTTGATTTCAGACATGCGTTTTCAGACCTGGATTGGACGACGGCTTTCGTCAGGGAACGTCATCGGATTTCTAAGCGGGTCCCCATAGGAGACGTCGAGCAACGCAGGAACGACCGGGGCAGTCCGCGAGCACTGTCTGAGGGCGGGTACCGGCTCCGCTCGTCGTGGCATCGCGCGCTCAAGCCCGAGTTGCGCAGCGGCCGGTCGATCCGAGTAGCGCAGAGAACCCGAAGGGCGTCGACTTTGGGGTCGCCTTTCTTTGCCTACTTTCTTTGGCGAAGCAAAGAAAGTAGGTTGTCGCCGGGCAACCCCCGGCATGCTTCCATGCGGCGCGTACAACATCATTTCTCCGTCTCCACCAGCCCTTTGACAAACCACCTCTGCATCACGATCACCACCAGCGCCGGCGGAATCATCGCCAGCATGGCGGTGGCCATCACGAGATTCCATTCCGTCGCCGCATCGCCGCCGGAAATCATCCGCTTGATGCCGATCACCGTGGTGTACATCGACTCCTGGGTGGTGATCAGCAGCGGCCACAGGTACTGGTTCCAGCCATAGATGAACTGGATGACGAACAGCGCGGCCATGGAGGTCTTGGACAGCGGCAGCACCACGTCAAAGAAGAAGCGCATCGGCCCGGCACCGTCGATGCGCGCGGCCTCGGCCAGCTCGTCGGGAATGGTCAGGAAGAACTGGCGGAACAGGAACGTGGCGGTGGCCGAGGCGATCAGCGGCAACGTGAGGCCCGCGTAGGTATCGAGCATGCCGAGGTCGGAGACAATCTTGTAGGTCGGCAGGATGCGCACTTCCACCGGCAGCATCAGGGTGATGAAGATCATCCAGAAAAAGAAATTGCGCAGCGGGAAGCGGAAAAAGATGATGGCAAATGCCGACAGGATGGAGATGGTGATCTTGCCCAGCGGGATCACCAGCGCCATCACCATGGAGTTGACCATCATCTGCCCCACCGGGGCCGAGGAACCGCGGGTCGAGCCGGCGCCCAGCACCTGCGCATAGTTGGCCCACAGCTGGTCGCCGGGGAGCAACGGCATGGGCACGGTCAGGATCTGGTCCAGCGTGAGCGTGCTGGCCACAAACGTCACCCAAAGCGGGAATACCACCACGATCACACCCAGTGTGAGCACCAGGTAGTAAAACGCCTTCATCCAGGGGCGGTTCTCTACCATGTCAGTACTGCACCTTGCGTTCGATGTACTTGAACTGCACCACAGAGAGGGCAATGACGATGATCATCAGGATCACCGATTGCGCCGAGGAGCCGCCAAGGTCGGCAGCTTTCACGCCGTCGTAATACACCTTGTAAACCAGGATTTGCGTAGCCTGGGCCGGACCGCCGGCGGTGGTGGCGTCGATGACGCCAAAGGTGTCGAAGAAGGCATAAACGATGTTGACCACCAGCAGGAAGAACGTGGTGGGGGACAGCAGCGGAAAGACGATGGTCCAGAAACGGCGGAAGGGTGTAGCGCCATCAATCGCCGCCGCTTCCATCATCGAGCGCGGGATCGACTGCAGGCCGGCGAGGAAAAACAGGAAGTTGTAGCTGATCTGTTTCCACACGGCGGCAATGATCACGAGGATCATGGCGTGGTCGCTGTCGAGCAGGTAATTCCACTGCACACCCCAGCCCTTGAGCACGTAGGCAATGATGCCGATCGACGGTGCAAACAGGAACGCCCACAGCACGCCGGCAATCGCGGGCGCCACGGCATAGGGCCAGATAAGCAGCGTCTTGTACACCATTGCGCCGCGGGTGATACGGTCGGCGGCGACGGCCAGCAACAGCGAAATCGACAAGCCAAGAAATGCCACCAGCACGCTGAAAATGGCCGTGGTGCGAAACGAGGCCAGGTAGTTTTCGTCGGCGAACAGCGATTTGAAATTGTCGAACCAGACGAATTGCAGATTGAGCCCGAACGCATCCTGCAACAGCATCGACTGATAGATCGCCTGCGAGGCCGGCCAGAAAAAGAAGATGACGGTGATGGCGATCTGCGGGGCGACCAGCAGATACGGCAACCACCAGCTGCGAAAGACGACGCGTTTTTCCATCAAGGGTCGGAGTGGACCAAGGGGACGGGAACCGCTGCGCGATCACGCCGGCAGCGGTTCCCGCATCGGCCTACATATCCTTGGTCTTCGCCTGGAATTTGCGCAGGATTTCGTTGCCGCGACGCACCGCGTCATCCAGCGCGGTCTTGGCTTCCTTCTTGCCCGAGAACACCGCTTCCAGCTCCTCCTCGATCACCTCGCGGCCCTGCACATAGTCACCGAAGCGCAGGCCCTTGGAATTGGGCGTGGCCGGCTTGTTGGTCAGCGAGCGCGTTGCCAGATCGGCGCCGGGATTCTTGTCATAGAAGCCGGACTTCTTGGTCATCTCGTAGGCGGCCAGCGTGATTGGCACATAACCCGTGCTGGTGTGCCAATTCATCTGCACTTCCGGCCGGGAGAGGTAGGCAAAGAACTTGGCCACGCCCTTGTAGGAATTGTTGGTCTTGCCGCCCATCACCCACAGCGAGGCGCCACCGATGATGGTGTTCTGCGGCGCGCCCTTCACGTCGTCGTGATACGGGATGAAATTGATCGACCACTCAAACTTGGCGTTGCGGCGGATGTTGGCCAGCGCGCTAGTGCTGCCGGTGAACATGGCGCACTCACCACTGTAGAACTTGGCATCGCCCTGCTGGGTGCGACCCGCGTACGAGAAAAGCCCGCGCTTGGCCAGGTCGCCGATCATGGCGATGTGCCGCACGTGCAGCGGGGAATTGATCTGGAACTGCGTGTCCAGGCCACCGATGCCGTTTTCCTTGGTGCCGATGGATACGTTGTGCCAGGCGCTGAAATTCTCGATATGCAGCCAAGACGGCCAGCTAGTGGTGTACGGGCAGGAAGAACCGCCGGCTTTCAGCTTCTCGGCGGTGGCGACGAATTCCTTCCAGGTCTTGGGCGGCTTATTACCGTCCAGTCCGGCTTTCTTGAACGCGTCCTTGTTGACGTAAAACGCCACCGACGAGCTGTTGAACGGAAACGAGAGCATGTTGCCGCGGCTGTCGGTGTAGTAGCCCGCCACCGTCGGCAGATAGGCTTTCGGATCGAAGGGTTCGTCGGCGTCCTTCATCAGCTGCGCGACCGGTTTGATGGCGCCCTTGGCCGCCATCATGGTGGCGGTGCCGACCTCGAACACCTGCAGGATGTGTGGCGCATTGCCGGCGCGATAAGCCGCGATGGCCGCGGTCATCGACTCCGGGTACTGCCCCTTGAACACCGGCACCACCTTGTAATCCTTCTGCGTCGCGTTGAACTTGGTGGCCAGTTCATTCACCTTGTCGCCCAGTGCACCGGTCATGGAGTGCCACATCTGGATTTCGGTCTGGGCGTGGGCAGTATTGGCGAGCAGGCAAACAGCCAGCGCCGCAACGGGACGCAGTGAGCGGATACGAAGCATGGTTTCTCCTTGAGTGGACACGGATGAGCGGGTTCAGTCGCCTCGGTTGATGCAGTTGAGTCTGGCTCAACTTTATTCTGGGAATGTGACTGTCACTTTACCGAAATATTGGGGGACTGGGCGGACGGGGCGTTGCCGGGGAAACTACCCGCCAGACAATGCCGCGACGACCAGCAATTCGTCCGATTCAGCGAGCGGCCTCTGAAGATCTCGTTCCAACTCCCGATTCACGAACAGCTTGATGTGCGCCCGAACCTGCTGTTGCTCGTCGATCATGCGAAAGCGGATGCCGGGAAACTGTCGGTCCAGATCAACCAGCACGGCATCCAAAGTTGCCCCGATGGCGGATACCTCGCGCCGTCCGGCGGTGTAATCGATCAACGGCGTCGGCAGCAGCACTTTCATCGGGCTGCGCTCACCACGTATAGGCTTCAACCGAACAGATCTGCGGCAAGTGCAGCATCAGACAATGCCACTGGTCGCCCTCGTCAAAGCTGGCCCACACCTCGCCGTTGGTGGTGCCGAAATACACGCCCACCTGCTCGGCCTGATCTACGCTCATGCACTGGCGCTTGACCGTGAACCAGCCGTGCGCGGCCGGCAGTCCCCTGGCAAGGCGTTTCCACGTTTCGCCGCCATCTCGCGAGCGGTACACAGCCGGCTTGCCGCCGATCGACACGCGCGGCCACACTGAGGTGCCATCCATGGGAAACACCCACAATGTGCTCGGGTCTCGCGGGTGAAGCACCACCGGGAAGCCGATGTCGCCGATTTCCTTGGGCATGTTGTCGCCGATGCGCAGCCAGCGGTCCTGGGTGCGGTCCAGCCAATAAATGCCGCAGTGATTCTGCTGGTAAACCAGTCCTTGCACGGTGGGATGCATGCGCACGCAGTGTGGATCGTGCCCGTATTCCGCGTTGGGGTCGGGCAGGAAGTCCGCCGCGCAACCACGGTTGATCGGTTTCCAGGTCGAGCCACGGTCGACGCTCTCGAACACGCCGCCGGAGGACATGCCAATCATGAGGTGGCGCGCGTCGAACGGATCGACATTGATTGAATGCAGGATCGCGCCGTCGGGTGGGGCTTCTTGCGGCCCACCCAGCCACTTGGGGCGGTCTGGATGCAGGTTCAGTCCATCCACACCCGCCCACGTGACGCCGTCATCCTCTGAGCGGAACAGGCCGTGCGGCGACGTGCCGGCGTACCAGACCTTCGGTTCGGATGGGTGCCCGCAGGTCAGCCAGAACACGTGGCTTACCGACCAGCCGTAGCCGGCATCCTCGCGTTTCGGAAACGCCGGCGGTGTGGCAGCCTCCTTCCAGTTCTTGCCCAAGTCGGTGGATCGAAATACCGTCGGGCCAAGGTGCCCGGCCTTGGACGCGACCAGGATGGTGCCGGTGGCGGGATTGAGCACCGCGTGATTGACCACCTGGCCGAAGAAGTGCGGCATGGGGCCATGGACCTTCCACTTGTCGCGCTGGCGATCCGATGACAGTACGAACAAACCCTTGCGGGTGCCTACCAGCACGGTGGTACGCGACGGTTTCTTTGCCATGTGGAACCCCTTTTTTTGTGGAGCGGGCCGTACACCGGAAGCGCGATCAGCCGCGCACCGCCTCATAGATTGCCGGCGGCAGTGTCGGCGCGACGTCGCCTATGGTAATCGCCTGCTGGATTGCCTGCACGGCAAAGCGTGCTGTGTCGGCAGAACGGGCGTACACCCGCGCCAGCGGCTGGCCGGCCTTTACCTTCGCGCCAAGTTCGACAAAATCGCCGAGTCCGACCGCAAAGTCGATCGCGTCGGCAGCACGCATGCGCCCGCCGCCCAATCCCACCACGGCCATGCCGATGGCCCGCGTATCCATGGCGACCACGAAGCCATCGCGCGTTGCCGGCGCGGCTTCGGAGTGCGGCACGAGGGGAAGGTAATGATCCTGCCTTTCCAACAGATCGGCTGGACCACCGAGCGCGACCACCATGCGCATGAACACCTCCGTCGCGCGACCGCTGTCGAGCGCCGACTGCAGGCAGGCGCTGGCAGCCGCATCGTCTGGCTGCAGGCCGGATTGCACCAGAATTTCTGCGCAAAGCGCCATGGTTATTTCGTGCAGGCGCGCCGGGCGCGCTGTTCCGCAGAGGTAGTCGATTGCACAGCGCACCTCGATGGCGTTGCCCGCACACGGCGCCAGCGGCTGGCTCATCTCGGTGAGCAGGGCTGTGGTTTTCACCCCTGCCCCACTCCCCACCGCAACGATACTTTTCGCCAGCTCGCGCGATTTTTCCAGCGTCGGCATGAAGGCGCCCGATCCGGCCTTTACATCCATGACCAGCGTGTCGAGACCGGCCGCGAGTTTCTTGGAAAGAATGGATGCCGTAATCAGCGGGATCGATTCAACGGTCGCCGTCACGTCGCGCGTGGCGTACACGCGTTTGTCCGCCGGCGCGAGGTCAGCCGTCTGGCCGATGATGGCCACACCCACGTCCTTTACCACCTGCTGGAATTTCTCGATGGGAATGGTGGTCTGGTAGCCGGGGATGGCGTCAAACTTGTCGAGCGTGCCGCCGGTGTGGCCGAGGCCGCGTCCGGAGATCATCGGCACAAAGCCACCGCAGGCCGCCACCATCGGGCCCAGCATCAGCGACACCACATCGCCCACGCCACCGGTGGAATGCTTGTCCACCACCGGGCCAGGCAGGTTCATCGATTTCCATTGCAGCACGCGACCCGAATCGCGCATGGCCGTGGTCAGCGCCACAGCCTCATCGCGGGTCATGCCCTGGAAGTACGTCGCCATGGCGAAGGCGGCAATCTGCCCTTCAGTCACGCTCTGGTCGGTGATGCCGCGCACAAACGCCGCGATCTCGGCCGCATCCAGCGCCTCGCCGTCGCGCTTCCTGCGAATGATTTCCTGCGGAATGAACATGCGGCTTATTTCATGCTCAGGAAGATGCCGGCAATAGTTGCGCTCATCAGGTTGGACAGTGTCGCCGCCGCGACCACCCGCAGGCCGTACTGCGCAACGATGCCGCGCAGGTGCGGCGCCACACTGCCGAACGAGCCGGCAAGAATGGCAATCGAGGAGATGTTGGCAAAGCCGCACAAGGCAAACGACAGAATGGCCAGCGATTTCGGATCAATTACCGTCAGGCCCGCCGCCGCCACCTTGGCCGGATCTGCCAGGTAGGGCGCGAGGCCCACATAGGCCACGAACTCATTGAGGATCAATTTCTGGCCAATAAGATTGCCGGCAAAAGTGGTGTGCTCGGACGACACGCCCAGCATATAGGCCAGCGGGCCGAATACCTTGCCCAGCAGCGTTTCCATGCTTACGTCCGCATAACCCATCCAGCCTGCCACGCCGCCGACTGCACCGTTAAGCAAGGCGATGAGACCGATGAAGGCAATCAGCATCGCACCCACCGCGCAGGCAATCTGGAAACCCAATGCCGCACCGCTGGCCGCAGCCTCGATCACGTTGGCCGGGCGCTTTTCATCGAAATGGATGTTGTCGAAACGAATGGATTCCTGCTCAGTCGACGGACACAGCAATTTGCCGAACAGCAGGCCGCCGGGAATGGCCATGAAGCTGGCAGCAATCAGGTACTCCATCTTCACTCCAAGACCCGCGTACCCCGCCAGCGCCGCGCCCGCGATGCTGGCCATACCGGAAGTCATGATGGCAAAAATGGTCGGCCCCTTCAGCTGGCCGATGAAAGGCTTCACCGCCGCGCCCATCTCGTTTTGCCCGAGGAAAATTGTCGTCACCGCCGCAAACGACTCGATCTTGGTCACGCCCAGCAGTTTCTGGAACACGGTACCAAGAATCGTGATGATCCAGCGCATGATGCCGAGGTGATACAGCACCGCAATCAGCGAGGTCACGAAGATGATTGAAGGCAATACCCGGAACGCAAACACAAAGCCGGTACCGCCGAATACTTCGAACATTTTCGGACTGACGAGGCCGCCGAACAGGAACTCTGTGCCTTTGAAGCCGAACTCAAGAACGTGGGTGACACCCAGCGCGACCTTGGTCAGCGCGAACTTACCCGGCTCGCTGAAAAGCACGATCGCGCCGATGCCCATCTGCACCGCCAGCGCAGCCAGCACCGTCCGCCATTTCACATTCTTGCGACCCATCGACAACAACCAGCCGATGCCGATGAGCAACGCCACTCCCAAAAGACTGCGACCGATATCGGACATATTGTTTTAGCTCCTCCGCTTCGAATGGGCGAATGTTACAGGAGCGCGCTTCAGACGAGGAAAAGGCCAAAGTCCAGCATTGGCGGGGGGTTTGGCGGCATTTAGGCCTGGGAGGGGCGTAGGTGCTGGGGTTTGGTGTTGCGCATACTTGTCGACGGTTTTGTCCCTCCCTTTCTTAAAGGGAGGATAGGAGGGATTTGCGGTGGTCGCTAGAAGTTGGCGCGCCAGCCTGCAAAGTTGCGGGGCTACACGTCGCCGGCTTGCAGGCTGGCCTGCGTGACGATGTGTCTCTCGAAGTCAAGAGCATCTTGGCTCGAAAGAAAGCCGTTCAGTGTTTCCACGTCCTCAAACAGCAGTACATCATCTTCATTGGAGGCACGACCGCTGCTCTTTTCGTTCAAGTCGCGCCAGGGAATGAGTTGTGCGGGGAGCGACAGAGACTTGCTCGCCAGGAATCTCTCACCCAACTGAGTTGAACTGAATCCAATCAGTACGCCGCGCGCGCCAACTTTGATCTGAATTGGACCGCCGACATTCATCCCGTCCTCCAGCGACTGCGGTGGAGTGGCCAAGATAAAAATGTCACTCATGCCTGGGCCTTCTTCACCCCGAAACAATGCTCCAACGCAGGAAACTCCCGCGCCCTCACCTCCTTGGCATACGCCCCAGCCGCCTCCGAAACCAGCTTCCCGATATCCGCATACCGCTTCACAAATTTCGGCGAGAAATCCCCGAACAAGCCGAGGATATCCTCGGTCACAAGCACCTGTCCGTCACACGCAGGCGAGGCGCCGATGCCGATCACCGGCACCTTCACACTCTCCACCACCGCTCGCGCCACCGGTTCCACCGTGCCTTCAATCAGGATTGAAAACGCTCCCGCCGATTCAAAATCGCGTGCGATCGTCGTCCACTTTTTCGCCGCGTCTTCTTCGCGCCCCTGCGAGCGAAATCCTCCCATCTGGTTCACGCGCTGCGGCATGAGGCCAATGTGCGGCATGATCGGCAGGCCGCGGGCGACGAGGTACTCGACGGTTTCGACCAGTTCGGCGCCACCTTCGAGCTTCAGTGCCTGTGCGCCGCTCTCGGCCATGGCGCGCGCGCAATTGCGGTAGGCCTGTTCCTTCGAAGCCTGGTAGCTGCCAAACGGCATGTCGAGTAGCACGGCGGCATGTTTCGAGCCGCGCATCACCGCCTGGGTGTGGGCGATCATCGTATCCAGCGACAGGTTCATGGTGTTGTCCATGCCATACACGACCATGGCCAGCGAATCGCCTACCAGCAGCACGTCGCAATGCACGTCCAGCAGCGCCGCCATGGGCTTGGTATAGGCCGTGAGCATGACGATGCGCCCCGCACCTTTCATCGCGGCAAGGTCCGGGATCGAGATGCGGTTTTCAGGCGGGTGAACGCTCATGCGATGGCTTCCATTCAATTCGGCAAAGTGATTGGCGTTATTATCACGGTTTAGTTAGAGCATTCATTCGATTCGACATGTCACTCATCGTTCGCTGGTTCATCAATGCCCTCGCGCTCATGGCCGTGGCCTACCTTTATTCCGGCGTGCAGGTGGCCGGCATCATGCAGGCGCTGGCTGCCGCGCTGGTGTTGGGACTGGTCAACGCGGTCATCCGCCCCATCCTGATCCTGCTGACGCTGCCGGTGACGCTGTTGACGCTGGGCCTGTTCATTTTTGTCATCAACGCGTTCCTTTTCTGGTTCGTTGCCGAGATCGTCAAGGGGTTCACCGTGAGCGGCTTCGCTGCCGCCTTCATTGGTTCGCTCATGTACAGCGTCATCACCATCATCACCAGCTGGCTGATCTCGGGCAAAAAAAAGCCAAACTAGGCGGTTTTTTCGTAAAACCCACTTGAAAAGTACGGGATTGCCCTCAAATCCCGCATGACCTTGTTTTTTCTGGAGTTTTAGATGTCTGATCCGACCCAAAACGTGGCCCCAGAAGCCAGCGTGGCGCCGGCAGAAGCGGCTGCGTCCGCCGAAGCAGCCGCCAGTTCCAATGCTTCAAGTGCCCCGGCTGAATCCGACCTGCAAAAGGCGCTGGCCGACGCGCAGGCAAAAGCCGCCGAAAACTACGACCTGTACGTCCGCGCCAAGGCGGAGATGGAAAACATCCGTCGCCGCTCGGCCGAAGACGTCCTCAAGGCCAACAAGTTCGGCGTGGAGAAAATTGCCGATGCCCTGCTGGCGGTGAAGGACAGCATGGACGCGGCGCTGGTGGTGGAGAACCCGTCGGTCGAGTCGTATAAAACCGGCGTTGAACTGACTGCCCGCCAACTGGCGCAGGTATTCGAGAAATTTTCCATCGTCGAAGTCAATCCCGCAGGGCAGAAATTCGACCCGACCAAACACCAGGCCATCGCGGCGCTGGAGTCGGATCAACCGGCCAATACGGTGGTCAACGTCATGCAAAAGGGTTACCTGCTGCACGACCGCGTGTTGCGTCCGGCACTGGTGGCAGTGGCAAAAGAAAAGCCGGCGTAAGGACCTCCTGTCCTTGAAAATCCCCGCAATACCCCTACTTTCAAAACAACTTTAACAATTCGCAATCGAGGTAAACATCATGGGAAAGATCATCGGCATTGACCTGGGCACCACCAACAGCTGCGTCGCCATCATGGAAGGCGGCCAACCCAAGGTCATCGAAAACGCTGAAGGCGCGCGCACCACGCCATCCATCGTCGCCTATCAGGACGACGGCGAGATTCTGGTCGGCGCATCGGCCAAGCGCCAGGCTGTCACCAACCCGAAGAACACCTTGTTCGCGGTAAAGCGCCTGATCGGCCGCCGCTTCGAGGAAAAGGAAGTGCAGAAGGACATCAACCTGATGCCCTACCGCATTTTCAAGAACGACAACGGCGACGCCTGGGTGGAAGCACAGGGCAAGAAGATGGCCCCGCCGCAGATCTCCAGCGAAGTGCTGCGCAAGATGAAGAAGACCGCCGAAGACTACCTCGGTGAGGAAGTCACGGAAGCCGTGATCACGGTACCGGCCTACTTCAACGACTCGCAGCGCCAGGCCACCAAAGACGCCGGCCGCATCGCCGGCCTGGAAGTGAAGCGCATCATCAACGAACCGACCGCAGCCGCGCTGGCCTTCGGTATGGACAAGCAGGAAGGCGATCGCAAGATTGCCGTGTATGACTTGGGCGGCGGCACGTTTGACGTTTCCATCATCGAGATCGCCTCGGTGGATGGCGAACACCAGTTCGAAGTGCTCTCCACCAACGGCGATACGTTCCTCGGCGGCGAAGATTTCGACCAGCGCCTGATGGACTATCTGTGCGACGAGTTCAAGAAGGACCAGGGCATCGACCTGAAGAAGGACGTCCTGGCTCTGCAACGCCTGAAGGAAGCCGCTGAAAAGGCAAAGATCGAGTTGTCGTCCTCACAACAAACCGAAGTGAACCTGCCCTACATCACCGCTGACGCAACCGGCCCGAAGCACCTGGCCGTGAAACTGACGCGCGCCAAGTTCGAATCGCTGGTCGATGAACTGATCGAAAAGACCATCGAGCCCTGCCGCATCGCCATCAAGGATGCCGGCGTCAAGATCTCGGACATTTCCGACGTGATCCTCGTCGGCGGCCAGACGCGCATGCCGAAAGTGCAGGAAAAGGTAAAGGAAATCTTCGGCCGCGAACCGCGCAAGGACGTGAACCCGGACGAAGCCGTGGCCGTGGGTGCCGCCATTCAGGGCGGCGTGCTCAAGGGCGACGTGAAGGATGTGCTGCTGCTGGACGTCACCCCGCTGTCGCTGGGCATCGAAACCTTGGGCGGTGTCTCGACCAAGCTCATCAAGAAGAACACCACCATCCCGACCAAGGCCTCGCAGGTGTTTTCGACTGCCGACGACAACCAGTCAGCCGTGACCATCCATGTGCTGCAGGGTGAACGTGAACTCGCAACCGGCAACAAGTCGCTCGGCCAGTTCAACCTCGAAGGCATCCCGCCCTCGCCGCGCGGCATGCCGCAGATCGAAGTGACCTTCGACATCGACGCCAACGGCATCATGCACGTCAGCGCCAAGGACAAGGCCACCGGCAAGGAAAACAAGATCACCATCAAGGCCAACTCGGGTCTCACGGAAGAAGAGATCCAGCGCATGGTCAAGGACGCGGAAGCCAACGCCGACGAAGACAAGAAGGTGCTGGAACTGGTTACCGCGCGCAATCAGGGTGACCAGCTGGTGCACTCAACCAAGAAGTCGCTGGCCGAATACGGCGACAAGATCGACGCGTCCGAAAAGAGCGCCATCGAAGCCGCCAGCAAGGAACTCGAGGAAGCATTGAAGGGCAACGACAAGGCCGAGATTGAAGCCAAGACCGAAGCGTTGGCCAAGGCTTCACAGAAACTGGGCGAGAAGATGTACGCCGACATGCAGGCCAAGGCCCAGGCGGAAGGTGCGGCACAAGCCGGGCCGGCCGGTGGCGCGGGCCCGGGTCCGGGTGCAGCCGGCGGAGCGCAGCCGAAGGAAAAGGACATGGGCAATGTGGTCGATGCAGAGTTCACGGAAGTAAAAGACAAGAAAGGTTAACGCCGGACGCTTGCGTGCCGGATTAACTGGCCGAGTTGGAGCGCACGTTATTTCGCGCTCAACTCGGCCTTCCCGTTTGGACGGGCCTGACACTGGAAACCTGGAACACTGATGGCAAATAAAAGAGATTTCTACGAGATTCTGGGCGTCAACCGCGACGCCAGCGAAGAGGACATCAAGAAGTCCTATCGCAAGCTGGCCATGAAATACCACCCGGACCGCAATCCGGACAGCAAGGACTCGGAAGCAAAGTTCAAGGAAGCCAAGGAGGCATACGAAATCCTGTCGGACGCGGACAAGCGTCGCGCCTACGATGCCTACGGCCATGCCGGCGTCAATCCGCAGATGGGTAGCGGGCCGGGCGGCGAGGGCTTTGGGGGGTTTTCAGAAGCATTCGGCGACATTTTCGGCGAGATTTTTGGCGGCGGGCGCCGCGGTGGCGGCTCGCAGGTGTATCGCGGTGCCGACCTGCGCTACAACATGGAGATCTCGCTCGAGCAGGCGGCACGCGGCACCGAAACCAAGATCCGCATTCCCAGCCTTGACGAGTGCGAGACCTGCCACGGCAGCGGCGCCAAGCCCGGTACCAAGGCGAAGACCTGCCAGACCTGTAATGGTCAGGGACAGGTGCGCCTGCAGCAAGGCTTCTTCTCGATTCAGCAGACTTGCCCGACGTGTCACGGCACCGGCAAGGTCATTCCCGAGCCCTGCACCACCTGCCACGGCGCGGGCCGCACCAAGGCCCACAAGACGCTTTCGGTGAAGATTCCCGCCGGCGTGGATGACGGTGACCGCATTCGCCTCTCGGGCGAGGGCGAGGCCGGCGTCAATGGCGGACCGGCAGGCGATCTGTATGTTGTGGTGCAGCTCAAGCCTCACGGCGTGTTCCAGCGCGACGGCGCAGACCTGCATTGCGAAATGCCGATCACCTTCACCGTGGCCGCCCTCGGCGGCGAAATCAGCATCCCGACGCTCGACGGCGAAGCAAAAATCAAGATTCCCGCCGAGACCCAGAGCGGCCAGGTGTTCCGCCTGCGCGGCAAGGGAATCCGTCCCGTTCGCCAGACCTCGGCCGGCGATCTCATGTGCCACGTGGTGGTGGAAACCCCGGTGCGCCTTACCGAGCGCCAGAAAGAATTGCTGCGCGAGCTGGAAGAAATCAACAAGAAAGACGGCGACAAGCACAATCCGCGGGCGAAGAGTTTCATGGACAAGGTTAAGGACTTCTTCGCGAACTAGCTCCCGCGCGCCGTGCGACAGCGGCGCCGCTGGCCGCGTCGCTCTTGCTTTGCGCGTCTCTCCTTCCGCGCGCCTGTCGATGCCCGTCGGCGTTCGGCGGCCAAACCGGACTTGCCTGCACCGGGGTATTGGCAGTTAGAATGGTCCGACGATCGGGACGTCATCCCGACACAACGACAATCGCTCGAGGAGACCAACATGATGTCCAACCTGTGGGGTGGCACGCGCGCCGCCGGCGTTGTACTGGCGCTGGTGTTGCCGCTATTTGGCAACGCGAATGCGCAAGGTGTCAGTGGCGACACCATCCTGATCGGCCAATCGGCCGCGCTCTCCGGACCTGCCGAGGAATTGGGCAAGGAAATGAAATCCGGCGCCGAGGCGTATTTCGATGCCGTCAACAAGAGCGGCGGCATCCACGGGCGCAAGATCAAACTGATCTCCCTGGACGACGGCTACGAGCCCGAACGCGCGGCCGCCAACACCAAGACATTGATCAACGAAAACAGGGTCCTCGCGCTGTTCGGCTATGTCGGCACACCCACATCGAACGCATCGCTGCCGATCTTCACGGAAGCCAAGGTGCCGTTCGTTGGCGCATTTACCGGTGCGCAAAGTTTGCGTGAACCCTACAACCGCTACATTTTCAACGTGCGCGCCAGTTATTTCGACGAAACCGAAAGCATCGTCGGCCATCTGGTGCAGCAGGGAATCAAGAACATCGCCGTGTTCTACCAGAATGACGCCTACGGCAAAGCCGGCCTCGCAGGCGTGGAGCGGGCACTGAAGAAGCGCAATCTCGAAATCGCCATTACCGCCACCGTGGAACGCAACACGGTGGACGTGACCAAGGCCGTGGACGCACTGTCGAAGTCGAAGACGGGTGCCGTGATCATGATCAGCGCCTACAAGAGCTGCGCGGCCTTCATCCGGGAAATGAAACGTGCCGGTGCCCTGCAGCAGTACTGGAACGTCAGTTTCGTCGGCTCGCGCGCGTTGTCCAACGAACTGGGCGACGACGGGCGCGGCGTGCAGATTTCGCAGGTGGTGCCGTTCCCCTGGCAGGATTCGATCCCCATCGTTCGGGAGTACCAGAAACGCATCGGCGGCGCGCAAAAGGCCTCGTTTACCTCGCTGGAGGGCTATATCGCCGCCAAGGTGCTGGTTGAAGGCATCCGGCGCGCCGGCAAGAACCTTACCCGCGAGTCGCTGGTCGATGGCCTCGGCGGGCTGGGGAAGGTCGATCTGGGCGGCTTTACCGTGGCCTACGCGCCGGATAACCATAACGGATCCAGCTTCGTTGACCTGACGATCATTTCCCGCGGCGGGACGTTCAAACGCTAGTCACCTGGCCGAAGGCGCCGCCTGACCACGGAATGGCGCCAGGCGCCCGACAGGCGGTCGGGAAAGCGGCGGTCTGTGCGCCTACAATGCCG
>JBGATH010000004.1:0-170241 GCA_044229235.1 Usitatibacteraceae bacterium
CACTTCAAGGCGGCGCCGCGCATGCTGGCCAGCGCGGATGGCATGACCTACAAGACCACCGAGGGAAAGACGCTGCTGGACGGCTTCGCCGGTCTCTGGTGCTGCCACGCAGGGCATAACCGCAAGCCGATCGTCGAGGCCATCCAGAAGCAGGCGGCGACCCTGGATTACTGCTCGCCGTTCCAGTTCGCGCATCCGCTGGCGTTCGAGCTGGCCAACCGCATCATCGACATCGCGCCGAAGAACATGAAAAACGTGTTCTTCTGCAATTCCGGTTCCGAGGCAGTGGACACCGCGCTGAAGATCGCCATCGCCTGGCAGCGCCTGCGCGGCGAGGGCGCGCGTACCCGCCTCATCGGCCGCGAGCGCGGCTATCACGGCGTCGGCTTCGGCGGCATCTCGGTCGGCGGCATGGTCGCCAACCGCAAGATGTTCGGCCAGATGCTGGCCGGGGTGGATCACCTCCAGCACACGCACAACCTCAAGGAAAACGCATTTACGGACGGCTTGCCCGAATGGGGCGCGCATCTGGCCGACGAACTTGAGCGGATCGTGGCATTGCATGACGCCTCAACGATCGCCGCAGTGATCGTCGAACCGATGGCGGGCTCCACCGGCGTGCTGTTCCCGCCCAAGGGCTATTTGCAGCGACTGCGCGAGATCACCCGGAAGCACGGCATCCTGCTGATTTTTGATGAGGTCATCACCGGTTACGGGCGACTGGGCGGGCCATTTGCCTCGCAGGTATTCGGCGTCGAGCCTGACATGATCACCTTCGCCAAGGGCGTGACATCCGGAACCGTGCCGATGGGCGGCGTGATCTGTTCCGCCGAGGTGCACGATGCCTTCATGACCGGGCCTGCCGCGGCGGTCGAACTGTTCCACGGCTACACCTACTCGGCGCATCCTTTGGCCTGCGCGGCCGGCATTGCGACGCTGCAGCTTTACAAGGATGAGGCGCTGTTCGAACGCGCCAGCAAAATGGCGCCGGTGCTGGCAAAGGCCGTGCATTCGCTCAAGGGAACCCGGCACGTCATCGACCTGCGCAGCTTTGGACTGGTGGCCGCCATCGAACTCGAATCGCGGCCCGGTGCGCCCGGTGCGCGCGCGTTCGACGCATTCCTCAAGGCCTACGATAAAGGTGTGGTGGTGCGCAGTGCGGCGGACAACATTGTCCTGTCGCCGGCGTTCATCATCGAGGAAACGCAGATCGAGCAGATCATCAGCGTGCTGGCGGATGTCATCGCCAGGCTCGAGTAGTTGAGCGGTACTCACGCAACGCCTTGATGTCGGTTTGAAACACAGCACTGGCGCGGCTCTCCGGGCATTATTGCCCGGAGAGCCGCGCCAGTGCTTGACTTTGGCCTTTTAATCCTCTGAAACCCACGCCATGATCCTGACGTCTTCCGTGTTTCGCCGCCTGTTGGCCGCTGCGGTATTTGCTGCCGGCGCCTCGTCACATGCGGCCGCGCCACCGGCAGCAAACAGCACCACCAAATATGTCGTGCTCTCGCAGGGCAAGGAGGCGGGGCGGCAGGTAGTCGAGCGATTGCCCGGCCAACGCCTCAAGGTGGAATTCAGCTATCGCGACAATGGCCGCGGACCGGATATCTTTGAGGACATCACGCTCGATGCCAATGGCCTGCTGGCGTCATTTACAGCCACCGGCAAATCCACCTACGGCTCGCCGGTGGACGAAACGTTTAGCCGGCGCGACGGCAAGGTGTCCTGGAAATCCAAAGCGGATCGTGCCGAGCGCACGGCACCAGCGAGTGCCATCTACGTGCCGATCGAAAACAGCTTCGAGACGGTTGCGGTGATTGCGCGCGCCTTGCTGCGGGCACCGGGCCGGAAGCTTTCAGCATTGCCGAATGGGCAGCTGGCAATCGAGAGAGTGTTGGATGCCCAGGTGAAAAGCAAGTCCGGCAGCGGAAAAGTATCGCTGTATGCCATCACCGGCTTTGGCGTTGAACCCAGTTACCTTTGGCTGCGCGCGGATGGCCGGGCGGCCCAGCAGCTGTTTGCCGTGGTATTTCCGTCGTTTTCGCTGGTGGAAGCCGGTTGGGAACAGAACTGCGACGCACTGCTGAAGCAGCAACTGGACGCGGATGCCAAGCGCCTGAAAGCCCTGGCCGATCGACTCGCGCACCGCAGCGCGCTGCCGGTGGTGTTCCGCAATGTGCGCTGGTTTGATTCTGAAAATGCGCTGATGAAGGGACCCGCGGATGTGTACGTTTCCCGCGGCCGGATCGCGGCAATTCTGCCCGCCAATTCAGCGCTGCGTGATGCTGCGACGGTCATCGACGGTACCGGCAAGGCGCTGCTGCCAGGCTTGGCCGACCTGCATGGGCATACCAATCCCTGGGACTCGGTGCTGCAGGTGGCGGGCGGCATCACCACCTTGCGCGACATGGGGGGTGACAATGCGGCGCTCAATGGGTTGAAATCGCGTGTCGATGCTGGCGACAGCATCGGTCCGCATCTGGTGCTGACCGGCTTCATCGAAGGCGACAGCCCGTTCTTTGCCAACGGCGGCTTTACCATCAAGGGCGTGGAGGATGGCAAGCAGGCGATCGACTGGTATGCGCAACACGGCTATCAGCAGATCAAGCTTTACAACTCGATTCGCCCGGAATGGGTGCAACCGATCGCCGACTATGCCCATGCGCGCGGCATCCGCGTCTCGGGCCACATCCCCGCGTTCATGCGGGCTGAGGAAGCGGTGCGCGCGGGCTTCGACGAGATACAGCACATCAACCAGGTCGTCCTCAATTTCCTGACCAAGAAGGATGACGACACGCGCACGCTATTGCGGTTTTACCTCGTCGGTGACAATGCCAACCAGATCGACCTCGAGTCGGCGGCAGTCAAGGACTTCATCAAGCTGCTGGTGGAACGCAAGACATCCATCGACCCCACGCTGACCGCGTTTGAGGCCATGTTCCTGCAGCGTCAGGGTGCGCCCAACCCGTCATTCCGTACGGTGTCGCCCAACATGCCGCCCGCGATCAGCCGCTCATGGCTGACCAATTCGATGGACGTGACCGACAAGAACGCCGAGCCATTCCGCAAGTCCTTCGAGAAGCTGCTGGGTTTCGTCAAGCTGATGTATGACGCGGGTGTCCCTCTGATTGCGGGCAGTGACGATATCGCCGGCTTCACCCTGCATCGCGAGCTGGAACTGTATGTGATGGCCGGCCTGACGCCGGCGCAGGCGCTGCAGATTGCCACGCTCAATGGTGCGAAGTACGCCTACCGGCTGGGGCGCGCCGGTTCCATCACGGTGGGCAAGGACGCCGACCTGATCCTGGTCGAGGGCGATCCAGTGGCCAATATCAGCGACGTCCGCAAGGTCAGTATGACCATGAAGAGCGGCGTGATGTTCTTCCCCGCGGAGCTATACGAAGTACTGGGGGTAAAGCCGTTCACGCAAAAGCCGGTGATGGTGTCGCAGCCGGCGCCGCTGCGCCCCTGACCGCCGCCACCGGCGCGCTCAAAAGCAACGGCCCGCCTTCGGCTGGAAGGCGGGCCGTACTCTTTGCGGCTGAAGCGCGTGCTACTTGTCGAAGCTCAGTTTGATCGGAGCCTTGTGAATGGCATGCCGAACCTGGGCATTGTCAAACGCGGCGAAGCCAAACAGGTACTCGGCATTCAGGTCGTTGAACTGCACGTCGAATTTGCCGCCCGTGACCAGTTTGCGGGCAATGGCTGCGGTCCACTTGCCATCCTTGTGGCTGATGACGGTTTCAATGTCGCCGCGGTCGCCGGTGAACTTGGCTACCGAAATTGATGCCACTTCATCGCCGGCAACGAACTTGCTATCGTCAAATGCAACCTTGTCCTCTTCGCGGATGTAGTAGGTGCCGCCCTTGTTGCCGGCCTTTGCGTCCTTGCTCATGAATTCCGGCTTGCCGTTCACCAGTTTGACATCAGCGTAACCGCCACCGGTCTTCGGATCGCTCTTGCGACCGGCTTCAGGGGATTTGTCCTTGTCGAAACGGGTGTGGTCGACGTATTGGTCATCGATCTGGCCAAGATAGCCGCCGCGAATCGACTTCATGTGCCAGATGTCGCCCAATTCGCCTTCGCTTTCGGTGTACTTGTTGCCGTAGGGCTTGCCGGCTTCGTTGTCATGGCACATGGCAAAGCAACCGTCCTTCTTGAAGCCTTTGATGGAATTGTTGATATTCCAGATGAACGCAAACTTGTCTTCATAAACGGAGTTGTTGTCGCCACCCTTGTCGTTGGGATCTTTAAGCTTGAGCCAGGAACCGTCGGCCTGTTTGACGAATGGCGAGCGACGCACTGACTGCGTCGGATCGGCGTAACTCACCAGCAGATACAGTGTGTCGGCGGTGTACGTGGCTTTGAACGTGGCCTGGGTGGATCCGCCATCCAAGTTCTTGCCATTGTTCAATTTCACCTTCAGTTCCGGCGCCGCCTTCCAGGCCGGATCCGCTGCCAGTGCGGCAAGCGACGGCGCCTGGGCGACTTTTTTCGCAGTCAAGGCGTACTGGGCGTGAACATTGCCGCTGAAGCTGAAGGCCAATGCCGTGGCAATTGTCAGGGGCAGCCAGCAGCGGGGGGTGGTGATTCTCGGACGCATTGCATTTCTCCTTGGTTTGTGGCGAACGGTATTAACATCATCGGCACAGATGGTCCTGGTCTATTGATACGCATCAACTCCGCGCCATTTCCGATTTGAGGAAAATCAAACCTTTCCTGCCGCCGAAAACAGGCGATGACCGTTCGCCGCGCACGCGGTGCTACAGTTGTGGCTGTGCAAATTCAAATTGAAAACGGGGAGTGATTCATGAGACTGGCAAGAACTGCTGTTGCCGCGCTGATGCTGTTTGCCGTGACCACGGCCCATGCGGTTTTTCCCGACAAGCCCATCAAGATCATCGTCGGATTTCCGCCTGGCGGGCCGCTCGACACCCATGCGCGGCTGCTGGTGGACCAGTTGCAGAAGCACCTCGGCCAGCCCGTGATCGTCGACTACAAGCCCGGGGCAGGGGGCTCCATCGGCGCCGACTTCGTCATCAAGTCGCCGGCGGATGGCTACACATTGCTCATGGCCAATACCGGCACGATGGTGATCAACCCGTTCGTGTACACCAAGAATGCTTACGACACGCTACGCGACTTCACGCCCATCGCCCGCACCGCCCAGCAGCCGCTGGCGCTCGCCGTGAACAATGACGTGCCGGCGAAGACGTTTGGCGAGTTTGTCGCCTATGCGAAGAAAAACCCCGGAAAGGTGAATTACGGGTCGGCCGGGAATGGTGGCATTTCCCACCTCGTGCCGGAAATGCTGCAAGACGCCACCGGCATCGATATGGTGCACGTTCCATACAAGGGGTCTGCCCCCGCCTTCACCGACCTGCTGGCCGGTCAGGTGCAATTCATGGCGGAGTCGATCCCGCAGGTCACCCAGTATCTCAAAGCCGGCAAGGTGCGGGTGCTGGCCATGACGGGCAAGGAACGCAATGCCGCAATTGCGGATGTGCCGACGATGGCCGAGGCTGGCGTCAAAAACTTTGAGGTGGTCGGCTTCTACGGCGTGCTGGCGCCGGCGAATCTTCCCGCTGAAGTCACGACCAAATTGTCGGAGGCGTTTCGCAAGACGTTGGCGGCAGACGACGTTCGCACCCGCATGATTTCGCAGGGTGCAGACCCGGCGTTCCTCGACTCGACACAATTTGCCGCTTTCCTGAAAAGCGAAAGCGCGCGCTGGTCGGCAGCGGTCAAGAAGGCGGGTGTGAAGCTGGATTAGCGTTAATGCTTGCTGGCGGCGCTATGTGCCGTGACGGATACTTCGGGAAACCGTCGCCAGCGGCCGGAATTCGCGGCGCGCGGGGAGGGGGTCGCGAACCATAGCGCCGCGCGTGCCGGCGCCAGGCAGGGCGCGAGGAATGGCTGGCGCGTGCGAGAGGTCGCACAGCGCCGTCGCGAGCTTGGGCAGTACCGCGGGTTTGCAGAAGTTGCCGACAGGAGAAGCCCAGCACTGGCGCGCCTTCCAGGCCATTTTTGACTTGTACGCCGCGCCAATGCTAGAGTCGGGTCATTCTTTCGAGTGCGCGAGAGATACCATGTCGTTGCAGCGTTCCGGCAGTTCTGCGTTGAGCATGTCGTATAGCGAGCTCCATGAGCACTTGCGCGGCTATGTCGCGGCCTGTCGCCATTACGATCGCCGGTTGGTGGTGCTTTTCCTGGTGGCGCTGGCGCCGGCTCTTGAGACCGTAATCGCGTCCTACATCCTGCACCGTACCTGGTTTCCCACGGACGCAATGGCGCGCGAATCGTTTGCGCTCATCTGGGCATCGGCTTCGGTGGTGGCGGTGGTTGCCCTCGCCGCTTATATCATCTTCAATAGCGGACGTTTCCGTCGTGACATGGCGCCACGCTGCCCGCGCTGCACCTGCGAGATCCGCAATGCCGACGATTTCATGATGGCGATGGCCGTTCCGGAGTTGCGCGCGCGCACGGCACCTGTCTTTACGTGCGACGCCTGCGATCACGTCATCGCAATTGGCGGCAATTCGGTTTTCGCCCAATCGCAACCGTAGCGCCGCAGTCGCGCCCGGCGGAAGGGCTCCCCGGGATGGCGATGCCGGGGTGCTAGCGAATCATCAGGGCAATTGACAGTCCGACCGCGAGTATCGCCAGAATGACAATGATCACGATGGGCACCAGGTTGTTCGCTGGTGATATCGTTTGTGCCTGCGATGCACGATGCGCTTTGAGCGCTTCAAACTGCTCCAACTGATCCAGTTGCTCAAATGTCATCGTTGGCTTCAAAGCTGATGGAGCACCGCCTCCTGCCCGGCTGCCGGCAGACATGGCGGTGGCCAGTGGACCAAGTACATCCCCCTGATAGGCGCGCATCTTGCGGGACTCGGAGATGTACTGTTCGAATTCTGCTGTCTGGTTGGTCATAGCGGCCAGCTTGAGCGTAGCGTCGAACGAATCGAAGTCCTTGGCGAGTTTGAGTGGCCGCGCCTCTTCGACCGTATCCGGATCCTTCTGGTAGCGGCCCACCCCGAGAGCGTCGAGCGAAAGCGGGCGGGCCGAAGGCGGCGCCTGCTTGGCGATGACGTTGGCAGGCTGCCTGGCCAGCAACTGGCGCTTGACGTGGCCGAGGTCGTTCGCGAATTCCTGCATGGACTGGTAACGCTCTTCCGGCATCTTCGCCAGCGCCTTGGTGGCGATCAGGTCCAGCATCGTCGGCACCTCCGGATTGCTGATCGAAGGCGCCGGTGGGATGTTGTTGACCGTCGCGTACATGATCGCGTTGACGTTGTCGCCATCGAATGGCGGCATGCCGCTCAGCGTCTCGTACAGCACCACGCCCAGCGAGAAGATGTCGGTACGGTTATCGAGGTCGCGGCCAATGACCTGCTCCGGCGACATGTAGCGCGGACTGCCCAGGATCAGGCCGGTCATGGTCTTGACGGCGGAGGCGGGCATGCGGGCAATGCCGAAGTCGGTGATCTTGGCCAGGCCGCCGCGCACCAGCATGATGTTCGAGGGCTTGACGTCGCGGTGGATGATGTCATGGTCGTGCGCAAACTGCAGGCCGTTGGCAATCTGCGCGATCCAGTCGACGACTTCCGTAACCGCGGGCCGCTCGCCCTCGGCCAGTATGTCCTTGAGTTCGCGGCCTTCGAGAAATTCCATGGCCATATACGCCATGGATTCGGTGCGACCGACGTCGTAGACCGTGACGATGTTGGGATGATTGAGGCGTCCGGCTGCCTTGATTTCCTGCTGGAATCGAAGCTCGTATTCTTCGAGTTCGTCCTTGTTGAGGGACAGGTTGACCGTCTTGATGGCGACCGTCCGGTCGATCATGGGATCGATCGCCTTGTAGACGACTCCCATGGCGCCCTGGCCAATAATGCTCAGAATCTTGTAGCGGCCCAGCGTCTCAATCATGTCATTTCTTGGGAGGGGGTTGTTTCAGTTTGGACTTCGCTGACCGGAACGACGGGCCCCATGACGGGTGGCCGGCCTCCGCGGCCTCGAGTTCAAAACTTGCATCCAGCTGCAGGATTTTCTCGAGGTCGGCACGACATTGGGCCATGCGGCTGGTCAGACAATGGCTGAACGCGCTGAACTTGAGCGCGCGCAGGCGGTCGCTGCTTGAAAGCGTCTCCTTGAGCGCATCCTGATAGAGCTTCGCCGACTTCACGTATTCGCCATCGTCATAGGCTTTTGCGCCTTCGGCGAGCAGTTTCTCGCCGGGAGTTGGCAACCTGGCGGGAACCAGGGGCAGCGACTTGCCTGCTTTTTTCAGTTCGATCTCGGTCTTCACCAGGCGGAATATCGGGCCCCAGGTCGGATGGCCGGATTCGGCTGGTGACAGGTCGAATTTTGCATCGAGCGCAAAAGCTTTCTCGAACTCTTCCTTGCAGATGATCTCGCGATTGTTCAGGCACTGAATGAACGCGAGGTGCTTGCGCGCGGTCAGCTGCATCGGCAAGGGAAGCACGCCGCTATCCAATGCCACCAGCAGGTTCTTCAATGCTTCCTCGTACATGCCGCCTTCATAGAGCTTCAGGCCTTCCGTTAAAGATGCCTCGGCGCGTTCCAGCCGCTGCTTCCGCGCAACCTCCTCAACGGAAGGACCCGGCGGCGGCACGGGCGCCACCGCGCAGCCGGACATCTGCAGCAACACGATCAATATCCAACCTGCCGCACCGGGCAGGAACTTGCTGGAAAGGGCAGATTTTCCGGAACGCTTCATCGTATCGATCGACTTTGCGAAGACCCACAGTTTAATCGTGCTTTCAATTCCACTTCGGCACGCCGCTGGCAATTGTCATTGAAACTTGTGCTTGATACGCAAGTCTTCCTTGGCTTTTACTTCGATGTTCGAGACATACGGGGTGAACGAAGTGTTGCGGACTTCGAGCTTGTATTTGCCCGGGGCGAGCTTGTGCTGTTTGACGGGAGGCGATGTTCCAATCGACTTGCCGTTGATGAAGACCTCGCCCCAAGGGTCGATGTTCAGGAACACCGTGCCCAGTGTCAGGGTCGATTTGGCGGCGTCCGGCTTGACCGCTTCAGCCTTGGCGTTCTTGGCTTCAGCTGGTGCGCCAGCGGGCGCTGGCGCGGCAGTCGCCCTGACGGCGGCAGGTGCTGCATTTCCGGCGACGGCGGCCGGGTCAACGGCTTTGGTCTCGAGGGGGGCGGCTGGTGCCGCGGGCGAGATGCTTGGGGGCGCCGGAGCGACGGGCTCGGCTTTTGGCGCCGCGACCATCACGTCAGGCTTTGCGGCCGTGACGGGCACGATGCCTGTGTCCGACGGTTTTTTTGCCATTAGCGCAACAACCAGCACGAGCACGACCAGGCCGAGTGCGCCGCCGGCCAACATCAGTTTTCGTTGATCCTGAAAAAACGGCAAGGCGCCTCCCGCGGCGCCGTGGGTGCCGGTGCCGCCGCCGACGCGCGCCGCCTGCTGCAAATGCGGATTGGTTGCGGCGCGGTCGACCATGCCGGCGCGGGCTTTCTTCAATGCGCTTTCGGACTCGCCCACCACATATATTTCGTGCTCGCGCACATGTTTGTCGGTGCGCGAACCTTCGTAATGGAACAGCTTGGCGTATTCCTCGGAAATCACCGAGACAACGTCGTAAAACGAGCGGGAAACGACGATCTGCCCGATTTGAGCAAAGCTCATGATGCGCTGCGCCACATTGATGCCGTCGCCGACAATATTCGGGTGGCCGTTGATGTCACGCGCGAGTTTTACCGGGCCGAGGTTGATGCCGATGCGCAACGGCAGGTCAATCGCCGCCGCCGGCAGCTCGCTGCTGGCCGGCTCGGTGGAAGCATTTGGCGTCTTGCCCACGCTGGCGCGACTGACCAGGTCGCGCAGGTTCATGCTGACGAACAACGCGTCTTCGGGATCGCCAAGAAAACTCAGCGCCGCGCCGTCTCCGGTATCGAGGATCAGGCGCTGTTCCGGCGAGATGTCCGACAGTGCTTCGGACAGCAGGTTCGTGAACCGATCCTTGATGAGAATCTGCTCGGATACCGACTTGCGGGAATAGCCGATGATATCGACAAACACAACGCTGCCGATAAAAGTACGGTTGCCCTGATCAAGCATGGCGCTCACGATATTGCGAACAAGTAGTCTGGTTGGTTACGTGGAGTGCGGATGGCGGATGCAATGTTTTTCTGTGCGCGGTCCTGCCGGTACCGCTTTAAACGCCGGTACCTCCCGTATGTTACCCAAAACTCGCACCAATTCGCTGTTTTCACTAGCAAATTCAGTGCCCGGTGCCATGAACAGGGGACGGCGGCCGGAAAATGTCGCGGGTCAGCCCCCGCTGAAACGGGCCCGAGCCGGCTGGCAATTCAGGATAGCCCCCCTGACGCTGGCGCTGTCCGGGCCCAGCAAATACAGGAAGTGATTGGCAAGACTAGCAGCCGGGGCAAGTTCGGCGACGTTTTCGCCGGGATGACTTTTGGCGCGCATGGGCGAGGCAACCGGCGAGGGCAGGCACAAGTTGAAGCGCACGGTCGATTTCTCGGACTCGTCGGTCCAGATCCTGACGAGTGCGGGCAATGCGGCCTTGGTCACGGTAAATGCACCCCAATACGCCTTTGGCTCGAATGCGTGTGTCTCGGACAGAAACACCACGGAGGCATCAGGCGCCCTCCCCAACATCGGCAGGCAGGCCTTGGTCAGTGCAGCCGGCACGGCCAGGTTGACGGCGAGTTGCGCGTGCCACATCGTCAGATCCTGCAGCCCGAGCGGCATCGTCGACACGAATGCGCTGGCAGCGTGAAAAATGCCATCCAGACGGCCGGTCGCGTTATGGAGCGCGTGCGCAAATGCGTCAATTTCTGCCTGGTTCGTCTTGGTGAAATCAAGCGGCATGATCGCCGGCTGCGCACCGCCGGCTGCTTCGATTTCGTCGTACACCGCCTCGAGTTTCGCGACGTTGCGGCCGTGCAAGACTACGGTTGCACCGGCCGCGGCGCATGTCAGGGCCGCGACCTTGCCGAGCCCCTGGCCGGCGCCGGTGATCAGGATAACGCGGTCTTTCAGTATTTGCGTCTCTGGCAGGTAGCCGCTTGGCAGTTCGATGACGGGTAGGCTCATGCTCATTGGTCAGGATTGGAATTGAAGTAATTCTGCGCCAGCGTCGCCGCATGCACACCGCTGCGGACGGCGGATTCCAGCGTGGCAGGATACTCACCCGCAACGTAATCTCCCGCGAGCCAGAACTTGGGCAAGGCTGTTTGCGGCAACGGTCGCCGCGCCTGTCCGTCAGGCGAACACGCAAAGGTCGCAAACTTTTCGGTGATCACTTTCGTCCACACCGGACTGGGCAAGCCGCTGACGTGAGTGGAGAGTTCGGAGAGCACCCGCGCTGACAACTCCTCGTTGTTCAGCGAGAGATGATCGCCTGATGCCGAGATGACCGCGGCAATTGTGCCGCCGGCGCCGCCGTACAGCCGGGTCCTGTCGAAGAACCATTGCACGGTACCTGTTGCCTGGCCGATCATGGGGCCGGACAGGTGCACGGCTTGTGCGAAATGGCAATACACAGTGACGATGGGTTCGTAGGCAAAGTCCGGGGCTGGTGCGCCACCTGGCAGCAGTATTCCGCCAAACTGGTGTGGTCCAATTGCCAGGACAACACCGTTGAACCTGCCGGCTTCGTTATCCGTTCTGACCAGGTAATCGTCCCCGTCGATTTCAACGGACGACACGCGGGCGCCCAACCGGACTGTTGCTCCGCGTGCCGCGACCCAA
Source organism: Usitatibacteraceae bacterium (assembly GCA_044229235.1). Taxonomy (GTDB): domain Bacteria; phylum Pseudomonadota; class Gammaproteobacteria; order Burkholderiales; family Usitatibacteraceae; genus UKL13-2. Next base: position 11,777 of record JBGATH010000004.1, read on the forward strand.
TCCGCGGCTGCCTGCGGAAATAGTCTCGAAAGGTCAATTTTCGGCAGCAGCAGATCGCTGGCTTCACGGGACCCTGCCAGCGCATCGCGCAACACATTGACAAAAACCTGCGCGGAGGCCTGCTGCGGGGGCGTGTTCAACGCTGAGATGGTCAGCGGATTCCAGAGATGCGCGGCAAGGTTCGCGGGCTGCCGAAACATCTCCAACAATCCAGCAACCGTAAGGCCCGCTTCGACCTGGTAATTTGCCCGGCGCAGACCAAGCATTAGCCGCACCGCTGCCCATCGCTCCCGCCAGGCCAGGCCCCGTGCCGAGAGCAGGGCGCCGAGCATGTGAAACGGCGCCGGCCAGTTCGGGGCACGCAGGAGGAAATCGGGCGGCATCGACAGTTGCAGGCCCGTGCAATCGATCGCCGTGTCGGCGACGTTCACCGTACGCATGAGTTTGCGCAGGCAGGTGTAAGCGCCGGAGAGTATGTGTTGGCCATTGTCCAGCACCTGCCCGCGATATTCGATGCGCCGGGCGCGCCCGCCCAGCACCTGTGCTGTCTCGAAAACAGTGACGCGGATTCCCGCTTGTGTCAGGGCGGTGGCTGCAGCCATGCCGGCGTATCCGCCGCCGATGATCGCCACGCAACGGGCCGGACTCCCGGTCACGAGGCGATCCAGGTGCGCCAGGCGATCCACAGTTTTCGCAGCGGCGTCAATGACGTTCGCTGGCTGAGGACCTTGAATCCGTCGTTTTCAATTTCATCCAGCAGGGTTCGATAGATCGCAGCCATGATCAATCCGGGGCGCTGGGCCCGCCGGTCTTCCGCCGGCAATGCGGCGAATGCTGCTTCATAGGTGCGCTTGGCGCGCGCGGCCTGGAACTGCATCAGTTGATCGAAGGCCTTGGTATGCCTGGCGTGAATCACGTCTTCCACAGAGACACCAAAGCGCATCAGTTCGTCCTGGGGAAGATAGATGCGGTCGCGTCGCGCATCCTCACCAACATCGCGAATGATGTTGGTGAGCTGGAAGGCAAGTCCCAGGTTTTCGGCGTATTCGAGTGTGCGGTCGTTGGTATACCCGAATATGCTCGCGGAGAGTTGACCGACAACGCCGGCTACCCGGTGGCAGTAGAGCTTCAAATCATCGAAATCATGGTAGCGGTGACGGGTCAGGTCCATCTCCATGCCGTCGATGACTTCATTGAGGCGGGCCGCGTCGATGCCGAACATTGCGATTGCCGGCTGCAAAGCCCTTGTGACCGGATGCGCCGGATGGCCGTTAAACAAATTTGCCACCTCGGCACGCCACCATCCGAGCTTGGCGCGCGCCACGTTGACGTCCTGCACTTCGTCGGCGATGTCATCCACTTCGCGGCAAAACGCATAGAGCGCAGTGATCGCGCGGCGCCGGTCCTGGGGCAGGAAGCGAAAGCTGTAATAGAAACTCGAGCCGCTCTGTGCGGCCTTGTTCTGGCAGTAGTTGTCTGGGCTCATGGCATTTTCAAGCGTGCAACAGCACCCCGGGGCAAATCCGCAGCCAGTCCCATTTGGTCAATTGGGGGCGGTGGCGGAAAACGTCGCCTTGCACGGCATCGATCTTGTCGAGGATCGCGAGGCCGCCGGCAATGATGGCACGCAGCTCGAGACCAATTCTGCCCGTCAGCACATTGCCAAGCGGCTTGCCCGACAGCATCATGGATCGTGCCCGCGCGCATTGAAAGGCCATCATCTGTTGCCATGATGAACTGCACGAGGCCGAGGCGATGTCAGCATCGGCAAGGCCGAAACGTGCGAGGTCTTCCTGCGGCAGATAGACGCGCCCGGTCTCATTTTTCTGCCAGTCTACGGCAACGTCCTGCCAATGGTTGATCAGCTGCAAGGCAGAGCAGATGCGGTCGCTGCATAGGAGATTTTCCGGCGAGGTTTTGCCATACAGGTGCAGCAACAGTCTGCCGATGGGATTGGCGGAGCGCCGGCAATAGTCGAGTAGCTCGTCGAAGTCCTTGTAGCGGGTCTGGACAACGTCCTGCTTGAAGGCGTCGAGCAGGTCGCGAAACAGCCCGATCGGCAGGTGATATTGCCCAATGATGGCGGCGAGGTCCTGGAACAGGGGATCGTGCGAGGGGACCCCGGCGGCAAGGGCGTCAAGCTGTTTTTCATAGCTGCCAAGCAATTCGAGGCGTTCCACTGCCGGGCGGCTTCCCTCATCGGCAAAATCGTCCGCCGTGCGGGCAAAAGCGTAAATGACCTCGATGGGACGGCGAAGCGCTGCCGGCAGAAGCCATGAAGCGACAGGGAAGTTCTCGTAATGATCGACGGGCACGAAAGGGCGGATGGCAGGTGACGGGCGAATTATATTGGCAAAACAAGTACTTTCCTCCGGGCCTGGCGTCGAAAAAAGCCTCAGCCCGCGCGCGGATGCATGCGGTTTGCGGTAAAATGCGGGGGTCAAAAAAGACAGTAAATCCTGCGCGAAAGTGGCGGAATTGGTAGACGCACTGGATTTAGGTTCCAGCGCCTCACGGCGTGGGGGTTCGAGTCCCTTCTTTCGCACCAAACACAACATCATTTCGTGCTATTCCGCGTGGTGGAATCCAGCCAGGCGGCAACGGCGCGCGTACCGGCAATAAGGACAGTCATGCAAGCTCAAGCTTCAAGCACTTCAACCCCCAGTCAACTGGAACGCAATCTCATCCTGTCGCTGCCAGCCGTCGAAATCGAATCGCAGATCGAGCGGCGTCTCCGCCAGATCGCCCGCACGGCGAAGATGGCAGGATTTCGCCCGGGCAAGGTGCCGTTCAATATTGTGGCGAACCAGTACGGCTTCCAGGTTCGGCAAGAGGTCATGTCTGACTCTGTCCAGGCGTCATTTGCCGATGCGGTAAAAACGCAAAACCTGCGGGTTGCAGGCTATCCGCGGTTCGCGCCGGCCAACACGGGACAGTCCGCAGACAAGTTCGAATTTACGGCGACGTTCGAGGTTTACCCGGAAGTCAAAGTGGGTTCGCTGGCGGGCCAAAAGCTGGAGCGTCCGGCGGCCGAAGTGGGCGACGGCGATGTCGATAACACGATTGAAACGCTGCGCAAGCAGAGAGCGAGCTACGACAAGACCGACCGTGCCGCGGCAAAGGCCGACTTCCTTGTCGTGGATTTCAAGGGGACGCTGGGCGGCGAGCCGTTCAAGGGTGGCGATGCCGAGAATTTTGGCATCGTGCTGGGAGAGGGACGCATGTTGCCCGATTTTGAAGCCGCGCTGATCGGCATGTCGGGTGGTGAACAAAAGACGTTCGACCTGACTTTCCCGGCAGATTACCAGGCTGAACTGGCGGGCAAGACCGCCCAATTCAATGTGACGGTAAAGGTTGTCAATGCGCCCAAGTTGCCCGAAGTGGATGCCGAATTTGCAAAGTCGCTCGGTATTGTCGACGGTGACATCGCCAAGATGCGCGCTGAAATCAAGGCAAACCTCGAGCGGGAATTGAAAAAGCGCATTCAGGCCAAAACCAAGGAACGGGTGATGGAAGCCCTGGCGGCGGTTTCCGACCTTGAATTGCCACGCTCGTTGGTGGAAATGGAAATTGGCCGGCTTCAGGAGCAGGCAGTCAAAGACCTTGAGTCGCGTGGCATGACGACCAAGGACTTGCAGTTGCCGCCGGAACTGTTCGTGGAGCGGGCGGAAAAACGTGTCAAGCTGGGCCTCATCCTCACCGAGGTCGTGCGCAAGAACGATCTCAAGGCTGAACCGGATCAGATCAGGGCGATTGTTGAAGAACACGCCGAAAGCTTCGAGGATCCGAAGCAGATGGTGCGCTGGTATTACAGCGACAAGGCGCGCCTGGCCGAGGTTGAGTCGATGGTGCTGGAAGACAATGTGGTTGAGTGGGCGTCCAAACAGATGGACGTCACGACGGTCAAGCAGACGTTCGACGAGATCATGGAGATCGTACGGTCATGAGAAGCTTTTACGACTTTCAGTCACGTGCATACGATATGACGGGCATGGCGCCCGCCGGCGATTCGTATGCTCCGCAGGGGCTCGGCTACATCCCCATGGTGATCGAGCAGTCGGGCCGTGGCGAGCGCGCATTTGACATTTATTCGCGCCTGCTGAAGGAACGGGTGATTTTCCTCGTCGGCGAGGTCAACGATGCCACGGCGAATCTGATCGTCGCCCAAATGCTGTTCCTGGAGTCCGAGAACCCTGACAAGGATATTTCCCTGTACATCAACTCGCCCGGCGGGTCCGTCACGGCGGGGCTGGCAATGTACGACACGATGCAGTTCATCAAGCCTGATGTTTCAACGCTTTGTACCGGCTTTGCAGCCAGCATGGGCGCGTTTCTGCTTGCTGCCGGCGCCAAGGGCAAACGGATCTGCCTGCCGAACTCGCGCGTCATGATTCACCAGGTGTCGGGCGGTTACCGTGGACAGGCCTCTGACATTGAGATTCATGCGAAGGAGACTCTCTTTCTGAAGCGGCGCCTGAATGAAATCATGTCCAAGCACACGGGCCAAGCCATGGAAGTCATCGAAAAGGATACGGATCGGGACAACTTCCTGTCTGCTGAAGAAGCGCTCAAATACGGTATTATCGACAGAGTGCTGGAGAATCGGCACGCCTGATGGTGGACTTTCCGCCGGGCAATGCAGGTTGCCCTGGCGGAAACACTTGAGGGATCGGCACGATACGGCTTACGACAGGCGCACGAATGACGGAAAAAGTTGGCGAAAAACTGCTTTATTGTTCCTTTTGCGGCAAGAGCCAGCATGAGGTCAGGAAGCTGATTGCCGGTCCGTCGGTGTTCATTTGCGATGAATGCATCGACCTGTGCAACGACATCATTCGGGAAGAGGCGCAAAGCGACCCGAATACCAAGGCCACCAAGAGCGACCTGCCAACGCCGCAGGAAATCTGCGACATCCTGGACCAGTATGTAATCGATCAGGTGCAGGCGAAGAAGATCCTCTCTGTTGCGGTGTACAACCACTACAAGCGGCTCAAGAGCGGCACCAAGGATGGTGAGGTAGAGCTCGCCAAGTCGAACATCCTGTTGATTGGCCCGACCGGGTCGGGCAAGACACTTCTTGCCCAGACGCTGGCACGGTTGCTCAACGTGCCTTTCGTGATCGCCGACGCCACCACGCTCACTGAAGCCGGCTATGTCGGCGAGGATGTCGAAAACATCATCCAGAAGCTGCTGCAAAAATGTGATTACGATGTCGAGAAGGCCCAGCGCGGCATTGTCTACATCGACGAGATCGACAAGATTTCGCGCAAGTCCGATAACCCGTCGATCACCCGGGACGTCAGCGGCGAGGGAGTTCAGCAGGCGTTGCTGAAACTGATTGAAGGCACGATTGCGTCGGTACCACCGCAAGGCGGCCGCAAACACCCTAACCAGGAGTTTGTGCAGATCGACACCACCAACATATTGTTCATTTGTGGCGGTGCGTTCGGCGGGCTCGAGAAGGTAATCCAGAATCGTACCGACCGGGTTGGCATTGGCTTTGGTGCGGATGTGCGCAGCGGAAATGATCGTGATGCCAGCACGCAGTTGCTGCGGGATGTCGAACCCGAAGATCTGATCAAATATGGTTTGATCCCGGAATTCGTGGGTCGACTGCCGGTGGTGGCGACGCTTGAAGAGCTTGATGTCAAGGCCCTGGTTCGTATCCTCACCGAGCCGAAAAATGCGCTTACCAAGCAGTACGAGAGACTGTTTGCCATGGAAGGCGTGATGCTTGAGTTTCGCGAAGCCGCACTGGGCGCCATTGCCAAACGCGCGCTTGAGCGGAAAACGGGGGCGCGCGGCTTGCGGTCGATCATTGAGCATGCCCTGCTGGATGTGATGTTTGAGCTTCCCTCGCTGAGCAACGTCGAGAAAGCAGTTGTCGACGAGGGAACTATTGCAGGTGATCAAAAACCCCTGCTGATCTATTCCGACCAGCCAAAGGTCGCGGGTGGACTGTCGTAGTCCGATCTCTCGAACCGCCGGCGCTGCTCGTGCACGGTACAGCCACCTTGAACAACTCGCAGCCATCCGTCGGATGGCGAGCTTGAGTTCGCGCGGTGCATCCCCAGATTATCGAGTGAGTCTGAAAAAACGGTACCCATAAGGAAACCAACATGAGCACACCATTGGAACTTGAAGAGTCCTCGATCCTGCCGCTGCTGCCCTTGCGCGACGTAGTGGTCTTTCCACACATGGTGATCCCTCTTTTCGTCGGCCGGCCGAAATCCATCAAGGCGCTTGAGGCGGCGATGGAGGAGGGCAAGAACGTGGTGTTGGTGGCCCAAAAGTCTGCTGCCAACGATGATCCGAATCCGGAAGATTTGTATGACGTTGGTTCGGTCGCGAGCATCCTGCAAATGCTCAAGTTGCCCGATGGCACCGTGAAGGTATTGGTGGAAGGCGTGAGCAGGGCGCGAATCAATCGTGTGCTCAACGTAAAGGAAAACTACGAGGCGGACGTCTCGCCTATCTCGCAGAGCGAGGGCGATAACAACGAGGTTGAGGCCATGCGCCGGAGCCTTTTTGCGCAGTTTGACCAGTACGTGAAGCTCAACAAGAAAATTCCGCCGGAAGTTCTCACATCGCTTTCCGGGATCGACAATGCCAGCCGCCTGTCCGACACGATTGCGGCCCACCTTCCGTTGAAGCTCGAACAGAAGCAGCAGATTCTTGAAAACTTCGATGTGCCGTCCCGACTAGAGCAGCTGTTGAGCCTGCTGGAAACCGAAATAGACATCCTGCAGGTCGAGAAACGCATCCGTGGTCGTGTCAAGCGCCAGATGGAGAAGTCGCAGCGCGAGTACTACCTCAACGAGCAGGTGAAGGCGATCCAAAAGGAGCTCGGCGAAACGGAAGAGGGCGCCGAGATCGATGAGCTGGAAAAGAAGATCAAGGCCGCGCATATGCCGAAGGAGGCGCGCGCGAAGGCCGAGGCCGAGCTCAAGAAACTGAAGCTGATGTCACCCATGTCGGCTGAAGCGACCGTCGTGCGCAACTACATTGACACCATCGTTGCGCTGCCATGGAAAAAGAAAACCAAGGTCAGCGCGGACCTGGCACAGGCCGAAAAGGTTCTCGATGCCGATCATTACGGACTTGAAAAAGTCAAAGAGCGGATCGTTGAGTATCTGGCAGTACAGAGCCGCGTGGACAAGCTGAAAGCGCCGATACTTTGCCTGGTGGGGCCGCCAGGTGTTGGCAAGACTTCGCTCGGCCAATCGATTGCCAAGGCGACAAATCGCAAGTTCGTGCGCATGTCGCTGGGCGGTGTGCGCGACGAGTCGGAGATTCGTGGCCACCGTCGCACCTACATCGGTTCCATGCCGGGCAAAATCTTGCAGAACATGAGCAAGGTCGGCGTCAGGAATCCGCTGTTTCTCCTCGATGAAGTCGACAAGATGGGGATGGATTTCCGTGGAGATCCCGCGAGCGCGCTGCTCGAGGTTCTTGATCCCGAACAAAATCACACCTTCCAGGATCACTATGTCGAAGTGGATTTCGATCTTTCCGACGTCATGTTCGTCGCGACATCCAACTCGTTCAACATTCCCTCGGCGCTGCTGGACCGCATGGAAGTCATTCGCCTGGCCGGGTATACGGAGGACGAAAAGGTACACATCGCCCGCCAGTACCTGCTGCCAAAGCAAATGAAGGCCAACGGTGTCAAGGACAGCGAGTTGCATATTGCCGATCATGCATTGCGCGATATCACCCGCTACTACACCCGCGAGGCCGGCGTGCGCAGCATGGACAGGGAAATCGCGCGCGTTTGCCGGAAGGTGGTCAAGGCACAGCTCACCAAGAAGAAAGAGGGCAAGGTGCAGGTGACGTCAAAGAACCTCGACAAATATCTCGGGGTCCGTCGGTTCAGCTACGGCATCGCCGAAAAATCCAATCAGATTGGCCAGGTTACAGGGTTGGCCTGGACCGAGGTGGGCGGTGAACTGCTTACTGTTGAGGCAGCCAAATTGCCGGGAAAGGGCAAGGTTGATACCACTGGCAAGCTGGGTGAAGTGATGCAGGAGTCGATCAAGGCCGCAATCTCGGTTGTACGCTCGCGTGCGAAGGGACTTGGAATTGCAGAGGACTTCTATGAGAAGAATGACCTGCATATTCACTTGCCGGAAGGTGCGACCCCCAAAGATGGACCAAGTGCAGGTATCGCGATTACCACTGCACTTGTGTCAGTTCTGAGCGGAATCCCTGTGCGTTGCGATGTGGCGATGACAGGGGAAATCACGCTGCGTGGTGAGGTGTTGCCGATTGGCGGCTTGAAGGAGAAGCTGCTGGCAGCGGCTCGTGGCGGAATCAAGACCGTACTCATTCCGGAAGAGAACCAGAAGGATCTTGCGGAGATACCCCACGAGATAACCCGCGACCTGACGATCACGCCTGTCAGATGGATCGACAAGGTCCTTGAGACTGCGCTGGAACGGATCCCGGTTCCGCTGCCTGAGAACGTCGAGGTCAGTCCAGTGGCGCCGATCGCGACGACAGGAGCACCTGCCGTTACAAAACATTAACGCCGGACAAACTGTCTGCTTCCAGCGCTTGATTCTGCGTGGCAGGCGCTGAAGTCGGACGCGATGTTTTTTGCTGCTGAAAGCTGTCATTAGACGATCGGGATCGTCTAAAATATGCACTTATGTCAGATGCTGGCGATAGACAACGGCCCCTAAGCGGTCGGTGCTTTTAGAAATTACATCCAAGGAAGGATTCTCGACGTGAACAAATCCGAGTTGATTGAATCTGTAGCAAAGTCGGCGGACATCTCCAAGGCGGCAGCACAACGCGCGCTGGACAGTATGGTTGCAGCGATTCGCGTCTCCCTCAAGCGCGGCCAGATGGTCACGTTGGTCGGGTTTGGTACGTTCTACGTCGGGAAACGCAAGGCACGCGGCGGACGCAATCCGCGGACCGGCGAGCCGATCAAGATCGGCGCGGCAAAGGTTCCGAAGTTTCGTGCTGGTAAAGCGCTGAAAGATGCGCTAAACTAGCAGGCTTCGGGTGCTTAGCTCAGCTGGTAGAGCGTCGCCCTTACAAGGCGAATGTCGGGGGTTCGATCCCCTCAGCACCCACCAAAGCAATACCGAAATTCTGATTGCGTGAATCCTTCGCAGCCAGCTTCGTGGAGTGGTAGTTCAGTTGGTTAGAATACCGGCCTGTCACGCCGGGGGTCGCGGGTTCGAGTCCCGTCCACTCCGCCAATTTCAAAAGCCCCGCTTCGCGGGGCTTTTTCGTTGGCTCGCCACTTCAGCCACGGCGGCCCCTGTTCCCGATCCATAGTACAAGTCGGTGTTACGACGCGAATTCTCCAGTGCGGCGCGTCGCACCTTGCGCGCCGATTTGCGGCAGGCGGGATGACGTGTAGTATTTCGCGATGGATCTTCCGACCAAAGCAAAAACGATCGATCAACCCGCGCCGGATCAATTGCCCCGTAATCTGGGCAAGTATGTATTGAGGCGTGTGCTCGGTTCCGGGTCGACCGGCACGGTGTACCTTGCTGACGATCCTTTCCATGCACGTACGGTTGCGATAAAGGTGATCGGTGCCGATATAGCCACCGCACCAAGTCAAGCCGCACCTGATTCGAGTATCGCCACCGAGGCGGCGCTGCTGGGCAAACTCGACCACCCGCACATCGTAAAAATCCTCGACGTCGTCAACAACGAGCAGAACCACTTTGTGGTGATGGAGTACGTTGATGGCGGCACCATGGAGCGGTATTGCCGCCGAGGATCGCTGCTCGAGTGGGGCGAAGTGGTCGACAATGTCTTCAAATGCGCGAAGGCGCTGCAATACATGAATGGCATGGGGCTGATTCATCGCGATATCAAGCCGGCCAACATGCTGCTTACGGGCTCGGGAGATATCCGGCTTTCGGATTTTGGCGCAACGCTGTTTTCGAACCAGGTGCAATCCGTCGAGGTGTCGATGGGCACGCCGTTCTACATGTCGCCTGAACAGCTGCTATTCCGACCGCTTGAGTTTCGCAGTGACATGTTCTCACTCGGAATCGTGTTTTATGAATTGCTGACGGGCGAGAAGCCATTCAACGCAGATTCAGCGCAGAACCTCCTGGTCGAAATCCTTAATTCCCGACCGCGACCGCCCAGCCAGAGGCGGCCGAGCGTACCGAAGCAGCTGGACGATGTGGTTGCGCGCATGTTGGCACCGCTTCCTTCGGATCGATTTGATTCCTGGGAGGAGTGCCTCGACAGCATCGCCGCCGCGCATCAGGAGCTGGCCGCAGCGGCGCCGCGATCGTCGGTCGCCAGCCTCAGTGTGAGCGAGCGGTTCCGGATGCTGCGTGATTCCGCGTTTTTCGCATTGTTTTCGGATGCCGACATCTGGTATGTGCTTGAATTGGGAAACTTCGAGGAAATCGCTGAAGCCGATGTACTCATCAGCGAAGGCGATCGTGGCGGTTTCTTTCTCATACTGCTTGAGGGGCACGTTCGTATTTCCAAGCGCGGGCGGACGATCGATCTGGCATCACCAGGCATGAGCATGGGTGAATTGTCGTACGTGCTGGAAGGCAGAGGATTGCGGGCCACCACCTGCGTTGCCGTATCCGAAGGTGTGGTGTTCCGCATTGATGATCAAGCCTTGCGAGACGCGTCCCATACATGTCGTTCGCGTTTCGAAAAGACGTTCCTGCAAACCATGGCCAGTTGGCTGGTGGACGCAAATACCAGATTGTCGGCAATGCCCTGAAGGTTTTCTTGGTATTGTGCGGCCATGCCGCGCGCAATCATGGACGAAAAAAAAGGCCGCATCCGAAGATGCGGCCTTTTTGATTGCAGGCGCCGGTTAGAACGGCTGACGGACGATTGACTTGGATTGGGTTACGCCGTTTACCGTGTAGTTCATCAGCGCATTACCTTGATCCTGGAATGTCAGGCTCATCGTTCCAACCTTGGTTGCGATGAAGTTCGCCGCAATGTAGTTGGCGCCCAGCCAAGCGGAACTCGATGTGGAGTAAATATCACCGGTGAAGGTGTTTCCAACCCATGTTCCTCCTGGCACAGCGAAGAAGCGCGTCGTACCGGTTGAATCGTAGGTGTACCAGACGGGGAACAATACACGGCCTTGCTGGGCGATATTCATGCCCCAGCCGTTTTCGCTCGGACCAGCCCACCACAGATCATTCACTTGCAGTTTTGGCTGGCCATCGTCAGCACCGAAGACCTGCCGCTGGATGGACTTGGTGCCGCTCTTGCCGTTGATGGTGTAGCTCAACGTTGCCGTATTGGCACTGTTGTAGGTCACGGTCGCGGTGCCCACTGGCCCGCCATTGGCGCCAAACGGATTGAACTGCAGCGTGTTGTACGACGAGAACGGCGCTGAAGTCGGCTGATACAGTTGGCCCGTGTAGGCTGTCTGGCTGGCGTTCCACGTGCCGTTCGGCAACACATACCAGATTGGCTTGCCGTTATCGTCATACACATACAGGACGATAAACTGGATCAGCCCGTGCTGGGTGATAGACACGCCCCAGCCATTTTCGCTGGCGCCGACCCACCACATGTCGGTGTAGTCCTGCGGGCCGCTTGCCGCAACGACGGGACTCAGGATGGTCTGTTCAAAGCCTGAATCAGTCGTGTGCGGGTAGGTGACGACATAGTTATGTGTTCCCGCGCTTGGAGCTGCCACGGTACACGTTGCTACACCGATGTCGGTTGCGCCTGGCAGCAGGGAAATGGTCACTGAACCGCAGCCCGGCAGCGCAGCGCCGTTTTCATTGAAGCTGAGGTTGCCCGAAATTGTCTGGGCAGTAACCATCGCCTTCAAGGTGATCGGACGACCTGCAACCATTGACAGCGGATTTGCAAACGCTGTCAGCGTGATCGCGCTCATGTTGACGCCTTGTTGAAGCGTGAACGTGTTCGCGTTGTTGTTGGCGTCACCGCTGTAAGACGCTACGAAGAACAGCAGCGGTGTCGTCATCAAGGTACCAGGCACGACGCAGGTGGCCGTTCCGCTCGCGAGCGGGATAGCGTTGCAGAGGATCGTGGTGCCCGCTGAATTCATCACGCTGAACGTGACGGTTCCGGTCGGGTTGGTGCCAATGACGGTTGCTGTCAAGGTCACAGACTGCCGATAACGCGCGGGACTGGCCGACGTTGCAAGCGTCACGGCGCCGGGCGGGATCACCTGGAAGGTACGTGATACCGGAGCCGCCGCCGAGAAGTTGGCGTTGCCGGCTTGGGTTGCCGTGATGGAGCAGGCGCCAAGCACGAGCACGGTCACCGTCGCACCATTGGCTCCGCTCGTGGTACAGACCGAGGGTGTCGTGGATGCAAAGGTCACTACCAGCCCGGATGTTGCAACGGCGAATGGCGTGATATTGAACGGCGCCGCGTTCACAGCGGTATCCGGCGGGTTGGAGAAGTTGATTACCTGTGTTCCCTGTGTGATGTTGAAGCTCTGGGAAACCGGTGCGGCCGCCGAGAAGTTCGTGTTGCCAGCCTGGTTAGCCTGGATCGTACAGGTGCCGAGAGTGATGGTGGTTACACTGGCGCCAGTGATCGAGCAAACGGCAGGCGTTGTGCTGGTATAGCTCACGGCAAGTCCCGAGGATGCAGTTGCCAGCGGGCTCAGCGAGCTTGGTGTTGCGCTGAACGGACGAGCAGCCTGCGCGCCAAACGTGATTGTCTGGGTCGCCTGGTTGATAGCGAAGCTCTGCGTCACTTGCGGTGCAGCGTTGAAGTTGGCGTTACCGGCCTGATTGGCAGCGATCGTGCAAGTGCCTACCGTGATCATCGTGACGCTGGTACCCGTAACCGAGCAAATCGTCGGTGTCGTCGAGGTGAATACAACCGCCAGAGCCGAGGAAGCTGTGGCCGATACCGTCACAGGTGTCGCGCTAAAGGTTTGCGCGGCTGGACCGACGAAGGTAATCGTCTGATTCGCCTTGTTTACCGTGATGGTAATCGGCTGATTCACCGTGCCCTGACTGTTGGTTGCCGTCAGTGTGATGTTGAACGTGCCCGCGGTGGACGGCGTGCCGGTCAGTGTGCCGACGCCCGTACCAACCGTCGACGCGAACACGACGCCAGTCGGCAGTACGCCTGCTTGCGTGATGGTCGGCGTCGGGCCGCCAGTCGTGGTGATGTTGAAAGTCGCCATTGCCACGCCAACTGTCAACGTGGGAACTGCCGCGCCCGACGTGAAGGCCGGTGGCGCGATGTTTACCGGCGTGACGTTGACCGGTGCAGCCGAAGTGCTAAGCGCGGCATTGTTCGATACCGTCAGCGTACAGGCATAGGTGTTGCCGTTAGTCAGGCCAGGTACGACGATGGGCGATACGGTTCCTGTGACCGTCGTCGTTGCTGGTGCAACGCCAGTACACGTAACCGAGTACGGTGTAGCAGCCAGCGGAACACCGCCGGTATTGGTCGGTGCCGTGAAGGCAATAGTCGCTGTCTGGAAGCCACCTGTTCCGGTTACGCCGGTTGGGGCAGCGGGCGCGGACGGGTTGATGGTGAACGAAAGCGGCCCGACGGCAGGAGCTGCCGCAAAGCCGGAGCCGCCGGCCTGGGTTGCGGTCACGGTACACGTGCCGGCAGTGACCATGGTGATGGTCGGGCCATTCGGACCAACCGCCGGTGCCCCAGTCGTGCAGACGCCCAGCGTGGTTGAGGTCAGCGTGACAGGCAGGCCGGAACTTGCCGTCGCCAGCGAATTGAATGGTGTCGTACTAAATGTCTGGGTACCGGGATTTGCGAAGGTGATCGTTTGCGGTGTACCGCTGATCGTTACCGACAGCGATCCGGTCGAGGTTGAACCCGAAGCATTGGTCGCGGTAACGGTGAAATTGGACGTACCAATTGTTGTCGGGGTTCCGGAAAGCACGCCAGCAGTGCTGAGCGTCAGGCCAGCCGGTACCGCACCTGCACTAACGGAGTAGGTCGGTGTCGGCGCGCCGTTGGCAACAAAAGAGTAGTTGTAGGCAGAACCGACTGTGCCGGCAGGTGGTGCTGCGGCGGAGAAGGATGAGGGCGCAAAGGCGCGATTCAGCGTGAAACTGGCTGAAATCGGCGTTGTCGTCGAGGCGCCACAAGTTCCGTCAGTATCGACTTCGACCGAGGAATTGAAAGTGCTGATGACGTAGGAAGCATTTGTGGCGGTACCTTGCGGCGCTAACGTAAACGTGGCCAATAGTTGCGGAGTACCTGTCTGGAAGGTGGTGTTAAAGCTGCCAAAGTCAGGGGCTGTATTCGGGTTATTGATTGGGTATGGGAAAGTAGTCGCCACCAGCGTGGTGGGAAATCCCGGTCCGAGTGCACGAGCCGTAATGTTGAACTGGCCGCTCTCGCCAACCGCAGACTGCAGGAATGCCGTGTGTCCGCACAGCGCCTCTCCGGCGGTCGGCGCAGCGCACAGCGAAACCTGTAGGGTCGGCCCACCCGCGGTGTATGAGGTAGACGCAGCGCCCCCGCACGTCGCGCCTAGGGAGAAAAAGGCGTTCACTGCCGCGTGCGACGGACTGGCAAACAACATCGCCGCCGTGGCTACAGATCCAGCAAGTCCAAGGAGTCTTCTTTTAATCATCATTTGCCTCGTTGAAATTTCACAAAACAGCCGGTCCGTTCGAACAAGCCCTTGATTACGGGTTGAGATTGTTTCCAGATCTGGTTGCGCATGCAAGAGTGTCGCCTACATTGATGGCACCATTCAGATTCACGTCGAAACGGAAATTCGTGAGATCGAGAGGAACGCCCGAACGCGTCGTGGTTCCGAGTTGATCGCCAGCGTTCACTTGCCGGTTGTTGTTTACGTCGCCCACCAGGAAGCCGATTGGCGCTGCAAATGGTGTGGCATCGCCATTCACATTCGTCAACGTGATGTTGACGCGTGATTTATCGGGCACGCCGGTGATGGTGACGATGACCTCGTTGCCGGAGAACGTCACCACTGGAGCTGCGCCGACTGCGGCATTGGAAGAATCCAGCACAGTGGCACTGCCGCCAGCCGTGATCGGATTATTGAACTGGAACACGATCTGGTGCCCCGTGCTGATGACGCGTGGCTCGACCGTTACCGCGCCGGACAGCGCGACGGATGTGTCGATCGTCAGATCAAAAGGCGTCGCGAATCCAACGTGACTCTTTCGGGACTTAACGCCAAGCAAAGTGAGCGTTGAAGCAGCGGAGGGCGTGACGGGCAGAGAAGCAGACGACGGGCCCGTGCCAAGAGCATTGGTCGCTGAAACGGAGCAGTTGTACGGCGTCCCATTTGTCAGCCCGTTCACCGAGATTGGCGACGAGCTGCTTGAAGCCGACGTTGCCCCGCAAGTAGCGGTGTAAAGCGTGATCGGTGATCCACCCGTCGTCGTAGGCGCAGTGAAGGACACGACCGCGCGTAAATCCCCAGGTGTTGCAGACACAATCGTTGGCGCGCCGGGCACCAGGCCGGTGATACCAAATATCTGCGTGACGCTGGCCGCCGGCAAATAGGTTGCGTTGCCAGCCTGGCTCGCCACTATGGTGCACATGCCCGCGGTCACCATTGTGACGTTTCCACCAAACACGGTGCAGATCGTCGGTGACTGCGAGGTCAACGTTACGGCAAGACCAGACGAGGCGGTAGCCGTGATCGGGAACGGAGTCGAGCTGTAGACCTTTGATCCCGGATTTGCAAACGTGATCGTTTGGCTCGCTTGCCCGCTTACGGTCAACGTGAAGGGCTGTGAAACTGGACCGCCGCCGTTATTGGCAGTAAACGTAAATGTGTAAACGCCATTCGCAACGCCTGCAATGCTCGATAGCACACCGGTGCCGGCATTGAAACTCACGCCGGAAGGCAGCGAACCAACCAGCGCGAGCGTGGGTGCGGGAACGCCCACCGCTGTAACCGTGAACGAGTTGGTGGTGGCATTGGAGAAGGTTGTGGCGTTTGCGCTCGTGATAGCAGTTGCAGACGAACGCGACATGGTGAAACTCGCGGTCAGCGCAGCATCGATCGGAATGATGTCAGCACCGCATTTTGTATCGGTATCAACAGCAGCGGCTGAGACTGAATTCAGGCTGACGACGTAGCTTGCATTTGTCGCGTTTGCGGCGGGAGAAATTGTGTACGTGGCCAACAGCACATTTGCAGCACCCGAAGCCGGCGTAATTTGGTTGCCAGCGAGCGAGACAGTTGCGCCCAGGTCAGCAATGGTAACGGGCCCAGTAACTATCGAAAGTGGTAGCTGGGCAACTTCACTGTTCAAATCCTGGAAGGGGCTTCCGGTGCGGGAGACAGACGTTAATGTGAATCTGCCATTTTCACCGCTATTGGCAGCCTCCAGCACAGCCGTGTAACCGCAGGTCAGGGTGGCAGTGGAATCCATGCAAAGCGACACCGTGACCGGGCTGCCACCAGGAACAAAAGAAACCGTATTGTTCGCCGGAATACACGACGAACCGGCCGAGAAATAGGCGGATACCGCTGCATGAGACGGCAACGCAAACCCGAGTGAGAGCAATGTCAAAGCCGCAAATGCGCGTAGTGTTCTTGCCAAGTTCATGTTCTGCCTCTATGCGAGAAGATTCTTGTTAAACCCGACACCAACCGCAAAAAGTCGGTTTGGTGTCCCGGCAAGCTGATCCGGACGCCACGCAAATGCGAAATCACCTCTTTGAGCATATCACCGGATTCTAGCTGAAACAACGCGTATTCAGGGGATACCGTGTTCATTCTGAGAAAACCCTTGAACGCCAACAAAGCAGGTATTCGGCCAGACGACCCTGAAGGCAATTTTGTGCACGGTAATCTATGCCAAGGTATGACAATGCGCACTTTCAAGGACAAAAACCAACGAGGGATCCGAGATACCTTAACCGGTATTACGCAAATTTCATTCCAATCCCGCCAGACGGTCGAGAATCAGGCGTACACGTAACCGTGTGATCGCCGCTGTCGCCGCGCGGCTCGCAAGGCATTCGCTCACCTCCATTCCTGCGAACCCGATGACAAATGCCCGGAAATCGGCTCGGGCGGGCCGTGTCTCGGCCCGTTTGCTTCCCCGGGCAGTGCAGTTGCCAGGCCGCGCGCAGACGGTAATGACGTCAATTGGCGACATCCGGGGCAAAAATGGGCACCCGGGACTCCTCCCCGTAATCGTGCGGTCTCGTCGATGGTGCGCCGCAGCAATCGCGTGCCAGACAAGTTCCATACGGCGCTAAAGGCGCTTGCCGGATTTCGCCTTAATGATTGCCGTGTCTTTCTCGTCGACTTTTCCCGACGTGTCGACATCAAGCCAGAAGTTGCTTGCATCGACTGTTGCGGCGCGGCGAACCTTCGATGCCATGATGTCTGCCGAATTGACCGCGCGCGACCCGGTGACGTCTCCAAGCAGGAAGCCAACGGAAACCGGATAGGCGTGATTGCCATTGACACCGGTGAGCGCCACCGTTGCACGTAGAGTGTCTGCGACGCCATTGAGGATGACGGTCACCTCGTTGGCATTGACAAAATACGCGGCCGACCCGGCAGCCGCGCCGTTGGCGTCCGTGACAGTTACGCCTGTGATCGCGGTAACGGGAATGTCAAAGGCAAACACCAGCCGATGACCGGTGCCAACATTGCGTGGTTCGACGGTTACACCGCCGTCGATGGCCGCGACCAGGTCGATGTCGATGCCATGCATATCGCCGCCGTGCAACTTTACCGATTTGACGCCCTGCAGCACCGGCACGACCTGCGGCACGACGGTCACGGCCGTCGAAGGACTGCCGGTGCCCGCAGCATTGGTGGCGGTGATCGTACAGGCGTATTCGGTGCCGTTGGCAAGTCCGTTCACCACCAGCGGTGAGACACCACCCGACGCGGTAAATGTCGCCGCCGGGACAGTACTCGTGCAGGCGGCTTCAAAGGCGGTGATCGGCGCTCCCCCGTCGGAGCCGGTGGCAAAGCTGATACTCGCGCTGCCACTGGCGCCCACGATGGATGTGATGGTCGGCGCCGCAGGTAGCGTACGCGGCGTGGCCGCAACGACTGCAGAGGGTGCGCCAGACCCTAACGCGTTGGTGGCACTAACGGTGCAGGCATAGGCGGTGCCATTTGCCAGCCCTGTGATGGTCGCCGGGCTGCCGGCGGCTGTGGTCGATACGCTGCCGGCATTGCAGACAATTTGATATGCGGTGATCGGCATGCCCCCATCGGCGAGGGGCGGGTTCCACGTCAGGACGATGCTGCCGTTCCCGGGGGCCGCACTGGTAATCGACGGCGCCCCTGGAACCGATACCGATTGGAAATTTATAGTCGTGTTCGGGAAAATAGGGTTTTGAGGTGCGGCCTGTTCCCGTACCCGGTTAATTGTTACTGTGTAGGTCGTCGCCTGTGCCTGTGGGGACGTAATCAAGGTCACGGTATTCGCCTGCGGGCCGGTGCCGGCGGTTGCCTGAAGGACGGTAATGCCGTTGATCGCATAGTTGCCGGCGACACCAGCGCTGACGGGATCAAGAGCCCGATCGAACGTGAGGACCAGTTCCGTGACGCTAGTTGCAATCGCATTTGTAACATCGTATGCCGAATTGACCCATTCGCTGTACAGGCCGGGGCTAACGCCGTTGCCGACGATGCGCGCGTCCGGAACATTCCGGGCCAGCGGCGGCATCGGGCCGATGCCCTGAGCATTGCCAGGAGCTGCGGCATCACGCACGTACAGGCGTGATGCCGTCAGGTTATCGCGAATGAAACCACCTGCCGAAATCAGGTTGGTCGCCAGCATGGGCGTTTCGTAGCGCATGTCGTACACCGGTCCCATTCCTCCGGGCCGATGACAGAACGAGCAATTGGACGAAATATACGATCGGATGCGGTGTTCCATCGTTTTGCTGGTATCCGCCACATCGACCATTTGCGGATACTGCGGATATGCCGCAGCGTTGCCGATGTTGATGTTGAACATGCCAAGGGAATTCAACGTATGGAGCTGGTTTGCCACCCTGCCGTTCGGGTAGGCGTGGTCCCGGTTCATTTGCGCCACATTCGGCCCCAGAACCATGCCGGCGGTTTGGTTGTGGCACAGGTTGCATTGCGCGGGACCCGGGAATTGCCAATTCTGCTGACGCGTGGCACCGGTCGAGTCGATGATCGTCACGGGTTCCAACTCGCCGGTGTCGTTGGCGACCAGGTCAGCGTCGAGATTGTTGGGCCGCCATTTGTAGCTTGCACCGCGAATGCAATCGCCGTTTTGAAGGCTTGATTCCCCGTACAGGCAAGGCCCGGTGCCGGCGTTGTAGCGGATCAGGATACGGGTTTCCATGCGGCGGCGCGAGGTTCCCGGCGAGCGCTCGTCGAGGATCAGATCGAAGTTCTTTACGATGACTGTGCCGTTGGGGAACGTCCAGTAGTCGCCAGTGGTAAAGCCGATCGGTGGGTTGCCGGTGGCGCCGCCATAAGGGACACCCAAGTACCTGTCCTTCTCGGAATTGTCGGTCCAGAGAGGCGAGTTCAAGCTGTAGTTGACCAGACCAGGGTGTGGCGTGCGGGCAGCAGTGTCGGTAAATGCCTGTGTCTGGGACAGCAAGAGCGGCATCGGGTCCGTGCCGTTGGATGGCACACTGCCGTCAAGGAAGGCGCCGAGGTTCGCGCGGCTGTCGAGTCCCGGTTGAAGATCTGCGCGGGAAATGCCGATCCCGCAAGCAATGGCGCCTACCAGCACGGCCGCAAGAAATGCCACTCCGCGCCTCAACCCACCCGTGACCGCAATCAATTTACGCCGCATGGCTTCCTCTCTGAGCCATAAATTTACGCGACGAATGCGGGCCAGTCTATGCCGGACCACACATACTCCAATCCAGAAATGGAAAAGGCGTCGAAACAGGAACTAGGGAACGATTTTTCCGGATTGCAACTTGACGGCGGAAACATCGAGAAAATCGATGTTTCCGGAGGCGTCGATATCTGCCCCGAAATTGGCTATCGTCGTACCCTTTCCCATTCGGGACTTGACGGTACTGATGTCGGTTGCGTTGACGGCGTGTGAAGAGTTGAGATCGCCGATGAGAAAAGCCAGTGATACCTTCACGTCCCAGCCTAGCGCATTGACATTGGCCACCGTCACCGTTACCCGTCGGTTGTCAGGGATTCCGGTGAGGTTGACCGTTATCGTGCTGCCGCTGATGGCGTAGGTCGGCTGGCCGACCGGCGCGCCCGCCGCATCCGTGCAACGTACGTCGCTGATCTGGCCGACCGGACTGCTGAACGACAGCACCAGTTTGTGGCCGATGCCGATGGCACGCGACTCGGTGGTGATGTTGCCGAAGAGCGACGCAGAATGGTTGAGCCGCAGGTCCTGATCGCCGGCCGGCCCGTGGTTCTTGCGTGACACGGCCGAAACCAGTTTGATGTCCGGTCCATCGATCGCCCAGATCTTGCCGTTACCATAGTCGACAAGGTAAAGCTCGCCGCTCTCATCCTCGCCAAAACTGCTGATGCTGTTCACCGACGCCGGCGGCGGCAGCAGCACTTCCGGTGTCCATGCGTCATTCGCATCCGGCTTTGCGGCAAATATTCGCCGGCTCGAGTAATCGCCGTAGATGTAATACCCCTGCAGGGCCGGACTGCTGGCGCCGCGATAGCGGTATCCGCCAGTCACGGCGATGCCGCCATTGCTGTCGTGCAGGTAGGTCAGTATTGGTCGTGTATGGGCCGTGAGTGCCGCGCAAGCGCCGGCCGCGCCGAAGTAGCTGTCGTTGTAGCAGTTGTTGCCTTCGTAGACGCCCCAGCCGTAGTTTCTCCCGCCTGCGGCCGCTGCCGGTTGGAAATCGATTTCCTCGACCGCTCCCTGGCCAACGTCCCCGATGAACAGGTCCCCGGTCTGTCGGTCGAAGCTAAATTTCCAGGGATTGCGCAAGCCGTACGCCCAGATTTCCGGGCAAGCCGTTGCGCAGGTGCTGCCGGCATAGGGGTTGCCCGCGGGAATGGTGTAGCCGGTGCCGCCGTCGACGGCGATGCGCAGCAGCTTGCCCAGCCGCGATTGCAGATTCTGCCCGTTGCGATCGGGATCGCCGCCGCTGCCGCCGTCGCCGGTGCCGATGTAGAGATGACCGTCCGGGCCAAATGCGATGTGGCCGCCATTGTGGTTGGCGAAGGCTGCATGCGGAATGCTAAGGATCGGCGTGCCCGATGCGGGCAGCGCAACGTTGGCGTTGTTGGGGTCGCGCAGATAGCGGGAAATCGTCAGTGCGCCGTCGCCGGTACGGGTATAGAAGACGTAGAACGCGCCGTTGCTGGCGTATTGCGGATGAAAGGCCAGCCCGAGCAGGCCACGTTCGCCGCCTGCGGAAATCACGCCGGAGGAAATATCCAGGAATGCGGTTGGCAGGATTGCACCGCCACTGAAGATCTTGATGCGGCCGTTTTGCTCGACGACGAAAAGGCGGTCCGAGCCGTCATTGGCCGAGGCCAGTTCGACCGGCAGCGACAGGCCCTGTGCGACCTGGCGAAGCGCCACCAAGGGCGCGGCCAGCGCGGTACTCGGGGGCAGGAACGTCGCCAACAACGCCAATGCAAACAGCCACGCGGCGGGAGTGCGACTGAAAGGTGAACTCGGCATTTCTCAATCTCCGACAAAAATGGCGCAACAGTTAGCGGAGAGAAGTGCGAATTGCCGGGCTCTTGTTGGCATCGCGGGGCGATGCGGGTGGCCTGAACATGATTCTAGCCGAGCCAGTGCGCGGTTATCTCGCATCGGCCTGGCTCAGTACATTTTGTGGCGGTTGCTTAGGACAATAATGCCATACTCCAGCACTGGCGCGGCGTTCCAGCCAAAAAGCCTTGGGAAGGCGCGCCAATGCTTGACTTTGGCAAGTCTATGGCGCCGGGACACAGTCGTAGGTCAGCGGGATTTCGGCACCCAGATCGACGACATCGAACGCAGTAACGGGGATGCTGTTAAAAGTTTGATTAGTGATTCCCAGTGTCGCCCACTTGGCGGTCGAGAGCCGGTCATCTGCAAAGGTCAGCGCGATGTTTCCACCATCAGAGAGGATCATCCCGTACTTCTTCAGGGCCTGAAGGATGACTTTAGCGCTAGCACTGTAGCCGGTTTCGCTAAACGATGACTTGAGACGGAAGCGAACCCCATAGGGCGGCGCATCGGGGTTGCCGCTGGACGGGCCACCGGCGTGCGTGGCCGGGTGCACGTAGACGCCCGCTTTCATGCGTGGATTGGGCAGGATGAAGCGAAGCGCGTGCGGCACTTCGCCGGCGGCCACTTCGTCGGCGGTCGGAATCAGCGCTGCCATCGGCAGCCCGGCTGCATCCGCAGAAGTGCACTGCTCGCCGCGCAACTCGGGCGGGTACTGCTTGGTCAAGTCCCAGACATAGGCGCCCAGCGCAATCATGCTGCTGGCCGTGCCGGTCGCGTTGTACAACTCGTAGAGCTTTTTCTCGCTGCGCTCGACCACCAGCACATGACAGTCCTCGTTGTCTCGATCGCACGCGTATCCCGGGTTCCCCTCGGTATTACCGTTCAGTGGAAGTGGCATTTGCAGAGGGGTGGCATCGCCGTCCGGCAAGTAGTAACCGGGTGCGGCATTGATGGTGCCGCGCGGGGTGCTGGCATCGGCGTAGAGAATGGAGATGGAGCGGTCCGTCTGCAGTACGTTGCCGTTACCCCAGCCGCCGAGCTGGTTTGCGAGCGCATTAATAATCGCTGCTGAGCGCGATGCGGGCGCCAGTGCAGACACGTCCTTGTTCCACGGATTGGGTTTCTCAAACAGCCCTGGCAGCGCCGCAGAAATGACGTTGATTCCGGCCTGCGTGCTTGTCAGCGACCCGTTGGCGACATCGCTCACCGTCACCGACTGCGTGCCAACCGTATTGAGTGTGACGGCAAACGCATGCACGCCGTTATCACCGGCCGTGAAGGCGTAATCGGCCGGCAGCAGCGCCGCGCCATCGCTGCTGCTCACATGCACCGTACCGCGGTATCCGGTGGCGATATTGCCGAACGCGTCGCGCACTGTCACCGTGATGCTGCCTGCCGCGCCCGCCGTCGTCGAATTGGCCAACCCCAGTGCTGTCATTGCCGAGGCCGGCCCCGGATTCACCGTCACGCTGACGTCGGCGCTGCTGCTGAGCGCGCCATCACTGGCAGTCAGTCGCAGGACGTAGTTGCCCGACACCGTGAAACTCGCCGATGTGCTGAGTGCGTTCGGCGTGCCAAATACCACGGTGCCCGGACCGCTGACTCGGGACCACGTGAATGTCAGCGCACCGGGCGGGACCGGATCGCCATCGTCGCTGGCGGTGCCGATGAGCGAGGCCGCTGCCGGCAAGGTAATGGTTTGGCCGATACCTGCATTGACGATAGGTGCCTGGTTGCCCCGGGCCTTTACGGCAGAAATATCGGCGGCAGTGATCCGCCCCGATGCATTCACATCGAGGCGAAAATTGCCGGTGTCGGCAGTTTGGCCGGAACGCGCCTTGACGCGGCTGATGTCTGCGGCGGTGACCGTGCCGGTGTGGTCGGTATCTCCCACGCGGAAGCCGATTGCGACGGGAAAGTGGTTCACGCTACCGTTGACGTTGTCGAGTGCCACGGTAACCTTTTTTCGGTCGGGGATACCGGTGAGCGTAACCAGTACCTCGGTAGCATTTCCAGGATTGATGGTGGCACTTGCCATGCCGATCGGCATGGCGCCGGCATCCACTGCCGATGCGGTACCGGCCAGCGAGATGGGGATGTCGAACTGGAACACGATCGTGTGCCCCGTCATGCCGATATCGCGTGATTCAGTGGTGACGGCGCCGGAAATCGGCGCGAGTATGTCGATCGGCAGATCAAACGTGCCGTTGCCCAATGCGTGCGTCTTGCGCGATTGGGCGCTGACCAGCATTTGCGCCGATGCGGTGACCGCCGCGATCATCAGGCACAGTGCGACCACACCAGAAAGCAGGAACCGTCGTTTCATGCCGGGCAGTCTGCCACTTCAACGCTGCGGTGAATGCCCCGCGGTCAGGGGGTCCCGACCGGCGGCGCAATCAGCCTGTCCAGTGGTCAGCTCGCGTTGCGCAGGAAGTCCCGCAGGTGCTTTGCCTGGGCCTTGAGTGACGGAATGTGCACGTACATCATGTGCCCGGCCTCGTAGTAATGCTTCGAGATGTTGCCGGTGAGGCTCTTGTCCAGGGCCATGTGGTTGAGCACGTAGTCGCTGGCGAAGTGCGGTGTGGCCAGGTCGTAGTAGCCCGATGCCACATAAACCTTCATGTGCGGGTTGCTGCTCATGGCCTTTCGCAAGGTCTCGGCGACGTTCAAGTGCTGGTTTTGCAGGCCGAACTCCCAGGTCATGTAGAGCTTGGAAATCATCGTGTACGGCGTGTCGGATTCAAAGCGCAACTCGCGGCGCAGGTAGTCGTTGATGCACGCGGCGTAGGCGCCGTCGAGATTGGTATGCGCCGGATCGAACTCGAAATTTTCGCCGGCCGCGTCGCGGTCTATGCCCTTGAATCGGCTGTCGAGGCGGCCGACGGTACGGTGTTCGTCGCGGCACAGCTCCTTGCAGAAGCGGTGGATCTGCACGCGCAGATTGGTCGAGGCGATGTACTCCTTCGACAAGCCGGTATAGGCAGAAAGTTTGGCGATGATGGCGCTGCGTTGTGCGGCCGGAAGCTTGTCGCCCTGGAACAGTGCCGCGTTGTAGTCGCCTTCCGCAAAGGCTTCCACCTCATCGAGGAACGCGCGCAGGGTCTTTTTCTGCAAGGACTTGTCCAGCTTGCGGTGATGCCAGGCAGTGGCAGCGTAGGTGGGCAGGAACAGTACGTGCGCCAGGTCATGGCCGTTGATGAAGCGGAACGTGGAGAAATCCAGCGCAGTGGAAAACAGCATGAGACCGTTGAGGTACATGCCGTATTTCTCCTGCAACAGTGATGACAGGCCGGCCGCGCGCGTCGTGCCGTACGACTCGCCGGCGATGAATTTCGGCGACGCCCAGCGCGCGTGACGCGTGGTGTAGAGATGAATGAACGCGCCGACGCTGTCCAGATCGCGCTGGTAATTGTGGTATTCGTGAATTTTCTCGCCATCGAGCATGCGGCTGTAACCGGTGCCGACCGGATCGATGAACACCAGGTCGGACTTGCCGAGCAGGGAATACTCGTTATCCACCAGCGCGTAGGGCGGCGGCGGCGCGTTGCCTTCGGCATCCAGGCTCACCCGGCGCGGGCCGAGCACACCGAGGTGCAGCCAGACGCTTGACGAGCCCGGGCCGCCATTGAAGGAAAAAGTCAGCGGGCGTTTGGCGGGATCTTTCACGCCATCGCGGGTGTAGGCGATGAAGAAAATCTCGGCGCGCGCCTTGGCGGCCTCGCGATTGCCGTCCTTGTCGCCATCCTCGCGCAGGATCACCGTTCCGCAGGTCACGGTGTAGGCGATGGTCTCGCCGTCGATCCGGATCTTGTGTTTGCTGATGGCGATGCGGTCAACAGGCGCCGGTGCCGGCGCAGCAGGAGCGGTGGTTTCTTTTTCGGTGGCCATGAGTGCGCTTTGCGGAACGTGGAAAGCGCCCATTATTGCCCAAGAATGTCAGGCAAACGGTGCGGATGTCTTTCCGAGCATTTCCGCCAGACGCGTGGCGTTACGCGCCACCATGCCGTAGATCGACAGCTGCGGATTGGCGCCGATCGAGGTCGGGAAGGCCGATCCGTCGAACACCCACAGGTTTTCGATCTGATGATGGCGGCCGTCGCTGCGAATCACCGAATCGCGTTCATCGCGGCCCATGCCGCAACCACCCATCACGTGCGCGCTGGCCACGCGCGTGCGCAAGGTCTGCATGGGCAGTGAATCGATGGCGCGACTGGCGTCGGCCCAGCTGCGGTAAGGTTTCGCGTCCTCATGCAGCGGCATGACCACGCGCGCACCGGCCGCGAACTGGATTTCGGCCATGACCCGCAACGAGTGGCGCAGGCCCTCCCAGGCATAGCGGGAGATGTGGTAGTCGAGCAGCGGGCTGCCGTCGTTGCGGATCGCTACTGTTCCGCCGATGCTGTCCTCATGAAAGCCGTCGCGCATGAGGGCGATGGCGACGTGCATTTTTGGCAGGCGCGTCATCCATGCCGAATGGTCGGTCCCATAGCCGGGCAGGGTGATGCCGGCCAGAATCGGGTGGATCGGTGGTGCTTCCAGCTTGAAGCCCATCGGCCCGCTGTGGGGAAGGCTGTCGAGGAAGTAGTCCGAATAGATGGTTTGCGGTGCGCCGGAGTAGGCGATGACGTCGTCTTCCATCAGTGCCGCGCTGACCGATGACGGATGCAGGAAAGTCCGCTTACCGAGCTTGCCGTAGGGGTCGGGTGCCTTGGAGCGCAGCAGCAGCGCCGGGCTGTTGATGGCGCCGCCGGCCATGACAAAGTGCCGCGCGTGTACGCGAATGCGATGCGGGCCGGTATCGGCATTGACGCCGACCAGGTCCGGGCGCATGCCGCGTGCGACCAGGCTGATCGCGCGGCCATAGCGCCACGAAATCCTTTCGACCCGGGTCGAGTGGACCAGCGACAGGCCGTGGTCCAGCGCGGAAGGAATGGTGGTGACCAGCATCGATTGCTTGGCATTGGTCGGGCAGCCCATGCCGCAGTAGCCCAGGTTCCAGCAGCCTTGCACGTTACGGCGAATGGCGCCATGCGGGATGCCGAGCTTCTCGCAGCCTCGCCGCAGGATGTCGTTGTTTTCGTTGGGCGCGATGGTCCACGGTGCGATCGACAACCGCGCTTCCATGCGCTCGAACCACGGCGCCATGCGATCCACCGTAAAGTCCTCGAGGCCGAATGCTTTCTGCCAGTAGCCGAGCGTGGCGGGCGGCGTACGGAAACTGGATGTCCAGTTGACCGTCGTCGACCCGCCGACAGCACGCCCTTGCAGGATGGTGATGCCCTTGTCCCTGGTCTGGCGGCCGGCGGATTCCTGGTACAGCTGCGGATAGGCATCGCGTTCGCGCATGCGAAAGTCCGATGAGCTCTTGAACGGGCCTTCCTCGATCATGACCACGTTCAGGCCCGCCTGCGTGAGGATCTCGGCGGTGGTCCCGCCACCCGCGCCGGAGCCGACGATGACCACGTCGCATTCGATGGTGAAGTCGCGGGTGATGCGTGAGCCGTCGATGACTTTCCAGCCGCGCGCGCGGTCGGCAAGAGCCAGCTTGATCGGGTCCCGGATGACGGATTCGCTCATTGCAGCCCGAGCTCCTTCGCGTGTGGCGGCCCGCCATAGTTGATCTTCTGCCAGGACAGCGGATTGCCATACCAGCACGCGATCATCACCCGGGCCAGCGCCTGGTAGCCCTGCTGCAGCAGCGCAAAGCGGCTATGGCGCCAGTGCTCGAGGAAGCCCGTGACGTCCGCTTCCGTTGCATCGGCCCAGCGCATCGGCACGCCGGCGAGCAGGCGCCGCGTCAGGCTGAAGGTCAGCAGGCTCAAAAGCTCCTGGAGCTCCTTTTGCACCGCCGGCGACAGGCCGGCAAAGGTGCGGTCAAATGCCTCGACCACTTCGTTGACGGCAACCTGGCGGGCCACGGGATCATCGGGCAACGCGCCCTTGAGCACGCCGACGGCCAGGGCAGCAACCAGTTCGGCATCCTTGTTGGCCAGTGCCTTGAGATCCAGCGAACCCGGCTTGCCCTCCTGCGCAAACACGCTGCGATCCAGCGATCGGGTTGCGGCGAGCAGGCACGCGCTGGCGAATCCGACTTTCAGGAATGTGCGTCTGCTGACCACTGCGGCTATTTCAGGAGGAATTTGACCAGCGACTCGAAACGTTTGCCATACGGCGGCTTGAACAGCCCCAGGCCATTTAGCGGCGACTGGTGGAAGATCGGCTTGAGGCGGGAAAACGTGTCGAATCCAGCCTTGCCGTGATACGACCCCATCCCCGAGGGACCGACGCCGCCAAACGGCAGGGTGTCCTGTGAGATGTGCAGCAGGGTTTCGTTGACGGTCACACCACCGGCCACGGTCTCGTTCAGCACGCGCTGGATGTGGTCATCAAAATTGCCAAAGTAGTACAGCGCCAGCGGCCTGGGCCGTGAATTGACGTAGCGGATGGCATCGTCGAGGCTGTCGTACGGCACCAGCGGCAGGATGGGCCCGAAAATCTCCTCCTGCATCAGCAGCATGCCGTCGTTGACGTTGGCGACCAGCGTGGGTGCCATCTTCTGTGTGCCGTCGAGCGATTCGCCAGCGGGTGCGACCGGCAGGATCGCGGCGCCGCGAACGGCGGCGTCCTGCAGGTAGCCCTGCAGGCGCGCGAGATGCCGTGAATTGACGATGCTGGTGTAGTCGGGATTGCGCGCCAGGGTCGGATACAGGTCTGCCACGACGCGTTGGGCGGCCGTCGCAAAGGCCTGCTCCTGCGCGCGCGGCACCAGCACATAGTCCGGTGCGATGCAGGTTTGCCCGGCGTTGAGGCATTTGCCGAACATGATTTTCTCGGCGGCTTCATCGATGCGGCACTCCGGGCCGATGATGGCCGGCGATTTGCCGCCCAGTTCCAGTGTGACCGGCGTGAGGTTGTCGGCTGCCGCACGCATGACATGCCGCCCGACCGCAGTCGAGCCGGTGAACAGCAGGTGATCGAACGGCAGTGCCGCGAATTCGCGCGCGACGCCGGCATCGCCGGTGACCACCATCACCTGATCCGCCGGGAAATTGTCCGCGATCAGTTTTGCCATCAGCGCGCTGGTGCGCGGCGTGAGTTCCGACATTTTGATCATGGCGCGGTTGCCCGCAGCCAGCGCGCCGGCAAGCGGGGCGATTGTCAGCAGCACCGGGTAATTCCAGGGAACGATGATGCCGACCACGCCGAGCGGTTGCGGGCGAATCTCCGTCCTTGCCGGCAGGAACCAGAGCGAGGCCCAGGAGCGGCGCGGCCTCATCCATGATTTCAAATGGCGTCGCGCATCGCGCAACGCGCTGAGGGCCGGGAACAGTTCCAGCAGCTGGGTTTCATGCGCGGACCGATTGCCGAAGTCATCGCGCACGGCAGCCTCGATGGCCGCCTGGTTGGCGATCAGCGCCTGCTCCAGCGTCGTCAGGGCGCGGCGGCGCGAGGACGCATCCGGCATGCGGGCGCGATCATAGCCGCGCCGACACGCTGCGAGCGCGTCGTGCAGGGCAGCAGGAATGTCGATATTCGGTTGGCTCAGATCCATTTGATTTAAGCGGTGCAGGAAGCACGCGGATGACTCGTAGAATACCAGCGTGATCCTCACGCGCGGCAACTTGATTAGATTGAATCCTCTAATCTTGTGCGCCGCAACAATGGCAAATTTCCAGATGGCCCGGCAACATGTTTGATCGACTTCAGCGCCTGCAGGCTTTGCGCGGCGAAAGCACCCGCAATGGCGTCGACAGCCGCACGTTCCATGCGCGCGTCGCGGCGGTCAAACGCTGGCAGCAGTCACGCATCGCCCGCTGCTACGCCGACCTCGCCGCCGATCCGCGCTATGCCCCCGCAGTGGCGTTTTTCCTAGAAGAACTCTACGGCAGCAAGGACTCGGCCATACGCGACCGGGAACTGGTGCGCATGGTGCCGACCATGCAAAAGCTGCTGCCAAAGTTTGCCTATGAAACAGTGGAGCGTGCGCTGGAACTGGATGAAATGTCGGAAGAGTTCGATCAGGCCATGGCCCGCGTCATCGCTGCCGAGGCGATCACCGACGAGAGCTATGCCGCGGCGTTCCGGCTTGTTGGCCGCCGCGAAGCGCGTTTGCACCAGGTGGCGCTGATGCAGCGTGTCGGCAAGGGGCTGGACAGCGTGGTGAAAAAACCGCTGATCTACAGCACCTTGAAAATGCTGCGTGCGCCGGCACGGCTTGCCGGCATGGGCGAGATGCAGCAGTTCCTCGAGGCCGGATTCACGGCCTTCCGCCACATGCAGGGCGCGGCATTCTTCCTGCAAACCGTGGCGGAGCGCGAGACCGGTTTGATCGTGCGGCTGCTCGACAACCACCCGGCGCCATTCGCGATCATCGAGCAGTGGACCGGCAGCAGGGGTGTGGCATGAAGCAAGGCGTGATCCGCGTGCGGCTGGCAATGGCTTCGCCCCGCCCGCGCGATCTTTGCCACGCTACCGCGAATTGCCTGATCCCTGCGCCCTGATCGCGGAGGTATCAACCGCGTTCGCGCCGGGCATGCTGCAAAGCGTAGCCAAAAGGCGCATAGTGTTTTGACAACGCGCTGCAATGACAGCACAGACGGCGCGAACCTCGGCAGCGGTATGCCGAACTGCACATCATTCGGGAGTGGTAGCGCATGGTTTCGGCCGCCTTGCAGGGTGCCTGCGACAACGCAATCCGTACGGCGCGGCGCGGCGACACGCGCGCGGGCGTTGCGCTCGCGCGTCACGCCTACCGTCTCGCACGTCAGGAAGGGCAGCCGGCGGAACTTGAGGCGCTCAATGCGTTGGCCCTGTGCCAGACCGCCAACGGCTCCTACATTGAATCCATCGCCACCTCGATCGATGCATTCGGGCTGGCCGGCCTGATCGGTCATCGCGGCGGCGCGGCGCATGCGCTGACGGCCATGGCGGGTTCCGCATCGTTCATTCTCGATGCCAACGTGGTTGCCCTCGAGATACTCGAAACCTGCGTACAGGAGGCCACGGAACTTGGCGACACCGTGCTCGCCGCCCGTGTGCACAATACCTTCGGCATCATCTATGCCAACTTCGGCCGGTTCGATGAAGGCGACGCGCATTACGAACTGGGCATGAAGCTGGTCGAGAGCGGCGACAACCGGGCGGCGATCTTTGTGCCGCACTATCTTTTCCTTGGCAACCGTGCGTACCTGGCGGTGCAACGGCTCAGGGCCGCGCTGTCCGGCGCGGACCAAGCATCGGTGGCCCCGCTGGTCGGCGAGGCGCTGGCACGCATCGAGCGGGTGATGTTGATATCCGGCGCGGAGGCCAATATCGATGCCGAGGCGCGCGCCTATTTTTGTCTCGGCCAGTTGCGTTCACTGCAGGGCAGCACCGCGGCAGCGCTGGCCGCCTTCATTGAAACCCTGAAGCGGGCGACGATCATCCGTCACTATCCGCGCATCATCGATACGCAGATCGAGATGAGCGTGCTCTATCGGCAGTCCGGCCGCTACGACGACGCCATGCAGGCGTTGGAAGCGGCCTATGAACTTGCCGATGCCAACCGGCCGACCAGCCGTGTGCCGATCATCTGCGAAGGTTTTGCCGAGACGCTTGCGCGGCTGGGCCGTGAACCCGAGGCGCTGCTGTACCGCGCCAAGACCAGCCGCGAGCGCGAGGCGTTCAACCGCCAGAACGATTACGCCGTGCACGACCTGCAGTCGTTCTGGCAACGGCTGGTCGCCGACCGGACGCCGCGCGCGGGCTGAATCGTTACGTCTTGCGCTTTGCCGGGGCCTTCGCCGGCGCCTTTGCCGCGGGCGCAGCCTTGGCAGGTTTTGGCGCGGTGAGCACCTTGTCGAGCTGCTCGTGAACCGCCTGCTCGATGGGTCCGCGCATCATCTTCAGCATGAAACCCAGCGACACCTCGAGGTTCATCTGCGTTTCGGTGATCGACAGCGTGCCATTGACGCCGGGCCGCTGGAAATGCAGCGTATCGCCTTCCCAGTCTCCCGCAAGGTCGAACTTCTCACTCAGTTTTTCCGCCATCTTGTCAGCGGCGGCGCGGGCGCCCTTGAGTCCCAGCTGGTGCGCACGCTTCAGCGTGATATCGGCCATTATTGTCTCCTCGTCCGGTGTTTTGCCCGGTGCATAGTCTAACCAGTCTGCCGGCATGATTGGGGACGGGCATTCATCGCGCCGCGTCGTCATTCATCGCGCCGGCATTGTCGCTGGGTGGATTGTTGGGTAGTCTGCCGGCTGTTCCGTTGAAGCCATTTCCATGCCCCTGAGCAATTCCATCCGCAACTGGTTCGCCCGCAAGGAAGCGCAAAACCTTGCCAAGCTGACGCCTGTGGAGCGCGCCGACCTGCTGGCTTTCGACGCGGCGATAAAGCGCCGCCCATGGCGCAACAGCGCCATTTTCCTCGGCCTGTGGATCGTGCTGGGGGTGTGCGGAAAACTGGCAATCGCGAAGTTGACCTGGCTGGGGGCCTTCCTGCTGACCGGGTTGCTGCTGGTTGGATTTACCTTCGCGCTGGCCGGCGCCTGGTTCGGCCCCTCGCGATTCAAGCTCAGCTTCAAGAGCATGGCGGCGACGCTGCTGCTGATGGTGCTGGGCGCGATCACCGGCGGCCTGGTGGCGCGGGTGAGCATGGCCGACAGCCTGGCAAGCCTGTGGTCGGATTTCGCGCGCATCGCGCCGCAGTTGCTTATCGCCGGTCTGGTCGCGGGCATGGTCTACGCCGTGCTGATGGTGAGCGTTGTTCAGTACCGGCGCATGCAGTTGCAGCGATCCAACGAATCCCTGCAGCGCCAGGCGCAGCAGGAGCGGATGGGGCGGCAGCTGGCCGATGCACGCCTCAAGCTGATGCAGGCGCAGGTGGAACCGCATTTCCTGTTCAACACGCTGGCCACCGTGCAGCAATTGGCCGAGGGCAAGGCGCCGGAAGCGGCACGCATGACCGCGCAGCTGATTACCTTCCTGCGCGGCGGCCTTGCCAGCCTGCGAGAGGATGGCTCGACCCTGGGCCGCGAGTTCAAGTCCATTGAGGCCTATCTGGGCATCATGCAGACCCGCATGGGTGACCGTCTGCAGTTCGACGTCCGGCTTGCCGAGGAAATACGCGACGTGCCCGTGCCGCCTGCCATGCTGATTTCGCTGGTCGAAAACGCCATCAAGCATGGCCTCGAACCGAGGCCGGAAGGTGGTCACCTCGAGGTGTCCGCCAGTTGCGAGTCGGGCCGCGTGCGCATCGCGGTCGTCGACACGGGGCTGGGCCCCAACAAACTCAATTCCGGCGGCGGCGTCGGACTGGACAACATCCGCCAGCGCCTGCGTGTGCTGTATTCGGACCGCGCCAGGCTCACAGTCGCACCCAATGCCCCGCACGGATTCATCGCCACCATCGACCTGCCCATGAACGACGGCAGGCAGCAGGATTTGCAGAGGAGTGAAACATGACCACCGCGTTGATTGCTGAAGATAGCTTTTCCGGGGTTTCGCCGAAGCAAACTGCTTTGCTTCGGTGCCGGAAGAGCGGGCAGCCGATGCAGCGGCTGCCCCATGATTGCAGGAGAGACCAATGACCACCGCGTTGATTGCCGAAGATGAACCCCTGATGCGCGAGCGCCTGCTGGCGATGCTCGGGCAGACCTGGCCGGAACTGTCCGTCACCTGCGTTGCCGCCAACGGCCTCGAGGCGTTGCAGATGTGGCGCGAACACCGCCCGGACATCGCCTTCCTCGACATCCGCATGCCGGGCAAGACCGGGCTGGAAGTGGCCGCCGAAATCGGCGATGCGGCGCACCTGGTATTCATCACCGCGTACGACGAATATGCCGTCAAGGCATTCGAGAGCGGCGCGGCCGATTACCTGCTGAAGCCGGTCGAGGGCGATCGCCTCGCCGAAACGGTGGCGCGGCTGAAAAAGCGGCTCGCCGCGGCGCCGGCCGACCTGACCGCCATGATCGGGCAGTTGCTCAACCAGGCGGCACCCGGCGCGCGCGCGGCCGAAAGCAAGCTGAAATGGATCCGCGCCTCGCTCGGCAACCAGACGCGGCTCATCAGTGTCGACGAGGTACTGTTCTTTCAATCGGACACCAAGTACACGCGCATCGTCCTGGCGGAATCCGAGGCGCTGGTGCGTACGCCGCTGAAAGAATTGATCGACGGACTGGACGAGGAGGTGTTCTGGCAGATCCACCGCGGCACCATCGTCAACGCCCACGCCATCGACCGGGCGGTGCGCGAGGGTCCGGAAAAACTGGTGGTGTACCTGAAGCACCACAAGGAGAAACTGGGCGTGTCGCGCCAGTATTTCCACCTGTTCAAGCAGAACTAGCGCGGGCAAAACTCCAGCATTGGCGCGGCTTTCCGGCTTGTTTCGGCCTGGAAGGCGCGCCAATGCTGGTGTTTGGCTTCTGGGAACTTCTATTAACCTACTGCGCGGCCAAACTTCGCGCCTCCGGTGCTCTGCGTACGCTCGTACGCGTCCGCTCCTCGCCACGAATTTTGACCGCTCGCTACGGTTTCTAGAAGTTCCCTTCTGATTCGCGCGCGGTGGCAGGTGCGCCATAAATAAAAAAGGGCCCTCGCAGGGCCTTTTTTGTTTTTGTCGTTCCGGCGAATGTATCTCTAGCAGCCGCTGACAAGACCCTTTCCCGGCGGAGGCCGGGGTCCAATTTCCGCCATTCGCGTTGCACATTGAATAGCTTGGGCCCCGGCCTGCGTCGGGGAAGGGATATTCTTACGCCTGACTGTCCAGTGGCCAGCTCGTCAAATTCGACGAACTAGTTGTCGATCTTGATGTTCGCGTCCTTGACGACTTTGCCCCACTTCACGGTCTCGGCGGCGATGAACGACGCAAATTCCTTGGGCGATTGGCCGCCAGGCGAGGCACCGGCCAGATCCCAAATCTTCTTGATCTCCGGGTCTGCGAGCACCTTGAGGGTTTCGGCATGCATCTTGTCGAGGATCGGCTGCGGCGTGCCTTTGATGCCCCAGACTGCATACCACGTGGTCATGGTGAAGTCCTTGTAGCCGAGTTCAGCGAAGGTCGGCACATCGGGCAGCAGCGGGTTGCGCTTTTCGGAAGTGACTGCCAGCGGGATGAGTTTGCCGGCCTTGATCTGGGCGCTGGCGGAAGCAAGGCCGTCGAACGACAGGTCGACGACGCCCGCCAGCAGGTCGGTCATCATCGGTCCAATGCCCTTGTACGGGACATGCACCATGTCGATGCCGGCGAGGCGCTTGAACAGCTCGCCCGCAAGGTGATGGGATGCACCGCTGCCGGCCGAGCCGAAGTTGAGCTTGCCCGGGTTCGCCTTGGCGTACTTCACCAGGTCCTCGACCGTCTTGAAATTGTTCTTCGGGTGAATGACCAGCACGTTGGGAACATAGCCGAGCACGGTGATGGGTTCAAACGCCGTATCGAGCTTGTAGGTTTTCTTGGTGTAGAGCGATTCGGCGATGGTGTGATGGATGGCGCCGATGAAGTACGTATTGCCGTCCGGCGCGGCATTGGCCGCAGTCTGCGCGCCGATGG
This sequence comes from Usitatibacteraceae bacterium, assembly GCA_044229235.1. GTDB lineage: Bacteria > Pseudomonadota > Gammaproteobacteria > Burkholderiales > Usitatibacteraceae > UKL13-2. The sequence goes on from JBGATH010000004.1 coordinate 46,899, forward strand.
TGCCGCCGGCGCCGCCGAGGTTTTCGATGTAAAAGCTCTGGCCGGTGTTGTTGGTCAGTTTGGCCGCATACGGGCGCGCGAACACGTCCGTGCCGCCGCCGGCCGGAAACGGATTGATGAGTTTTACCGGCTTGCTCGGCCAGGCTTGTGCCAGCGCAGTCGGTGCCGCCAGCGGCAGGGACAGCAGCGCCGCAGCCACGGCGCCAATCAGGGATCGACGATTCATGCTTCCTCCAGGTGGTTGATTTATTTTGGGAACTGCGTGCTGCCGGATGTGATGCGTCACAACACGGTTTCCGCGCGGTGCAACAAGCCACCAGCTTGTTTCGCAGCGCGTTGCCGCTTGAAATCCCGTCGTTTTGGCGCCAACTCCTCGCCGGCGTGAAGCCAGCGGCACTACGCCGCGATTCTATCCCCTGTGCTGTCCGCCGCGCACGCCTGCAGATACTGCATCGCAGCATCGACGCCGCCTTTCTGGTGCGGCACGCCGGCCAGGGACAGGCCCATTTCGACGCCGGCCAGCGCCGCCATCAGGCTCAGGTCGTTGAAGTCGCCGAGGTGGCCGATGCGGAAGGCCTTGCCCTTGAGGCGGCCCAGCCCCATGCCCAGCGACAAGTCAAAGTGCTCAAGTAGCAAAGCGCGCAGCCGATCCGCGTCGTGGCCCGCCGGCATCATTACAGCGGTGAGCACCGGGGAGTAGTCGGCCGGGTTCTCGCACACCAGTTCCAGGCCCCAGGCACGCACCGCGCGGCGGGTCGCTTCGCCGTGGCGCATATGCCGCGCGTACACGTTGGGCAGGCCCTCCTCGTGCAGCATGGCGATCGCCTCGCGCAGTCCAAACAGCAGGTTGGTTGCAGGCGTATACGGAAAATAGCCGGTCTTGTTGGCTTCCAGCATGTCTTCCCAACTCCAGAATGCGCGAGGCATTTTTGCGTTCTTGCTGGCTGCCAGCGCTTTGGCGGAAATGGCATTGAACGACAGCCCCGGCGGCAGCATCAGGCCTTTCTGCGAGCCGCCGATGCTCAAATCCACGCCCCATTCGTCGTGGCGATAGTCAACCGAGCCCAGCGAGGAAATCGTGTCCACCATCAACAGCGCCGGATGGCCCGTCTGGTCCAGGGCCTTGCGCACGGCCGGAATATTGGAGATGACCGAAGTGGCGGTCTCGCTGTGGACCACGCACACTGCTTTGATGGCGCGCGACGTATCGGCACGCAGGTGCGCTTCGACCACGGCGGCATCGACGCCTCGCCGCCAGTCGGTATCGATGAGTTCCGGCTGCAGGCCGAGTTTTACCGCCATCTTGTGCCAGAGCGCGGCGAACTGCCCGGTCTCGACCATCAGCACCTTGTCGCCGGGCGAGAGGGTGTTGCTGAGCGCGGCTTCCCATGCGCCCGTGCCGGAAGCGGGATAAATGATGACCGGTTGCCCGGTCTTGAAAATGGTTTTCATGCCCTCGAGGACATTGCGCCCCAGCATGCCGAACTCGGGACCACGATGGTCTATCACCTGCCGGTCGATGGCGCGCAGTATCCGGTCCGGCACGGTGGTCGGGCCCGGTATCTGCAGGAAATGGCGTCCGGCGCGATGCGGGGCCAGCGGTGTCGATGGGGCCATGGGATTCTCCTCGAAGCGTTGGTATTGGTATTCGGCAAGCGCTGGTTCGCGCCGGTCGATATGGGTCGACCACGGCCGCGAAGCCAGCCCCGCAAGCAGGCTTTTGTGAACCATAACACCGGTCAATTCGCGCGAGGGCGAAAATGGAGTCAATATGCTTCATACCTGTGGGCATTCGCAGCGGGCCGGACCCGGCGAATAATCGGGCCTGAACCACGGCAAAGTGCTGTGCCGACGACGAACCAACCGCGGAAAACCTGTCACTTGAGCGCGCAACCCATACGTTTCACCTCGGCATCGAAGGCATCGCATCCGCTGGCCGAACGCCTGGCACCCGAGATCGATGGCGAAGTGCTGTTCGATGCCGCGTCGCGCGGCCGCTACGCGACCGACGCCTCGATCTACCAGATCATGCCGGTCGGCGTGGTGGTGCCGCGCACATCCGACGCAGCGATTGCGGCCATGCAGATCGCGGCCGAGCAGGGCGTGCCGATCCTGCCGCGTGGCGGCGGTACTTCGCAGTGCGGGCAAACCGTGGGTGCGGCACTGGTCATCGACAACAGCAAGTATCTGAATAACCTGCTGAGCGTGGATGCGCAGTCGCGCCGGGCCACGGTGCAGCCGGGCATGGTGCTGGATCACCTCAACGCCAAACTCAAGTCCACCGGACTCTGGTACCCGGTTGATGTATCCACCTCCGCGCAGGCCACCCTCGGCGGCATGGCCGGCAACAATTCCTGCGGATCGCGCTCCATCGCTTACGGCAACATGGTGCACAACGTGGCGGCGATCGAAGCGGTGCTGGTTGACGGCAGCACCGAGCGCTTCGCTGAATTGCCAGCAGGCGAGTCCGGGCAGGGTGCCGGACGATCCGCACGCTACCGCGAGATCCTCCAGGGTGTGCGCGCCATTTGCGAACGCGAACAGGCCGAAATCGCCGCAAGATTTCCGCCGCTGCTGCGACGCGTGGCCGGCTACAACCTCGACCTGTTCGATCCGCGCGACCCTTTGCACTACAACTCGCCGGTGCCGAATCTCGCCCACTTGCTGGTGGGCTCCGAAGGCACGCTGGCCTATTTCAAGTCGCTGGAACTGAAGCTTTCACCGCTGCCTCAACACAAGGTGCTCGGCGTCATCAGTTTTCCAACCTTTTACCGATCGATGGAGCTGGCGCAGCACATCGTCAAGCTCGGGCCGACGGCGGTTGAACTGGTGGATCGGACCATGATCGAGCTGTCGCGCAACAACCCGTCATTCCGGCCGGTGATCGACGCGGCGCTCATCGGTGAGCCGGATGCCGTGCTGTTGGTGGAATTTGCCGGTGACGATCACGCGGCGCTGGTTTCGCGGCTTGATGATCTCGCCGTGTTGATGGGCGACCTCGGCCTGCCGGGCTCGGTGGTGAAAATGACCAACGCCGGTGCGCAAAAAGCGCTGTGGGAAGTGCGCAAGGCGGGCCTCAACATCATGATGTCGATGCGTGGCGACGGCAAGCCGGTCAGCTTCATCGAGGATTGCTGCGTGCCGCTGGAGCATCTGGCCGAATACACGCGCCGGCTCACCGAGGTGTTCAGCAGGCACGGCACCAGAGGCACCTGGTACGCCCACGCCTCGGTGGGCACGCTGCATGTGCGGCCGATTCTCGACATGCGCGCCGACGGCGCTACCAAAATGCGCGCTATTGCCGAGGAAGCCGCCGAACTGGTGCGGGAATACAAGGGCGTGTACTCGGGCGAACATGGCGATGGCCTGGTGCGCAGCGAATGGATTGCGCCGTTTTTTGGTCCGCGCCTCACCGCCGCGCTGGGCGAAGTGAAAGCGCTGTTCGATCCGGACAACCTGATGAATCCCGGCAAGATCGTGCGACCGACCAAGCAGGATGATCGTTCGCTGTTTCGCTTTCAGCCCGGCTATGCCACGGAAAAATTCACGGCCGCGCTCGACTGGCGCGAATTCGGTGGCTTCGCGCCGGCGGTGGAGATGTGCAATAACAACGGCCATTGCCGCAAATTTGATGCCGGCACCATGTGCCCCAGTTTTCGCGCCACCGGTGACGAACAGCACCTGACGCGCGGCCGCGCCAATACCCTGCGCCTGGCGGTATCCGGCCAGCTGGGCGCGGACGGGCTGGCGTCGGATGAGGTCAAGGAGGCCATGGATCTTTGCGTGAGCTGCAAGGGCTGCAAGCGCGAGTGCCCCACCGGCGTGGACATGGCCAAGATGAAGATCGAGTTTCTTCACCAATACAAGAAGAAGCACGGCTTCACCCTGCACGACAAGCTGGTGGCTTACCTGCCGCGCTACGCGCCATGGGCGGCGCTGATCGGCTGGATGATGAACCTGCGAAATGTGCTTCCCGGCGCGGCGTGGCTGGGCGAGCGCATCACCGGCTTTTCGGCGCGGCGCAAGTTGCCGTTGTGGCGGCGGCCGGTTCTGTCTTCGATCGGCGCGGCCAAGTGGCAGCGCGCCATGCGCAATGCGCGCGACCAGAAGCTCGAGGGCTATTTCGGTCCCGAGCGTGACGTGGTGCTGCTGGTCGATACCTTCACAAACTATTTCGACGGGCCCACCAACGGCTTCCCCGGCAACAGCGCTGATGCCGCCGCCATCGTCCTGCACAAGGCCGGCTACAACGTCGACATCGTCGGAGCGGCGACCGGCGAGCGGCCGCTATGCTGCGGGCGAACATTTCTGGCCACCGGCATGGTCGATGAAGCGAAGCAGGAAGCGCAACGCACCCTCGATGCGCTCAAGCCCTACGTCGCGCGCGGCGTGCCCATCATCGGTCTCGAGCCTTCCTGCCTGCTGACGCTGCGAGACGAGTTCATGTCCATGCTGCCCGGCGAGGATGCGCAACGGCTCGCCCAACACGCCTTCCTGTTCGAGGAGTTTCTGGTGCGGGAAAAACGCGCAGGGCGATTCGATCCGGCGCGATTGGAACTGCAACCGATCGATCGCAAGCAAGCCTTGCTGCACGGCCATTGCCACCAGAAAGCCTTCGGCCTGATGGGCGCGGTGGAAGAGGTACTGACGTGGATTCCCGGACTGGCGACCTCAACCGTGGATTCGAGCTGCTGCGGCATGGCGGGCGCATTCGGCTACGAGACCGGGCACTACGATGTCTCCATGGCCATGGCCAATCTGTCGCTGTTGCCCGCGGTGCGCGATGCCGGCCCGGAAACGCTGGTGGTGGCCGACGGCACCAGTTGCCGTCACCAGATCGCCGACGGAGCGCAGCGTGATGCCGTGCATGTGGCGGTGGTGCTGGCGCAGTCGATGGTGCAGTTTGTGCCGTCGCGCCAGTGAGAAGCAACGGTGCGGAAATACGAAACTCCAGTATTGGCGGGCTTATCAGGCCGAAAATGCCTGGGAAGGCTCGCCGATACTGGGGTTTGTGCAATTTTGCGCTGTTCCAGAAAGCCATGATCTCCCCAAGGCACTTCTCCCTTTTTTAAAGGGAGACTGAGAGGGATTTTTTTGGCAGTCGAGCCGGGTTTTCATCCCGAAAGCTTCGGCCATCACGCTTTGGAGATGTGAGAGAGCGACGCAAAGGTGCACTGCCGCGCTAAGGTGCCCGCAACTGCGAAGCTCAACGAAACCCTAGGGTTTCACGAACAGCACGCTTGCCGGGTCAACCGCGCTGCCAACGATGCGAAAGCGCTTCTGGCGCGAGGTCTCGCCGGAAAGCTGGGTGACATTGCGCTGTGGCACGCCGAATAATTCGGCCAGGTAGCGCTGCAGTTCCGCGTTGGCGCGGCCTTCGAGCGGCGGCGCGGAGACGCGGACTTTCAGCGCATCGCCATGCAGGCCCTGGACCTCGGTGCGCTTGGCACCAGGTTGCGCGTGAATCGCAACAACCAGGCCGTCGCCGTCTTGCCGAAACCAGCTCATGTGCGTCGCGGCTTTATCGCCGTGGCGAGAGGATCAGCCGCCTTTTCGTGGCGGCGAACTGGTGACGGGAGGCTTGCCGCTATTTCCGCTGGCCACCGGGGTCGGGTTGACGGTGCGGCCCATTCCCGGCGCGATGCCCAGCCAGTCCCAGTGGCCCTGCGCGATGGCATTGGCGATGGTGGCGCGGTTCTGCAGGGCAGCCGCGTACACATTGGGTGGCAGCTCGTTGAATTGCATGTAGGTCTCCAGCGAGTCGTAGCCGCAGGCACCCTGCAGCGCGCAGCCGTTGAGAACCTTGAAGGAATCGGCGCCGCAATTGGCACCGCGATCGCAGGCAGCAAACTGCCAGGCCGGTCCCCAGTCGCGCGGATTGTAGATGTCGCCATTGGGACCCACCTTGCGTTCGGCCAGTTGCGAGGAACCCCACGACAGCAATTGGCCCGCACGTTCGAGTGCAAATGGGTCGCCCGATGCAAGTGCATCGCGCAGCGTGGCCAGCGACTCCTCCGACAGGCGGCGCTCCTCGATGCCGCGGGCATTGCGGGTCTGGTCGCGTTGCACCTCCGACAGCACGGCCACCTTGGCGCCTGGATTGCCGGCGGCGGCGGCCTCGCGATATAGCCGCGCAATATCGGCACCGCTCAAGGCAACATTGCCGAAGCCCTCGCAAATCTCGGTGATGCGGTTGAACGCCTCCAGCCGCTGCGCATTGGCGGGGTCGTTTTCCTTCAGTCGCGACTGGAATCGATTGACCATGTCGGCCTGCGCACTGGCCGGCGATCCTCTGCTGCGCCCGATGCAACGCTCCATTGCCAGCGCGGCGAAAAACTTGGTCTCCGCGTCGGCCGACTCGGGGTTGGCGAGGTAACGGTCATAAAACGGCTTCAGCTGCCGCGCCTTTTCAAATTCCTGGGCGAGGGCGCTCTTGAGCGGAACGACGGTCCTGGCCGGCGTGAGCTTGACGGGTGAGGCTTTTTGCACGCCTTCGATCGGCAGTACCGCGACGGAACTGGTGCCGGCTGCCGATGATGGGCCGGACTTGGCAGTCTCGGCGGCCGCAGCCAGCACGGCCTTTTCATTTGGCGGCTGCAACAGGTACCAGGCGCCTGCGATCACGCCACCGATACCGAGTGCAACCGCAAGCAATAGCTTGTTCATGCAGGGTTTCCTCGTTGAGCCGTCATCATAGCCAAATTAAACGCGCCAAAAGCAAAAACGGGGCACGCGGCCCCGTTTCATGTGTACGGATTTGTAACTCAATGCGAGAGGATCTTCGACAGGAAGTCCTGCGTTCGAGGCTTCCGAGGGGAGCCAAAGAACTCATCCTTGGTGCAGTCTTCAAGGATGTGCCCGCCTTTTTCCATGAAAATGACGCGGTCTGCCACTTTCTTGGCAAAGCCCATTTCGTGGGTGACGACCATCATGGTCATGCCTTCCTTGGCCAGTTCCACCATCACGTCCAGCACTTCGTTGATCATTTCCGGGTCGAGCGCGGAAGTCGGCTCATCGAACAGCATGGCGATCGGTTCCATCGACAGCGCGCGGGCGATGGCGACGCGCTGCTGCTGGCCGCCGGACAGCTGTGCCGGGTATTTGTCCTTGTGCTCGCTGAGGCCGACGCGCTCCAGCAGCTTCAGCCCCTTGGCCCGCGCCTCTTCCTCGCTGCGACCCAGCACCTTGGTCTGGGCGATGACCAGGTTCTTGGTAACGCTCATATGCGGAAAAAGTTCGAAGTTCTGGAACACCATGCCCACGCGCGAACGCAGCTTGGAAAGGTTGGCACCCGGGGCGCCGACGGAAATGCCGTCGAGGATGATTTCGCCCTTCTGGAACGGCTCGAGACCGTTTACGGTTTTGATCAGCGTGGATTTTCCCGAGCCCGAGGGCCCGCAAACCACCACCACTTCGCCCTTGGTGACGTTGGTGGTGCAATCGACCAGCACCTGCTTTTCACCGTACCACTTGCTGACATTCTTGATTTCAATCATCGCCATGATGGGTTCCTGTTGCCGCGAATATAAGTGGGAATTGCGTTGGAGTTGCGCGCGAAGAACGCCGGGTCACGGCGTCTTTAACACGGCACTGATCGACTTGTTGGACGGATCCATGCGTACCTGCAGGTATTTGACCAGCTTGGACGCGCTGAAGCAGATGATCAGGAACACGAACGCGACGAACACGTAAAGCTCGACGATGCGCCCGGATATTTGTCCCGATTTGCTGGCCGCGCCCAGGAAGTCCTTGAGGCCGACCACATAGACCAGCGAGGTGTCCTGGAACAGGATGATGGCCTGTGTCAGCATGATCGGCACCATGTTGCGAAATGCCTGCGGCAACACCACGTGGCCCATCGATTGCCAGTAGTTCATGCCCAGGGCATACGCTGCCCACGGCTGGCCGCGCGGCACCGACTGGATGCCGGCGCGGATGATCTCCGAGTAGTACGCCGCTTCCACCATGATGAACGCGACAATGGCGGAAGTGAACGGCCCGACTGCCTCGCCCTGCTTGCCGGTGAGTTTCTGCACCAGCATCGGCGTCAGGAAGTAGAACCAGAAAATGGCCATGATGAACGGGATCGAGCGGATCAGGTTCACGAAGCCGGCGGCCGGGTACGACAGCAGCTTGAAGCTCGACAGCCGTGCCATGGCCAGCAGAGTGCCGAAGAAGATGCCGCCCGCCAGTGCAATGCCGAACAGTTGTAGTGACAGCAGCATGCCGTCCATCAGGACAGCGCGATTGTTCCAGATTGCGCTCCAGTCGAAGTCACCCATGTCAGTGGCCTCCCTGCGAGACATAGCCCGGCACGGCCACCTTGTGCTCGAGCAGCCGCATCAGTGCGATGACGGTGAGGGTGATGACGATATAGATCAGGGTCGCCGCCGAAAACGCCTCGAAGGTCTTGAAGGTGTATTCGGAGATTTGCCGGCTCTGTGCCGTGAGTTCCAGCACGCCGATAGTCAGCGCGGTGGAGGAGTTCTTGAATATCGTCAGGAACTCCGAGGTCATCGGCGGAATCACCAGCCGGAATGCCATCGGCAGCGTGACGTAGCGATACACCTGCGGCAAGGTGAAGCCCATGGCCAGCCCGGCATTGGTCTGGCCCTTGGGCAGCGACTCGATACCGGCCCGGACCTGTTCGGCAACGCGCGAAGCGGTGTACAGGCCAAGGCACAGTACGGCCGCGGTGAATTCCCAGAGGCTGAATTGCGCAAACGGCAATTGCAGCAGGTTGGGGTAAGTTTGCTTGAGCCAGTCACCCATCTCGGCGGGCAGCATCTCCGGCATGACGAAGTACCAGAGGAACATCTGCACCAGCAGCGGGATATTGCGAAAAATCTCGACGTAAATCGTCGCCGGCGCACTCAGCCACTTGAGCGGCGTGGTTCGCAGCACGCCCAGCACCGAGCCGAGCGTAAAGGCGATGATCCACGCGCAACTGGAGACGATCAGCGTCCACATCATCCCCGACAGGAGCCAGCCCAGGTAGGTCATGCCGCCCGAGGGCGCCTGCTCCAAAAAGACTTTCCACTCCATAACCGCTCCCCTCCTGGTTTGGCGCGAACCGGCGCGCGAGGCTGCATGAAACATCGAACACGAAACCACGCGGTTTTCGCGCGTCGTGGTTTGCCGCAGTCCTTACTGTCTCAACCGAACGGTGTGCTGCCTGTTTTTATTGTAATGCGCCCGACGCTCGCGGTCAGGCTTGATGCGGCGTTGCCTCTACACACGGGGGCGTCCCCGCAAACAAAAAAAGGGGAACCGGTTCACCGATTCCCCTTTTTCCGGTGCAACTTATTCCGGCAGGGCCTGCAACTGGAAGCCGGCCTTCAGCAGCGGGCTCATCGGCATGCCGATGGTTTCACCCGACGGCAGCTTGCCGACGAACCACTTTTCATACACCTTGGTGATTTCGCCCGAAGACATCATCCTCGACAGCGCTCGGTTCACGACGACACCGAAATCGGAATCGTTCTTGCGATACATGATGCCGTACGGGTCATACGAGAGGTAGTCGCCGACCACTTCGAAATCCTTCGGCTTTTTGGCTTTGGCAATCAGTCCGTAGAGCAACACGTCGTCCATCGAAAATGCAGCTGCGCGGCCCGATTCGACCGTCAGGAACGATTCGCCGTGGTCCTTGGCATTGAGGAACTTGATGTTCAGATTGTCCTTGTCCGACAGGGCCTTGATGACGCGTTCGTTGGTGGTGCCTTGCGTTACCACCACGGTCTTGTTCTTCAGGTCCTTGTAGGACTTGATCTTGGCGGACTTCTTCACGAGCAGCTTGGTACCGGTGATGAAGGTTACCGGCGCGAACGACACCTGCTTCTGGCGCGTGAGGTTGTTGGTGGTCGAGCCGCACTCAATATCAACGGTACCGTTGGACATGAGCGGGATGCGGGTCTGCGAGGTCACCGGGTTGTACTTCACGTTCAGCGTCGGCAGGGCCAGTTCCTTTTTCACTTCCTCGACGATGGCCGCGCACAGGTCCATCGAGTAGCCGATGGGCTGCTGCTTTTCGTCCAGATAGGAAAACGGGATCGAGGTTTCGCGGTAGCCAATGGTGATGGTGCCGCTGTCCTTGATTTTTTTCAGCGTACCGGCGAGGTCGTCGGCAAAAGCGGGAGCGGCGAGCAGCGCCGAAGCCAGCAGGCCGGAGGTCAGTTTTGCGATGGTGGAAAACTTCAACATGAGTGCAACTCCTCGTTTTGTGGTGGAGACGTGAAATCGGGGCGATTGTGACTGTTGTGACCGCGGGTGCCAGCTGCACACGGGCCTGCACGGCTCAAGCGCCAGAGTGTGATGGTACGCCGTTTTCGCGGTTCAGTTTACCTGAGGCTGCCGGCGCTTCCAACCGCTGAGGACGGCCTAAATCAGCAAGGCGGCGGCGACGTTGCGCCCCTCGCTCATCAGTACGTTGTAGGTGCGGCAGCCGGCAGGCGTATCCATGACGTCAAAGCCGATGCCCGCCGCGGCGAACGCGGCGCCGATGCGCGGGTCCGGAAAGCGGAAGGCCGGACCCGAGCCGAAAAGCACCAGCTCCGGCCGCAGTTCGATCAAGGCCGCAAAATCAGCCAGCGCAACGGCCTCGCGTGTTGCCACCATCCAGGGTGATATCAGCCGGTCCGGCATCAGGATCATCGGGCCGTCGATGCGCGCGCCATTGACCATGACGAAACCCGGCCCGTGGGCGGTGATGCGGTTGGCGCCTTCAGTGGCGCTCAGATGCAGTTTCATGGGCGATTCTGTGAAAAAGGGAGGCCGCTCGGCTAGAATGGGTTTTTTTGCGGCGCACAAATCGGGCAGAAGTCGGGCAGTTCCGGGGCGCCGCAGGAACAAAATGATTATAGCCAGCGCCCAAGCTGGTGCTGCTTAACCGCCAACCGCTCCCTAACGATCCCCGGTGCCGACTTCGGCCCAGCGACCATGAACCACGAATTTTCCCGCATCAAACGGCTGCCGCCGTACGTTTTCAACATCACCGGCGAACTGAAGATGGCCGCCCGCCGCCGCGGCGAGGACATCATCGACATGTCCATGGGCAACCCCGACGGTCCCACGCCGCCGCATATCGTCGACAAGCTGGTGGAGGCCGCCAAGCGCGAGCACACCCATGGCTACTCGGTCTCGAAAGGCATCCCGCGCCTCAGAAAGGCCATTTGCGACTGGTACAAGCGCCGCTTCGACGTCGAATTCGACCCGGATACCGAGGCCATCGTCACCATCGGCTCGAAGGAAGGCCTGGCGCACCTGATGCTGGCCACGCTCGACAGCGGCGACACCGTGCTGGTGCCCAACCCCAGCTACCCGATCCATATTTACGGCGCCGTCATTGCCGGCGCCCAGATCAAGCATGTGCGCATGACCGAGGGCGTGGATTTCTTCGCCGAGGCCGAGAAAGCCATCCGCGAGTCCTACCCCAAGCCGAAGATGCTGATTCTCGGCTTTCCGTCCAACCCGACGGCGATGTGCGTGGAACTGGATTTCTTCGAGCGCATCATCGCGCTGGCCAAAGCCAACAACGTGCTGGTGGTGCATGACCTCGCTTATGCCGACATCACCTACGACGGCTGGAAAGCGCCGTCGATCATGCAGGTGCCGGGGGCGCGCGACGTGGCGGTGGAATTTTTCACCATGTCCAAGTCCTACAACATGGCCGGCTGGCGCGTCGGTTTCATGGTCGGCAACAAGGAACTGGTGTCGGCGCTGGCGCGCATCAAGGGCTATCACGACTACGGCACCTTTACGCCCATTCAGGTCGCCAGCATCGCGGCGCTCGATGGCCCACAGGACTGCGTAAAGGAAATCGTTGCCGAGTACCAGGTGCGGCGCGATGTGCTGCACAAGGGGCTGGCGGAAGCCGGTTGGGTGACTACCAAGCCCAAGGCGTCGATGTACATCTGGGCGAAGATTCCGGAGGCATATCGCGCCTTGGGTTCGCTGGAATTTGCCAAGAAGCTGCTGGCCGAGGCCAAGGTATCGGTGTCGCCGGGGATTGGCTTTGGCGAATACGGCGACGATCACGTGCGCTTCGCCCTGATCGAAAACACCGAGCGCACCCGCCAGGCGGTGCGTGGCATCAAGGAAATGTTCCGCAAGGACGGTTTGCTTAAATAGTCGTTTGCCGTCTTCAACGCGCAGGGGATTGCCTTGAAAATCATCCGCATCACCAACGCCGTGGGCGACATCATCGAACTGGAATGGCTGCACCGCGCCGAACGCGTGCACCGCCAGTTGCGTCCTCAGCTTCCGCCCGATTACGTCGCGCGCATGAAACAGGTGTTCGCCGGCGGCGGCGAGATGTCGGTGTGCGTACAGGATGAGACGGTGCTGGGTCTCAGCGTGTTCCGTGTCCAGGAAAAGACCTTCAGCGGCCGCGAGCTGTATTGCGATGACCTCGTCACCGACGAAACGCACCGCTCCGGCGGAGTCGGCCGCCTGCTGATGCAGCACATGGAAGCGCTGGCCGCGGAACGCGGCTGCGATGTGCTGGCGCTGGATTCGGGCTGCCAGCGCGAGCAGGCCCACAAGTTTTATTTTCGCGAGGGCATGACCATTCCCTCGTTCCATTTTTCAAAGCCACTGAAGAAGCAGGCGAAACAAGCATGATGAAACCGATTCACGTAGGACTGCTGGGGCTCGGCACGGTTGGCGCGGGCACCATCGCCGTGCTCAAGCGCAACGCCGAGGAAATCGCCCGCCGTGCCGGTCGCGAGATCCGTGTCACGCACGCTACCGCGCGACACTTGACCAAGCCGCGCGATGTTTCGCTGGAAGGCATCGAATTGCTGGCCGATGCAGACGCGCTGGTCTCGCACCCGGACATCGACATCGTTTGCGAACTGATCGGCGGCGACACCGTGTCCAAGGCGCTGGTATTGAAGGCCATCGCCAACGGCAAACACGTGGTGACCGCCAACAAGGCGTTGCTGGCCAAGCATGGCACCGAGATATTTGCCGCCGCCCAAAAGCAGAAGGTGATTGTGGCGTTTGAGGCCGCCGTAGCCGGCGGCATTCCCATCATCAAGGCGCTGCGCGAGGGTCTTACCGCCAACCGCATCGAATGGATCGCCGGCATCATCAACGGCACCTCCAATTTCATCCTTTCGGAAATGCGTTCGCGCGGCGCCAGCTTCAGCGAAGTCCTGAAGGAAGCGCAGGCCAGGGGCTATGCCGAAGCCGACCCGACTTTCGACATTGAAGGCATCGATGCTGCGCACAAGCTGACCATCCTCTCGGCGATCGCCTTCGGCGTGCCTCCACAGTTCGACAAGGCCTACACCGAAGGTATTTCCGCGCTCACCGAAAAGGACATCAAATACGCCGAGCAGTTGGGCTACCGCATCAAGCTGCTGGGCATCACCCGGCGCGCGGCCAAGGGCATCGAGCTGCGGGTGCACCCGACGCTCATTCCCGGCAAGCGCCTGATCGCCAATGTCGAGGGCGTGATGAATGCGGTGCTGGTCAAAGGCGATGCGGTCGGCGCGACGCTGTACTACGGCCGCGGCGCCGGCGCCGAAGCGACCGCCAGCGCGGTGGTGGCCGACCTGGTCGACGTGACGCGCATGCTGACTTCCGACCCGGAGCATCGGGTGCCGCACCTGGCTTTCCAGCCGGACCGCTTGCACGACACGCCCATCCTGCCGATGGAGGAAGTCGAGACTGCCTACTACCTGCGCCTCTCGGCGCTGGACCGCCCCGGCGTGATGGCTGATGTCACGCGCATTCTGGCCGACGGCTCGATTTCCATCGACGCCATCCTGCAAAAGGAGGCCGAGGAGGGCGAGGATGTGGTAGACGTGATCATTCTTACGCACCTCTCGGTGGAAAAGAATGTGAACGCCGCCATCGGGCGCATCGAAGCCTTGCCGACGATTGCCGGTAAAGTGGTGCGTATCCGACTCGAGGAGCTGAACTGATGCGTTACGTCTCCACCCGCGGCGCGGGGGCGCAACCGGACGACGCGCCACGCGGTTTTTGCGACATCCTGCTGGAAGGGCTGGCGCCCGATGGCGGGCTGTTCCTGCCGCAGGCCTATCCCACGCTCACATCCGACGACCTCGCCCGCCAGCGCAAGCTGTCGTATCCGGCGCTGGCATTCGACATCATCCACCGCTTTGTCGATGACATTCCCGCCGCCGATCTGCGCGCCATTCTCGACAAGACCTACACGGCGGTGGTTTTCGGCAGCGACCGGATCACGCCCCTGAAACGCCTCGAGCCGGGCCTCTACATCCAGCAGCTTTCCAACGGCCCGACGCTGGCGTTCAAGGACATGGCCATGCAGCTTCTCGGCCACCTGTTCGAGTACGTGCTGGCCAAGCGCAACACCGAGATCAACATTCTCGGCGCAACCTCCGGCGACACCGGTTCCAGTGCCGAACATGCCATGAAGGGCAAGGCCGGCGTGCGGGTGTTCATGTTGAGCCCGGAAGGCAAGATGTCGCCGTTCCAGGCCGCGCAGATGTACTCCCTGCAGGACGGCAATATCTTCAACATCGCCGTGCGCGGCGTGTTCGACGATTGCCAGGATCTGGTGAAGGCGGTGGCCACCGATCTGGCCTTCAAGGAAAAATACAAGATCGGCGCTGTCAACTCCATCAACTGGGGCCGCATCGTCGCGCAGGTGGTGTATTACTTCAAAGGCTACTTCGAAGCCACGCAGGGCAACGACGAGAAAGTCTCGTTCGCGGTGCCCTCGGGTAATTTCGGCAACGTGCTGGCCGGGCACATCGCGCGAATGATGGGCCTGCCGATCCGCCGGCTCATCGTCGCCACCAACGAAAACGACGTGCTCGACGAGTTCTTCCGCACCGGCCGCTACCGGCCGCGTGCATCGGAAGAGACGCAGCATACCTCCAGCCCGTCCATGGACATTTCCAAGGCCTCCAACTTCGAGCGCTTCCTCTACGACCTCGTCTGGCGGGACCCGGCCGCGGTACGCGAGCTGATGCGCAAGGTCGAGACCGAAGGCGGCTTCCATCTGGCCGAATGCGCGGATATCTGGAAGCGCATGCCGGGCTTCGGCTTTGTTTCGGGACGCAGCACCCACGACGACCGCATCCTCACCATCCGTGCCGTCTGGGAAAAGTACGGCGTGGAAATCGACACCCACACCGCCGACGGCCTCAAGGTCGCGCTCGACAACCGCGAGCCCGGCGAGACCATGGTGTGCCTCGAAACCGCGCTGCCCGCCAAGTTCGAAGCCAGCATGATCGAAGCCTTGGGCCGCAAACCGGCGCGGCCGCCGTCACTGGCCGGCATTGAGTCGCTGCCGCAGCGTGTCGAGGTCAAGGATGCCGATGCTGAGGCGCTCAAACGCTACATCGCGGCAGCGATCGCCGGGTAGCATCTCGCCTACTGCTTACCCGAGCCTTCGGGCCACCAAACGCAAAGCGCCAGCATCGGCGCGCCTTTCAGCCTAATTTGGTATGGAAAGGTGCCTCTGAGCTGGGGATTGGGCTTTCGCTGGCAGATCAAGCAGAAACAGTGGCAAATCCGCTCATTTTTATGGCTACAGCAATCACGCCTGCTAGGGAGTGACAGCGCGAAATATCTGGAAATTTTGTCGGGAAATCTTACACTGACACTACATTTATGCGCACAGTTGGTACGCAAGCCACTAATTATTATTAGTAATCTTGATACGGGTTCGGATGTTGCTTGATCAGGACCCAAGCAAGCTTCAAACAGCTCAACGTGCCACTTTGGGAGAAAACATGCGACTTCATAGAGTATGGTTTGCGCTTGCTGTAGCTATCTTGACTTCTTTGCCTGCGCATGCCGGTTACGTTCTTGGCGAGATAAAGGCGAATGGCGCCGTCACAGGACCACTCACCATCAATACCGGTTCAAGTGCCGATATTACGTCGACGTTTAACTACATCGCCAGTAATTACCAGAACTCATACCAGCCGTATCACTGTCTATATGCGGACCCTCGGACGTGTTACTACGTTCCGGGCCAGTATTACAACGGCGTATTGGGAGATATGGCAACGGCCGGTCAAATTGTGTTCAATTGGGGCGACGGATCACTTGCGTCAATTTTTTCGCTGGGCGCCGGACTATCGCCAAATGCGTTCGACTTTTCTCACGTATACAACACCGCCGGCGTGTACAACATTGAGGTGTTCATTATCGCCTACACGCAGCAAACAAATTACGGTACCGGCTGCCAAAGCTCTAACGGTTATCCCAATCCTTATTGCACTCAGCCGACAAGCTACAACTATGTTTCGACATCGCAAACTTCCTTTGGCAACAAGTTCTTGGTCACTGTAATGGATGCGCCGATAGACACGATACCCGAGCCTGGCTCGCTTGCCTTACTTGCGATAGGGCTTCTTGGGGTAAATGCTGCACGACGCCGCAATGCAGTCGTTTCCTAAGGTTCCCCGGGGTGAGGGTAAGCGCAACGCGCGTCAATAATTAGGCTCAGGCGGTACAAGTAATTACAACCGAGCACAACGCCCGCCCACTTCCCTCGCCGCTCCCTTCGGATTAACTCAGCCAGATCCTGTTCACATAAAACACGCCTCCCGGCACAGGACCCGGCGAAAAGCAATTGAGTCCAGCGATGGCGTCGAGATTGAGAAGCCGTCGCTTTGCGCCATGCTGGATTTCGTGTAACGGTATCAAAATTGTGTTTCGCGACTTTGCGGCGAGGATCACATCGCGGTTGAAGCGATCGTCGTATTGGTTGATGTGCTGCCGGTCGTGAACGCGAATGACTATGTGCAGATCGCGCGGACCGGGATTGGTGAGGTCTATGGCCAATGACTGGTAGCGGCTCCAGCGCGGGTAGGGCTCGGTGATGGACAGGCCCGGATACTCGCCGTTGTCGAGTGCCACCTTCACCGCCGTGATGACGTTTCCGCTGGCCGCGTCTGCTGGTAACGCGTCCGGCCTGGCGCTTTCGGGCAATGGCATCACCGACAGATTGCCGGCACCCGTGGCCACGAAATACATGTCGAGGCGCGATGGGTTTTCGAGAATGACCGGAAAGGCCGCGTCGCGGACGGCGTACGCGGCCACGCACCAGGCCAGTGGTGCCAGCGAGACGCCCGCCGCCGCCAGCGCCAACAGCGCGGCGCCAAGCCGGGAGCCGGTTGGCCGCGCCAGGCGCCCGCTGCCGAAGGCGGCAGCGTGGCCAGCCAGGCACGCCGTCGCGCCGATAGCATCGCTGATCACATCGGCGAGGCGGGCATCGCGATGGGTGAAAAGCTGGGCGATCTCGGTTGCGGCGCCGATCAACACCGTGATGATGAACGCCGCCAGATAGGCAACCCAGGGCGGTCTGGTCAGCATGAAATTGCGTTTGGCCAGCAATGAAAAGACCAGCAGGGCGATGAGGCCGAATGCCAGGGGATGGCCGGTCTTGTGCAGGACGTGAAGGAATTTCGTCGTGTTCGGCAGGCCCTTGAACACCACCAGCGCGGCGAGCAGCGTGATCGCGACGAGCGATGCGATGTTTCTGGCGGAGACCGTATTTCCTGGATTGGTCACGACAGCGGCGGGGCAAGCTGATCGCAGCGCGTCATCCGTGGGTGCATCCGGCTGCGATCAACAGTTGAAACTCCAGCATTGGCGCGCTTTACAGACCGAAAATGGCCCAGCAGCCGCGCCAGTGCTGGCGTTCCGGATTTTCCGCTGTTCAAGCCCGCCGCGGCCGCTGCTTCGGCGAGATCGACTTGATGATGATCTGGTGCCTGTCGTTCGGTGAAAACGGCACCTTGGCCTGCTTGATCGCTGCCAGCATCAGCTCGCGCACGTCGGGCGACAACAATGTTGACGGCTCGGTGAGGCGGATGTGGCGCACCACGGTGCCGTCACCGCCGAGCAGCTTCTTCGGGTCCGGCAGGGCGGCGCCGTGCAGAAAAAACAGCGTGACCCACTTCGGGTACACGGCGATCGAAAACACCGCATCCGCAGTATTGGCGTTCGGGCCGAAGCCGATGGCCAGCGCGTTGAAATTGTCGTAAACCAGCTCGGTGGCACAGGGCAGCAGCGCGCGCATGCGCTCCAGCTCTTCGCGTGCGCGACCGGCCACGTTCGGTGAAAACTTGTTGATGAACTTGTCCAACTGGGCACGCGCTTCGGCTTCGGTCATGATCAGGGCCCCGCTCGAAAAAACATCAGATAGGCGGCCAGCAGCGCGAGCGCCGCGCCGCCGGTGATGCCGCCGAACAACAGCAGCGCAATGCGCTGGTCGTCATCCTGGTCGCGCCTGGGTTGCGCAATGTCGCGCTGCGCGGAAACGGCCTGCCGCCGCGCGGCCAGACAAAAGCCGAGGACCGCCACCATGATCGAGAAAAACGCGAACAGGATGGCAATCAGCGCGGCGTCCATGGCGTGGGCTACTTCTTGTCCGGCTTGTCCGCAGCGCGCGGCGGCGAGAGGTCATCGTCCAGTTTGTCGAGCACATCCTGCGGCACCTTGCCGTCATGCACCATGCGCAGGCGGCGCTGCAGGTAGGCGTCGCGCAGGAACTGGTATTTGTCCAGGGCGGCCTGGTCGAGTGTGTCGCCGGCGCCGAGCAGGGTGGCTCGTAGGTTGATGACCTCGAGACCGTAGACAGAGTTGCGGGTCGGCACATGATCCACCTGGCGCGCCCAGCCGGCGTAGGAGTCGGCGTAGCGTCCCATGCCGTCGCGCAGCGTGCTCGGGCCCATGAACGGCACCATCAGGAACGGGCCGCTGCCGACGCCCCATTTGCCCAGCGTCTGGCCGAAGTCTTCTTCGTGCCTTTCCAGACCCATGGGTGTGGCCACGTCGAACAGGCCGAGCACGCCCAGGGTGGAATTGACCAGGAAGCGGCCAAGGTCGCTGAGTGCGTCGCGCGGTTTGCCCTGCAGCAGGTTATTCACCGAGACCGAGACCTCGCCGACATTGCTGAAGGCGTTGGCAACGCCGGACCGCACGAAATTTGGCGTGACCGCCTGATAGCCCTGTGCGACCGGCTTCAGCACGGCGCGATCCACCGCGTCGTTGAACGCATAGGTGCCGCGGTTGAGGCTTTCAAGCGGGTCGGCCGGGGGTGCGACGGTTGATGCGCAACCGGCGAGGAACAGCAGCGCGGCAACAGGCAAAAACGGGAGCGTGCGAAATATCATGGGCAAAGGAAATGTCCGGATTGAGAAAAATGGTGAGGAAGAGGGTGAGTAAAAAGGTAAAAATGGGTGAAGGGGCAAGTCACGCGGCGGCACCCGCGCAGCCGCATGCAAAGGCCTCAGTGCATCGTGAAGCGCATGGACAGGTCCAGCGCTTCAATGTCCTTGGTCAGGCTGCCGATGGAAATGCGGTGAACGCCGGTTTCGGCGATCTCGCGCACGGATCTGAGATTGATGCCCCCGGACGCCTCAAGTTCCACGCCCGGCCATCCGGCGGCAATGCGCACCGCCTCGCGCATCTGCGCCGGCGACATGTTGTCCAGCAGCACCAGCCTCGCGCCGCATTGCAGCGCTTCCTGTAGCTGGTCGAGCGTTTCAACTTCGATTTCGATCATCGTGTCGCGCGGCGCCTGGTGCTGCACCAGCGCAAACGCCGCCTCGAGGGCCGGGCGGATACCGCCCGCCGCCATGATGTGGTTTTCCTTGATGAGGATGCCGTCAAACAGGCCGACGCGGTGGTTGTAGCCGCCGCCGGCGCGCACCGCGTATTTCTGCGCCAGGCGCAGGCCCGGCAGCGTCTTGCGGGTGTCGAGGATTTTCGTCGGCGTGCCTTCAACCGCGTTCACGAAGGCGCGGGTGCGGGTGGCGACCGCGGATAGCGTTTGCAGGAAATTCAGCGCGGCGCGCTCGGCGGTAAGCAAGGCGCGGGCCGGTCCGGTGAGTTCGCAGAGCTGGGCGTCGGCGATGATCTGGTCACCATCCTGCACATGCCAGAACAGTTCGCAATCCGGGTCCACTTCGGTGAAGCAGCGTTCGAACCACTCCCGCCCCGCGATCACGCCGGCCTGCCGGGCAATCACGCGCGCCGTGCCACGGGCGTTGGCGGGAATCAGCATGGCGGTGAGGTCGCCGCCACCGACGTCCTCATTGATGGCGCGGGTGACGTCCTCGGTAACGCTTCTTTCCAGTTCAAAGTTTCGATCTGACATGGTCTCGTTCCGAAAAACCCCTTGAATTGAGGGGGCATGTCCCTATCTGCAATGCAACGATGCACGAGCGGTGCGTCGACAAAACCATTCTAGGCCGATTCAGGCAGGACAACATGAGACACGACAAACTGACCACCAAGTTCCAGCAGGCGCTGGCCGATGCCCAGAGCATGGCGCTGGCCAACGACAACGGCTTCATCGAACCGCAGCACCTGCTGCTGGCGCTGATTCAGCAGGAGGATGGCGGCACGGCGTCGCTGCTGTCGCGCGCCGGCGTGGCCACACCCCGCCTCAAGTCGGCGCTGGAAGCGGCCATCAAGCGACTGCCCAAGGTCGAGGGGCAGGGCGGCGAAATCTCGGTTTCGCGCGATCTTTCCAACGTCCTCAACCTGACCGACAAGGAAGCCACCAAGCGTGGCGACCAGTTCATCGCCAGCGAACTGTTCCTGATTGCCTTGCTGGCCGACAAGTCCGAAACCGGCCGCCTGTTCAAGGAACACGGCGCCAACAAGCAGCCACTGGAAGCGGCCATCCTTGCCGTGCGCGGTTCGGAAGGCGCCGTGAACAGCCAGGAAGCCGAGGGCCAGCGCGAGGCATTGAAGAAATACACCATGGACCTCACCGAGCGCGCGCGCCAGGGCAAGCTCGACCCGGTGATCGGCCGCGACGATGAAATCCGCCGCTCGATCCAGGTGCTGCAACGCCGCACCAAGAACAATCCGGTGCTGATCGGCGAACCCGGCGTGGGCAAGACCGCCATCGTCGAAGGCCTGGCGCAGCGCATCGTCAACGGCGAAGTGCCGGAAACGCTCAAGGACAAGCGGGTGCTGTCGCTGGACATGGCGGCATTGCTGGCCGGCGCCAAGTATCGCGGCGAATTCGAGGAACGCCTCAAGGCCGTGCTGAAAGAACTGGAAGCAGACGCCGGCAAGACCATCGTCTTCATCGACGAACTGCACACCATGGTCGGCGCGGGCAAGGCCGAAGGCGCCATGGACGCCGGCAACATGCTGAAACCCGCGCTGGCGCGTGGCGAGTTGCACTGCATCGGCGCCACCACGCTCGACGAATACCGCAAATACGTGGAGAAGGATGCGGCGCTGGAACGCCGTTTCCAGAAGGTGCTGGTGGGTGAGCCCAGCGTGGAAGCCACCATCGCCATCCTGCGCGGCCTGCAGGAGCGCTACGAGATGCACCACGGCGTGGACATCACCGACCCGGCCATCGTCGCCGCAGCGGAATTGTCGAATCGCTACATCACTGACCGTTTCCTGCCCGACAAGGCCATCGACCTCATCGACGAGGCGGCCTCGCGCATCAAAATGGAAATCGACTCCAAGCCCGAGGTCATGGACAAGCTCGACCGGCGCCTGATCCAGCTGAAAATCGAGCGCGAAGCCATGAAAAAGGAAAAGGACGAGGCCTCGAAGAAACGCCTGTCGCTGATCGAGGACGAGATCCGCCGGCTGGAAAAGGAATACTCCGACCTCGAGGAAATCTGGAAGGCCGAGAAGGCCGCCGTGCAGGGCACGCAGCACATCCGCGAGGAAATCGAGAAAATCCGCACGCAGATGGCCGAGTTGCAGCGCAAGGGCCAGTTCGACAAGCTGGCCGAACTGCAATACGGCCAACTGCCGCAGCTTGAAGCCCAGCTGAAGCAGGCCGAGAAATCCGAGGGCGGACAAGATAACAAGCCGGCCAAGGCGCGGCTGGTACGCACCCAGGTCGGCGCCGACGAGATCGCCGAAGTGGTGTCGCGTGCCACCGGCATTCCGGTGTCGACGATGATGCAGGGTGAGCGCGAAAAGCTCATCAAGATGGAAGACAACCTGCACAAGCGGGTGGTCGGGCAGGACGAGGCCGTGCGCCTGGTGTCGGATGCCATCCGCCGCTCGCGCGCGGGACTCGGCGACCCGAACCGGCCGTACGGCTCCTTCCTGTTCCTCGGCCCGACCGGCGTGGGCAAGACCGAGCTTTGCAAGGCGCTGGCTGAGTTCATGTTCGATTCGGAGGACCACCTCATCCGCATCGACATGAGCGAATTCATGGAAAAGCACTCGGTGGCACGCCTCATCGGTGCGCCGCCCGGGTACGTGGGCTACGACGAGGGCGGCTACCTCACCGAAGCCGTGCGCCGCAAACCCTACAGCGTGATCCTGTTCGACGAAGTCGAGAAAGCGCACCCGGATGTGTTCAATGTGCTGCTGCAGGTACTCGACGACGGCCGCATGACCGACGGGCAGGGACGCACCGTGGACTTCAAGAACACCGTGATCGTCATGACCTCCAATCTCGGTTCGCACCAGATCCAGTCGATGGCCGGCTCGGATTACGGCGTGATCAAGCTCGCGGTCATGGCGGAGGTGAAGCAGCATTTCCGGCCCGAGTTCGTCAACCGCATCGACGAGATCGTGGTGTTCCATTCGTTGGGCGAAGAGCAGATCGCGGCGATCGCGAAAATCCAGCTGCAGCGCCTGGAAAAGCGCCTGGCGGCGATGGAGATCAGCCTCAAGGTCAGCGACGATGCGCTAGCCGAAATCGCCAAGGCCGGGTTCGATCCTGTGTATGGCGCGCGGCCGTTGAAGCGTGCCATCCAGCAGGAGATCGAGAACCCGCTGTCGAAGGCATTGCTGGAAGGCAAGTTCGCGCCGAAGGACACGATCAAGATCGGGCTGAAGAACGGTGTGATCACCTTCGGCAAGTAACAACGGGCACGTCAGGGCCTGTCCAAACACCAGCACCGGCGCGGCTTCCAGGCCAATAATGGCTGGAAATCCGCGCTGGTGCTGGTGTTTGTACTTCTTGTCAGTGCCGCTTTTCGCGGATTTTCTTGATTTCGAGCAGAGGCTTGCGCGATATCAGAAACCCGGCCCACTGAATGTGGTCCCATGAGGGCACCCATCACGGACAGATATTTTCCGGCCGTGACGCAAACTGCTCGCCATCATGGCCCCAACAAAAATGCCCGCGCGTCGCGCCGGTTTCACGCCGGTGACCGGGAAGAATGGTGGGCGCCGACGTGCGGGTTGCGCGGCCGCGTGCGCGCTTCTGCTGTCCGCCTGCAGCGGGTTCGGCGCGCCCCGGCACACCAGCCCCGATATCGACATTCCTGCCGCCTGGTCGGCGGCACCTGCAACGCTACCTAATACGCCGAAAGCTGCGCCCGGCGACGCGGCCCTCTCGCAATGGTGGCTGCGCTTCAACGATCCACTGCTCACCTCACTGATCAGCCGCGCCCTGGAGGCCAATACCAGCGTGCAGGCCGCGACGGCGGCATTGCGGCAGGCGCGTGCCGCGCGCGATCTGTCGGCGGCCGGTCTATGGCCGTCGCTGGATGGCGCGGTTTCCGCGCAGCGCAACCGCAACGGCAACGCCGATGCCACCAGCACCTACCGCGCGGGCCTCGATGCCGCGTGGGAGATCGATGTATTCGGCGGTAACCGCGCCGCGCTGGCGGCCGGCGAGGCCGGCGTGCGTGCCGGTACGGCGAATCTGGCCGACGTGCAGGTTTCGGTGGCCGCCGAGGTCGCGCTGAACTACGTGGCGCTACGCGGCGCCGAGGCGCGCCTGGCGATCGGTGAAAGTAACCTCGCCAGCCAGATGCAGACCCGGCAGTTCACCACCTGGCGCATGCAGGCCGGCTTGGCGTCCTCGCTCGATACCGAGCAGGCCCGCGCCGCCGCCGAGCAGACCGCCGCCCAGCAGCCGCTGTTGCGCGCCGCGGTTGCGCAGGCGCAGCACGCGCTGGCGGTACTGACCGGACAGCCGCCGGCCGCATTGGCAAACGAGCTCGCCGCGGGCGGGCCGATTCCGCAAGCCGGCGACGACATCGCGCCCGCCATGCCGGCCGAGGTGTTGCGCCGGCGGCCCGACGTGCGCATGGCCGAACACCAGCTGGCCGCGGCGCTGGCGCGGGTGGACGTGGCCGATGTTGCGCGCCTGCCAAATTTCAGGCTCAGCGGTTCGCTCGGCCTCGGTGCCGCGTCGTTCTCCGCGCTGGGTGACAGCGCATCGGTGCTGCGCGCGATGCTGGCCGCGGTCTCGATGCCGCTCTTCGACGGCGGCGCCGGTGCGGCACAAGTGCGCGTGCAGGAAGCGGCGCTGGAGCAGACACGCGTCGCCTACGCGGCGTCGATCCTGACGGCGCTTAAAGAGGTGGAAGACGCGCTGGCGCTACTGCACAACGATCGCGAACGGCGGGCGCGCCTGGCGCAAGCCGCCGATGCGGCTGCCAACGCGGCGCTGATGGCGGGCCAGCGCTACGCCAGCGGCCTGATCGATTTCCAGACGGTGCTGGATACGCAACGAACCCAGCTCAATACTCAGGACAGCCTGGCCAGCGCCGAGGCAACCGTCGCCGGCGACGTGGTGCGGCTTTGCAAGGCGCTGGGCGGCGGCTGGACGCCGGAAGCAGCGGTCGAGGCCCCAGCGCCGGCGTCTGCCATCAACCGCGATGACCGGACATCGCCGTCGTCGCCCACCCACGCAAAGACCCGACCATGAACGCCACCGCCCCCCCGGCCGCACCCGCCCGCCCGCAAACCCTTGCCATGATGCTCGGTGAGCCGGAACAGCGCCCGTGGGTCCGCCGGCCGGTGACATGGATCGCCGCCGCGCTGCTGGTGTCGGCGGCCATCGGCATCTGGGCATGGCTCGCGCAGCAGCAAGCCGGCGGCGCACCGAAGTTTGTCACCCACACCGTCGAGCGCGGCAACCTGACGCTATCCGTGACCGCAAACGGCACGCTGCAGCCGACGCGCGCCATCAATCTCGGCAGCGAACTGTCCGGGACGGTGCTGAAGGTAAATGTCGATGTCAACGATCGCATCCGCAAGGGGCAGGTGCTGGTGGAGCTCGATACGGCAAAGCTGCGCGACCAGATCCTGCGCTCGCAGGCAGCGCTGGCGGCAGCCCACGCCAAGGTTGCGCAAGCGGCGGCCACGGTAAAGGAATCCACCGCGACACTAGCCCGGCTGGAAGAAGTCTCGCGGCTCTCCGGCGGCAAGGTGCCCTCGCAGGCCGAACTGGACAGTGCCCGCGCGGGGCTGGTCCGCGCCCAGGCCGAGCAGGCGGCCGCGGCGGCCAGCGTCAACGACGCGCAAGCTGCGCTCTCCACCGACGAAATCAACCTCTCCAAGGCCTCGATCCGCGCACCCGCCGATGGCGTGGTGCTGACGCGCAACGTTGATCCGGGCAACGCGGTCGCCGCATCGCTGCAGGCCGTCACCCTGTTCAGCATCGCCGAGGACCTCGCCCAGCTGCGGTTGCAGGTGTACGTGGACGAAGCCGACGTCGGCGCCGTGCAGGTGGGCCAGCCCGCCACGTTTACCGTGAGCGCCTATCCGGGGCGCAAATTTCCGGCAAAGATCACGCGCGTCGCCTACGGCTCGACGATCACCGACAACGTCGTCACCTACATCACGTATCTCGATGTCGACAACCGCGACCTGAGCCTGCGCCCGGGCATGACCGCCACCGCGACCATCACCGCGCGCCAGCGCAGCGACGTTCTGCTGGTACCCAACACGGCGTTGCGTTTCACGCCTACCAACGCGACCGCGGCGGCGACCGAGGCGTCCGCCAAGCCGGGCGGTGGCGGCATCGTCTCCTCGCTGGTGCCGCGCATGCCGCGCGGCAGCACGCGCGCGCCGGCAGCCAATGGCGCCGGCACCGCGACCGCGCGGCAGGTGTGGATATTGCGCGATGGCGCCGCCACGCCGCTGTCGGTGTTGCCGGGCATCAGCGACGGTCGCATGACCGAGATCACCGGCGGTGAGCTGCAGGCCAGCATGCAGGTCATCACCGACCAGAAGGTTTCGGGCGCGAAGTGACGGACGCAGCCTGCGGTCCACACGTCCCCGCCCAAGCATGGTGCCCGTCATGACCAGCCTTCCACTCGACACTTCCGCGCCCGGCCAGAGCGCCGATGTTCCGCTGATCCGCCTGCGTGGCGTGACCAAGGTTTACGGCAGCGGCGACATCGCGTTGATGGCGCTCAAAGGCATCGACCTCGACATTCACGCGGGGGAATTTGTCGCCATCATGGGTCCCAGCGGCTCGGGAAAATCGACGGCGATGAACATCATGGGCTGCCTCGATACCCCCAGCGCCGGCCATTACCTCTTCAAGGGCGTCCATGTGGAAACGCTGTCACGCGACCAGCGCGCCCGCCTGCGCCGGCGTTACCTCGGTTTTGTGTTCCAGGGTTTCAATTTGCTGGCGCGCACTTCGGCACAGGAAAACGTCGAGCTGCCACTGCTGTATCGCGGCGAATCACCGCCGGTGCGGCACAGCGCGGCGGAGAAGGCGCTGCAATCGGTGGGCCTCGGCGGATGGGAGAATCACACGCCGGCGGAACTGTCCGGCGGGCAGCAGCAGCGCGTGGCCATCGCCCGCGCCATCGTCACCCAGCCCGCCGTACTGCTGGCCGACGAACCGACCGGCAATCTCGATACGCAGCGCGGACGGGAGATCATGGAACTGCTCTGCCGTCTGAATACCGAACAGGGCATTACCGTGCTGATGGTGACGCACGAACCGGAGATGGCGGCCTATGCGCGTCGCGTGGTGCGGTTCGTGGATGGCCAGGTGCAAAGCGATGTCGCCAATCCGGCGTCGCCGCCGGCCCCCGCGATGAACGCCACCCTGGCAGAAGCCGGAACCGGCTGATGCTGCTCAATACGCTCTTTCTGGCCCTGCGCTCGATCCGCCGCAACCTGCTGCGATCGTTCCTCACCATCCTCGGCATCGTCATCGGTGTGAGCGCGGTGATCACCATGGTCACGCTCGGCAATGGCGCGACGCTGGCGGTGCAACAGCAGATTTCCAGCCTCGGCAGCAATCTGTTGCAGGTGCGTCCTGGCCAGCGGCTGGGGCCGGGCGGGCCCGGGGGCGGCGGCAGTGTGCCGGCGTTCAAGGAAGCCGATGCCGCCGCCATCGTTTCGCAGATCGGCGGGATCGCGGCGGTGGCGCCGGAGGCGCGCAGCGGCGTGACCGTGGTGGCCAATGGCCGCAACTGGTCCACCAGCGCCACCGGCACCACCAACGCCTGGTTCATCACCGGCAACTGGAAGCTCGCCAATGGCCGCGATTTCAGCGATGACGAGCAGCAGGCCGGCTCGGCGGTGTGCATCATCGGCGAGACCGTGCGCCGCGAAATCTTCGCCGGCGAAGCGGGCAAGGGTGGCCTCGGCGAACAGCTGCGCGTCAAGCAGTTCTCGTGCGAGGTGATCGGCGTGCTGGCGTCCAAGGGGCAGGCGGCCATGGGCAACGACCAGGACGATATCGTGGTCATGCCGCTGCATACGCTTCAGCGCCGCGTCACCGGCAACCTGCGCATCAACACGCTGCTGGTGTCGATGCAGGACGGCAGCGACAGCACGCGCCTCAAGGCCGGCCTGCGGCAGCTGCTGCGGGAGCGCCGCAAGCTGGCTGCGAGCGACGACGACAACTTCAATATCCTCGATACCCAGCAACTGGCCGACACGCTGTCGGGCACCACCCGGGTGATGACCACGCTGCTGGGCGCGGTGGCCGCGGTGAGCCTCCTGGTGGGCGGCATCGGCATCATGAACATCATGCTGGTCAGCGTGACCGAACGCACCCGCGAGATCGGCCTGCGGCTGGCCATCGGCGCGCTGGAGCGCGAGGTGCTGCTGCAGTTCCTCATCGAAGCGGTGGTGCTGGCGGCGCTGGGCGGCATCATCGGCATCGTCATCGCGGCGGCGGCTTCCGTGGCGATGGCCGCGGCGATGGGTGTGCCTTTCCTGTTCAACCCCGGCATCAACATGCTCTCGTTCCTGTTCTCGGCGGGCATCGGTGTGCTGTTCGGTTACTTCCCGGCGCGCCGCGCCGCGCGCCTGGACCCGATCGAGGCGCTGCGCCACGAGTGAGCGGCTGCGCGGTGCACGCGTGCGCATTTGCATTCGCGTGTGCGAGGGTTACATTTGTAGGCCAATGGCACCGGCCCCGGCCTTGCTGTCTTCGAATTGGACATTGCGCCGCCGCTTCCTGTCCCCATATACCGGGATGAAAGGAGTCCGATCATGAACAACATTCGCCCCGCAGCCGTCGCCGGCGCGTTCTATCCCGCCGATGCGCGGGTACTGGCAGCCGGCGTTGCCGCGCTGCTGGCGGACGCGGCAGAAGCCAGCTGCACCGCACCGGCAGGCGGCTTGCCGAAGGCCATCATTGCGCCGCACGCCGGGTACATCTACTCGGGCCCGGTCGCGGCAAGCATTTATGCGCGGCTGGCCGCATTGCGCGGGCGCATCCGTCGCGTTGTCCTGATCGGACCAGCGCATCGCGTGTGGATTCGCGGCGTTGCACTGCCGGGCGCGTCGGCGTTCGCATCGCCCATGGGCAACATTGAAATTGACACCGCCGCGATCGCGGCCGTCCGCGATCTTCCGCAGGTCAGCGTGCGCGCGGATGCACACGCCGATGAACATTGCCTGGAAGTGCAGCTGCCGTTCCTGCAAGCGGTGCTGGGCTCGTTCCGGCTGGTGCCGATGCTGGTCGGCGATGCGACTCCGGACGCGGTGGCCGATGTGCTGGATGCGCTTTGGGGAGGCGATGAGACACTGATCGTGATCAGCTCGGACCTGTCGCACTACCTTGGCTATCGCGCGGCGCAATCCGCCGATGCCGAAACGGCGCGTTCCATCGTCGCACTCAGGCCGGGGCTTGATCATCACCAGGCCTGCGGCGCCACGGCCATCAATGGACTGATTACGCTCGCGCAACGGCGCCGGCTCCAGGTCGAGCAGGTCGATTTGCGAAATTCCGGCGATACCGCCGGCGATCGTGAACGGGTGGTGGGCTACGGCGCGTTCGCATTCAGCGAGACCGGCCATGACTGATCGCGGCCGGATGGTACTGGATTTTGCCCGCGGCGCAATCGAGCAGGCGCTCGGCGTCGGGTCTGCGCGCACGCACCCCGATGCGCCGTGGCTGCAAGCGCACGGCAGCTGTTTTGTCACCCTGCATCGCGATGGCGATTTGCGGGGCTGTATCGGCTCGCTCGAGCCATACCGGCCGCTCGCCGAAGACATCGCGGGCAATGCCATCGCTGCGGCGCTGCATGACCGGCGCTTTCCGCCGGTCGAAGCATCGGAGCTGAACGCGCTCGAGGTGGAAGTATCGCTGCTGACGCCATCCGAACCCTTGCCGTGTGGCGACGAGAGCGACGCACTGCGCAAGCTGCGCCCCGGCGTTGATGGCGTGGTGATTGAATTCGGCACGCATCGCGCGACCTTCCTGCCGCAGGTCTGGGAGAGCTTGCCCGAGCCGTTGCTGTTCCTGCGCGAGTTGAAGCGCAAGGCGGGACTGCCGGCCGATTTCTGGCACCCCGGGTTGCGGATTTCGCGCTATGGCGTCGAGAAATATAGCGAACGAGCCGGTGTCCATGAATGACATGACGCTCGACCCCATCGAGGGATCACTGCATCCGGGCCGCTGGTGGCAGCGCCTCGCCGACGGCCGCATCCAGTGCGACCTGTGCCCGCGCGAGTGCAAGCTGCATGAAGGCCAGCGCGGTGCCTGCTTCGTGCGCGCGCGGCACGACGATGCCATGGTGCTGACCACCTACGGGCGCTCGTCGGGCTTTTGCATCGATCCGATCGAGAAAAAGCCGCTGAATCATTTTTATCCCGGCTCGTCGGTGTTTTCGTTCGGCACCGCCGGCTGCAACCTTGCCTGCAAGTTCTGCCAGAACTGGGATATCTCCAAGTCGCGCGACATGGACCGGCTGATGGACCAGGCGTCGCCCGAGCAGATCGCCGCCGCGGCTGCCCGCGCCGGATCGAAGAGCGTGGCCTTCACCTACAACGATCCGGTCATCTTCGCCGAATACGCAATGGACGTGGCGGATGCCTGCCATGCGCAGGGCATACAGACGGTGGCCGTTACCGCGGGCTATATTTCGCCGCTGGCACGCCGCGAGTTCTACGCCAAGATGGACGCGGCCAATGTCGACCTGAAGGCGTTCACCGAGTCGTTCTACCGCAGGCTTACCGGTTCCGAACTAGCGCCGGTGCTCGACACGCTGGCTTATCTGAAGCACGAAACCAACGTCTGGTTCGAGATCACCACGCTGTTGATTCCCGGCGAAAACGATTCAGATGCGGAAATCACCGCCATGTCGAAGTGGATCGCAACGGAGCTGGGCGGTGATGTACCGCTGCATTTCACCGCCTTCCATCCGGATTTCAAGATGGGCGCCATCCCGGCGACGCCGCCGGCGACGCTGACGCGGGCGCGGCGCATCGCGCAAGATGCGGGCATCCGCTACGTTTTCTGCGTACTCTCGTACGCGTCCGCTATTCCTCGCGCAATGCACTGCGCTCTGGCGCTCGCAGGCGCGAAGCAATGCTTCGCGAAACCCCTGCTCACGTGGCCCGAACTTTGACCGCTCGCTACGGTTTCTAGAAGTTCCCGAAGGCGCAAACACCAGCACTGGCGCGGCGTTCCAGGCATTTTCGGCCTGGAAGGCGCGCCAAATGGCGATCTCAATACTGCTCGACCCCTTCTATCACCCGTTCGGGGTCCGGACGGCGCGCGGCGCCGCTGAGCAGTGCGACCGCTTCATCTTCCTCCATGGCCGGCGCGGTGTCGGCAAGCAGCTTGTCGAATTCGGCGGCTGCCGAATCCCGCGATTCATCGCCACCGATGGCGATGCTTTCTGCAAGGCGCCGCTTGTTGATCGCCCTGTCCAGCTGGTGCCGCAGTGCGCCGATCGCATTGCGCAGGGCAATGTAAGCATCTTCGTGATTGGTGTTGGCGATCAGTTCTTCGCCGCGAATGCGCACGCCGATGGCGACGCGGAAATGGCGTCCCTGATGCTGGTGGCGGTCGACCTGGTCGACGGTGGCATCGCAATCGATGATCTCCGGATAGAGCCGGCCGAGCTTGGCGAATTTTTCGCGAATCTTCACTTCAAGGGCGGCTGATGCCGGCATGTGACGAAAGGTGATGCGATTGGGTGTTTTCATGATCCTTGTCTCCGTAGCCGCAATGTCCTGCGCGGCAATTCCAGACTAGTCCGTTGATGTGGCGCTGCATTGCGTTTGGTCAAACGCTGGCGCGGTGATCGCCACGTTGCGCGATGAGGTGTTGCCGCCGGTGCGCCCGGCACCGCTCAGACTGAAACCCGGCTGCGGTCTAGTTCTCGCCCAGCGACAACTGGTCGTCGCCGACGCTGGGCACCAGCGAGGGACGGCCGACGATAAGCGGATCGACGGGGCCGATGGCCATTACATCGCGCTTGTCGTAGGGCATGCGATGCAGCAGGTAGCGCAAGGCGTTGAGGCGTGCGCGCTTCTTGCAGTCGGACTTGATCACCGTCCAGGGCGCATCCGAGGTGTCGCAGTGGATGAACATGGCTTCCTTGGCGCGGGTGTATTCGTTCCATTTGTCGAGCGACGCCTTGTCGATGGGCGACAGCTTCCACTGCTTCAGCGGATGCGCCTCGCGCTCCTTGAAGCGGCGGCGCTGTTCGCCGCGGCTCACCGAAAACCAGAATTTGAAAAGGTGCACGCCGGAGCGCACCAGCTGGCGCTCAAACTCGGGAGCCTGCCGCAGGAATTCCTCGTACTCCTGTTCCTTGCAAAAACCCATGACGCGCTCGACCCCGGCGCGGTTGTACCAGCTGCGATCAAACAGCACGATCTCGCCGCGCGTTGGCAGGTGCTCGATGTAGCGCTGGAAATACCATTGGCCCAGTTCGACTTCGCTGGGCTTTTCCAGGGCAACCACGCGCGCGCCGCGGGGATTGAGGTGCTCCATGAAGCGCTTGATTGCGCCGCCCTTGCCGGCGGCATCGCGGCCTTCAAACAGAATCACCACGCGCTGGCCGGTTTCCTTCACCCAGGCCTGCAGCTTGAGCAGTTCCACCTGCAGCCGGTATTTCTGTTTCTCGTAGCTGCGCCGTGACATCAGGTTGCGATACGGATAGGCTCCTTCGCGCCAGCCGGCACTGAGTTCGCGATCGGGGTCGTTGCCGTTGTCAACAGGTTCGCGCGCGAACAGCGTGCGTCGCAATGCCTTGACTTCATCCGGAGAGGCGCCGGCGATGAGCGCCTGCAATTGACGCAGCGTCTCGCTGGCCGGCGTCTCGGTTTGCGGATGCGCCAGCAAGTCGGCCATGACCATTTGCTGCACCGTGCGGGCGGTGCTGGTGCGGCGCGCCACGCGATCGGCCTCGGCGGCCCGCGGCCCGGGTGTGGTCAAGGTATCGCCGGCGGCGACGCGCCTGACGCGCTCGGCAGGCTCGGTGGCCGCCTTGCGGGTGGTTGGTGATTTGCGCGTGGCGCCCCTGTTTGCAGTGTTTGGCATGCCAGCCCCGATGAATACGCGAGATGCGCAAGTTTCATATTGAAGCTGTGCGTGGATCGCGCTTTGACCCACGTCAAAAATGCGCGGGTCGGCGCCATTGTCATGCCACGGAAAAATTCGTTGCGACATAATCAAGGCCTGACCAGGGGGAAAACACGATGAACAGAAAAGTACGCGGCTGCATGGCCGCACTCGTTGCATTGCTGATGGTGGCTGCCGCGCCGGCGGCCTAAGCGCAGGCCTGGCCGAACAAACCGGTGAAACTGATCGTGCCGTTTCCACCAGGAGGCGGCACCGACGCTTTCGCCCGCCCGCTTGCCGCGCAGCTGTCGAAACAACTCGGCCAGCAATTCATCATCGACAGCCGCGGCGGCGCGGGCGGCAATATCGGCGCGGAGCTGGCGGCCAAATCGCCCAACGACGGCTACACCTTTCTGCTCGGGGCGGTGCACCACACCGTTGCCGTCAGCGTCTACAAGAAGCTCGCCTACGACCTCGAAAAGGACCTGGTTCCGGTTACCGGCGTCGGCTATGTTCCCGACGTGCTGGTGGTGGGCAGCAAGTTCGCGCCTAACAGCATCCGCGAGCTGATTGCCTATTCGAAAGCCAACCCGGGCAAGGTCAATTACGGCTCATCGGGCAACGGCACCACGCGCCATCTTGCCGGGGAGATATTCAATTCAATGACCGGCACCAGCATGGTTCATGTGCCGTACAAGGGCTCGGGTCCGGCGATGCTGGCGCTGCTGGGCAACGAGATCGACCTGATCTTCGAAGGGCTGGGCAGCGCCTCGCCGCACATCCGCGGCGGCAAGATCCGCGCGCTGGCCGTGACCTCGCCCAAGCGCTCACCCGCTTTCCCCGATGTGCCGACCATGGCCGAGGCTGGCGTGCCGGGATTCGAGTCGATTTCCTGGTACGGGCTGTGGGCGCCGGCCGGCACGCCGAAGGACGTCATCCAGAAGCTGCAGGCCGAGACCGCCCTGGCGCTGGCCACGCCGGAACTCAAAGCCATCTGGGCCCTGCAGGGGGCCGAACCGGGCGGCGAATCGTCCGAGCAGTTCGCCAGGCACGTGAAAGCCGAGATCGAGAAGTGGGGCAAGGTGGTGAAGGCAAATAACATCACCGTCGAATGATGCCGCAGGACGGATTGGCATCGCCCCCATCCCAACCTTCCCCCGTCGCCGGGGGAAGGGCCGTTCAGAGGTGGTCAGGCAGTTCGTAGCAGATTGAACTACCCAAGCAGCAGCAGGCGGGGCGTGACATCCGCGCCCGACCAGACAATCGCGTTCTGCTCAAAGTCGCTGCCGATGCCGCGCGCCTGTGCCTCGTTCATGCCCAACACCAGTACGCTGGTTTCGCGCCAATCGCCTTCCGGGCTGCGGCCTTCGCCTTCCTGCCAGGCGAAGCCGGCACTGCGCAAGGTGGAAAGCAGGCGGTGGTGGCGAGCGATGTTTTCCGCCAGCGGCAAGGCGCGCCCGCCGGGATTCCACGCGGTGATGTAGGCACTGCAACTGACGCCGCGCAGGCGATGAATCTTCAGCAGCATCTCGCTGCGCACATCGATGCGCAGGATGGTTTCGCTGCCCTGGAATGGCACGCAGTAGTGCGCGCGCCGATAAAGCGCCACCAGATCGGTCGGTAGCGCGGCCACGCTCTCGCTGGTCGCCAGTTCGTCGGGGCAGTAGTGTGCTTCAAACATCTCGTTCTCCTTTTTAGCGATTCGGCGACATGCCGGGGCCGCAA
Organism: Usitatibacteraceae bacterium; assembly: GCA_044229235.1. GTDB lineage: Bacteria > Pseudomonadota > Gammaproteobacteria > Burkholderiales > Usitatibacteraceae > UKL13-2. The sequence continues at coordinate 81,091 of JBGATH010000004.1, forward strand.
TACGGAATCAACTTCCCCGGCCCGTGAGGTGGGCCCGCCCGCCACGCAACGCCTGAGCGTGGACGAAAAAAAACCTCCGTCGAGGAGGTGGACGCCCGCTGGATTGCTCGCTGTGGAGCCGCATCGTTTTGCCACCTTGCCCGGGCGGGCAGGTTGGCGTGGGCGTCAACCCATCTCGAAATGCAGCCTGTAATTTAGCGTTTTGCGCGCCGGGCGTCAACGTTGCACGTGCGCCGAACGCGGCTAGCTCTGGTGCAAAGCGCCCAACTCGGTATTCGCATGCCGCAGGCGATTGGCCAAGACACGCGCCACGCTCAGCGCAAGTCCGAGGCCGACGCGATGATGCACGGCGGACAGCGTCTCGAAGCGCTTGCGCGAGAGCACGAACAGATCGGTGTCGGCGTACGCAAAGGCATCGGCAGAGCGGGGCTCCGGTTCCAGAAATGCCATTTCGCCGAAGAAGTCGCCGCGGCCAAAGGTGGCGAGGTGGTGCGCCTGGGTTGCCGAAATGGGCAACATGATGCGCACCGAACCGCGCCGGATCAGGAACAATTCGTCGCCCCGGTCACCGCGCGAAAATATCTTCTCGCCCGACTTGTAGGACCGGCGTTCCATGGCCGATTCGACCGCGGCAAGGGTTTCTTCCTTGCGGCCGATGAAGATGTCGATCTCGCGCAATTCCAGCGCCTGCTCGTCGGGACGCACCAGTTTTTCCTCGGCCAGCAGCCGCTGTTCGATCCATTCCAGCGCCTGGTCGAGCTCGCCGAAGGTCTGCACCCGCCGTTCCTCGCGCACCAGGCCGAGCGCGTCGAAGTACTTGCGCATGTCCTGGCCGCTGGGCACGTTTTCCGGCAGGTGGCTGAAGATCAGGAAAGCCTTGCGCTCGGCCAGCATGCCCTGGACCTGCTCGAGCATGTGCACCGCGGTGAGGTCCACCGACTGCACGCGGCGCATGTCGAGCACGATGTACTGTTGCGTCTTGAGCTCGGACTCCAGCGCAGTGAACAATTGGTCGGTGGTGCCGAAGAACAGGCTGCCCTGCAGTTCCAGGATGGTCGCGCAGCCGCCGCGTTGTTCGAGGATCTGCATCTCCGCGGGCAGGCGCACGCACTTGGAAAATTTCTGGTTGCCGGCCATCTTGCTGCGTACCACGGTGCCGCGGATCTGTTCGCGAATGAACAGCACGATGGCCAGCGCGATGCCCACGCCGGAGGCCGCGATCAGGCTGACGCTGATGGCCGTGACCACCACCGCCACGATCACCGCGAAATCGAGAATGGTGCTGCGCGACTTCAGCAGGTGAAGGCTGTTGCGGTCGAACATGCGAAAGCCGATGACGATCAGGATGCCGGCCAGCGCGGCGATGGGAATCCAGGCGATGTAGGTGCCGAGGATCAGGAACGCGATCAGCGCCAGCGCGCCCTCGATCAACCCTGACAGTTTGGTCTGCGCGCCGCTGGACATGTTGACCAGGGTGGCGCCCATCTGACCCGCGCCGGAAACGCCGCCCACCAGCGAGGAGGCCATGTTGCCGAGTCCCTGGCCGATCAGTTCGCGGTTGGAGTCATGCCGCGAGCGGGTAAGCGCGTCCAGCACGACGCAGGTCTTCAGGGTATCGATCGACAGCAGTACTGCCAGCGTGGCGGCCGGAACCAGCAGCTTGGTAACCTCGGCAAGCCCGAGCCCGCCGATCGATTTCCACAGGCCGAGGATGGCGTCGCTGAACTTGGCGTCGCCGCCACCCAGCGGGCCGATGATGAGCGCGTTGCCGGTGAGTTGCAGCAATGCCGGGTCGGCAGAGGCGAGACCGAAATAGGTCAGCACGCCTGCTGCCAGCGCGAGGATGGCGGCCGGCACGGCCTTGGTGAAGCGCGGCGCGGCAGACATGACGGCAATCACCACCACGCCCACGATCAGCCCCTGCCATTGCCATAGCGACGGCGTGGCCAGCGATTGCCAGAAGCTGGTGCCTTTGGGTACGCCGAGAAACTTGGGGATCTGGCTGACGATGATGATGAGGCCCACGCCGGTGAGGTAGCCGCTGACCACAGGGAAGGGCATGTACTTGATGAGGCGGCCCAGGCCGACCAGCCCAAAGGTGAGTTGCAGCAGACCCGACATGAGGCCGGTGAGCGTGAGCAACAGCACCGCCGACTCCGGCGTCACGCCGCCTTGCATCAACTGGATGGCCAGAGCCGACAGCACGGCCGCCGCCGGCGCGCACGGTGCGGTGATGAGGCGCTTGGTGCCGCCAAACGCGCCGGCGATGAGGCCCAGTGCGGTGACACCGAGGATGCCGGCGATGGCACCCTGGGCAGCATAGGAACCGCCGAGCGGCGCAAAAATGGTGACGCCGAAGGCAATGGCTGAGGGCAGTGCCACCAGCATCGCGGCCAGGCCGCCCCACAGATCTCCGGCAAGCGTTTCTTTATTGATTTTTTCCACGGCGGGTTCCGAATTCAGTCTGGCGTACAGACGGTGAAAGGGGCGACGGTCCGTAAGTCTTTCATGCAGTTTACTCCGCCATCGCAGCGTGTTCGCAGGCGCACAGCGGCGTGAATCTGCGGCTTCGATGAGATACTGCAACGCGACAGTTGTTGCGATCCCGAACAACGCCATCTGCGGAAAACAAGCAAACATGATCCGGAAAATAGTGCTCACAATGTCCCTGCCGGGACTGGTCGCGTGCGCGTCCAGCACCTCCCCGCCTGCGTCCGTCCCGTCGCCATCCGCCGCACAACAAGCCGATGCCATGGTGCGACTCGCCTATGTGGCCTATCCGGTCAGCACCGCCAAGGGAGAACTGCAAGTCGCGGGCGCGCTGCGCGTCCCGCGTGATGCCAAAACGCCGTCACCGGCTGTGGTTATCGTCCACGGCTCGGCGGGCGTGGATGGACGCGGCCAGGCATTGGCGGTGGAATTGAACCGCGCCGGCATCGCTACCTTCGAGATCGACCTGTGGACCCCGCGCGGCGTGAAGTCGCCGCTGGAGCGACCCAAGCACGTCAACGAAACGCTGCCGGATGTGTATGCCGCCTTCCGGGTGCTGGCCGCGCGTACCGACATCGACCGGCAGCGCATCGGCATTACCGGCTTCAGCTGGGGCGGGGTGGTGTCGATGCTCACGGCCACGCGCAAGTACACCGTGCAATATCTGGGCAAGGAAGCAGGTTTCGCCGCGCATGCGCCGCATTACCCGGTGTGCTCGGTCTACAACAAGCTGCCCGGCTATGAGTTTGGCGACCTGACCGGCGCGCCGGTGCTGCTGCAGGCCGGTGCGCTGGACGATTACGACCTGCCGGATACCTGCCCCAAGCTGGTCGCTTCGCTGCCCGAGGCGGATCGCGCGCTGGTGAAGGTGGTGGTGTACGAAGGCGCGACCCACGGCTGGGACGGCAGTGGGCCGGCCACCAGCCATTTCGACCCGGCCGCGCACCAGGGCAAGGGCGGCGAGTTCCGGCTGATTCCGAATGCAGGCGTCGCGCAGATTTCGCGGGCGGCGACCACCGCGTTCTTTCGCTGCAGCTTTGGCTTGGGCGGTTGCGAGACGCGCTGAAACGCGGTGGGTGGTCTGTTGGGAAAGCCGATTGATCCGGCAAATGTGCACACTCAAAGAGACCAGAATAAACCCTTCCCCGGCGGAGGCCGGGGTCCAAGTTACCCGCATAAGAAACGCGAATGTGGGCCAGTCCGCGGTATCGGATTGGCCCGAATTCATGTACCTCCGGTTTTGCCTCAACTTGGCCCCCGGCCTGCGCCGGGGAAGGTCAAGCACTCTTGAGCCGCGCCAACACTTGCAGTGGGCCATCGGGCAGCTTGCCCGGTCACTTGGCCCAAGTCATGGTTTCCCGTTTGACCCCTCCCGCCACTGCCGCTATATTCGATTCATTCCCGTCCCTGCAGGCGGCAACGTCATCCTTCGCGCGAGGATGAGCCTGCAACAGCCTGGAATATGACCAGCCATAGATCGGCAGGCAACACGATCGGCTGAACCGCGGCAAGCCACTGCAGTTCGCAAGAAAAACAGGGAGTGCGCACCATGTCGAGTTGTCCGATTGAGCCGATTCCTTTCGCGAGGGGGGAGTCCCGGTGAGCAATGTGCATCCGCTGGAACCACGCGTAGCAAGCCTCGACGAGGACGCCTGGGACGACCTGCTCAATTTCATCGAAGAGCGCCGCGTCATACCGATCATCGGTCCGGAGTTGCTGAAGATCGAGACCGACGCCGGCCCGCAACTGTTCTACGACTGGCTGGCGGACAAACTGGCCGTCAAGCTGGGCGTCGATACGGCGCAACTACCGGTTCCCTACACGCTCAATGACGTGGTCTGCTGGTTTCTCTCGGCGCGCGGCCGGCGCGAGGACACCTACACCCGCGTGCGCAGCATCCTGCGCGAAATCACCTTCGAGCCGCCCAAGGCATTGCGGCAGCTCGCGCAGATCACCGATTTCGACCTGTTCGTCAGCACCACCTTCGATTCCTTCCTCGAGCAGGCCATCAACAGCGAGCGCTTCGGCGGCGCGCAGTCCACCGAAGCCATCAGCTACACGCCCAACCGCGTTGCCGACATTCCCTCCGAGCGCGAAGAGTTGCAGCGTCCGGTGGTGTACCACCTGCTGGGCCGCTGTTCCGCTTCCCCCACCTACGTGCTGTCGGACGAAGACATGCTGGAGTTCGTCTGCGCGCTGCAACGCGAACACCTCACCCCGGAAAAGCTTTTTTACGAACTCGAGCACAGCCACATCCTGCTCATCGGCAGCAATTTCTCGAATTGGCTGGTGCGCATGTTCCTGCGCATGGCCAAGCGCCGCCGCTTGTCGGATCCGCGCGACGTCGGCGAGGTGCTGGCGGACGATCACAGCGAAAGCGACGAACGCCTCATGACTTTCCTGCAGCAGGTCAGCGTGCGCACGCGCGTCTACACCGGCGCCGAGCATTTCGTCGACGAACTGCACCGGCGCTGGATGGCGCGGCGCAAACCGGCCGACGTCATCCCGCTTTCCGGCAACAGTTCCGCGCAGCGTTACCTGCCGCCGGCGCGCGAGATGCCGGACAACGCGGTGTTCATCAGCTACGCCCGCGAGGACCTGCCGGCAGTGCAGAAACTCAAGTCGCACCTCGATGCCGCCGGCATCACCACCTGGTTTGATGTGGAGCGCCTGGAAAGCGGCGATGACTTCGATCGCAAGATCCGCAAGAACATCGCGCGCTGCGCCTTTTTCATCCCGGTGGTGTCGGCCATGACCGAGCGCCGGCTTGAAGCCTATTTCCGCCGCGAATGGAATTACGCGCTGGACCGGTCACGCAATATGGCGGATGACGCGCTGTTCATCCTGCCGGTGTGCGTGGATCCGGGAGTGGGGCGGCCGGTGCACGTGCCGGACAAATTCCGGGCATTGCAGATCACGCTGATGGAAAACGGCGAGGCCGCGCCGGAGTTCGTGGCGCGCCTCAAGTCGATGCTGTCGGGACAGGCGTCATGAGCGGCGCCGCGGAGCCGGGGCAGACTGCCATAGATGAAAACCACCCCTGGCTGGGGCTGGCCTCATTCACCGAGGAAACGCGCGGCTATTTCTACGGCCGTGAAGAGGAGGTGGCCGAGCTTGGGCGCCGGGTGCAACGCAAGCTGCTCACCGTCCTGTTCGGCCAGTCGGGCCTCGGCAAGACCTCCATCCTGCGTGCCGGCATCGTCCCGCGCCTGCGGCCGGAAGGTTATTGCCCGGTGTATGTGCGAATCGACTATTCACCGGAGTCGCCGCCGCCGTCGGAGCAGATCAAGCAGGCGATTTTCCAGGCCACGGCAGTCTCCGGCCAGTGGTCGCAGCCGGGTACCGCCGAGACGGGCGAGTCACTGTGGGAGTTCCTGCACCATCGCGACGACATCCTCAAGGACGCCAACGGCAAGACCGTCATTCCGCTGCTGATCTTCGACCAGTTCGAGGAGATCTTCACGCTGGCGCAGGCCGACGACGCGGGAAGAAGACGCGCCGCCGGGTTTATTGAAGACCTCGCCGATCTCGTCGAAAACCGTCCACCGAAGTCGCTGGAGGAGCGGCTGGAATACGACGACACGCTGACCGAGCGATTTGACTTCAACCGCGCCGACTACCGCATCCTGATCGCGTTGCGCGAGGACTACCTCGCCCATCTCGAAAGCGTGAAGGGCAGCATGCCCTCCATCACCCAGAACCGCATGCGCCTCGCGCGCATGACCGGGCAGCAGGCGCTGGCGGCGGTGATGAAGCCCGGCGGCAAGCTGGTCACGCAGGAAATCGCCGAAGCCATCGTGCGCTTTGTGGCGGGTGGTTCCGAATTGCCCAACGCCGAGGTCGAGCCCTCGCTGCTGAGCCTCATCTGCCGCGAACTCAACAACGCGCGCATTGCGCAGGGTCGCAGCGAAATCTCGGCCGATCTGCTGGCCGGCTCGCACGACACCATCCTCAGCGAATTCTACGAACGAGCATTGGCTGACCAGCCGCCGGCTGTGCGCAAAGTCATCGAGGACGATCTGCTGACCGACTCGGGCTATCGCGAAAACCTCGCCGAGGAGCGCCTCAACAAGGCCTTTGCCGCGGCCGGCGCCGCGCCCGATGCGCTCGCCAAACTGGTGAATCGCCGCTTGCTGCGCATCGAGGAGCGGCTCGATGTGCGCCGCGTGGAACTGACCCACGACGTGCTCTGCGGGGTGGTCAAGGCTAGCCGGGCGCAGCGGCTGGAACGCGAAGCGCGCGATGAGGCCGAGAAGCGGTTGGTTGCGCAGAAGGAACGTGAGCGCGCTACAAGGAAGGCGCTGATCCGGGCAAGGCAGATTGCGATCGGGTGTGCGGTGCTGTCGGTGGTTGCCGTGGTCGGCGGGGTGTTCGGTTACTTCAGTACCCAGCGTGCACAACGGGCGGAACTGGAAGCCCTCAACACCCGTCAGCTGTCAGACACGGCACGGACCGAAGCGGAAAAGCTGGTGGTGTTTCTGCTGGACGATTTCTACGACGAACTGGCACCCGTCGGTCGGCTTGAAATGGTGGGAAAACTGGCCGAATCGACGATCGCATACTACAAGGAGCTACCGCCGGCGCTGCGCACGCCCGACAGCGAACGCAACCAGGTGCTGGCATCGGTGCGCCTGGGCTCCGTACTGGAAAATCAGAGCAAGATGGAAGAGGCCAATGCGGTCACGGAGAATGCCGCCCGGATCGTCAGCGAACTGCGCACCAAGGGGGATAGCTCCGATGCAACCTTGCTGGCGCACGCCGCCACGCTCATGACGCAGGGCAGGATCCTGACGAGCAAGTCCGACTGGACCGCTTCGGTCGGCAAATACGCCGCAGCACTGGAAATCCTCAAACCCATGGTGGCGAAGCCCGGCGGCCCGGCCAAGGCCACGCTGTTACAAGCACGGGCATTTTTCGGATTGGGGTATGCGCAACTTCGCGTCCCCAGTGCCGTTGCAGGTCAAAACCTGACAGACGCCAAGCAAAGCCTGACGCGCGCGATGGAACTTGCCCGCGAGCTGAAGGCCTTGGACCTGACCAACCTTCCCGCGACCGAGATTTACCTCAATGCCGGAGCGTTCCTGACCAGCGTCATCTACGAGCAGGGCAAAGCGGAAGAAACAGCCAGGATTGCCAGGGAGGTCACGACCGTCGCCGACCGCGTCCTGAAAGTGCGGCCCGACTTCCGGCCGGCCATCCGGGCCTCCGCCAATATTGCCGGAGACCTGGCCACGATCGACTACGACCACGGCCGCGTGGCAGCGGCGTTGAAGCATTATCAGGAACAGGTCATCGCCCAGCAAAAATTGGTGGCCCTAGATCCCAGCAATACGTCCGAGTGGAACAACCTGGCACTAACGAAATACGCGACTGCCCAGGCCATGCGGGACTTGGGACGGGTGGAGGAATCGATGGCGACGATGCGCGAGGTTCTGGCGATGGCCGACAAGTTCAAGCTCTCGCCCTTCACGGCGCGCAATTTCGCCCAGTGGAGCGGTGAACTTGCGATGGCCTATCAGAACATGGGCGATGCAGGCCAGGCGCAATGGGCGTTGGCACAGCGAAAGCGGTTTGCGGCCATGGGGCGCTCGGGGGGCGACACGGACTTTCTGCTGGAGGTCAACACCATCGCGTTCGAAGCGCGCTTGCTGCAGATCGCGGGGAAGTATTCCGAGGCGCTTGCCCTCGCTAAACAAGGCGTAGCCAGGATGGCGCCGGCAAAGGGAAATACCGGCCGCGGCTTGCGAAACGGACTTCAGCAAACGATGTCGCGCGCCTTGTATGGAACGGGCGACTTCGCCTCGGCCGAGGAGTCCTTGCGCAAGGAGTTGGCATTTTGGAGCGAGGTAAAGAACGACAATATTCCTACGCAGTTTTATTACCACGATACTGCGGCGCGCCTCGCCCGGACATTGGTCCGGCTGGGAAAACAGTCGGAAGCGCAGGAGCTGATGAAACCCGCGCTGCAATTCGCCAACCGCAAAGGCGTAGAACTGATCGAGGACAACGAGCAGATTGTTGGGCGGTGCAATATTTTCCTGGCTGCGGCAATGGCCGATCCCGCACAGCGCGCGGTACTCCTCGACAAGGGCGCCGCGCTGTTTGCAACCTTGCCACCAGCTATCAAGCGCTGGAAGAGTTTTGCGGAAGTTGGCGAGGAAATTGCAAAGGAGCAAAAGAAGAAAAGCTAGCATTGGCGCGCCTTTCCAGCCGAAATGCCGCCGGAAGGTGCGCCAGTGCTGGAGCTTTCCATGCATTCGATTTTCAGTATGTCCCGACGATTGCAAGGCGACCCAGACATCAAAGGCCAATCGGCCCTGCAGGATTCGATCAGACAGACTGCGAACTCGATTGTTGGAGTAATTGACAACACGAACAGGCTGTTGTTACTCTCTCCAACATGAAGGCCAAGGCGCTGATCGACACCCGCATTGTTTTCGCAGAAGACGCATTTGCCAAATTGGTGTTGTGGCGGCTGCCGGCGCCGCTGGCCGGCTCTGTGCACCACTACAAATATCGCCTTGCGTATGTCGTCGCCGGGGAGTGTGTGATTCGCTACGACAACGAGGCTGGCAAAGGCGACCATCGTCACATCGGCGATCGTGAGTCGTCGTATGCATTTGTGGATGTAGAGAAACTGCTGGCTGATTTTCAGCGCGATATTCGAAAGGCATCAACATGAAAACTGTCACTCTTGAAGTCCGCGAACCAGAAGCCGTTTATGGCGCCTTCGCAGACGCCTGGAAGTCCGGTGCCGCCCGGCGCAACAGCATCGCCTTTGCGTCGCCGGAGTTGCTGTGGAAGGTGCTCACGGCGAAGCGCTGGGAGCTGCTCAAGGCTTTGTGTGGCGCGGGACCGGTATCGATTCGTGAAGCGGCGCGCCGCGTGGGGCGTGACGTCAAAGCGGTGCATGGCGACGTCACCGCGCTCGTGAACGCCGGATTGCTCAACCGCATTGAGGGTGAAGGTGTTGAATTTCCGTTTGATGCGGTGAAGGTGGAGTTTTTGCTGAACGCGGCCTGAACACTGCCAAGAGCCAGCCAATGAGCCAGGCCATCTTCCTCTCCTACGCGTCCGAAGATACCGACGCCGCGCGCCGCATTTGCGAAGCCCTGCGGGCGGCAGGATTGGAGGTGTGGTTCGATCAATCCGAGCTGCGCGGCGGCGACGCGTGGGATGCGTCGATTCGCAAGCAGATCAAGGAGTGCACGCTGTTTGTGCCGATCATTTCGGCCAGCACCGATGCACGCGCCGAGGGTTACTTCCGCCTGGAGTGGAAACTCGCTGTCGATCGTTCACATCTCATGGCGGATGACGCACCGTGCTTCTTTCCGGTCATTCTGGGCGACCTGGCGGAGCCGTCCGCGCGTGTTCCGGATCGCTTTCGCGAGCGGCAGTGGACGCGCATCGGCGATGACGGCAGTGTGGCGGCAGTCGCGCAGCGTATCGCCAAAGTCGTTGCTGGTCACGGCGATTCGAGCGAAATGCTGCCAAACACCGCGCCCGTATTGGCGTTTGCGCAAACGGACCCGACGCTTGCGGGGGCGCGCGATGACCGCGGTGGGTATGGTTGCGCTCGCGGCCGTGGGGACGGCGAGCTGGATGCTGATGCGCGCGCGGCCCGGCGCCGAAAACGCGAGCGGGACAGACGGCGCCAATTCGGGCCTGCCGCGCGATCCGCAGGTCCGACGCGCCGTGCAACTAATCTCGTCACTCGACGCCTCAGCTGCCGAGACGATCCTGGCCGAGGAACTGGTCAAACAAATCCTTGCCGCGCGCCCGGCCGATGTGGAGGCCAATGTCGCCATGGCGAGCGTTCAATCCTACATGTTGCGGCGCGGTTACGACATCAGTGAAGCCCGCATCGCGGAATTGCGGCGTTCCGCCGAACGCGCACTGGCGCTGAGTCCGGACGATCCCGATGCCAAGGCCGCGATGGCGAGCTACCTGACCGACCGGCGCATCGAATTGCCGCGCGCGCAAAAACTTCTTGACGAGGCGGTCGCCGCGCGCCCGGACGAACCGTCCTACTATCGGCAGCGCGTGACGGTCATCGTCCTGACGCCCGGTGTGTCCGCCGAAACCGTCGTCGCCGCCGCAAAGGCCGTGGTGGCACGCTTCCCAAACGATGCGCTGTCCCATTACGATCTTGCGCGCCGCTTCCGGGACCTTCGCATGCTCGATGAATCGGCAGCGGCCCTCGACCGCACGATCGCCATTTCGCCGATCGCGAACGCGGTGATGCAGCGTGCTCGCCTGAAGATCTTTCTGGACGGCGATCTTGAGGGGGGCAAGGCGTTGCTCGAGCGCGTGCCCGAGCGGGCGCGCACGCAGGAGCGCTATGCCGTAACGGCGGCAGCATACGCGATGGCGAGCGGCAACTATGCGCTGGGTCTGGCGAGGCTGGCAGGAGTGGCAACACCCTGGATCAGCGATTGGCAATACACCGGCCCCACGCAACTGTGGGTAGGCGAGTTGCTGCTGCAATCGGGCAAGGCCGACGCCGCGCGCCTGCGTTTCGAGGAGGCCGACCGTGAGCTCGCGCGCAAGACCGTCGAACAGGCCCGTACCACCAACATCGCCTTTCTGGATGTCTGGCTGAAACTGCGCCTGGGCAAATTGGTCGACGCCCGCGCCAAGAACGCCAGGCTCATGAAGGAGGTGAACCGGCCTTTCCGATTGAACCTGTTTTTCGACTGGGTATTTCATTTTCTCCCGCTGCAAGCGCTGCTCGGCCAGCGGGAGATCGCACTGACCCTGATGCGTGAAGCGATCGCCTATCCCGAGGGCCGGCGTATTTTGCGCAATGCGATCAGGCTGGATCGGCGCCTCGAAAAATTCGGCATGGATCGCGAAGTCGTCGCATTGCTCGCCGACCCCGCGAAGGCGCCATGACCCAGGCCATCTTCCTCTCCTACGCCTCGCAAGACGCCGACGCTGCAAGACGCATCTGCGACGCCCTGCGCGCGACTGGCCTTGAAGTCTGGTTCGATCAAAGCGAACTGCGTGGTGGCGATGCGTGGGATGCGTCGATCCGCAAGCAGATCAAGGAATGCGCGCTGTTCGTGCCGATTATTTCGGCCAGCACCGATGCACGCGCCGAGGGATACTTCCGCCTGGAGTGGAAACTCGCTGTCGATCGGTCCCACCTGATGGCGGATGACCAGGCGTTTTTTGTGCCGGTGATTTTGGGCGAGACCGTTGACGCGACGGCACGCGTGCCGGACGTATTTCGGGCCAGACAATGGACGCGGGTGACTGACGATGCGTCAGTCAGGCAATTCGCGGAGCGCATCGCCAAACTTGTTTCCGGCGCATCCCTTGAAGGTAATGCGCAGTCCGCCGGCGAAAAACTGTCACCCGCAATCGCGCAATCAACCGATGTGGCCAAGCCGGTGCAACCCAAGCGGCGTCGCGTGTTGCAGCTCACATACCTCGGCGCAGGCTTGGTCGCGGCGGGCGGCTTCACCGGCCTGGCCATATGGCAGCCGTGGAAGAAAACAACCGACGCCGCCAAAGCAGGGACCGCCACGCTCGATCCAACCCTCAAGCGCGCCATCGACATTATCGAATCAACGAACACGATCATGTCTGACGTCACGCTGGCTGAGGACCTGGTGAAAGGTGTACTCGATCAGCGCCCCACCGATGTCGATGCCACCATTGCGATGGCGCGCATCCATACGTACTTGTTGCTGCGCGGCTGGGATCGATCTGAAGAGCGCTTCGCCAACGGCAAGCGATTTTCCGAGCGTGCGTTGGCGCTGGCGCCGAATAACCCGGATGCGCTCGGTGCCATGGTCACTTACCTGTACATGCGACGGGTCGATCTGCCGCTCGCGGCCAAACTGGCCCGTGATGCCCTGGCGCTGGCCCCCGACAATCCTTACCACTATCGGATGCTGACGAATGTGCTCTCGTCGACGTCCGGTATCTCCGACGATGAGAAGTTTGCGGCGGCGAAGCAACTCGCCGACCGCTTCCCCAAGGATGCACTCGCGCAATACGAAGCGGGACGTCTGAGTCGTGACCTGGACAGAACCGAGGATGCGGGGCGGTATTTCGATCTTGCCATCAGGCACGGGCCGGTGGCGACCGCAATCATGGCGCAGGCGCGACTCAGGCTGTGGATCCATAACGACATCGCCGGCATGAAGGCCCTGCTCGATTCCCTGCCAGAGCGCCAGCGTGCAACCGATCGCGCCGTGATGAGTCAGGTACTGTACGGCATCGCTACCCGGGACTTTGGTCGCTCGATGGCTGCGTTGGCATCATTTCCCGATCCGTGGATGAGTGATTACGACTACACCGGGCCGACTGCGCTCATCGTTGGCGAAGTTCTGCTGCTTCAGGGTAAAGCCGCGCTGGCAAAGATACGCTTCGGCGAAGCGCAAGCGGAACTCGCGCGGCGCAAGCCGGTCATCACGCGAAATTTCAACACGGTCTGGCTCGACTCGTGGCTGCTGATGCGCCTTGGCAAACTGGACGAAGCCCGGCAGCGCAACAACATCGTCCATCAGGAGCTCTTGCGTCCCTATCGAATCAACTCAGCGAGTTCGTGGATGTTCAGCCCCATCCCCAGAAATCTGTTGCTGGGCGAACGCGGCAAAGCGCTGGAACTGTTGGGTGAAGCCGCCAAATCGCCATCTAGCCGCACCTTTATCGCAAACGCCATGCAGATCGACCCGCGCATGGCACCGTTTCGCAACGACAAAGAGATCATGGCCTTGTTGTCGGAACCAAAGAAGGCGCCATGACCCAGGCGCTCTTTCTTTCCTACGCCTCGCAGGACGCCGATGCCGCCCGCCGCATCTGCGACGCGTTGCGTGCGGAAGGATTGGATGTGTGGTTCGATCAATCCGAACTGCGCGGCGGGGAGGCGTGGGACGCGTCGATTCGCAAGCAGATCAAGGAATGCGCGCTGTTCGTGCCGATCATCTCGGCGAATACCAACGCTCGCGAAGAAGGGTACTTTCGCCGCGAGTGGAATCTGGCCGTCAATCGCATGCTCGATATGGCCGAGCACAAGGCGTTTCTATTGCCGGTAATTCTTGATGGTGTTTCGGAACCTGCCGCCGTCGTGCCGGACAAGTTTCGCGAGCGGCAATGGTCCAGGCTCGTCAGTGATGGCGAAATCAGCGCATTCGCAAAGCGGGCAGCCAAGCTGCTTGTCGGGACCGAACCATCAGGCATCAATGCCCCGAAAGTTGCACCAGAGCTTGAGTATTCAAAAACGACTGCTGCGCCAGTCAGGCCTGACGACACGCCTTCGATCGCTGTGCTGCCATTCGTCAACATGAGCCGCGACGAGGAGAACGAATACTTTGCCGACGGTCTGGCCGAAGAATTGTTGAACGTCATTGCCCGGATTCGTGGCCTTCGTGTGGCCGCGCGCACGTCATCGTTCAGTTTCAAGGGCAAGGACGCGGATATCCAGACGATTGCCGCAAGGCTAAATGTTGCGAATATTCTCGAAGGCAGCGTACGGAAGGCCGGCAAGCGCATTCGCGTCACCGCGCAATTGATCAACGCGGCTGATGGCTATCACCTGTGGTCGGAAACCTATGATCGCGAGCTCGATGATATTTTTGCAGTACAGGACGATATCGCGCAGGCCGTGGTGAAGGAATTGCAAGCAACGCTGAAGCTGCCCGTAAGCGCCAGCATGGTTGCCGCCGAGGTGAAAACTGCGAACAAAGGCCGCGCCGAAAACGCCGAAGCCCATCGGCTGTGGCTGCAAGCGAAACACCTATTCAAGCGCGCCAATGTGAGCGACCGCGAGACAGCCATTGCCTACTATCGAAAGGCGCTTGCCATCGACCCCGAATTCGCCGTCGCCTGGGGCGATCTGGCGCACGCACTCTATTGGCGTACGGCGAATAGCGGGGGGGAGCTTGCCGTTGAAGACTATATGCCGGGCTTTGCGGAGGCCAGGGCCGCCGCGGAACGGGCGCTGGCTTTGGAACCGGATTTGCCCGAAGCGCTGGTCGCGATGGCGTACATACTGGGCTCGATGAATTGGGACATGGCTGGCAGTTTGCGCCTGATTCGCAAGGCCTTGGCGCTGGCCCCCGGAGACGCCGAGGTCGCGCATGCCGGCGCGATATTCATGTTGTGCAATGGCTATTTCGATGAGGCACTGGCGCTGGCCAGACGCGTGAGTGAACTCGACCCATTGAACGACGCCGGCATCCTGATGGAAGCGCGAACACATTTGTTCGCCGGCCGCCTGTCCGAAGCGGAAGCCGGTTGCCGCAAAGCCATCGAGATGAACCCACTAGGCCGCTGGCGTCACGGCATGCTGGTGTTGGTGCTACTGGCGCAAGGAAAGTTGGAAGGCGCCGAGCGCGCGGTGGACAATGGTATGCAACAACCGGAATACCGTTTGTTGCATTTGCTGTTTGTGCGCTGGACCCAGGGGCGGCGCGAAGAATCGGATCGCCTGCTCGCGGAGCTGAAGGAAAAATACGCCGCCGTATTCGCCTACCAGCTCGCACAGGCACACGCCTGGCGCGGCGAAAACAACGAGGCATTCGCGTGGCTGGAGACCTGCTACAACCAACACGACCCGGGTGCGCATTGGACGATGGTCGATATCGTGTTTGCGTCGCTGCGCAGCGATGCGCGCTGGCCGGACATGCTGAAGAGACTGGGCCTTTATGATTAGGCGACCATGACGAAGCCTTGCAGGGCCATATTTCTTTCCTATTCCTCCGACGATGCGGACGCTGCGCGCCGCATCTGCGATGCACTGCGCGCGGCGGGGCTGGAAGTCTGGTTCGATCTGTCCGAATTGCGCGGCGGCGATGCCTGGGATGCCTCGATTCGCAAGCAGATAAAAGAATGTGCGCTGTTCGTGCCGATCATTTCGGCAAATTCGCAGGCGCGAAGCGAAGGCTATTTCCGCCTCGAATGGAAGCTGGCGGTCGATCGATCCCACCTGATGGCGACCGAGCGGGCCTTCCTGCTGCCGGTTGTCATTGACGGGACGACCGAGGCTTCTGCGCTGGTTCCGGACAAGTTCCGCGAGGTGCAATGGACGCACCTTGCGGCTGATGCAGTCCCGGCGGCGTTCGTCGAGCATGCAGCGGGCCTGCTCGCGTCAGGAGCGCCGGTTGCATCCGCAGCGACAACCGACACTTCAGTGCTCGCTGCGACGTTGACGCCGCCGTGCCCAGGCCGAGTGCCGCGCCGCGCCATGTTGTTCGGCGCCACTGCATTCGTCGCTGCGCTTGTTGTGGCCGCCGCCGTGGTGTTTCAGATGAATTCACGCAATGCGGCAATCGGCTCCGTCGCAGTGCTGCCGTTCGAGAATGCAACCGGCGATCCGGCCATCGAATACTTGAGCGACGGCATCTCCGAAAGCCTCATCAACAAACTCTCGGGCTTGGGTGGCCTGCGCGTCATTTCGCGCACCTCGGCATTCTCCTTCAAGGGCAAGAAGCTGGAACCGATGGAAATCGGCAGGAAGCTCGGTGTCGATGCCCTCATTTTGGGCAGCTTGGTGCAACGCGGCACCAGTCTGGCCATCAGTTCGGAACTGGTGCGCGTCAGCAATTCCTCCCAGATCTGGGGCGAGAAATACAGCCGGCAAGCGGACGACGTGCTGACGGTCGAAGCAGAAATCGCGACCACGATCGCGCAGACCTTGCGCCGCCAGCTCAGTGGCGACGAGAAGGCCAGGCTCGCGCGCACCGCGACTTCGGACCCCGAGGCCTATCGCCTTTACCTCAAAGGGCGCAACTACCTCGTCGGCACGCAACAGGAAATGGACAAGAGCATCGACCTCTTGCAGCAAGCGGTGGCACGCGCGCCGGATTACGCGCTGGCGCATGCCGGCCTCGCGGAGGTGTACACACGTCAAGCCTTCCTGCGCGGCAGCGGTCGCAAGGAGCCGCTGGAAAAAGCCAGCGCCGCTGTGAAGCGCGCGCTCGAGCTCGACCCCACGCTCGCCGAGGCCCACACCGCCCTCGGTCTTGTTCGCTTCTACTTCGAGTGGGACTGGGCTGGTGCTGAGGCCGAACTGCGCCGGGCGGTTGAACTCAACCCGGGCAGCAGTGCCGTCCATGAGGAATACGGAGGCTTTCTGACGGCGATGGGCCGCCTGGACGAGGGGCTCGCCCGCAGCACGGAGGCCGCACGGCTCGATCCGCTGTCGCTCGGGCCCGCGCATGATGTCGCCTTCAATGCCCTCGCCCGGGGCGACCACGAACTGGCGGCGGCAGGATTCCGCAAGACCATCGAAATCGATCCCAATTGGACGTGGGGATACATCAAGCTCGGACGTTCATGGGCCTACCAGAAGAGATGCAAGGAGTCCCTGGAACAAAGCGAAATCGGCGAACGAAAAATCGCCGGCGGCGCCGCGCCCCTTGCACGCTCCTGGCTGGCCAGGAACTACGCGTTGTGTGGCGATATGGCGCGTGCGCGGCAAAAGCTCGAAGAACTTCGTGCCCTGCAAGCGAAGCGCTACGTCGACCCGGTGATATTTGCCGACGTTCACCGCGCCCTCGGCGAAACCGATGAAGCGTTGCGCTGGCTCGACAAGGCTTTCGCGGATCGGTCGCCCAATCTGGTGGGGGTGTCCCTGACCTACCGCTTCGACCCCGAGCTCGCCGGCAATGCGCGCTTCAAGGCGATCGTCGGTCGAATGGGATTTCCCAAATGACGATGCAAGCCATCTTCCTCTCCTACGCCTCACAAGACGCCGACGCCGCGCGCCGCATCTGCGAGGCCCTGCGCGCGACCGGACTGGAGGTGTGGTTCGATCAATCCGAGCTGCGCGGCGGCGATGCGTGGGATGCTTCAATCAGGAAGCAGATCAGGGAGTGCGCGATTTTCGTCCCGGTGATCACGCCTAACACCCAGGCTCGGGAGGAGGGCTACTTCCGGCTGGAATGGAAGCTGGCGGTGGATCGTTCGCACCTGATGGCCGACAACAAGGCGTTCTTAATGCCGGTGCTGCTGGGCGATGTACATGAAACTTCCGCGCTGGTGCCGGACAAGTTCCGCGAGCGGCAATGGTCGAGATTGAACGACGACGCTGCGATTGCAGAATTCACCGCGCGGGTGGCCAAACTCATTGCTGGAAGAGGTTCGCAGGGCAAAAATGCTCTGGAGGCCGCGCCAATGCTTGCGACGACTCCATTTGCACCGGTCTCGGCACGCGTCGCCGACGAGGGATTCTGGGTCGCGGTACTGCCATTCAGACATCGTGGCAGCAACCCCGATCTTGTTGCGCTGGCAGAAGGCATTTCCGAAGACGTCGTGACCGGGCTTACGCGGTTCTCGTATCTGCGCGTGATCGCCCGCGGCGCCACGTTGGCATTTTCCGGCGACACCGTTGACGTGCGAACTGCCGGCAATGCACTGGGTGCCCGCTATGTGATCGAGGGCAGCCTGCGTGGCGCCGGCGCGTCCTTGCGGGTCTCGGTGCAGTTGGTCGATGTGCATTCCGGCGCAACGCTATGGGCCGAAACTTACGAACGCCCGTTCAAGCCGGAAGATGTGTTTGCCTTGCAGGATGATCTCGTACCCCGCATCGTTTCCACCATCGCCGATTCGTACGGTGTGTTGGCGCACAGTATGAGCAGTCGGCTGCGTGATCGCGCGCCCGAACTGCTCACGCCCTACGAAGCGGTTCTGCGCAGTTTCGGTTACATGGAACGCCTGACGTCTCAGGATCATGCGGTGACCAGGGAGTTACTTGAACGCGCGGTGGAAAAGGCGCCGGACAACGCCGACTGTTGGGCGATGCTGTCGCAGGTGATCCTGCATGAGCTGACCAATGGTTTCAATCCGCTCCCCGATTCCGGCAGTCGTGTGCTTGCGGCCGCGCGGCGCGCTGTCGCGGCCGGCCCATCCAATCACCTTGCGTACCTGTATCTCGCCTGGGCCCTGCATTACAACGACGAACGCGAGGCGTCGCGTCATGCTGCAGAGCGGGCATTGGCACTCAACCCGGTTGACGCCAGCGCCAGCATGAGAATTGGCATGTTGATCGCCTTTACCGGCGACTGGGAAAAGGGTTGCGCGCTGGTCGAACGTGCCCGCCAGCTCAATCCCAATCACCCCGGTTTCTACTGGATTCCGCTGACGGCTGACGCGTATCGCCGGCTCGATTATCGGGGGGCGCTCGAGGCGGCCCGCAAGATCAATATGCCGGGCTATTTCTACACGAACATGTGGTTTGCCTGCGCGCATGCCCAGCTGGGCGAGCGCGAGGCAGCCGCCAAGGCCCTGAGTGAATTGTTGGCACAACGACCGGACTTTGCCCTGATCGCGCGCTCGGCACTATCGGGTTTTGGCCTGTCGGCGGAAATGGTTGAACACATTGTCGAAGGTCTGCGCAAGGCGGGGCTGCGGGTACCCGCTAGTGTTGCAGTGATGCAAAACGCGGCGACGGAAAACGTGCTCGTGCCGGCAGCCGAAGCGAATGTCTCGATCGCCGTGCTGGCCTTCGCCAATCGCAGCGCTAGCGCGGATGACGAGTACTTCTCCGACGGGCTCGCCGATGAGTTGCTCAGCGTGCTCGCCAAAATCAAGGGACTTCGTGTCGCCGCACGCACATCGGCCTTTTCCTTCAAGGGCAAGTCGGCGACGGTCGCGGAAATCGGCCACGCCCTCAGCGTGCAAACCGTGCTCGAAGGCAGCGTCAGGAAATCGGGTAACCGCGCGCGCATCGCCGTTCAGTTGATCAAGGTGGCGGACGGTTACCACTTGTGGTCTGAGACCTACGATCGCACGCTCGATGACATCTTCGCGGTGCAAGACGACATCGCGCAATCTGTTGTGGCGGCGCTGCGCAAAACGCTGCTGGGGACAGCGCGCGACGCGCATGCAGCACAGCCGGTGGAGGGCGAAATTTCGCTCGCATCGGCGGGCCGCAGCGAGAACAGTGAAGCGTACGCGCTGTATCTGAAAGCGCGCTTTCTGGTGGGGCGGATGTCGCAAGCGGATGTCATGAATGCGGTCTCGTATCTCGAGGCCGCGCTGAAACTTGACTCCAATTTTGCGCGGGGCTATGCGGCGCTGGCCCACGCGCTCGTGCAGGGGGCAGTTTATGGCGTGTTCCCCATCGTCGAAACGGTCGCGCGCGCGCGTCGTGAGGTGCAACGTGCGTTGAGACTTGCGCCGGATCTTGTCGATGCGCATCTGGCACTGGGCCATATCCGGATGCATCAGGACTGGGACTGGGAGGCCGCAGAGGCATCGCTAGCCTGTGCCCATTCACATGCGCCCGGCAATGCCGCGGTGCTTCAAATGGCTGGTTATTTGCTGACCATTCGTGGACGGTACAGGGAAGCGGTCGGTTATTTTGAGCGCGCGATCAGTCTTGATCCCTTGAACGCCCAGGCATTCTTCTCTCTCAGCTTGCTCCTCGATGCCATGGGAGACTCGGTCGCTGCCCTCGACGCCGTGCAGGAGGCCCTGAAAATCGCGCCCGACGGGGTTGCATACCGCTATCTTGCCTGCCTCGTCCTGCTCACCCAGAAGCGCATCGAAGAGGCCATTGCGCTCGCGCAGGGTGACACGACCGAGTGGAGCCGGCTCGCCTCCCTCGCAGTGTTGAACCGCGCGGCGGGGCGCGTGACGGAAGCGGAATCGTACTTACAGGCGCTCATTCGAGGCTACGGGGATATTGCCGGAATGCAGGTCGCAATGAGCTACGCCGCCAGTGGCGAAATCGAGGCGACCTTCAAGTGGCTGGAACATGCCTACGTCACGCGCGACGCAGGCATTACCTTGCTGCTGCCGTGGTCGCATCATTTCGAAGCGGTGCAAAGCGATCCGCGCTGGACGGCGCTGCTCAAAAAAATGCGTTTGGTTGATTGAGGCGATATGAATTCTCGAGCCATCTTCCTCTCCTACGCCTCACAAGACGCCGATGCCGCGCGCCGCATCTGCGAGGCCCTGCGCGCGGCCGGGCTGGAGGTGTGGTTCGATCAAAGTGAATTGCGTGGCGGCGACGCCTGGGATGCGTCGATCCGCAAGCAGATCAAGGAGTGCGGGTTGTTCGTGCCGGTCATTTCCGCCAATACCAATTCGCGGGCGGAAGGTTACTTTCGGCTGGAATGGAAGCTGGCCATTGATCGCTCCCACCTGATTTCCGACGATGAGCCGTTCCTGCTGCCGGTGATCCTTGACGGCACGCCGGAAGCCGGCGCGCGGGTGCCCGAGCGATTCCGCGAACGTCAATGGTCACGGGTAAACAGTGATGTGGCGATCGTCGCGTTTGCGGAGCAGGTGGCAAGGGTCATCGGCGGCACCGAGCCTGCAGGCGAGACTGGGTCCGTCCCCGCATCTGGTGAGGCTGGCGAGGCGCCCCGATCGGCGATGCTGGAAAAAGGGGCGTCGCCGCAAACGCAAGTGGGGGCGCGCAGCGACCACGGGACGTTGGAAAGCGTGCCGGCATCACCGCCGTCAGCCAAACCCCGGGCGACAGGTTCCCGAAAAGGCATGACGTGGAAGATCGTCGCCGGCGTTTGCGCGCTGCTGGTCATCGCGATTGCCATCGGCGTCGCCGTCGACCGCGAGCGCAAGGCGCGGTTCGTGGCTGAAGGGCTGGCGAGGGTGGCTGAGCTCAGCCGCGGCGGCAAATTCATGGAAGCCTTCCTGCTTGCGCGTGAGGTCGAAGCGGCCGGGGCCACCGACCAGCTGACGCCGGAATTGCGCGGCACATATTCGCGCGTCGTCAACGTGACTTCCACGCCGCCCGGCGCGAAGATTGAGCAGCGCACCTATGACTCAAAAAAGGGCGACGGTGCCTGGACCATGCTGGGGACGGCGCCACTGGAGAAGGTGTCCGTGGCGCGTGGCGTAATGGAGTGGCGTGCCACGCTGCCCGACGGCGCCGTGCACCAACTTGTGCAGCCGGCGGCAACCAACATGACGCTTGAATTCAGGCCGAATAAGCAAGCCGCCGACGGCGTGGATGGCGGGATGGTGCCGGTCCAGCCCGGCACCATCAGCATCGGCGGGCTGATCGGCCTCAAGGTGGCGCAGGAGGTGAAGCTCGATGCCTTTGCCATCGACCGGTTGGAAGTGCGCAATCGTGACTACGCGCGCTTCGTGGCCGCCGGCGGCTACGGCAAGCCAGACTTTTGGCAACAACCAATGATGGATGGCGCGCGAGTCGTTCCGTTCGCTGAAGCCATGAGCCGGTTCAAGGATGCCACCGGTCGGCCCGGTCCGGCAACGTGGAAGCTAGGCAACTTCGCCGACGGCGAGGGTGATTTGCCGGTGCGCGGCATCAGTTGGTATGAGTCCGCTGCCTACGCGAGCTTCGCCGGCAAGGAATTGCCTACGCTGTATCACTGGTATCACGCTGACTCGGCCGGTGGCTGGTTCCTGCTTGTGCCGGCCATCCTGCCCTCGGCCAATTTCAGTGGCAAGGGGCCGCGCAGTTCGGCCGGCAGCCGGACCATTGGTGCCTTTGGTGCGGTGGACATGGCGGGCAATGTGCGCGAATGGATCTCGACCCGCACCAACAAGGGCCAGGCAATTGCCGTCGGCGGTTCCTGGCTGGATGTGCAATACCAGTACAGCTACGCGACCCCGCATTCGCCATGGGCGCGTATAGAAGACATCGGCTTTCGATGCATGACACGGACCGGCGCAGCGCGAAATGAGAAAGCCGAGGCGCCCGCCGAGGAAATAAAGGTTCGCGGCAGTGCCGATCGCAAGCCGGTGACGGATGCCGAGTATGCCGTCTACACGCGGTTCTTTGAGAAAAGCCGGGCGCCGCTCGATATTCGCACCGAGCCGGGGGAGTCACCTGTCTCGCCCTACTGGACGAGAACCAAGGTGAGTTACGCCACGGGATACGGCAACGAGCGCATGAATGCGTATCTCTATTTTCCAAAGAACGCCAAGCCGCCGTATCAGGTGGTGGTGCTGATGCACGGTTCCGGCATGTTGCTGATCAACAAGCCTTACGACAAGGTGGGCGAAACCGCCGAAGCCAACTGGATTTTCCCGGAAATGATCGTGCGCGGCGGGCGTGCGCTGTTGGTTCCCATCTGGAAGGGGAGTTATGAACGCTTTGCGGAGATCGAGGCGGATCGCGATTTCTACCGGGAGCGTTCGGCGCAGTATGTGAGCGAAATGCGGCGCAGCGTGGATTTCCTGCTCACGCGCAATGAGATCGATAAGGACCGCATTGGCTACTTTGGTTTGAGTTTCGGCGCCGTTTGGGGCTCCATGCTGCTCGCGCTGGAACCGCGCATCAGCGCCGCGGTGTTCCTAGCCGGCGGCATTGAAGGCGCGCTCGACGATGGCGATTACCTGACACCGGAGTACGACGGGGCGACCTACGCACCGCGCGTGAAGGCGCCGGTGCTGATGATCAATGGCCGCGAGGACATCCGCTTTCCCTATGAAACCTCACAGGTGCCGCTGTTCAAATTGCTGGGCAGCCCGGCCGGCAAGAAGGCGCACAAGACCTATCCGGGCGGACATTCCACACTGGGATGGTTTGATCTCATGGCTCGCGACACCCACGATTGGTTCGACCTGCAGTTCGGGGCGGTACCGCCTGCATCGGGCAAATGAAGCCTGCCATTTTCCTTAGCTACGCCTCGCAAGACGCCGACAGCGCGCGCCGCATCTGCGATGCCCTGCGCGCAGCCGGGCTGGAAGTTTGGTTCGATCAAAGTGAATTGCGCGGCGGCGATGCCTGGGATGCGTCGATCCGAAAGCAGATCAAGGAATGCGCGCTGTTCGTGCCGATCATTTCGCCGAATACGCAATCGCGCGAGGAAGGCTATTTTCGGCGCGAGTGGAACTTCGCGGTCGATCGGATGCTCGATATGGCCGACCACAAGACCTTCCTGTTGCCGGTGATGCTGGACGGTGTTGCGCAACCCGACGCACTGGTCCCGGACAAATTCCGCGAGCGGCAGTGGACGCGAATTGACGGCGACGCCGCAATCGCCGCCTTTTGCGCGCGTGTGGCCAAACTCCTTGCCGGGCGCGGTTCTTCGGCCAAAAATGCCCTGGAAGCCGCGCCAGTGCTTGAGTTTGGCCCTGTGATCGAGCGGACTACGCAAGCAGACGAAACACCTTCCATCGCGGTACTTGCGTTCGCCAACCGCAGCGCCAGCGCCGAGGACGAGTACTTTTCCGATGGCCTGGCCGATGAACTTCTCAGCGTGCTGGCCAAGATCAAGGGATTGCGCGTGATCGCACGCACATCGTCGTTTGTGTTTAAGGGCAAGGGCGACGACGTCGCTTCCATTGGCCAAAAGCTCAACGTCGCCACATTGCTTGAAGGCAGTGTACGGAAAAGTGGCAACCGGGTTCGTATCTCCGTTCAACTGGTGCGCTGTGCCGACAGCTCGCATCTGTGGAGCGAGACATACGACCGCACGCTGGACGATATCTTTGCGGTACAGGACGACATTGCCCAACGTGTCGTTACCGAACTTCGCACCACGCTGCTGGGTATGCCATCTGCACCGAACGCCGACATCGCGCGCGAGATCGCCCAGGCCACCGAGACACGGCCGGAAAATCCCGAGGTGCAGCAAAAGTGCCAGCAGGCGAGATTTCTCCTGGAACAGCGCACCCGGGTGAGCATCGAGACCGCAATCAAGCGCTTTCGGGAAGCCATCGACATAGACCCTCGCTGCTCCAGTGCGTTTTCCGGGCTCGCCCATGCCCTCGGACTGCTGTCGACACACCTTGTGGAACAGAAGCAAGATCTCACGCAGCAGTCGTTGAGTGCTGCGCAGACGGCGCTGCGGCTCGATCCACGCAATGCCAGCGCGCATCTTGCGTTGGCCGCCCATGCATTGTCGCAACGTCGCAATTACGCCGAATGGATCGAGGCCATGGACAAGGCGGCGGAACTGGCGCCAAACAACAGCCAGGTTCTGCGCCTGGTCGCCCAGCGGCACTGGTCGCTGGGGGAACTGGATGATGCACAGCGTTGCCTCGATCGTGCATTTGCCATCGATCCCCTTTCGGCAACGATCTGCCTCAGCCGCGCCAGTCTTGCGATGTTCAAACGGGAATTTGGGCTCGCGAGGAGCGGCATAGACGACGTGATCGCCATGTCGCCATCCTGGTCGATGCCTTATGAAGAGCTCGCCTGCCTTGCCCAGCTATCCGGTGACCACGCACTTTTTGTGGAGAGCCGTGCAAAGGCGTTTGAGCGCGCCGGACAACCGAACGCAGCAGCGTTCTTGCGCGAGTGTTACCAGCAGGGCGGCTGGAACGGCCTGCTTGATGCACTTGTGGCCGATAGAACCCGCAGCGGAATCACGCGCATGGAAGCCGCCGGTTACCTGCTTGAACTGGGGGAAGTTGACAAAGCTTTACTGTCGATCAACGAAGCCATGGAGGCATCGACTGGAGAGCCGACCTGGAACCTCACGAGCGACCCGCGCCTTCTCGCCCTGCACAATCACCCACGTTTTCTTGCACTCGCGCAGCGTGCGGGCTTGAGGCCGTGATTGCGTCCACGGCCTTTCGGCGAGCCGGCGTGTCTTAACGGTCGCGTCGCGACCTGCGCCCCGGCTAGCTGCGGCAATCCACTGGAAGAAAAGGCGCCGCCAGGCTGGTGCGGTTGTCGCCATACGCCTTCATGCCGGCTGGCGGTGTTGCTACCCCGCAATTCCAGGCGATCGGGATCTGCGGATAAGCGGCGACAACGGCCGGGCGAATCGAGAACACCTTGCCCGCGGCGTTACGATTGATGCGATTGCCCAGCGTGACGTGGATCGCGCCGTCGGCGACTTCAAGCCCGGTGACGTAGTTGCCGATGATCTTGTCTGCCGGCGGCAGACCGGCTTCGGCGTTGTTTTTGGGCATGCGTTTGTTGGCGCGGTAGTACGCAGCGATGCTTTCCTTGGCGAATTCGGCAAGGCCGGTCGCCTCGCCCACCTGAACGCGTATGGCGCGCTCCTGGTAGGTCGGCAGCGCGACGGTGGCGAGAATGCCCATGATGGCGATGACGATCATGAGTTCGATGAGGGTGAAGCCCTTTTGCTTGTTCATGCTTGCTCCTAGATCGCAGAACCCATTTTGAAGATCGGCAAATACATCCCCAGCACGAATATTCCTACCACCAGACCAATGAATATGTGGGCAATCAGCGTCAATTTGGCGATCATTGCGTCGGAGCGCGCATCCAATCCGCTGGCATAGGCGAAGAGCTTTTGCCTGGCTGCCGCATCGTTACCATTGCCTTCGGCCTTGGCCTCGCGCAACACCATCGCAAAGCCGGGCAGGTAGTCGGAAGCGGCAACGGCATCGATCAATGCCCCGCTCTTCTGCACACACTTTGCCAGGGCTTGCGACTGGCGGCTCAATTGGCTCTCGCCGGACAGTTCGGCAAGGCAGTCCAGGCGAAGCTTGATGTCGCCGTCCGGGCCGCAGGCAGCCAGCCAGTACGCAAGTTTCTTGGTCTCATTGACGCGTGTAGCGTGCCCAATCAGCGGAAGCCGCATGAAAAGGCCGTCGATTGTTGCCGTATGCCTGCCGAGTATGGCGGGGCGTACCTTCCAGATTCTGTTGGCAATAACCAGCAACAGCAGCAGCACACCGAGCGGTGCGACCACCCATTGCGCCAGGAAAAAGGTCAGCAGAGTGGGGGCGGGCAGGTCGGCGCCAAAGGATTCAAACATGTCCTTGAACACAGGCAGGACGAAGATGCTGATAAGGATTACCGTCAGCCCCGCACCGACGATGCTGATTGTCAGGGTCGACCAGCCGGCGGACTGGTTGCCCTGCGAGTCGAGCAATTCGGATGCCGCACCTGCAACGATCGCGCTTTCCTCGGCGCTGCCCGCTTTCAGCAGCGCAATGGTGTGGGGCAATGAAGCCGGCAGGAATTCTTCGAAAGAGGTTGGGGGAGTCTGGGTACCCGCTTTCATGCCGGGAAGCGGATTGTCGGCTGTTGCGGCCGCAAGTGCTGTTTTCATGGACACGGCTGCCTGACCCAGTTCACTGAACTGTCGGAGCCGGGATGCGACAAGGGTGCGCTGTTTCTTGTTCATAGGCGGTTCCTGCAGGTGATGGGAAGCAGAGATGCTGGAACGATGGGTTCGCGCGGCGCGACAGCCTGCTGCCCGCGGAAGGTCAACTGCTTTCCGCAAAGCCAGTTGACCACGGCCGGCGCCGCCGGGTCGATGATTGGTCGCATTTCAACAATGGAGGGCTGGTCGACGAATGATGACGCAACAACTGCCATCGGGATGCCATTGCTCAAACCCATCACGGCATTGCTGGACGATTGCCTTCGCGTGCCCAGTCCCTCGATGCCGGCTGCGGCGGCCTCACTGCGAGCCAGGCTGGCCTGCGTCTCCTCGAGATCGCGAGCACTGGCGATGCGCTTGGGGCCCGCCGCACGCCGCACCAGCGGATTCGCGTCCGTCGCGCCCAATCCGTCACCTGTCGCATCCTCCCAGGTGCCGGTGAGGGCAATCCTCTCGACCACTTCCAGCTTCAATGGATGCATCAGGCCAATCGGTTCCATCAGAGTTGCCTTGAATACGGCATTTGCATAGTTCGGTATCAGCAAGGCGACGGCAATGCCGATGATCGCGATGACCATGAGCAACTCACGCTGCGCCCCATAACTGGAGTACATGGCCGATCGTGATGTGGTCATTCGCCGCGTCCCGGCGATCATTTGCATGTACCCGGCAAATACTTGTTGGGCAGAATATCCGGCCCGGTTTCGCCGGCCACCTTGAACCCATTGCCAAACTCTTTGCCTCCCTTGTTACAGACCCACGAGATCACACCGAACGTACCGGATTCCGGGAGCGCCGGTCGCAGGTAAAGAGCGTAGGTTTGTGTTTTGCTCTGATCAATCCGGACAGCGATCCGGATAGCGCCGTCTTTCACTTCCATGGATTGCACATAGCGACCCCGATAGGATTCGGGCGGGAACAGGCCCGCTGCGGCGTTGTTCTCCGGCAAGCGACCCCAGCGTCCGTAATATTCAGCCACCCCGGATTTGGCCAGGTCGGCCAGAGAATAGGCTTCAGCTACCCTGGCGCGGATGGTGTAGTCCTGGTATGCAGGAATGGCGACGGCCGCCAGCACGCCAATGATCGCGACCACGATCATCAGCTCGATCAGGGTAAAGCCGCGTTCGCTCCCGCGTACCGGCTTTGCGGGCGCCCCGTTTGCATCCGAATGACATTTGCTCATTTGACGTTTACCCCATGTCTGGTGGCCACGTATTGAAGCCAGCTTTCCCACCAGGCGAAAGCGGCACTCTCGGCTTTGTGGTCCGTCTGGTTGACCACGACTGCAGATTCGGCACCACTGGCCAGCGTCGCAACTGTCGGTACAAACCAGGCCGGGGGCATTTCCTTGAATCCCAGTCCCAGCATCCGCCAGTCATAATATGTGCGTCCGACTGTCGCCGACTGCAATGACGATGCCGTGCCTCCCATTACCTGCGCTTGCACCAGCGCCCATGTCCCTGCTCCCAGCACCATGAGTTCCCGTTCGCTGTCGCGCAAGTCAATGAGATCGGTCATCAACTGGCCGGTACGATGGTCCCACACGCGCGCAAGTCCATCAAGCGTGGTCGTGGTGAGCCACCGTCCATCGCCGCTCATGCCCATCGACACAACGGAGCTGCTGTGCCGCAACTCGGGTCCCTGTTCAAGTGAAGCCGTATCCCACGTCGACACCATGCCGTCGATCGAATAGGCTGCAATGGTTTTGCCATTTGGCGTGAACCGCATGCTCACCAGCAATTTTTTCAACGGCAGGAACGAGCGTTCGTTCGGTGAAATTTCCCGGGCGGCCTTGCCTCCATCCGTGGATTGCGCGCCACCGGTCTGGGAATCGCTGCCTGTGTTCTTCTTTATGCCGCGTGGGTCAAGTTCGGGGCGCCAGATCGTGAGGCCACTGCGGGTTGCGAACGCAATTTCAGCGCGCGATGGGTGGATCGCAGCCGCCACGATGCCGCCGGGTGCGACGCGCGCCACCGCATAGCCCGTGCGCAGGTCAAACACCTGCAGTTGCGCACCGGTCGCCACCGACAGCCACTTGCCATCGCTGGATGCACCGAAATCGACAATCGCTTGTGCCGAGGTGATCGTCAGGCCCGACTGGCGTCCCGTGGCGAGATCGATTACCCGAATGGAGTTGTCGGCCAGCTGCGCGATGAGAAGGGCGCCGCCCGGCGCAAATGCGGCACGCTCCACAGGCGACGGCATATGCAGCACGCGTTGTGGGGTGCTGCCGTCAATCGCGACCACCGCCAGCCATGTCGCGCGACCCGAAATCGCGAGTTGCTTGCCATCTTCGCTGAAAGACATCGCTTCGACCGCGCCAGGCGCGTCATACACCGCCTTCGCGTTCTTCAAGGGACTGGTGCTGACTGGCTCTGCGGCGAGCGCTGCAACCATGACGCGATTGCTTACCGCTCCCGCGCCGGCCGTGACGGACGCCGCGGCGCCCGCATCAAGATAGGCGATGCGGTCTCCTGAAGCGGTGACGGCAGGTGCGCGGATCGAAGGTTGCGCCGATGCGCCGGCGACCGCATCGGCTCGCCACAGCCGCAGGCGCCGGTCATCGCCGAGCGTGAGAAGGTAAGCGCCATTCAGGACCGGCCGGGCGAACAGCACCGGGCCCGGGTGCAGCATCGGCTCCACCAGCATGCGGCCGCTCTGCCAATCCCAAAGGCGCGCGGAACCATCGAACGAAGCCGTGACCACCTGCGTGCCGGCAGCATTTCGAAAATGCGCCTCGACCACCGCGCCCTCGTGCAGTAGTGTGGCGCCGACCTGCGCCAGCCGGGGCAGCGAATAGACCTTGGCGGTGCGATCCTGGGAAGCCATCACGGCCATTGCGCCTCCCGGTGCGAAAGCGATGTGATTGACTGACAGCGGCTGGGCCAGCGAACCCAGCGGGCGTCCGTCGGTGATGGCGACGATCTCGATCAGCGTGCCGGGCGCGGCGCGTGCAGACAGCGCGATCCACGGCTGCCCCGGCACAAATGCCTGCACATCCCGCCCGCAGTCCCGGCTCCACCGTGCGCGTGCCGCAGCGGTTTCCCAAAGCTGGCAGGTGCCATTTTCGAACGACACCAGGGCGAACCTGCCGGCACCGTCAAAGGTTGCAGCGACCGCATTGGCAAATGGCGCGCCGCTGTCGTCCGCCTTCGCGATGCCGGCGGCTCGGAAGAATGTTTTCTGGTCACTTTTTTCCGGCCGTTTCCGTACGTAAAGCGCGGCGCCCTTTTCGCCCACGATGATGGCCGCTGCACCGTAGGCGGCGGGCATGACGCGGATGATGTCACCGAGTGCCTCTGTGTCGACTATGGTTTCGCGCGATGCACCATCGGCCGTCTCGCGCACCAGGCCGGATCCGGCCATTTGCCACACGGCGCCGGAGCCGGGCTCAACGGCGCGCAAGCGCGTCGTGATATCGGCTGCGGCATTTTTGCCGGCGGGCGCCGTGCAGCGCGCGCGGAATCGCGCGTGGGCATCGGCGCCAGCCTGGCCCACGCCGAGCTCGACTTCGGCAGCGGCGATGCGGGCGCCGCCGGCGGGTGAGGCGGCGGCTGTCGCCTCAAAATTGAAGGAGGCGAGGCCGGGTGCGTCGCCCTTGCCAGGCTGCGCGGCGCACAACTCTCGCAGCGACGGGTGCGGCTTGCCGGCAATGACCTGCGCAAATCGCCAGCTGCTGTTGTTGGACAGGAAGGCAAACCCGTCGCCATCGAGCGCCACCACGGCGCCAGTGCTGTCCCCGGATTGGCCGAACTCCTTTTCCCACACCTTGCGCGCGAAACTGCGCTGCGTGGCCAGGCTGGCGAGGCGGGCGATGGCCCCTTCATTTCGGGGGTTGAGCGCGATGGCCTGTGCCAGGTAGCGTACCGGTTCTGCCGGGACATTGTTTTCCAGGCTGGCATTGGCGCGAGACAGGAACAGTGTCGATTGCGCCTCGATCACGCGGGACTTCTCGCGCTCCGCCTGGCGGAACAGGTTGAAAAACACCACCACCAGTATCGTCGCCACGCTCATCAGCGCGCCGCCAACCGCCAGCAGCATGCGGTTGCGGCGGGTGCGCGCGCTCTCGCGCTGGCGGTCCCGCTCGCTGGCCTCGAGGGCTTGGCGCCGGTCGCGACGCTCGCGTACCACCGGTGCCAGCACGTCGTGCGTGAGCTCGACGCGCAGCACGCCGAACCGCTCCTCCTGTCGCAGTACGCGCCGGTCTACCAGTGCTTGCAGTGCCTCACGCGGGATGCCGTGGCGCTGGACGGCATCATCGAGGGCGCAGCTGTCGCGATAGCCCGATTCGGTAAGCAGTTCGCGCTCGATGAAGGATTGCACCTTCGGATCGAGGTCGGCGACGCCGCGCTGGTAAAACTCGGCGATGATCTGGTCCTGCGCGCCGGCCAGCAGGTCGGCCGAAATGCGTGCCTCGCTGCGGGCCAGGCGCCGACTGTTGAGTTCAAAGCAGACCACCGACAGCAGTGCCGGCTCGATCTCGACGAAGCGTTGCGCGGCGCGCCCGGTCGCGGCCGAGACAAACTGCACGATGCGATGGGCGACTTCACGATCGACCAGCTTGCCGCCGGTTCTTTCCACCGCCGCCATGGCCTGCGCCTCGCCCATTTTGGTGATACGCAGGCGGCTTTGCGTGGACAGGTTGTGGGCCGTGAAACGCTGTTCCAGGTCAGGCAGGAAATCCTCGCGAAAACCCACCACGCAGCGAAAGCGCAGGGCGTTGAAGTCGATCGCCGCGACCTTGTCGGGATCGAGCTCGAGCTGCCGGGTGATTTCGGCCGGAATGCGGTTCTCGACGAGGTCGGCCAGTTCCTCCATGAAGGCATCGAGGCGCGGTGCCAGCTCCCGCTCCTCGCCGGCCTGGACGATTTCCTCGAACTGGTCGAACACCAATACCGGCGTGACCATGCGATTGCCTGCGTCCCAGAGTTCCAGGTCGGCGGCGTGAAAGTACGCCCACAGCGATTCGTCATCACGCGGCAGCCGGCCATCGATGCCGGCGGCGGACATGGCCGACCGCAGGATGTTCCAGGTCTGTTCGCGCAGCCCCAGCGAGCGGTTGCGAAAGTCCAGGCGAATATACACAGGGAGCAGCGCTTCCTCGCGCAGCTTCGGGAACAGGCCGGCGCGCAGCAGCGACGATTTACCCAGGCCGCTCTGGCCATACAGCAGCGTCAGCGCGTCGCGTCGCACCAGCCGCAGCAGGTCGACGGTCTCCCGCTCGCGGCCGTTGAAGTACGCATGGGCATCTTCACCATAGGGGAACAGCCCCGGCCAGGGATGCTCCGCGTCCAGGACCGGCAGGCCTTCGCTCACGCCGCCTGCCCGTTGCGCCGACGGAATTCGCTGACGATGGCCGCTACCCGCTTTTCAAATTCGCCGCCGGGTTCACCGTTCACCACCCGCGTCCATTGGGCGTCCAGGAAGCATTCCGGCACCGCGGCGCCGTATTCCGGCGTCTCATCCACCACCACCGGCAGCACAAAGGCGATCTGTTCGGCGATACCCTGCGCGCGCTCGGCCGCCAGCTTCCATTCGCGGCGGAAATATCCCTCAAGCCGCCGCTCGGTATTTTGCGAAATGATGGGTATGAACACGGCGCAGGTCTTGATGAACCGGCGAATCTTCTGGTCGTACAGGTCGCCCGCCTCGAGCCGGTCCTTGTCCAGCCAGGCGTCCACGCCGGCGCGATCGAACGCCGCCTTCAGCGCCAGCACGTGCGGCAAATCCTCGCGGGCGTAGCTGAGAAAGACGCTGCCGGGACGCATCGCTTCGCGCGTCTCGGCCGGTGGTGTGCCGCCCGCGACTACGGTCGGCGTCGGCGCGCGCGCAGCGGGGGTGACGAGGTGGCGCCCGGAGGCCACCCAGCGCTGCTGCAACTCGTCGACGAAGGCGCGCGGTTCGAGGCCG
Source organism: Usitatibacteraceae bacterium (assembly GCA_044229235.1). Taxonomy (GTDB): domain Bacteria; phylum Pseudomonadota; class Gammaproteobacteria; order Burkholderiales; family Usitatibacteraceae; genus UKL13-2. Next base: position 113,472 of record JBGATH010000004.1, read on the forward strand.
ATGACGCGCGTGCCATAGCTGAAATTGCTGACGAAGCTGACCAGGCTGGCATCCCCTGCGGCCGTGGGGTCGATGAGTATTTCGCGCTCGCTGCGCGCCAGCGACAACTGCCGGTTCTTGACCACGCGCAGGAAGAAGCGCGCCAGCCAGTCGGGAAGTGCCGCGCCGATGACCAGCAGGTGGCTGCCGCGCAATTCGTCGAACAGCAGGTTGGGTCGGCGCACCTCGGACTGCAGCGAGGTGACGAATTCGAGCACATCCTCGTCGGTGACCGCGTATTCGGGTGCCGCGGAGAGTTTGCCCAGCAGGTGGTAAACGATCGGAATATCCGTCCGCTGCCATTCGCGGGGCAGGTCGTCGGCGCGCGCCGGTGAAAAGGCCAGTTCGAGGGTACGCGATTCGCCGCCGAAGCGCGTCTGGTTCAGCGCGTCGACCATCAGCGAATCAAACATCAGCGTGATGAACAGCTCGAAACCGGAGATCGATGCCAGCTTCTGCAGCGCGTCGGAAGGCGCCGGGTTGACCTCGCGCAGCAGCAGCCGCAGCTTCGGATACATTTCCTCGCGACGCCCGCCACGCGCGACGAAGGCGCTGGCGACGTCGTTCAGGGTGGCCTTGTCCGGCAGCGTCGACAGATCGACTCGAAGTTTTTCGGCCAGCCGCCGCGCCAGCAGCAGATACAGGCTGGTGTCGCCGTCGCTGCGCGATACCGTTACCAGGTCGGGGCCGATGACCGGCACCACGCGGTGTTCCTCGATGTCGGCGAGCAATTCCTCCCAGAATTCCTCGTAGTCGACGCTGTCCAGCATGGCGCTCTGATCGGGCATCGTGGCGGGCTGCCTGTCGTAGGTGGCTGCTAAGATCGGCGGCGGGTAAGCCGGTAGGTTCGAAAGCGCCCGTAGTCCTTGGCCATCGGCACCGTGCCAACATACTCGCAGTGGAACTGAGCCTGATTATCATCGAAAGCCAATAGTGCGGCAAAGGCCTCGCTGACATAGACCTCGCGCGGCGGCGTCACCGGTTCGATGCGCGCCGCGCGGCTGATATGCATGCCGGCAAAGCCGGGGCGCTTGGTCACCGGGTCGGTGATTTCGTAGACCGGTCCGGCGTGCAGGGCGATACGGATATCGGTCTGCGCCGGCAGTCCGAGCGTCGCCCAAGGTGTGCTGGCAATCAAGTGGGCGATATCGAGCGCGGTCGAGGCGGCGTGCAAGGCGTCGTCAAACACCATGAACAGGCCGTCGCCCCAGGTGTTGGCGGTGCGCAGGGCATTTGCAGGCAGGCGATCCAGCAGGGTGCCGACGCGGCCCCAGAATTCCTGCACGAAGGCTTTCACCTGCAGTTCACTGAGGCGGCTGAAGCCGACGGCGTCGGCGAACACGATCGACACCACCCGCTGGCCGTTGGCGCAGCGCAGGTCCACGCCTTGCAGCTCGGCGCGGGCGCGGCTTTCGGACATCATTCCCCCTGGCTCATGCCCGCAGGGCAGCAACAGAGTTTGCAGGCCGCGCTGCGCCCATTCCTCGATCACGGTGCTGGTGCCGCCGACACCACCGAGTTCACCGTCCCAATAGGCCAGGCCCAGCGCGCGTCCCCCCACCGCCTCGGCGCGCAACATGGCGCTGCCGGCCATGACCGCACCGTGAAACTGATAGGCGAGGTTTTCGCCCGGGTGCGGCGCGAGCACGCTGACTTCGGTGGCCTTGGCCATGACCTGGTCGAAGCGCTGCCCCCAGTCCGCGCCGCCGATATCGGTGACGCTGATCTTGCGAAACACCTCGGCCGGGTGGGGCAGCACGATATAGGTTTCCTTGCCCGCGGCCTGCATGGCCTCGACAAACATGATGTCGGCCCCGCAAGCGGCAGCCGAGATGCCGATTTCGATATGGTGCTCGCCAATCGCGTGGGCGATGGCTTGCGCGACCTTGTCCTCGTCCTGCGCTGGGAAGCGCGGCGAGATGCGCTTGGCATGATCGACGGTGTGGCCGGAAAAAGCTGCCACCGCAATGGACGGGAAAATACCCGCCAGCGCGCTTCGCGGCGCGCCGGAGGCATCAACGATGGCGTAGGCGTGGTCGCGCGCGGAGCGGTGGTCGCCGAACGCGCGCGGTGCCATCGCCAGCGCTTCCCGGTAGCGCGCGACGGCGCCGTCGATATCGCCCAGGATCAGCGCGGCCTCGCCCGCGGTGGTGACCTCCCAGAACCCGGCCGGTCCCGGCAGGGCGGCAATGGCTGCCTGTACCTCGCTGGCGTAGCGCTGCGCGGCCGGCTTGTCGCCGGCGATCAGGGTGAGTGTGGCCGCATTGATACCGGTCCAGGTACCCCGGGTTTCGCGGAAGGCCTGCAGGTAGGCGTCGCGCGCCGCGAGCAGGGCGTTGGCGTCGCCCTGCTGCCAGCGCGCCTTGGCTTCGCGCGCAGCCAGTCCCAGCGTTTCTTCGTCGCGATGGCCGGCGGCAAGCAGTGCCGCGATTTGCTCGTGTGCGTCGTCCAGGGCGCCGGCACGCAGCAGCGCGGCGGCCAGCAACTGGTCGCTGCCGCGTGTCCGGGCATCCGCGGCCAGGCCGTGCAGCAGGTCGACGGCGGTCAGCGCATCGCCCGAGGCAAGGGCGCGTCGCGCCGCCGCAAGCACGGCAGCGGGAGAAACCGGGGCAGCGTTGGTGGTCATTGTCGGTTCACCGGCTCACGCGGAAAGCGTCCTTGCGGCGCTGGATCAGCCAGTCGGCGTTCTCGGCCAACGCATATTTCCCCAGTGCCAACAGGCATTCCAGCCGGTTTGACGGATCCAGCTTGAACAGGCGCTGGGCGTTGCGAAACACGGCGCCGGCCTTTTCGTAGCCGCTTGCCTGTTCCCCGAATCCCATCGCCGACACATAACCCTTGATAACCGCGGCAACCAGAAACAGGCTGGTTGAATAGGCGAACGCCGTGGCCTTGATGCCGACGGGCAGGGGATAGATGCTGGCAAAGATGGCGGTGCCGACCAGGCAGGCGCCCACGGTCAGCGCCACGTTGGACGCAAAGTCGAAGCGTTGTTGCAGCGCCTTGCACTGTTGCGCCTTGCCTTCGATCACCTGTGGATTTGGCCCGACAAAATAGCTCGTCTGGCTGTCGATCCAGAATCTTTCCGCCACGTCCGGCAGATTGTTCTTGCTGGATGGCGCCAGCGAGGTGGCAAGCGACATGCTGCGCAAGGCCTCGCGCACCCAGCCGACCTCGGTCTTGACCAGCTGCAAGTAGTGTTCGGCGACGTTGGCCGATACCCCGGACAGCCGCCAGAACACCTGTACCCGCAAGGCTTCGGCCAGCGCGCGGTATTCCAGATAACGGTCTTCGATGCGGAACATCGGCGAGCGAAACAGTGTCAGGTACAGGCCATAGGCCAGGCCGACAGCCACGCCGTAGGTGATCATCCACGGGGTCTGCGCCAGCAACACGTTGGTTGCCTGCGCGAATGCGCCGACGATGGTGGCGACCGACGCCAGCTTGATGATGCCGCTGCGCTGTTTCTGCCGATCGAGGGCCAGCACGTCGGCGCAGGCAAAGTGATCAACCAACTCGCGGGTGGCCGGGTCGATTTGTTGCAGCGCGTCTTCGGACATCAGCCAGGAGCGGCTGATGTCAACTTTGCGCTGGTTTTTTTTCAGCAGCTTCTTTACCGAACGGTTGTAGGACCTGAATTCCTTGCAGATCTGTACGAACGCATGATCGACGGGTTTGCGCCTGCGTGTGGCGGTTTTCTCCGCAGGCACCGTGCCTGGTCCGAGCGGAATGTGCACCAGCGAGGTAGTTTCCGGCGCGGCAAGCACTTCGCCTTCGATGGGTGGAAGCCCGGTCTTGCACAGCTCGACGACATAGGCCGTGCAATCGGTTGCTGATGGCGGATGTGGTACGCCGTCCCAAAGTGCAACGACGATTTGCGAATGTCGGGCCAGAAAAATGGCGTGTTCGCGGTACTGCTTTTCGCGCGCGGCAACCGGGTCCGGATCGCGCACGGCCGGCCAGGGGATTTCGATCGTGTCGCTGCACTTTGCCTTGAGTTTGGCTAGCGCCTCACGCTTTGCCTCGGTTGCAAAATCCGCCAGGTAGTCGGCGTAAGGCATGGGCAGCGCGGCGATCACTTCCCAATTCCGCTTGAGGGCCAGTTCAACGAACAGCTGATCCGGGCCGTCGGCCAATCCGGACAGGAGTACCCGGCGCATGCCGGCCGCTTCGGTTTCAAGGCGCTTCAGCACGCTCTCAATCTGCGCGGATACCGCCGCAAGGGCCTCATCAACGACTTGGCGATGACCGGTCACGCCAACAAACAAGGAAAGTTCGGGGACAACGCCGGTGGTCATTGAGTCCTCAGCATGGTTGGAGCGCCTCGCAAGCTGTACCGCAAGTTATCGAGTGCGTGCCGCATCACGAAATCTGGCCACCAGAAGCCGCGCCGGGCCGATTCACATCCGCGCGCAGGTCGGGGTCCCGTTAGGATACTCAGATATTGTTGTGCCCGCACCTGCAGGCTGGCCCGCTGGGGGGGCGTGATCCCGCGAACCCTGCGGATTACCGGTGTTTGACGGGCGCAAGGGATTTCACGATACTTCCACCTCGGTAAATGCCTCGCCGGCCCACTCATTTCACAGGGAACCCATGAAAACGAAAATCGTACTGCTTAGCGTCGCGCTGTTGATCTCCACCGGTGCGATCGCCGCTCCCAAAGTCCAGAAATATGTGACGACCGATCACTCGACCGAACTCATCCTCAACAAGGAAGCGGTGAAGACCATCTGGGAGGAAGCGATTCCGGCCAAGGTTGCCAAAGCCTACCCGCCGAAGAAGTGGGGTTTTGCCACCATCGCTGAGGGTGGTTTCACCGCCAACAAGACCTGCGTGGTCGCGGCCCGCGTCATGCTCATGCCGCTCGGCGTCAATGGCAAGACCATGCTCTACAAGCCGGAAAAAACCACCAGCGTTTTCGATGCATCGCCCTCAGCAACCAAGGAACAGTGTTCCGATATGGCGCAGGCCAAGCTGAAGGAAGCCATCCACGCCATGATCGTGGCCCTGGGCGGCTAAACGGCTGAACCCGCTGCCGCCACACGGCGGCACGCGGGCCGGCCGCCAGCCCTGTCGCTCTTAAGGGCTGTGCACCTTGCGCATGAAGGCCACCCACTGGTCGACGATGCGTTTCAATGCCGCTGATTTTTCAGCGAGATCGTGCATGCCGGCCAGCTTGATCGACGCGCGATCGGGCGCATGCCAGGTCAGCAGTCCCGAAGGGTCGTTGATGCGCAGGGGTTCCGGCAGATTTCTGGCCTTGGCGCCGGTATGCAGCACCAGCATCAGGTGATCCTTGGCGCGCAAGTTGGTCGTGGCAAAGTAATCGTGCAGGTGAAAACTTGGTGCATTCCACTTGATGCCCTCGCCGATATCGGGATGCACGCCGAGAATCAGCCGGCGTAACTTTTCCAGTTCGCTCTTGAGCGGATGGTCGAGCGACTGGATGTAGGCATCGACCGCGACCGGGTCGTGCGGCGGGCCGGCTTTGCCGGCGGCTGATTTCGCTTTGGCGGCGCGCGGCGGCATTGCTGCGGCGTCCGGTCAGAGCTTGGGGATGCGGATGCGGCTGATCATCAGCGATCCCGAAACCAGGAACAGCAGCACCAGCGGGTGCAAGGTGAAGCCGCCCAGCATGACTTTGCCAAACCATAGATTCTCGCGCAGCGCGCCCTGCCAGGTGGCGATCATCAGCACGAACACCAGCAGCAGCGAAGTGGGAATGGGCGTGCCCTCGAAGTACTTTACCTTGCCGGTTCCGCCGGACAACTCCTCGGCGGTGACGTTGTAGCGCGCCAGGCGCGAAACACCGCACACCACGAAGATCACCAGGATGATGCGGTCGTACAGACCCTGCATGCCGCAGCCGTAAGCCATCACCGCCGGCGCGACGCCGAACGAAATCACGTCGGCCAGCGAATCCAGCTCGCGACCCAGCGCCGAGGACTTCTGCCGCCAGCGCGCAATGCGGCCGTCGAGCACATCGAAGATCATCGCCGCGACAATCAGCCAGCCGGCGAAGTAGATGTGTGAGGATTCGCTGGTCTGCAGGTACGTCATCATGGCAAACATGGCGCCGGTACCGCAGGCGGCGTTGGCCAGCGTGAACCAGTCCGCGAGGTGAAACTCGCGGATCATCGAGAAGGGTTTGGGCGGGCTGGATGGATTCATGGATCAGTCTGGTCCGGGCGGCGAAGTTGGCCGCGCGTGGGAAACATCATCGCCGGAGTTGAGCCCGCGCGCAATGCGACCGGCGGATGGTGCGATCGCGACGCGGGGCTGGATGTGGTGCCAGCCAGCACCGCTGGCATAAACTCCAGAACTGGCGCGCCTTCCAGCGGCTTTTTAGCCGGAAAGCCGCGCCAGCGCTTGGTTTTCGGCATTTTTCCCTTGCGTCGGCGCCGCTTAGTAACGGTCGTTGAGCGCAAAGATCGGCTTGCGGTCTTTCCACTTGCCGTCGGTGAAGTCGGGAAAGGGCAGGGTCTTGAATCCTTCGGCAATGGATTGCTCGGAAAGTGGCGTGATGGCGCTCCAGGCGACCGCATCGTAAATATCGATCGGCATGGGTGCATTGGCTTTGAGGGCTTCTACAAAGGCGTGCACCACAAAAAAGTCCATGCCGCCGTGGCCGGCATCGGCCGCGGCAGCGGCATGGCGTTTCCACAGCGGATGGTCGAATTGCTCCAGGTAGGGCTTGGCATCTTCCCAGCGGTGCCGTGGGCTCCTGCCTTCGATATGAATGGATTTGTTCACATCCATCCAGATGCCCCTGGTGCCTTGCACGCGAAATCCCAGCGAATAGGGGCGCGGCAACGAGGTATCGTGCTGCAGCAGGATGGTTTCGCCGTTCTCGCAGGCGAGCGTGGTGGTGACCACATCGCCCAGCGCAAACCTGACTTTCGCGTTCGGATGGTCCTTGCCGCCCTTGCTTTCGACGTATTCATGCAGCCCGCGCGCCTTGGTGGCGAAGGCATTGATGGCGGTGAAGCGGTTGCCGCGGTGGATGTTGGCCGCCATCGCACACGGACCGATGCCGTGGCTGGGATACAGCTCACCATTGCGTGACACCGAATGCGCGGTGCGCCAGCGCGCCTCGCTCCAGCCTTTCCCGCCGAATTCGGCGCCGCTGTCGTAGGGCTCGTCGGGCTTGCCGGAATTGAATTTGACGCCGCGCAGGTCGTGCTGGTAGCCGCCCTGTAAATGAATCAACTCGCCGAACAACCCGGCCCGCACCATTTGCAGCACCGCCATCACATCGCGCCGGAAACAGACGTTTTCGAGCAGCATGTACGCTGTGCCGGTGCGCTGCTGGGTGCGCAATACGTTCCAGTGATCCTGCAGGGTGATGCCGGCCACCACCTCGCAGCCCACGGGCACCTTGGCCTGCATGGCATCGATCGCCATCTGCGCGTGAAATTCCCACGGCGTGGCGATGATGACGCCATCGAGGTCGCGCGTTTCCAGCAGCTTGCGATAGGCGAGCACGTCGCCGCCTTCGCCGAACGTGGCCGGTTTGCGCTTTGAAGCTTTCCCGATCATGGCCAGCGCCCGCGCCAGCATGACCGGCTCGATGTCACAGACGGCGACCACGTCGACATCGTCGCGACGCAGCAATTCGGTGAGCAATACCTGCCCGCGCATGCCGGTGCCGATGAGGCCAAGGCGCAGCTTGTCCCTGGCCGCGAACGCCGGCGACCAGGCCGAAGCGCCCAGCAGGGCAGCAGACGCGGATTTCAGGAAGTGGCGACGATTCATGGTTGGGTTCCCGCTGACTCAGAGTTTGGCGACCATCAGGTGATAAGGCATCGGCCGATCGAGGCGCACAAAGCCGCAGCGCGCGTACATCAAGCGCGCCGGGTTTTCTGGATGCACCGTGAGCGAGACCTGTTTCACACCGGCCTTGCGCGCCGCATCCAGCGCCGCCAGCATCAGCTGGTGCCCATAGCCCTTTCCCTGGAAACCAGGCAGGCAGGCGATGCCCAGCTGTGGTGTTTCATCGTCGATGTAACCGAGGCCTTGCCTGTTTGGCACCAGGCGCATCCAGCAGGCGCCGATAGGCTCACTCTCGCCGTCTATCTCGCCGGCGACGCCGATGTCGCCCGGCTGATTTCCCCAGTTCTCGGCATAGATGCGCACGTTGGGCGCCTCCAGAACCTCGCGTGGACGCAGCGCAGCGGGTGGCGGGTCCCACAGGGCGATGTGCAGAAAGTTCCAGACGGCCATCTGGTCGGAGGCAAGGAGGGGGCGGATGCGGAGGGGTGGGGAGGACACAAGAAGCCTTGCGAAGTGGAAAACGGGTTAGTGTTGGACGGGATTATCCGGGAACACTAACCCCACTTCATCCAGCCGCCCATCGCGGACAGCACGAGAACGACGGGCATCCACCAAAAGTCGGCGAATGCGGCAAACCAGAGCCACTTGTCGCGGCTCGTGTCCGGAACGGGGTCCTGCGCTGAATGGCGTAGCGATAATCGGCCACCGCAAACAGAGCATTTTTCGGGATCGATGGCAGGCGGCGTGGGCCCAACCGCGTCCGGCGCGAAGTGCGTGCCGCATTTTTCGCACTGGTAGGGAGTCGTCATGCTTGACTAAGCGAAGTCATGCCGCTGCGCAAGGCCATCAGCCGTTTGGCGCGTTCCAGGTCGACCACATACGGGTTGCCATGCGCGTCAAACGCGCTCCGGAAATCAAACCCGTCCAGCGTGGCGCCATGGCCGCACAGATGGTCGTAACGCGCATAGGCCTCAAGCCGCGTCGGTGCGTGCGACGGGTCTATCCACCAGGCCACATAGCTCGGCCAGCGCGGCTTGATGAACCAGTCCTTGCGCTTGCCCAGCGCCTCGCTGTGCGGCCCGCTGTAGGAAAAGGCGAATACCGATTCCAGGCCGCGCCAGATGGTGAGCGAGATCGCGAGCCGCCCCGCGTACTCCTCGTCGTGAAATAGCGCGGGTCGCGGCAGGTGCCAGGACGCGCCGGTGGTGAAGTCGTCGTTGAAGCGCGCGACGAAACCGGGAAAAGCCGCTGCATCGGCGTAGTTTTCATCAACGCGCGCGACAAAGCCTTGCACCAGCGGGTCGTTGTCGGGCTTTTGCAGCACACCCAGGGTCATGAAAGCGACGAACGTCATCGGCGTCGGCGTGGCTTGTTTGCATGCATGGGTGACACTCTATCGCACGTATCAGGCGTTGTGACTGCCGGCGCAAGTCACAACCCGCCGTTGCAGCTCGCGTAGAATTTGCGCATGTCCGCCACCGTCCCGGCTGAAGCCGCCAGCCTCAAGTCCGACGCCACCGTCATTTCGCTGGTCGGCTTTGCCCACGGCACGTCGCATTTCTTCCACCTCATGCTGCCGCCGCTGTTCCCGTGGCTCATGTCCGAGTTCGGCCTGGGTTACGCGCAGGTCGGCGTGGTGATGACGGTGTTCTTCGTGGTTTCCAGCGTCGGCCAGGCGCTGGCCGGTATTTGGGTCGACAAGTTTGGCGCGCATCGCGTGCTGTGCGCGGGTGTGGCCACGCTGGCCTTGTCGGGCGTGCTGGTGTCGGTCGCGCCGAGCTTCGCGTGGCTGATGCTGGCCGCCGGCGTGGCGGGGCTGGGCAACAGCATTTTTCATCCGGCCGATTTCGCGCTGCTGGCCAAACGCGTTTCGACGCAGCGCATGGGCCACGCGTTTTCCACCCACGGCATTTCCGGCAATATCGGCTGGGCCATCGCACCCGTGTTCATGACGGCCATTGCCAGCACGGCCGGCTGGCGGGCTGCCGGGCTGGGAGCCGCGCTGTTCGGCGCGGTCGCCCTGGCCCTGCTGGTCTGGAAACGCGACCTGTTGCAATACGAACTGCAGCATCAGCACAAAGCCGAAGGTACGGCAGTGGCCGCCCCCGCAAGCACCTGGTCATTCCTCGCCGCGCCCATGGTCTGGTACGCCTTCGCTTTTTTCTTTTTTGCCACCTTCGGTTTCGGCGCCCTGCAAAATTTCGCGCCGCCGTTGCTGCGCAAACTGTTCGGGCTCTCCCTGGCCTCGTCCACCTCGGCGCTGTCGGTGTACTTGCTGGGCGGCTCGGGTGGCCTGGTGCTGGGCGGCTTCCTCGCCAAGCCGGGCAATCGCCATGAACGCTACGTACTCGGCGCGTTCTCGTCCGGCGTGGTGGTGGCACTGCTACTGGCCTTTTTGCCGATGCCGGTGTGGCTGGTGCTGCCGCTGATGGCGCTGATGGGCTTCGGCGTCGGCATCGCCGGCCCCTCGCGCGACCTGTTGGTGCGCGGCGCCACCAAGGCAAGGTTGGGCGAGGGCGCATTCGGCCGCGTGTATGGCATGGTGTATTCCGGGCTGGACGTGGGCTTGGCCATTTCGCCGATTGCGTTTGGCCTGCTGATGGATCGGCAGCTCTATTCGTGGGTATTCGTGGGCGTGGCGGTTACGCTGGGCTGCGCGATCGTGGCGGCGCTGGCGGTGGGGCGCGAAGCAGTCGAGCCGCACGTCGTGCACAGGTAAAACCCCAGCATTGGCGCGGGTTTCGGGCCGAAAATGCCTTGCAAGGCCCGCCAGATGGCCATCCGCGATGCATTGTCCGGGCTTACCGCAAGATTGGTGGGTTGTGACGATCCTTAAGCGGACGCGTTCGGTTGCGCGCGTGCTGCCGTCAGGAAGTCCATCAACTGGGGAACATTCAAAATCGTCATGTCGAAATTCGCCGCGCGCACTTTCAGGCCGTAGACGGCGTTGTCACGAGAAGCCAGCGCATCGGCCTTGGCGTGATAGGCCAGTGCCAGGAAATGCTCGTCGTCGCGATCGCGGCAGCGTGGAAAACCGCCGGGCAGCATTAGGTGCTTCAATGAAAATCCATCGGGCATGGCGAACAATTGGGTTTGCTCGCGATAGCGCGCGAAGATGTCGCGACGGCGGACTTCTTCCAGCTTGAGCTGCCGGTAGGCCAGCACCCGTTCCAGTTCAGCGATGGCTGGTGCGTGCGTAAGCACCGTCACCATGCCGTCGCGCACGCCATCGCGCAGCGGATTCATGAACGGGTCATCGAACACCAGCCAGTCGATGACGACGTTGGTGTCGAGCACGAGGCGGATTGGCCTGGTCATAGCGCCTGCGCTGCTGCCACCGCGGATGCCCACGCCCACTGGAAATTGAAGCCGCCCAGGTGGCCGGTCACATCGACGACTTCGCCGATGAAATACAGGCCCGGAACCGCGGTCGCTTCCATGGTCTTTGAGGAAAGCGCGTGCGTGTCCACACCACCCAGCGTGACTTCGGCCTTGTTGTAGCCCAGGGTGCCGGAAGGCTTGACCTGCCAGTCCTGCAATGCGGCCAGCGCCGCCTCATAGCCCTTGTCGCTGAACTGGATGGCAGGCTTGTTGAGTTGATGCGCATCGCACCAGGCCTGCGCCAGGCGCTTGGGCATATGCTCGGCCAGCAGATTGTTGAACTGCGCCTTGCTGCCGCGCTGTGCTTTCAGCGCGGCGACCACGTTGGCGTCGGGCAGCAGGTTGATGTGTATCGGGTCCCTGGCCGGGCCGTTTTGCCAGTACGACGACACCTGCAGGATGGATGGTCCCGACAGGCCGCGATGTGTCAGCAGCAGGCTCTCGCGAAAGCGTCCGCCGTGGCAGGAAACCTCCGCATCGAGGGAGAGTCCCGACAGATCGCCAAACTGCGCCAATGACTGCGGATCAAAACTGAGCGGCACCAGTGCCGGGCGCGGCGGCACGATGGCGAGGCCGAACTGCTCGGCGATCCTGTAGCCGAAGGGCGTGGCACCAATCTTCGGAACCGACAGGCCGCCGGTGGCGATGACCAGCGATGCCGAGGTGAAGTCGCCTTTGTCGGTACTGAGGCGGTAGCGAGCGCCGGTGTGTTCCACCGCTTTCACACCGCACGGCATTTGCCATTGCACGTGACCGCGATCGCATTCGGTCTTGAGCATCTGCACGATCTGCGTCGCGCTGTCGTCGCAGAACAGCTGGCCCAGCGTTTTCTCGTGGTAGCGGATGCCGTGCTTTTCCACCAGCTTGATGAAATCCTGCGGCGTGTAGCGGGCCAGCGCCGAGCGGCAGAAGTGGGGATTCTGCGAAAGAAAGTTGGCCGGGCTGGTGTGCAGGTTGGTGAAGTTGCAGCGTCCCCCGCCGGAGATGCGGATCTTTTCGCCAAGCTTGTGATAGTGGTCAATCAGCAGCACTGATTTGCCGCGCTGGCCGGCCACGGCCGCGCACATCATGCCGGCGGCGCCCGCGCCGATGACGATCACATCGTATGCCGTGCTCAACGCGGATCTTTGTGGCGAAAGCAGCCGGTGAAATGGTCATTGACCATGCCGGTGGCCTGCATGAAGGCGTAGCAGATGGTGGAGCCAATGAACTTGAAGCCGCGCCTGGCCAGATCCTTGCTCATGGCGTCGGATTCGGGCGTGGTGGCCGGTACCTCACCCATGGTTTTCCACTTGTTCACCTTGGGTTTGCCGCCGACGAAGGACCAGATGTATTGATCGAAGCTGCCGAACTCTTTTTGCACGGCAAGGAATGCCCGGGCATTGACGACGGCGCTGTTGACCTTGAGGCGGTTGCGGACGATGCCGGGATCAAGCAGCAGTTTTGCCAGCTTGTCGTCGGAGAATCGCGCGACCTTGGCCGGGTCAAAGCCGGCAAATGCCTTGCGGTAGCCCTCGCGCTTGGCGAGTATGGTGGACCAGGAAAGTCCGGCCTGCGCCCCCTCGAGGATCAGGAATTCGAACAGGACGCGGTCGTCGTGCACCGGCACGCCCCATTCGTGGTCGTGGTAATCGATGTAAAGCTGGCCGAGCGAGGTGTTCTCGCACCACGAGCAGCGGCGCCGCTGATCCGGGCCCGGCGCGGGCTGCCCTTTGGCTGTGGTCACTGGTGGATGTAGCTTTCCAGCTGGGCGATGGTGGATTCGTGATCCTTGATGATGTCGTTCATCAGGTCGCGGATGGAGAGCATGCCGACAATCGTGCTGCCATCGACCACCGGCAGGTGGCGAATGTTTTTCGTTGCCATGATTTCCATGCATTCGCGGGTGCGGGTCTTCGGATTCACGACCAGCACATCGGCGGTCATGATGTCGCGCACATGGGTTTCCTTGGAGTTCTTGCCCTGCAGCGCGATCTTCCTGGTGTAGTCGCGCTCGGAGACGATGCCGACCAGCTTGCCGTGTTCCATCACCATCAAGGCGCCAACGCCTTTTTCGGCAAGCTGCTTGAGGGCATCAAACACCGTGGCGTCCGGGCTGATGCTCCAGAGCGTGGTGGGACGATTCCTGAACAATTCCGATACGGGCTTCATGTGCTTCTCCTTGCGCGAGGATCAGACAACGGGGACATCGTGCCCGGCGCGTGCCTTTCGGCCCACGGACGGTCCGGGTCACATATTTGGATAATTCGGGCCGCCGCCTCCCTCAGGCACGACCCACTTGATGTTCTGTGTCGGGTCCTTTATATCGCAGGTTTTGCAATGAACGCAATTCTGCGCATTGATCTGCAGCTTCCTGCCGCCATTGGCGACCTCGACAAATTCATACACGCCGGCCGGGCAGTAGCGTGCCTCGGGACCGTCGTACAGCGCCAGATTGGTGTTGACCGGCACGTCGGCGTTTTTCAGCGTCAGGTGGGCCGGCTGGTCTTCCTCGTGATTCACGCTGGAGATGAACACCGATGAGAGGCGATCGAACGTGAGCACACCGTCGGGCTTGGGGTAGGCGATGGGCCTGGACTCGGATGCCTTCATCAGCGTCTCGTGGTCGGCGTGCTGGTGATGCAGCGTCCACGGTGCCTTGCCGCCGAACAAGACCTGGTCGATGCCGACCATGAGCGTGCCGGTGTAGAGCCCCTTGGCCATCCACGGCTTGAAGTTGCGCGCCTTGTGCAGTTCCTCGCGCAGCCAGCTCTTTTCAAAGCTGGCCGGGTAATCGTCCAGCACATCGTGCTTGCGATCCGCCTTGAGCGCGTTGGCCAGCGCGTCCGCCGCCAGCATGCCGCTCTTGATGGCCGTATGGCTGCCCTTGATGCGTGAGGCATTGAGGAAACCGGCATCGTCGCCCACCAGCGCGCCACCCGGGAACACCAGCTTCGGCAGCGACTGCAGGCCGCCGGCGGCAATGGCGCGCGCGCCATAGGCGATACGCTTGCCGCCTTCAAAAAAGCCGCGAATGGCCGGGTGCGTCTTGTATCGCTGGAATTCCTCGAACGGCGACAGGAACGGGTTGGTATAGGCCAGCCCCACCACGTAGCCGACGGCCACCTGGTTGTTTTCCATGTGATACAGGTACGAGCCGCCGTAGGTATCGCTCTCCAGCGGCCAACCGGCGGTGTGCACCACCAGCCCCGGCACGTGCTTTTCGGGCGCAATTTCCCAAAGCTCCTTGAAACCAATGCCGTATACCTGCGGGTCACGGCCTTCCTTGAGTCCGAACTTGTCCTGCAGTTCCTTGCCCAGGTTGCCACGGCAGCCTTCGGCAAACAGCGTGTATCGGGCATGCAGCTCCATGCCCGCGGCGTAGCGACCGGTCTTTTCACCGTTTTTGCCGATGCCCATGTCGCCGGTGGCGATACCCTTGACCGATTCATCCGCATTGAACAGCACTTCGGCGGCGGCAAACCCCGGATAGATTTCCACACCCAGCGCCTCGGCCTGCGTGCCCAGCCAGCGGCACAGGTTGGCCAGGCTGATGATGTAGTTGCCGTGATTCTGGAAGCACTTGGGCAGCATCCAGCCCGGCGTGGCCCAGGAAGACGTTTCGGTCAGGAACATGAAGCGGTCGCCTGACACCGGCTGGTTCAGCGGCGCGCCTTGTTCCTTCCAGTCGGGAAACAACTCGTTGAGCGCGATCGGGTCCATCACCGCGCCGGAAAGGATATGCGCGCCGACCTCGGAGCCCTTTTCGACGATGCATACGCTGGCGTCGGCATGCTGCTGTTTCAGGCGGATCGCTGCAGCCAGCCCGGCCGGGCCGGCACCGACGATGACAACGTCGTATTCCATTGATTCGCGTTCGGACATGGTGTGTTTTTAGTGTGTGAACGGAAAGGGGGCTTTGTGCGAGATCAAAGCTAACCCTTATTATAGGCGGGTTGCCTCTGACGCCACCTCTGGAGCCGCATGTCCGCCCCCTCTGCCAACCCCGTCAAGATCTGGTCGATGACCATCCCCATCCGCTGGGGAGACATGGACGCCTGGGCACACGTGAATCATGCCGAGACGCTGCGCTATTTTGAAGAAGCGCGTGTGGCATGGTCGGCGCGCTTCAAGCTGCGTCGCGAAAACCGCGACGGCGGCTTCGTGGTGAAGAAAATCAGCGTGGAATACCACGACTCGCTGGTGCACCCCGGTACCATCATCAGCGAGATCTTCACCGAACGCATCGGCAACACCAGCTTCACGCTGCGGCAGGTGTTGACGCTGCAAGGCACCGACAAGCCTTGCACCACCGGCGAATTCGTCATGGTGTGGATGGACTATGTCAACAATCGCCCGGCGACGCTGCCGGACCGGCTGCGCGCGGTGCTGGAAGGCAAGGGGGAGTGAGCATGGATCGCATCTGGCTGGGTTTGCTGGCGGTGGCGGGCGGTTCGGTCATCGGCGGCTGGGCGCGCTGGGGCCTGTCGATGTGGCTCAATCCGCGGCATGGCTACTTTTTCTGGGGCACGTTTGCGGCCAATGCCATCGGCGGATTCCTGGTCGGCATCGCCGTTGCGTTCTTCATCCGCCACCCCGACCTCCCGCCCGAGTGGCGCATGCTGGTCGTCACCGGGTTTCTCGGCGGCCTCACCACCTTTTCCTCCTACTCGGCCGAAGTGGTCACGCTGGTGGAGCAGGGTGAACTGGGCTGGGCCGCAACCGTTGCGGTGGTTCACCTGCTGGCTTCGCTACTGCTGACGGCGCTGGGAATCTGGACTTACCGGCATGTGCTGGCTTGATTGATCGCCTGTTCCGGCACCGGCAAAGTCTGCGGCGGTCGCGCCGGACGGTCGAGTCGTTGTCTACTACATTGTCGAACCGCTGACGACCCCCCGGAAGTGCCAAGCCCGGTTTGTTCATTGGTGGTAAATTGATCTGCTAGCTCAACCATTGGAGAACGATCATGGCAGCCAAGAACGACCAATTCGCCGAATTGAACCGCAAGAGCATGGATGCCGCCCTCAAACTGGCGCAGCTTTCGTTCGAGAACGCCCAGCGCATGATGGCGCTTCAGTCCGACCTGGCAAAGGTGATGTTCCAAAGTGGCGTCGACAACGCGCGCGCGCAGGCCGGCGCCAGCGATCCGCAGGAGCTCATGCAACTGCGCAGCCAGTATGCCCAGCAGATGACGCAGCGCATGGTGGCCACGGCGCAGCAGATCGCCGAGATCGGCAATGCCGCGCGCAATGAATTCACCCAGCTCATGACGGAACAGCTTTCCTCCGGCAGCCCGGACATGACCTCGCAGATGCAGGCCTTCCTGAAAAGCATGCCCGGCCAGACGCCGCAGATGATGGAAGCGTTCCAGAAAACCATCGCTACCGCGACGTCGGCATTTGACCAGTTTTCGAAAGCGTCGGCGCAATCGATGAATCAGGCGGCCAGTGCGGCAAAGAAGCCGGCGGGCGGCAAGCGCAAGTAGCACTAGACTGCACAGATGTTGTGTTTCAGCACGTTGTTCGGCAATCGCGAAGCTGGTGGTAGGTAGTTTAGGGCTGAATGCGGTCGTTCATTGTTGTAGTACTTGAGCCAAGGCTTGAGCGCCTTGGTTCGATCCTGGTTGGTGGCGTAGCGTCTTACCCGCACCCACTCGCGCAGGCAAGTTTGGATGAATCGCTCTGCCTTGCCGTTGGTCTGGGGCCGGTAAGGTCGGGTAAAGCGCTGCTTGATGTCCAGTTCGGTACAGGCGGCGGCAAAGTCTCGCGACCAATAGGCGGAGCCGTTGTCGGTTAGCAGGCGTTGGATGTGCACCCGCTGGCGCTCAAAATAGTCGACAGCCGCCTTGAGAAAGGCGATGGCACTGAACTTGGTTTCATCCGGCAGGATTTGCACGAAGGCCACCCGGCTGTGATCGTCGATGGCCACGTGCATGACTTCATAGCCACTGCCGCGCCCACCAATGCACATCAGCTTTTTCGTGTCCATATGCAGTAGTTCGCCAGGCTGGTCGCGCTCATAGCGCTTGATCGGCTCGGCCGGTGGCCGCAGCCGCGACAAGCCGACGGCAGCACAGATGCGCCAGACGCTGGTCAGACTGATCTCAAGCGCCCGCGCGATCCTTCTCATCGTCCAATGACACCACCGGCGCAGGCGGCGCACCCACCGGGTCAGGCGTGAGCCAAGCCAGGCTGGGCTGTGATGTGGCCGACTGCTGCGATCCGGCAAAGCGGCCAAGCCCCCTTCGCGAAAACGCCGTCGCCACTTGCTCGCCGTGCGTGTGCTGACGCCCAATGCAGCGGCTGCCGAACCCACGCCCAGCCACGATGACAGTTCATTCACGTGCACTCGCCCGTGCACCGTTAATCTGGCATTCTTGTGTATGTTCATCTGGTCGTTCCCCGGAGTTTCTGTTGTCTGGAAACACCAGTTTCTCCGAATCGGCCAGGTGAACAACCTATTGAAACATTACACACAGAACGCCATTCGGCGCGCTTTTCCGGGCAAAAATGGCCGGAAAGGCTCGCCAATGCTGGACTTTGGCTCCTCGATGCTGGCTACTTGCCGGCCTTGTCCATGTCCCGCAGCTCGCGTCGCAGCATCTTGCCGACGTTGGACTTCGGCAATGAATCGCGGAACACGATCATCTTCGGGTTCTTGTAGCCGGTGAGATTTTCGCGGCAGTAGGCTTTGACGGCGTCGATGGTCAGCGCCGGATCCTTTTTCACTACAAAGAGTTTTACCGCCTCGCCGGATTTCTCGTCCGGCACGCCGATTGCGGCGCATTCGAGCACGCCGGGGCACGACGCCACCACGTCTTCGATCTCGTTCGGGTACACGTTGAATCCCGAGACCAGGATCATGTCCTTCTTGCGGTCGACGATCTTGATGTGGCCGGTGGGCAGCATGATGCCGATGTCACCGGATTTGAAGTAGCCATCCTTGGTCATGACCTTGGCGGTTTCATCGGGGCGCTGCCAGTAGCCGCGCATGATCTGCGGGCCGCGCAGGCAGATTTCACCGGGCTGGCCGTCGGTTACCGGGTTCTCGTCGTCGTCGCGAATTGACACTTCGGTGGAGGGCATGGGCATTCCTACGTCGCCCGTGTATTCGGTGCTCATCACCGGGTTGCAGGTGGCGCCCGAGGAAGTCTCGGTGAGGCCAAAGCCTTCCACGATCGGGGTCTTGGTCAGCGCCAGCCACTTTTCGGCGACCGCGCGCTGCACGGCCATGCCGCCGCCGTTGGAGATCCGGAGGCTGGAGAAATCCAGCGTGCGGAAGCCGGCGTGGTTAACGAGGCCGTTGAACATGGTGTTGACCGCAGGCAACACGTTGAACGGGTGCTTGCGCAGCGTTTCCACCATGCCGTCCATGTCGCGCGGGTTGGGGATGAGGATGTTGTGGCCGCCGGTCTTGATGGCCAGCCACATGCAGCTCACCAGGCAGAAGATGTGATACATCGGCAGCGCCGAGACGATCACCAGCGGATCGGGCGGCGGGCCCTTGCTGGTGTCTTTCAGCGCCGGTTGCAGCCAGGCCTCGGAGATGACGGCATTGCTGGTGATGTTGGCATGCACCAGTACCGCGCCCTTGGCCACGCCGGTAGTGCCGCCGGTGTATTGCAGGAAGGCGATGTCCTCCGGGCCAAGCTCGGGTTTGGTGAAGGTCATGCCGCGGCCGGCGCTGAGGGCATCGTTGAAGCGAAATGCGCCCGGCAGGCTATAGGCGGGCACGGCTTTTTTCACATGGCGGACGACGAAGTTGGTGATGAGGCCTTTGGGAAAGCCGAGCAAGTCGCCTATCGAGGCCAACACCACCGTTTTGACCTTGGTGTGGGCCAGCACCGCTTCCAGCGTGGGCGCGAAATTCTCGAGGATGATGATGGCTTCCGCGCCGCAATCGTTGAGCTGATGCTCGAGTTCGCGCGGCGTGTACAGCGGGTTGACGTTGGCCACCACATAGCCGGCGCGCAGTACCGCGAGGATGGCGATCGGATACTGCAGCACGTTGGGCATCATCAGCGCCACGCGCGCGCCCTTGGCCAGGCCGCGCGACTGCAGCCACGCCGCCAGCGCCCGCGAGAGCCGGTCGGCGTCGGCGAAGGTCAGCGTCTTGTCCATGCAGGTGTACGCGGCGCGATCGGCGAATTTCGCAAACGCTTCCTCGGCCATGGCGGGCAGCGAGGCGTACTGTGCCGCGTCAATCTCGAACGGCACACCCGCCGGATAATGCTTGAGCCACGACCGGGATTCGGTCAGCGCGGCAGACGACATGGGCACTCCTCCTCGTTAGCGGTCCCGCCACTCTTGATTCCCCGGCGGCAGGTACACGTGCAGCGAATTGTACGGGGTCGCCTGCCAATCGGCAGTACCCGGCGGTCAGATACGGGTCAGGGGTGCTTCGGCGGCGCGTACTTGCCCAGCTCCCACTTGGCCAGCGCGGCGCGATGCACCTCGTCCGGGCCATCGGCGTAACGCAGGATGCGCGCCCAGGTAAACGCGTAGGCCAGCGGAAAGTCATCCGACAAGCCGCCGGCGCCGTGCGCCTGCATGGCCCAATCGATCACCTGCTGGGCAACGTTGGGCGCCACCACCTTGATCATGGCGATCTCGGTGCGCGCGACCTTGTTGCCGGCCTTGTCCATCTTGTCGGCGGCGGCCAGCGTCAACAGGCGCGCCTGGTCGATCATGCAGCGCGCCTCGGCGATGCGCTCGTGCCACACCGACTGTGCGGCGATGGGTTTGCCAAACGCCACGCGTGAGCTGAGCCGCTTGCACATGAGAGCCAGCGCGCGCTCGGAGAGCCCCAGCAGGCGCATGCAGTGGTGAATGCGCCCGGGACCGAGACGGCCCTGGGCGATCTCAAAGCCGCGGCCTTCGCCCAGCAGGATGTTCTCCTTGGGTACACGCACGTTGGTGAAACTGATTTCACAGTGACCGTGCGGCGCATCGTCGTAGCCAAACACCGGCAGGGGACGCTCGACTTTCACGCCGGGCGTGTCGGCGGGCACCAGGATCATCGATTGCTGCGCATGCTTGGCGGCATTCACGTCGGTCTTGCCCATGACGATGTAGATCTTGCAGCGCGGATCACCCGCACCCGAAATCCACCATTTGCGGCCGTTGATCACGTAGTCGTTGCCGTCGCGCTGGATCAGGGTCTCGATGTTGGTTGCATCCGACGAGGCCACGCCCGGCTCGGTCATGGCGAAGGCGGAACGGATGTCGCCGGCCAAGAGCGGCGCGAGCCACTGTGCCTGCTGTTCAGGCGTGCCGTACTGCGTGAACACTTCCATGTTGCCGGTGTCCGGGGCGGAGCAGTTGAATACCTCCGGCGCCCAATGCACCTGGCCGGTGATTTCGGCCAGCGGCGCGTATTCGAGATTGTTGAGGCCGGCACCGAAGCGCGGGTCCGGCATGAACAGGTTCCACAGACCCGCCGCCTTGGCCTTGGGTTTGAGTTCCTCGATGATGTTGGTCGGTGTCCAGCGCTTACCGGCGCGGGTGTTGGCCTCGACGTCCTCGTTGAAGCGATGCTCGTTCGGGAAGATGTGCTCGTCGAAAAACTTGTGCATGCGCTGCTGCAGGTCGACGACTTTGGGGGAATAACTGAAATCCATGATGGCTCCGGATGAGGGTTTCCGCGGACTTGCACGGAAGCAATGGTGATTACTTGTTCAGTAGCCTCTCGACGGCTTTCCAGCCCAGCTCCGCCAGCGGCCGCGCCGCGCGGCCCATGGCTTCGGCCTGCGCGGAGGCTGCCGTGCCGTCGACGACGCGTTTCATGATGCCCTGCAGGATGCCGGCCATGCGAAACAGGTTGTAGGCGAGGTAGTAGTCGAAGTTGTCGATGTGGGTACGACCGGTACGCGCGCAATATTTGGCGACATAAGCGTCGAACGAGGGGATGCCGAGATCGACGAGATCAAGCCCGGCGATGCCGCGAAATTCATTCGGTCCGACGTGCCAGGCCATGCAATGGTAGGCAAAATCTGCCAGCGGATGCCCAAGCGTGGACAGTTCCCAGTCGAGGATGGCCAGCACGCGCGGCTCGGTGGGATGAAAAATGAGGTTGTCGAGCCGGTAATCGCCGTGGACGATCGACGTTTCCTCGCCAGGCGGGATGTGCTGCGGCAGCCAGTCGATGAGCCTGTCCATGGCGTCGATTTTTTCGGTTTCCGAGGCGCGGTATTGCTTGGTCCAGCGGCCGATCTGGCGTTCAAAGTAGTTGCCGGCCTTTCCATACTCGGCCAGGCCGATGGCGGCGTAGTCAACCTGATGGAGGCGCGCGATGACGCGGTTCATTTCGTCGAAGATCGCGGCACGCTGCTCGCGCGTCATGCCGGGCAATGCCGGGTTCCATAACACGCGGCCCTCGACCATTTCCATGATGAAGAATGCCCGGCCGATGACGCTTTCGTCGCCGCAGAGGGCATAGGTCTTGGCCACGGGCATGTCGGCCTTTGCCAGCGCCGTCATCACCTGGTATTCGCGCTCGATGGCGTGGGCCGAAGGCAGCAGCTTCGCGGCCGGCGCCGGTTTGGAGCGCATCACATAATGCCGGCCGGGGGTGATCAGCTTGAAGGTGGGGTTGGATTGTCCGCCCTTGAATTGCTCGACCGTGAGCGGGCCGCTGTATCCCGCGACATTGGCGGACAGCCATGCATCCAGTGCCGCAATGTCGAACTGCTGGCGCGACGACACCGGCATGGTGCCGGCGAAGTGTTCAAACCCCTGGGTGCCTTGTTCAGACATTGTTTTCGTTGACCCTTTCGTTGACCTCAAGGCTGCGGTAACGCGTGTACTGGTCGAACAGCGTTTCCATGGTGGTCTTGCGGGTGTCGTGCTGCAGCCAGTCGAGCGGCGACAGGTTGACCACTCGCAGCACCACGTCCACCGGTGCGGTGCCGACATCGAGCACGTTGATGCAGGCCGGGCTCTGCTCGAAAGCGCCCAGCATGTGGCGCTGCCCGGTGGCCAGGTACGAGAGGATGGCGCGATTGACGGCGCCGTGCAGCACCAGCAGCAGGGTTTCCCAATCCTCGTCACTCCGGATGGCGTCCACTTCCGGTAACACGCGGTCGAGCAACTGGCCGACGGTCTCGCCGCCGAGGAATTTCACATTTTCATCGACGATGCCGTCGGTGGCGGCGGTAAACGAATGCAGCAGGTCGCGCTCGGCGATGCTGGCCAGCCGACCGCCGCGAATTTCCTGCAGTTGCGGGCGCCGTTCGATGGCCAGCGCATGACCTGCGGAATCGAGCACATGCCGCGCCGTTTCTTCGGTGCGCGCCAGGCCGCTGGTGATGATGCGGTCAAAGCGTACGCCATGCTGCGCGAACAGCTGCCCCGCAGCGCGCGCCTGCTCGATACCGGTGGCATTGAGCGGCACCGTATCGGGCGGCAGCGGTTTGCCCTCGGGCGTGAAGTAGCTGACGCTGCCGTGGCGCATCAGGTACAGGCGACGGCGCGGATGGCGTGTGTTGGCGGCAGCTGCCATGGCTCAGTCTTTGGCCGCGAACGGGATCTTGCCGGTCAGCAGATGCCACCACATGACCCAGTCGCCGGCGAGCGAGTAAAACGGATAGCTGAAGGTGGCCGGCCGGTTCTTCTCAAAAAAGTAATGCCCGGCCCAGGCAAATCCGTATCCCGCGATCGGCAGCAACCAGCCGAGCCACCATTGCGCCGAGGCAAGCATCGCTGCGATCAATCCCAGCACCACCCACGCGCCGATGAAGTGCAGGGTGCGGCAGGTGGCGTTGCGGTGTTCCGAGAGGTAGTACGGGTAGAAGTCGTGGAACGAACGGTATTGCTTTTCCAAGCGCGGCTCCGGCGTGATTTCCTGCGGCGGATTATTGTTTGTAGCTCGGATCAATTCTATCGAGTTTTCTTATCAGGGCCGGCCATGCCAGGTGCCCGCCGAGGCCCTTCGTGACCGCCTTGGCCTGCGCCTGCGCGCCGGCGATGATCGGTGCCGGGATGGGTGTGAGATCGCCGCCACCGGACTGGGCGCGAACCTGAATGGCGCAGGTGGTTTCGAACAGGTACATCGACAGGAAGGTGTCGGCAATCGATTCGCCGACAGTGAGCAGGCCGTGGTTGCGCAGCATGAAAAACATTTTGTTGCCCAGGTCGCGCACCAGCCGCGGCTTCTCGTCGTCATTGAGCGCCACGCCTTCATAGTCGTGGTACGCGAGGCTAGATAGCACGAAGATCGAGTGCTGCGAAATCGGCAGTACGCCGTTTTTCTGCGCGGCGACCGCGATGCCGTTGACGGTATGCGTGTGCAGCACGCATTTCGCGTCTTCGCGCGCGGCGTGGATGGCGCTGTGGATGGTAAAGCCGGCCGGGTTGACCGGGTAGGGGTTTTCAATGTCCAGCTTGTTGCCCTCGGCGTCGATCTTGACGAGGCTCGACGCGGTGATTTCCTCGAACAGCATGCCGTAGGGATTGATGAGGAAATGGTGATCCGTGCCCGGCACTTTCGCGGTGATATGCGTGAACACCAGGTCGGACCAGCCGTGCAAGGCAATCAGCCGGTAGCAGGCGGCAAGGTCGACGCGGGTTTGCCATTCCTCGGTGGAGACTTTGTCTTTGACGCCGGGCAGGGCAAGGCTTGATTGGGTCATGGTCATCACTCCGAAAAATGGCGAACGGGATGGGGGAACTTTACAGGCTCGGCAACGGCTGTGGGGTCGGATGCATCAAGGGAATTGCAGTCTGTTTGGCGGGGGCCATGGTTTTGAGGCGTCATCGAGGCGCGGCTACCGAAAATCCCCCGATCCCCGACGCGGCAACTACCGCGCCGAATCGCCCCCTTTACTAAAGGGGGCAAGCAATCGTGGTCCAGTAACAATCGAAGCTTGGGGGATTTTCGGTCGCTTTATCGCGCAGACGGTTTCAGCGCCCGACCATAAATCTCCAGCATCGGCGCGCATCCCAGGGCATTTTCGCCCGCGAAGCCGCGCCGGTGCTGGAGTTTGCTTACTGCGCGCGAAACCGGCGCACCAGCGCAGCCAGGCCGGCCACAGTGCGGTCGGTGGAGGCGGGGGCTGCGTAGCGCAGCGCCACATAGGCTTCGATGATGGCGCTGGCGTCTTCGGCAAGGGCGGGGCGTTCCCGAATGATGCGGGCCAGATAGTCCTGCGGTCCTTCGTGCGGTGCGCGCGGCAGGCCGGTCGCGGCCAGTTTCGCGCAAAAGCGCTCGTAGGCCATCACCACCGGGCTCTTGCGGGAGCGATAGGACTGCCAGACCAGGAACAAGGCCGCGAACGAGCCGGTAATGAAGACGCCGATCAACAGCGCGCGCGCCAGGTCGCGCCAGTCGACTTCCTTCAGGCCGAAGAACAGCTCCATGGCATAGCTTTGTCGGTCCTGGTTGAAGCCGATCACCCACTGGTTCCACTGGTTATTGACCGCGTCCCAGGAGAACGCCAGCTGTTTCAGGAAGCCGAATTTATCGGCGTCCATCAGGGTGTTGAATACCCCGATCGGGCCCAGTGCCTCGGTCATGCCGCGGTTGATGCGCAGTGGCGACACCGCAAACGTCGGGTCGGCCCGCGCCCAGCCGATGCCATCCAGCCAGACTTCCGACCAGGCATGCGCCTCGGCCTGTCGCACCACCAGCTGGCGCGTGATCGGATTGATCTCACCCCCTTGGTAGCCGGTGACCACGCGCGCCGGGATGCCGGCGGCGCGCAGCACAAACACGAAGCTGCCGGCGTAGTGCTCGCAAAAGCCCTTCTTCGAGCCGAACAGGAATTCGTCGACGGGGTTGGGCCCCAGCGCAGGTGGCTCCAGCGTGTATTCGAATTCCTTGTTGTAGCGCGCCATCAGGATTTCGATCAGCGCCTTGGGATCGGGATTTTCGGCGCGCAGCCGGCGCGCGTACTCGACGCTGCGCGGATTGATTCCCGGGGTGAGCGCCAGGTAGCGCGCGCGGTCGCGGTCGGACAGTTCGGTGCCGTAGGTATACCGCAGGTGCGAGGACATGGCGTAGGAACGCAGCGCCGTAACCGGCCCGCGCGAACGCAGTTGGAAGTCATCGGTGATGTCGGCGTTGTCGGGGATTTTGGACGGCAGGTCGAGCGCAAACATCCAGTACTTGTTGCTCGGCTGCATCGTCACCCGATAGGTGACCGGCGCATCGGTATAGCGGAACGCCGACTCGCGGCGGCGCTCGGGTGCGTACATGCGCCACGCCCGCCCGGCATGCTCGCCCAGCACCGGGCCGCGCCAGTACAGGTCTTCGTTCTGCGGAACCACGGCATCGAAGTCGACGCGAAACGCCACCGCCTCCGACTGCGAAAGCTTGCTGATGTCGCCCGGGGACATCGACTCGGAAAGACCCGTGGTCGATGCTTCATCACCCGGCATGCGCCACAGCGGGCCCGACAGGCGCGGAAACAGGAAGAACAGCACCAGCATCATCGGCAAGGCCTGCACCAGCAGCCAGAACGCGGGGCGGATGCGCTCGCGGATGGAAGGCTCGGTATTGATGCGATTGAAGCCGATGAGCGTGGCCACAAACAGCCAGACGCACACCAGCATGTACAGGCCCATGAGGATGGTTTGCGAGTACAGGAAATTGGTCATGGCGAGGAAAAAGCCGAGGAAGATGGCGATCACCGCGTCGCGCTTCATGCGCATTTCCAGCACCTTCAGGCAGAGCATGACGATCAGCAGCGTCACGCCGACTTCACGGCCCAGCAGGCGGCCGTATTCCAGCCTTGCCCCGGCGGCCACGCCGATGGCGATCAGGGCCATGACCCACCACGGCGGCGCGCGCAGGCCGCGCCGGGCGATCCACCAGCGCCACAGCCCGGCGCCCAGGCACACGGCGCTTACCCACAGCGGCAGCCGCGCCACATGCGGGGCGATCACAAAGCCCATCGCCACCAGCAGCCAGGTGATGTTGGCCAGCGTCAGCGCGGTTGCATTCAACATGCGCTAGGCCTCGCCCATGCCATACAAGGCCAGCGCTTCCAGGCAGGCATCGCGATGGCGCGCGCCAAGCTGCGGGCGCAGGGTGCGGCCGGGCAGTCGCAGGCCGTAGGGTACGCACAGGCGCTCGGCCTCGATCACCCACCAGGTGAGGCGCGACAGGCGTTCCTCGACGCCCATGCCCTCAAGCAGCTTGAAATCCAGCCACAGGTCGCTGCTCGCGGTTGAACCGAACTCCTTCACCAGCAAGCCCTGGCCTCGCGCCAGCGCTTTCCAGGCGATCTGGCGCGGCGTGTCGCCCGGCTTGTAGGCGCGCAGCGACTGAAACTCCTCGTCGCCGCGTACCGGGATGTTGCCTTCGCCGGTGGCATGCAAATCGAGGGGCAGGGCACCGCTGCCGGCATCGGGCTTGGGGTAAACGAGGCAGCGCATGCCGAAGTCCACGTACGACCAGGCATGGAACAGGCCGACCGGGTACTCGGTGAAAATCTCCAGCCGCCCGCATTGCAGGTAGCCCCGCTGGGTGGCGCGTGCCGGCAGCGATACCGAGGTACTTGCCGGTACACCGGCGTCGGTGAACACGGCCGGGGCGTTCTTGACATGTGCCGGACGCACGCCCAGCGCAAAGCGCGGCATTGCCGGATTGGTGAATACCAGTGTGAACTGCGCGTTTTCACCGGCGAACACCGGTTCCACGCGCCCCGGGCTGATGGACAGGCGCGCCATGTTGCGGAAGGTATGCAGCATCGCGATCGATCCCATGCCGGCCAGCAGAAACGTCAGCAGGAAGCCCAGCGACAGCGCGTAATTGATCGAGGCCACCAACAGCAGCAGCAGCACGAAGGCGAAGAAGTAGCCGGTCCGTGTCGGCAGGATGAAAATGCGCCGCTGGGTAAGCACCACCGGCGGCTGTTCCGGAAAGCGTGCTTTGAAGATCCAGTCGGAAATGCGCTGGCGCAGGCTGGGGCCGGTAATGGCAGACACGGCGGCGGATCCGGTGCGATTCAGGGGATGGCGACCGAGCGCAGCAAATCCTCTGCCGGATCGAGCATTGCATTGTCGCCGGATGCAACCGGTCGCAGGCGATGTCCGACCACGGCGGGTACGATGGCTTGCACGTCTTCCGGCAGCACCTGCTTCCTGCCGGCCATCATGGCCCACGACTGGGCGGCCCGCAACACCGCCAGGCCGGCGCGTGGCGAGAGTCCCATCTCGAAGTGCGCCGAATCGCGGGTATGGCCGACCAAAGCCTGCACGTAGTCGATAAGTGCGTCGGAAACGAATACCTTCGGCACGTCCTTTTGCAGCGCCAGCAGATCGTCCACGTTCATGGCCGGCGAAATCTTGGCGATGAGCTCGCGGCGGTCCTCGCCCTTCAACAGCGCGCGCTCGGCCGAACGGTCGGGGTAACCGAGGCGGATGCGCATCAGGAAGCGGTCCAGCTGAGATTCGGGGAGCGGAAAGGTGCCAACCTGGTGCGAGGGGTTCTGGGTGGCAATGACGAAGAACGGCTCGGGCAGTTTCATGGTCTGGCCATCGGCCGTGACCTGGTGCTCTTCCATGGCCTCGAGCAGCGCGCTTTGCGCCTTGGGCGAGGCGCGGTTGATTTCGTCGGCAAGGATGACCTGGGAGAAAACCGGGCCGGGATGGAATCGAAAAGTGCTCGATTCGCGGTCGAAGATGGACACGCCCACCACATCGGCCGGCAGCAGGTCGCTGGTGAACTGGATGCGCTGGTAATGCAGGCCGAGCAGGCTGGCCAGGACGTGGGACAGTGTGGTCTTTCCCACGCCCGGCACATCCTCGATCAGCAAGTGTCCCCGGGCGAGGATGCAGCACATCGCCATGCGAATCTGGTGGTCCTTGCCGAGGATGATCTCACCGGCCTGATGCAGTACTTCCGCGAGCGGATTGTGGACAGCCTGTTTTTCGAAAAGCATGACGGACATGGAGAGTTGGTGGTTGATTTTGATTGTACGCTGGCTACGCTCGGCGGCCCCGGCCGGATGCGCGCTTGCGACGCAGCATTGCACGGATCGCCAAGCTATGACAGGCTTGCCGCCTGTTCGTTTAATGCACGAAGGGCCATGGCCACCGCTTTCATTTCCCACCCGGACTGCCTCAGGCATGAAATGGGACCGCATCATCCCGAATGCCCGGCCCGCCTGCAGGCCGTATACGATGCGTTCGAGCACGCCGGCCTGATGCCGCGCCTGCATGCGGTCACGGCGGCCGCCGCGACAGCGGAACAGCTGTACGCCGCCCACGAAGAGGCTTATGTCGACAGCATTTTCGCTGTCGCGCCAGAGCATGATTACGCCGCCCTCGACCCGGATACATCCATGAACCCGTACTCGCTGGCCGCAGCCAGGTATGCCGCCGGTGCGGTGGTGCAGGGCGTGGACCTGGTGATGAACAGCGAGGTCGCCAACGCATTTTGCGCGGTGCGACCCTGCGGACACCATGCCACCTACAACCGCTCGATGGGCTTTTGCATTTTCAATAACGTCGCCGTCGGCGCCGCGCATGCCATGGCCGAACACGGGCTCGACCGCATCGCCATCCTCGATTTCGACGTGCACCACGGCAATGGCACCGAGGACATTTTCTACAACGACGAGCGGGTGTTGCTTTGCTCGAGCTTCCAGCATCCGTATTACCCGGGCAGCGGTGCCGATTCCGGCAACGCGCACATCATCCCGACGCCGTTGCCGGCGCGCACCGGCAGCGCGCCGTTCCGCGCCGCGATCGAGGCCACCTGGTTCCCGGTGCTGGAAGCCTTTTCCCCGCAACTGATCATCATCTCGGCGGGGTTTGACGCGCACGCGGACGACCCGCTCGCCTACCTGGAGTTGCGCGAAGACGACTACCGGTGGATCACCACCCGGATCTGTGACCTGGCGCGCAGGCATTGCCAGGGCCGGATCGTTTCTGCGCTGGAAGGCGGTTATAACCTGGCCGCGCTGGGACGCAGTGCCGTGGCCCACGTCGAGGTGCTGCTGGACGCGTCACTGATCACGTAAGTTCTCGATTTTGTTCGCGAAAATGCCGCCAATGCCGTAAAATAGCGGGCTTTCCAGACAAGGGCACCGGGGGTGCCCTTGTTTTTGCCGCACCATTCGCTGCATTGCATAGTAAGTCCATGAATCACATCAGAAATTTCTCAATCATCGCGCATATAGACCACGGCAAATCGACCCTGGCAGACCGTATCATCGAACGCTGTGGAGGCTTGTCTTCGCGTGAAATGGAATCGCAGGTGCTCGATTCGATGGAACTGGAGCGTGAACGCGGCATCACCATCAAGGCGCAAACGGCGGCCCTGACCTATACCGCCCGAGACGGGCAAACCTACAGCCTGAACCTGATCGACACGCCCGGGCACGTCGATTTTTCCTACGAAGTCTCGCGATCGCTGTCGGCCTGCGAAGGCGCGCTGCTGGTGGTGGATGCGTCGCAAGGGGTGGAAGCGCAGACGGTGGCCAACTGCTACACCGCCACCGACCTGGGCGTGGAAGTCACGCCGGTGCTCAACAAGATCGATTTGCCGCAGGCCGAGCCGGACCGGGTAATCGAAGAAATTGAGGACATCATCGGCATCGACGCACACGACGCCGTGCGCTGCAGCGCCAAGACGGGCCTCGGCATCGACGATGTGATCGAGGCGGTGATCGCCAAGGTGCCGCCGCCGAAGGGATCGGCCGAGAAGCCGCTTAAGGCGCTGATCATCGATTCCTGGTTCGACAATTATGTCGGCGTGGTGATGCTGGTGCGGGTGGTGGACGGCGTGTTGCGGCCGAAAGACAGGATTTTGCTGATGGCAACCGGCGCCCAGCACCTGGTCGAACAGGTCGGCGTATTCACCCCGCGCTCGCAGTCGCGCACCGAACTTTCCGCCGGCGGGGTTGGTTTCATCATTTCCGGCATCAAGGAACTGGCCGACGCCAAGGTCGGCGACACCGTCACGCTGGTGGATCGTCCGGCTGCCGAGGCGCTGCCCGGCTTCAAGGAAATCAAGCCGCAGGTGTTCGCCGGACTCTATCCGGTCGAATCGAACCAGTACGACTCGCTGCGCGATGCGCTGACCAAGCTGCAGCTGAACGACTCCTCCCTGCGATTCGAGCCCGAGACCTCACAGGCGCTGGGCTTTGGCTTTCGCTGCGGCTTCCTCGGTCTGCTGCACATGGAAATCGTGCAGGAACGGCTGGAGCGCGAATTCGACCAGAACCTGATCACGACGGCGCCGACGGTGATCTACCAGGTGGTGATGGTGAGCGGAGAGGTCGTCGAGATCGAGAACCCGTCGCGCCTGCCGGAATTGTCCAAGATCGCCGAGATCCGCGAGCCGATCATTACCGCGACCATGCTCATGCCGCAGGAATATGTCGGTACGGTGATGACCCTGTGCAACCAGAAGCGCGGCGCGCAGGTCAACATGGAATACCACGGGCGCCAGGTCATCCTCAAATACGACATGCCGATGAACGAAGTCGTAATGGACTTTTTCGACAAGCTCAAGTCGGTGTCGCGCGGCTATGCCTCGCTGGACTACGAATTCAAGGAATACCGGTCATCGGACCTGGTGAAGCTCGACATCCTCATCAACGGCGAGAAAGTCGATGCGCTGTCGCTGATCGTGCATCGCGCCAACAGCCAGTACCGCGGCCGCGAACTGGCCTCGAAAATGCGCGAACTGATTCCGCGCCAGATGTTCGATGTCGCCGTGCAGGCGGCCATCGGCGCGAACATCATCGCCCGCGAAAACATCAAGGCGCTGCGCAAGAACGTGCTGGCCAAGTGCTACGGCGGCGATATCAGCCGCAAGCGCAAGCTGCTCGAGAAGCAGAAGGCCGGCAAGAAGCGCATGAAGCAGGTGGGCAGTGTGGAAATTCCGCAGGAGGCGTTCCTCGCCATCCTGCAAGTCGACAGCAAGTAACCATTCCCGGGTGACTGCCCGGGACCAACGATTGGATTGGTGACATGAACTGGGAATTTGTTGGATGGATTGCGCTGCTGGCCAGCATTCTTGTGATCGCGGCCGGCTTTTTCGTCAAGCCCGCCCCGACCGGCGCGGGCGCGGCCGCCGGTGCCGAAACAAACCAGCACCCGCTGCACGCGTGGCTGGAAATCGCCTGGCCGGTGCTGTTTATCGCCACCATGGGCATGCTGACCCTCAAGGAAGTGATGGGATTCGCTGCCGTGCTGCTGCTGGCGACCGTGACCACCGGATTGATATGGGGCATCGACAGCGCGCTGTTGCGCAAGAAACGCGGTGCGGCGGCCGAACCGGTGGTGGTCGAGATGGCCCGCAGTTTCTTCCCGGTGATCCTGATTGTTTTCCTGCTGCGTTCGTTCCTCTACGAGCCGTTCAAGATTCCCTCGGAATCGATGCTGCCGACGCTGCAGGTGGGCGATTTCATCCTCGTGAACAAGTTCACCTACGGCGTGCGCCTGCCGGTGCTGAACCAGAAAGTGATCGATTCCGGCTCGCCCAAACGCGGAGACGTGATGGTTTTCCGCTACCCGGAGGATCCGACCAAGGACTTCATCAAGCGCGTCATCGGGCTGCCCGGCGACCGGGTGGCCTACAAGAACAAGCGCCTTGCCATCAATGGCAAACCGGTCGATACACAGAGTGCCGGCACCGAGGCCAAGGTTGACGCAACCCTGAACCTGCGGCGCTTTGAACTGCTGCGCGAAAGCCTCGACGGCCGGGTCCATTCCATCAACATGAATCCGGACTCGCCGGGCGTGCGCCTGGACGGGGTGCGGCGGTTCCCCAATATCAACAATTGCGAATACAATAACGAGGGTGTTGAATGCACGGTTCCCGACGGCCATTACTTCATGATGGGCGACAACCGTGACAACAGCGACGACAGCCGTTACTGGGGTTTTGTGCCGGACCGGAACATCGTTGGACGAGCGGTTCTGATCTGGATGAACTTCGGTTCGTTCAAGCGTGTTGGAATGAGCATCGAGTAGTTCTCTCTGCCAACTCAAGTGACTGACAGGACGAAAATGAATACCTTCCCAAGCAGCTTTCACCGCCAGCGCGGCATCGGCTTTGTCGGACTGATCTTCATCTTTTCGGTCTGCGGCGTGGTATTGCTGCTCGGCTTGAAGCTCGTCCCGGCCTACCTGGAGTACTTCTCGGTCAAGAAAGTCATCGGCGCCATGGCGAATTCCGAGGAAGTCAGGTCCGGAACCGTCGCGGAAATTCGCAAGAGCTTTAGCCGCCGCGCGGTGATCGACAGCATCACGGCGATCGAGGAATCCGACCTGGAGATCACCAAGGACGGCGGCCAGACGGTGGTGACCGCCTCGTGGCAACAGCGCGTCCCGCTGTTTACCGGCTACACCCTGCTGGTCGATTTCAGCGCCAGTACCGCGGACAAGTAAACCATCGCATCAATGAACGTGCGCGAGCTAGAAGCCCGGCTCGGCCACCGGTTTTCCCAATCCTCCCTGCTCGAACAGGCCCTGACCCACCGCAGTTTCGGCACGCCGCATAACGAGCGCCTCGAGTACCTTGGCGACAGCGTCCTCAACTGCCTGGTCGCAGCCATGTTGTTCGACGCCTATCCCGACTTGCCGGAGGGCGACCTGAGCCGGATGCGGGCCAATATGGTCAACCAGAATGCGCTGGCGCAGATCGCCTCAACCCTGCAACTGGGCGACGTGCTGCGGCTTGGCGAGGGCGAACTGAAGACCGGGGGGGCGATGCGCGGCTCCACGCTGTCGGATGCCCTTGAAGCACTGATTGGTGCCATCTTCCTCGACGCCGGTTTCGAGCGGGTGCAGCAGGTCGTGCGCACGCTATTTCTGCCGATGCTGCGCGACCATGCCGAATTGATTCCCGGCAAGGATGCCAAGACGCGGTTGCAGGAGTGGCTGCAGGCGCGCCACCTGCCGTTGCCCAAATATCATGTGAGCCGCATCGAAGGCGCGGCCCATCAACAGAAATTCTTTGTGGAATGCCATATTGAGTCGGCAGATCTGAGCACCTCGGGCAGCGGCGCCAGCCGCCGGCTTGGCGAGCAGGATGCGGCGACGGCAGCTCTCCAGGCGCTACTCGCCTCAACAACCGGCCATGTCAAATGAATGCTGAATTTCGCTGCGGATCGGTGGCCATCGTCGGTCGCCCCAACGTGGGCAAGTCGACCCTGCTCAACCATCTGGTCGGCCAGAAAGTCAGCATCACCTCCAACAAGGCGCAAACGACCCGCCACCGCATCACCGGCATCCTGACGGAGGATGAGGCCCAGTTCCTGTTCCTCGATACCCCCGGCTTCCAAAAAACCCATGAAAATGCGCTCAATCGCGTTCTCAACCGGACCGTGGGACAGGCCATCATCGATGCCGACGTGACGGTGTTCATGGTCGAGGCGACGCGCTTCACCGACGCCGACGAACTGGTTCTGCGGCAGATCAGCAATGTCGGCCAGGTGATCCTTGCCATCAGCAAGTGCGATCGCGTGGCCGAAAAGGCCAAGCTGTTCGAATTCCTGAAGGTGATGCAGGCAAAGCGGGCGTTCTCCGCCATCGTGCCGATCAGCGTCAAGCAGAAACAGAGTCTGCAGGAACTGAAGAAAGTCATCCGTGGCCTCCTGCCGGTGACCCCGCCCGTGTTCGACGGTGACGCTTTTACCGATCGTTCCGAGCGCTTCATGGCGGCCGAGTTTGTCCGCGAGAAGGTATTTCGCCAGCTTGGCGATGAATTGCCGTACTCGGTGAACGTGATGATCGAGAAGTTCGAACAGATCGGCGACCTGCGGCGCATTTTTGCCACCGTTGTGGTCGACAAGGCCAGCCAGAAGGCGATCCTGATCGGCGAAAAGGGCGAGCGTCTGAAACGCATCGGCACCGATGCGCGCAAGGAAATGGAGTCGTCCTTCGGCGGCAAGGTCTACCTCGAGATATTCGTGCGGGTGAAAAAAGGCTGGGCTGATGACGACGCGATGATTCGCAAGTTTGGATATGAATGACCGACCCGCGCTGATCGCGGAAAAACCGGCGAGGGCGAGCCACAGCATTGCCGACAGTGCGTTCGTGCTGCACACCTATCCGTATCGCGAGACCAGCGTCATCGCCGAGGTGTTCACGCGGCAGCACGGGCGCATCGTTCTGGTCGCCAGGGGAGCGAAGCGGCCGCGCAGCGCCACCCGCGGCGTACTGCAGCCCTTCCAGCCGCTGGCAGCGACCTGGTTCGGCCGCAGCGAAATGAAAACCCTCAAATCGGTCGAACAGGAGCGCATCCTGCCGCAGCTGTCGGGCGCGGCATTGCTGTCGGCGTTCTACACCAACGAACTGCTGTTGAAGCTCACGCATCGCGACGATCCGCACGAGGGCCTGTTCGAGGCCTACCGCGAGGCCCTGCATGTCATGACGGATATTGCAGCGCGCGGCGGCGATCCCATCCTGCTGGCCACGACGCTGCGCATATTTGAAGTAAGGCTGTTGCGTGAACTCGGTTACGCGCTGCAGCTCGCCGAGGAGGCGGACTCGCACGTGCCGATCGACCCGGCGCGGGACTACGCCTACCACCTCGAGCGCGGACCGGTTCCGCTCGGCCGACATGCCCAGCAGTCCCGCGATGGCGATGCCTTACAATTGTCGGGCAAGACTTTGCTGGATATGGCGCAGGATGATTACCGCGACCCGCAAACCCTGGCGCAGGCCAAGCAGCTGATGCGCCGCCTGGTGAATCATTTGCTGGGCGACCGGATTCTCCATACCCGCAACCTCATTCGCGAGCTGAAATGATCGAACTCGGCGTCAATATTGACCATGTGGCCACCATCCGGCAGGCGCGCCGCACCTATGAACCGGATCCGGTGTGGGCGGCGGTCGAGGCGCACCTGGGCGGCGCGGATGGCATCACCGTGCATTTGCGCGAGGACCGGCGTCACATCCAGGATGCGGATGTGCGCCGCCTGCGCGAGCTGACGCACATCAAATTGAACCTGGAAATGGCCGCCACCGATGAAATGGTGGGGATCGCATGCGACCTCAAGCCGGAAATGGCCATGCTGGTTCCGGAAGGACGCCACGAAGTCACCACCGAAGGCGGCCTTGACATCATTTCGCAGGAAGCGCGCCTGAAAGCCGTGGTGGCGAGACTTGCCGATGCCGGCATCGTCTGCAGCGTGTTTATCGATGCGCAGCCCGCCCAGGTCGAGGCCGCGGCGCGCATTGGCGCGCGGGTCTGTGAACTGCATACCGGTCCGTATGCGCATGCCTTTTACCAGAAAGGACGTGACGCCGAGAGCGCGCCGGTGATGGCCGAGCTGGACAACCTGCGCGCGGCGGGGCGGATGGTGCGTGAACTGGGCATGCGTTTCAATGCAGGTCACGCGCTCAACTACGCCAACGTCAAGCCGGTCGCAGCGATCACCGGCATCCGCGAGTTGCACATCGGTCACGCCATTGTCAGCCGGGCTGTATTCGTCGGCCTGCGCGAGGCGGTTCGCGAGATGAAGCGGCTGATGGTTGAAGGCGCCGCGCAATCGTGATCCACGGCATTGGCACCGACCTGGTGAGCGTGCCGCGCATCGAGGATGCGCTGTTTCGCTACGGCGATCGCTTCCTGCATCGCATCCTTAACGAGACCGAGGTCGCCGAATACGCGCTTTCGGCGCAACCGGCACGGTTCCTGGCCAAGCGATTCGCCGCCAAGGAAGCGGTTTCCAAGGCGTGGGGCACGGGCATCGGCGCGGAAATCGGCTGGCACGACGTCGCCGTGGGGCACGACGAGCGCGGCAAGCCGGTTGTGGCGCCCAGCGCCGACCTGGCGAAGAAGTTTGCGGACGCCCATGTCGTCGCTACACACATCTCGCTCTCGGACGAGGCCGAGCATGCCATCGCATTTGTCGTTCTGGAGAGAGCATGAGCATCAAGTTGCCGTTGGGGCCGGTAATGGCCGACGTTTCAGGGCTGGAATTGACCGCCGAGGACGTGACGCGCCTGTCACACCCGCTCATTGGCGGTGTGATCCTGTTCGGGCGGAATTTCACCGATCCGGCGCAGCTCAAGCGATTGACCGCGTCGATCCGGGTGCTGCGCGAGCCGTCTCTGCCCATCGTGGTGGATCACGAGGGCGGGAGGGTGCAGCGGTTTCGCGAGGGTTTCACCGCCATCCCGCCGATGCGGCTGCTGGGCCAGCGCTGGGATCAGTCGCCGGTCGAGGCGCTCGCGCTGGCGACCGATATCGGCTGCGTGATCGGCACGGAACTGATCGATCACGGCGTGGATTTCAGTTTCGCACCGGTGCTGGATGTCGACTGGGGCGAGTCCGGGGTGATCGGCAATCGCGCGTTTCACTCGGACCCCGCCATTATCTCCAGGCTCGCGCGTGCCCTGATTCGCGGCCTGAATGCGGCCGGCATGGGGTCGGTCGGCAAGCACTTCCCGGGTCACGGCTTTGTCAAAGCCGACTCGCACCACGAAATTCCCATCGATGAGCGTTCCTTCGACGAGATATGGAAGGCCGACCTGTTGCCGTTCCGCGAACTTGCGGACGGCACCATGTCGGCCGTCATGCCGGCGCACGTCATCTACCCGGCGGTGGACAGCAAACCGGCGGGCTTCTCGGCCATCTGGCTCAAAGACATCCTGCGCGGGCGCCTGCAATTTGACGGCGTCATTTTCAGTGATGACTTGTCCATGGAAGGGGCCAGCGTGGCCGGCGACGTACGGCAACGCGCGCATGCGGCGCTGGACGCCGGTGCCGACGTGGTGCTGATCTGCAACGACGGGGCCAAGGCCGATGCCTTGCTGGCCGGACTTACCTCCGATGGGGTCACGCCGGCGCCGACGCTTGCGCGGCGTCTGGACAGCATGCGTGCCCGCAGCCGTCCGGAGCGGTACGCGGCGGCATTGCAGTCGCTGCGCGCCCATCAGCTGGTTTGAGGCCGCAGAGTTGCGATATCTTTTGCCGGGTCGTCGATAACTTCGGCGACATCGGTGTCTGCTGGCGCCTGGCGCGGCAACTGGCGCATGAGCATGGGCTGCAAACGCGCCTGATCGTTGATGACCTCGCAAGTTTTCAGCGCATTGCACCGGCTGTTGCGCCTGAGGCACCATCGCAGCGTATCGCCGGCGTCGATGTGCTGCGCTGGCGTGACGAATTGCCCGCCGGCACCCCGGCAGATCTGGTCATCGAGGCCTTCGCCTGCGAGCTGCCCGCTGCCTACCAGTTGGCGATGGCACAGCGTGATCCCGTCCCGGTGTGGGTCAACCTCGAGTACCTCAGTGCCGAGCCCTGGGTAGAGAACCACCACCTGTTGCCGTCTCCACAACCGCGCTTGCCGCTGGTCAAGCACTTCTTCCTGCCTGGCTTCACGTCCAGGACAGGCGGCCTGATTCGCGAACGCAATGTCGCTGTTCCGGCAGACCGGTTGAAAAGCGCAACAAACGGCAATGCGCCGCTGCGCGTGTTTGTTTTTTGCTATGAATCGGCGCCGGTTGAGGCACTGGCCGCAGGTGCCGAACGGGCCGGAGTGGCGATGCGCATTTCGACGCCGCTTGACGCGGCACTTGCCAAACTCGAGCATTGGCGGGCATCGCAGGCCAAAAATGGCTGGAAAGCCGCGCCAGTGCTGGAGTTTGCCCGTTGTGATTTTGTTGCCCAGGAGGCGTTCGATGCCGTGTTGGCGGCAAATGATGTTTTGTTCGTGCGCGGGGAAGATTCGTTCGTACGCGCCCAGTGGGCAGCCAGGCCGTTCGTCTGGCAAATCTATCCGCAGGAGGGCGGGGCGCACTGGCAGAAACTCGATGCCTTCCTAGACCAGTACTGCATCGGGCTTGATGCCGCGCCGGCGGCCGCACTGCGCGGCATGTGGGCGGCATGGAATGGCGCGCCCGGCGCGGACCCGGCGTCGGCCTGGATTGAATTCCTGCGATGGCAGCCGATTCTGTCGACGCATGCCCGTAACTGGGCGCGGCGGCTGACGCAAATGCCCGACCTGGCGTCTAACTTATTGAGTTTTTACCGAAAAATCGCTAAAATTTAGGGCTTTGCCGGATCCTTTGCGCGCGATGTCCGCGCCAGTAACCCGATCCGGCCAGAATTCTCAATCGCTCCAAGGCCCCAGGTAATTTTATGAAAATCGCTCAAGAACTCCGCGCCGGTAACGTCGTCATGATCGGCAAGGACCCGATGGTCGTGCTCAAGGCTGAGTACAACAAATCTGGTCGCAACTCGGCTGTCGTCAAGATGAAGCTGAAAAACCTGCTTTCCAATTCCGGTACCGAATCGGTATACAAGGCCGATGACAAGTTCGACGTCGTCACGCTCGACAAGAAGGAATGCACCTACTCCTATTTCTCGGACCCCATGTACGTCTTCATGGATGCCGAGTACAACCAGTTTGAAGTTGAAGCCGAAAACATGGGCGACTCGTTGAATTACCTGGACGACGGCATGCCCTGCGAAGTGGTGTTTTACGACGGACGTGCCATTTCGGTCGAAATGCCCACCAGCGTGGTGCGCGAGATCGAAACCGAGCCCGCTGTTCGCGGCGATACGTCCGGCAAGGTATTGAAGCCGGCGCGTATCAAGCCGACCAACCATACTGTATCCGTGCCGCTGTTCTGCGAATCCGGTGACAAGATCGAAATCGATACCCGCACTAACGAGTATCGTCGTCGCGTCTAGAGCGCGCGCAGGCAGACGCCGGCCGCGCTTCTGCGTCGGCCGCCGCGACCCAAAAAGGGCACATTGTCGTGCCCTTTTGTTTTTTTCGGTGCCAATGCACACACGATGATGCGGCCGGCTCGACTATGATGGCGGCTGCACATTTTCATCGCCTGCATCATTGCTGAATTGCCCATCGCGACCATGCCCAAAGCCCTTGTCATTTTCAACCCGCGCGCCGGCAGTCAGCGGGGCGGTGCCAGCGGCCCTGAACTGGTCGCCGCGCTGTCCCGTGTGGGGTGGGAAGCGTCGCTTGCCGCAACCCGACACGCCGGGCACGCGACGGATCTGGCGCGCAATGCCGTGGCGGCAGATGGCGTTGAGCTGGTGGTCACGGTGGGCGGCGACGGCACCATTCGCGAGGCAATCGGCGGGATGAGGGGCAGCAGCGCGCGGCTCCTGCCGCTGGCGGGTGGAACGGCCAACGTGATTGCCCGCGGACTAGGCACAGGCGGACCACATCTCGACGTGCTGGCGCGCCTGCCAGCCATGGTGCCGCGTGCGCTCGATGTGGGGCAATGCGCCGGCGCACCGTTCCTGATGCAAGCATCGGCGGGCATTGACGCCTTCGTCATGCGCGAAGTGAATCCATTCCTCAAGCGGCACCTCGGCGTGGCCGGCGTGGGCCTCTCCGGCATCGCCTGCCTGTTTCGCTACGGGTTCCCGACGATTCAGGTTACCGTGGACGGCGTGCGCCATGACTGCAAGGGCGTCATCGTCGCCAGCTTTCCGTTTTACGCGGGCCTGTATCACCTCGGACCGATGGTACGGCCGGATGACGGCAAGCTTGATGTCCTGCTGTTCACGGGCAAGGCGCGAATAGCTGCCGCCGGCTTTTCAATGGCGCTGGGGCTGGGCCGTCACCTGCGGCGGCCGGACGTGCAAATGATCCGGGCTGCGACAGTCAGCATCGATGCGCCCGAGGATGCGGCAGTGCAAGTGGATGGCGATGTGCTCGCCGACCGGAAGCCGATCCGGATCGGGCTCGCCGGCTGGCAGGTAAGGGTGATGTGCGCGCCGGACGCACCGGCATTCGCCGTGCCGTCCACGTGAACAAACACCACTCTGCGGTCGACATGCCCGGCCGCCCGCGAAATTGACCAAAGACCAACACATGATCAGCAAAGCTTCCGCGTACGATCCGTCCTGCCGTGCCTGCCCGCGTCTTGCCACCTTCCTGGATGAGGTACGCACCGACCACCCCGGGTATTTTTGCCTGCCGGTTCCACCTTTCGGGGGCGCCTCGCCGCGTTTGCTGGTGGTAGGCCTCGCGCCGGGATTACACGGCGCAAACCGCACGGGCCGACCGTTCACGGGCGATTACGCCGGCACGTTGCTGTATGAAACGCTGCATAAGTTCGGCTTTGCCAGCAAGCCGGTATCGGTGAGTGCCGATGACAGCCTGCGCCTCAAAGACTGCCGCATTACCAACGCGGTGAAATGCCTGCCGCCCCAGAACAAGCCCTTGCCGGTGGAAATCCGGACTTGCAACCAGTTCCTCGCCAACGAGTTGCGGGCACTCCCGGCGGA
The DNA here is from genome assembly GCA_044229235.1 of Usitatibacteraceae bacterium. Classification (GTDB taxonomy): domain Bacteria; phylum Pseudomonadota; class Gammaproteobacteria; order Burkholderiales; family Usitatibacteraceae; genus UKL13-2. Next base: position 153,813 of record JBGATH010000004.1, read on the forward strand.
TACCACCGTCCTGGCGCTGGGCACCATCGCCCATGCGGCGGTGCTCACCGCCATCGGCCTGCGCGCGGCGCACTGCAGGTTCGTGCATGGCGCCTGTCATCAACTGCCCGGCGGGCAGACGCTGTTCGATAGCTACCACTGCTCTCGCTACAATACCAACACGCGCCGCCTCACGGAGCAGATGTTCCACGCGGTCTTTGAGGATATTCGCGCGCACCTTTCCCGCCGCTAGATGGCCTTCGATCCCAAACCGACACTGCGCCAGTTACCCGGGCTGCCCGGCGTCTACCGCATGAAGAATGCGGCAGGCGAAGTCATGTATGTCGGCAAGGCCAAGGACCTGAAGAAGCGCGTGTCTTCGTACTTCAACAAGCAATTGGCCAGCCCGCGCATCGCCATCATGGTGTCGCAGATCGCGAGCATCGACACGACCGTGGTGCGCAGCGAAGCCGAGGCGCTGATCCTTGAGAACAACCTCATCAAGTCGTTTGCGCCCAAGTACAACATCCTGTTTCGCGACGACAAGAGTTACGCGTACATCATGATCAGCGATCATGCGTTTCCGCAGATCCGCTTTCACCGCGGCACGCACATCAAGCCGAATCGCTATTTCGGTCCGTATCCCAATCCCTGGGCGATACGCGAAACCATCAACCACCTGCAAAAGGTTTTCAGGCTGCGCACCTGCGATAACACCGTCTATGCGAACCGCTCGCGTCCCTGCCTGCTTCACCAGATCGGCCGTTGCTCGGCGCCCTGCGTCGGCCTGATCACGGCGGAAGACTACAAGCGGGATATCGACAATGCCGAACTGTTCCTGCTCGGCAAGGAAAATGAGGTGCTGGCCACGCTCACCGCGAAAATGGAAACCGCTTCGGCAGCGCTGGAGTTTGAAACGGCAGCCACCTACCGCGACCAGATACGCACGCTGCAGCAGATCCTCAGCAAGCAGTTCGTGGAATCGACCAACGATCGCGATGTGGATGTCGTCGCGGCGGTGAGTCTGTCGGGAAACTGGTGCGTCAATCTGGTGATGATCCGCAGCGGCCGCCATCTGGGCGACCGCAGTTTCTTCCCGGGCAACACGGCGGATGTTGACCAGCAATCCGTCATCGATGCCTTCATCGGCCAGCATTACGCCAGCCAGCCGCCGCCGCCGCGCATTGTTCTCAGCGGCGACTACGACAAGCTGGAATGGGAAGCGTCGCTGGGGGAGATTGCCGGCCGCCAGGTGCGGGTGGTGACGCATCCGCAAGGCGAGGGCAAGGTGTGGGCGGCGATGGCTGCCAAGAATGCGCGCTTCGCTCTGGAACAGCGCCTCGCCGACCGTGCCTCCCAGGAAAAGAAGCTGACCGCCATGCAGGAGGCCCTGGGGCTGCCGCAGGCACAGCGAATCGAGTGTTTCGACATTAGCCACACCATGGGCGAGGCCACCGTTGCTTCATGCGTGGTGTTCGACCACGGCGCGATGCAGTCGGCGGAGTATCGGCGCTTCAACATCACCGGGATCACCCCCGGTGACGACTACGCGGCCATGCGCGATGCGCTTTACCGGCGCTACCACAAGCTTTCAGAAACGGCAGAAGGCAACGCGGAGACCCGCGTCCGGCCAGACCTGGTGCTGATCGACGGCGGCAAAGGGCAACTTGGCATTGCGGAGGAGGTGTTCAACGAACTCGGCCTCGGTGATATTCAGCTGGTGGGCGTGGCCAAAGGCGAGGACCGCAAAGCCGGGCTGGAGACGTTGATCATGGGCTTGTCCCGCGTCGAATTGCACCTGGAAAAGGACAATCCGGGCTTCCACCTCATCCAGCAGATCCGCGACGAGGCGCATCGCTACGCCATCACCGGCCACCGCGCCCGGCGCGCCAAGAAGCGCAACACATCCAGCCTGGAAGACATCGCCGGTGTGGGACCCAAGCGCCGCAAGGCCCTGCTGGCGCAGTTTGGCGGCCTGCAGGGCGTAATCGCGGCCAGTGCCGACGACCTGGCGCGCATCGAGGGCATCAGCAGGGAACTGGCGGAAGTTATTTACAGCGCGCTGCATTGAGGCGCGGTTAACCTGCACATTTCATTGGGGCGCGCTCGAGAGGGGGTTGATGGGCGTGTGAATTTTCGCTCGACTGACCGAGGAATGCCGAGGCATTCCGAGGGAAGAGAGCGGAAAGGCGCATGTCCAGCAGCCTGCTCTCGAACGTGCAGGCTTGGCGCAAGTGGCCGGTACAAGTTGGACAAGATGCGAGGAATACAAAGCCCTGCGAAACCAGCCATGGAAAGGGGCCGATCCAATGAAATATGCAGGTTAAACTAATGGCGTGAAGCCGAATATTCCCAACATCCTGACGTGGCTGCGAATCGCGGCCATTCCGCTGTTTGTCGCGGTGCTGTACGTTGATGAGGCATGGTTGACGCAACACCAGGCCAATGTCATCTCGATGTGGATTTTTATCGCTGCCGCCGTGACGGACTGGTTTGACGGCTACCTCGCCCGAAAGTGGAACCAGACCTCGGCGTTTGGCGCGTTTCTGGATCCGGTGGCAGACAAGCTCATGGTGGCAGCCGCCCTGATTGTGCTGGTCGAACTGGGACGGACGGACGCGATCGTGGCGCTCATCATCATCGGTCGCGAAATCACCATCTCGGCATTGCGGGAATGGATGGCGACGCTCGGGCAGTCCAAGAGTGTGGCGGTATCGATGCTGGGGAAGGTGAAGACCGTTTCCCAACTGGTCGCCATTCCGTTCCTGCTGTACGACGGCATGCTGTTCGGCGTGCTCGATTGCCGCCTGGCGGGGCGCGGGTTGATCTGGATGGCTGCCGTGCTCACCCTGTGGTCGATGTTCTACTACCTCAAGGCCGCATTCGTGCCGGCACGGCCCGGTAACCGCTAGTTATTGCGCGACCGGGTTTGAGTTGGAACGAAGCAGCAATGCTTCGAAATCGCCCGCCGGAAGAGGCCGGCTGAACAGGTAGCCCTGATAGGAATCGCAGCCCATTCTAGCCAGCAGGTCGCGCTGCGCTTCCGTTTCGACACCCTCGGCGACCACTTCGATGTCCAGGGCCCGCGCCATCGCGATGACGGCGGAAACAATCGCGGTATCGTCCTTGTCGGTGAGGATGTCCGCCACAAACGTCTTGTCGATCTTCAGCGTATCGATGGGGAAACGCTTGAGGTGCGACAGGCTCGAATAGCCCGTTCCAAAATCATCGATGGCGACGCGCAGGCCCATGTCGCGCAATTCCGCAAGCGTCTCGCCGACGCCCTGCGGATCGCGCAGCATGCTGGTCTCGGTGATTTCCACTTCGACCGCATGCGGCGGGCAGCCTTCGCGCTGCAGGCTGTCGCGCACGCGTTCGGCGAGATTGGTGGCGCTGAACTGGCCGGCGGCCAGGTTCACCGCGAGGCGCAGTTCGGTGAAACCCGACGCATGCCATTTCTGAACCTGCGCCAGGGCAGCATCAATCACCCAGTTGCCGATCTCATGGATGAGGCCGGTTTCTTCGGCAAGATTCATGAATTCGCCCGGCGCGACCATGCCGCGCGTGGGGTGATGCCAGCGCAATAACGCTTCCGCGCCAATGATGCGGCCGGTGCGCATGTCGACCTTGGGCTGGTAGTGGAGTTCAAATTCACCGCGCACCACCGCCGAACGCAGGGCGTTTTCCAGCAGGCGCATGGCAGTCCCATGTTCCGCGAGGTCCGACGAGAACACCTGGTACGCGTTCTTGCCGACTTCCTTGGCCCGGTACATGGCCATGTCGGCATTTTTCAGCAGTGTTTCGACGTCGTCGGCATCATCCGGAAACAGGCTGATGCCGATCGATGCGGAAACGTGGATATCGTGCCCCTCGATGCGCGACGGCTGGCGTATTTCCTCGAGCAGCTTGCCGGCCACGACGCGCGGCGATTCAAGGTCGGTCACCTGTTCCAGCACCACCATGAACTCATCACCGGAAAGCCGTACCAGCAGGTCGGAATCGCGCACGACGCGGGCAAGCCGGGTCGCGATCTCGCGCAACAGTTCATCGCCAATGCGATGCCCCAGCGTATCGTTCACGTCCTTGAAGCGATCCAGATCGATGAACATGGTGGCGACCCGGTAGCCGCCGCGGCGCGCGCGCGAAATTGCCTGCCGAAGGCGATCCTGCAGCAGGGTCCGGTTGGGCAGGCCGGTAAGGCTGTCGTGGGTGGCCTGGTGCACCAGGCGCTCCTCGGCGAGTACCCGCGTCGTCACATCCTGGGCAAGAGAAAGAATCGAAAGGATGTTGCCATCCTCGTCGCGCAGGCTGGAGTTGTACCACTCGCACCAGATGATGCGGCCATCCTTGCGGTAATTGCGGTGCAGGCTGGTGGCGCGTGGTTCGCCGTGGGTGGTCAGTTTGGCGGCGAGGGCATCGGCCTGCTCCATGTCGCCTTCCACCACGAATTTCCACTCGCGGAAGTGCTTGCCGGCCAGTTCGCCTTCGCGCCACCCGAAAATCTTTTCGGCCTGGGGGGACCAGCGCCGCAACCGGTAGTTCTGGTCCCACTCGATGACCGCCAGCGGCGTATTCTCGAAATGCGAGCTCAGCAGCCAGTTGGCGCGCCTGAGGTCGATTTCCGTGCGCTTCAGTTCATCCACGTCGGTTGCCGCCGAGTAGATGCCGATGATGTTTCCATTCGCATCGAACCGCGGCGTGTAGCGGACGATCATCCAGCGCATGGTGGCAGGGTCGGTACCGATCTGCCGCTCGACGGTGATCGTCTCGCCCGCCATGGCGCGATCCCAGTAGGGCTTCACATCGTTGAAGCGTCGCTCGCCGAAGACTTCCTTGAGATCGCGGTTGAGCAACTGGTCACGCGGCAGACCAAGCATCTCCTCCACGCGCTTGTTGACCAGTTGGTATCGATAATTGCGGTCGAGATACACCATGGGGTGCGGAATGCTGTCCATGGCGACGCGCAACTCTGATTCACTGGTCTCCAGCGTGGCCTGCGCCAGTTTGATTTCATGGATATCCATGCCGACGATGTACACGCCCTGAACCCGGCCGTCGAAGCCTATGTCAGGCACCATGCGGATGTGAAACCAGCGTGCCGTGCCATCAAAGCTGTGGAGCAGGCGCTCGTATGAAACCGTCTCGCCGGCGATGGCCCGTGCCACGTAGGGCGCGGCGATGCGTTCCGTTTCCGCACCCAGTACTTCCAGGCCGGTACGGCCGATGACCTGATGGCGGCTCATGCCCCGCAGGCGCAGGAACGTATTGTTGACGAACTTGTAGCGCCAGCCGGAATCGATGTAGGCGATCGATTCCGGGATGTTGTCCGTGAAGAGGCGCAGCTGCCGCTCCTGCTGCTGAAGGTTTTCACGCATGATCACGTCATCGTGAATGTCGGTCAGGACGACATAGATACCCTCAACGTTGCCGGACTCGCGAATGTCCGGCACCACGTGGCCACGAACCCAGCGCATGCCCTTGCCCTGGATGTTGGCCAGGCGTTCATAGGTGGCGTGCTCGCCGGCGAAGCCCAGCTTCAGGAAAGGACGAACGCTTTCCATGACATCGGCGCTGAATACTTCATCCAGGTGCTTGCCGAGAATCTCGCCCGGCTGAATCCCGTTCCACTCGGCGCTGGACCGGTTATAGAAGGTGACCCGCTCGCTGGTATCAACGTAGGTGATCGGCAGGCCGACATTGTCCGTCAGCAGGCGAAGTTGCCGTTCCCGCTCGACGATTTTCTGCCGCAGCTGGTAATCGCCTTCGCTGTCGGCGATCACGACATAGACGCCGACCGGCTTTCCCGATTCGTCGCGGTCGGGAAACATGTTGACGCGGATGTGCCCCGGTCCATGCCCGGCGAATTTCGCCAGGCGCTCGTAGGCAATCTGCTCGCCGGCCAGTGCGCGCCGGGCCATGGATTCGATTTCCGCGAACTGGTTCGCCCCGATGACTTCCTGCCAGGTTCGCCCGATGATCTCGGCTGCGGGCAGGCCGAACCACTCGCTCCCGACCTGATTGATGTACCGGTAGCGCAGTTCGCTGTCGCTGCGTGAAATCGGCATGCCGATGTTGTCGGCGATGGCGCGCAGGTCCTGTTCCTTGGCGATCAGGCTTTGCCTGAGCTGGAAATCCTCTTCGATGTCGAGCGCGATGACGAAGATGCCGACGAGTCCTGCTCCATCGACGATATCGGGAAAAAATGACACGCGCAGATGGCGCGGGCCGCCGGCACGCGCCAGTGACAACGTCTCCACGTCGCTGGATTCGCCCGCCGCTGCGCGGTGCAGGTAAGGCAGGTAAAACTGGTACGCCGCCATGGGCAGCACCTGCGATGCATGGCGCCCCAGCATGTCGGTCGCATGCATGCCCACCCACTCCTGGAAGGGCCGGTTGACGAAGCGCAGTATGTGATCGGTATCCAAATACAGGATCGGCCGGCCGGTGTTGTCGGTGAGCGATTGCAGCATGCGCTGCCAGTCGCCTACCCCTTGTTCTGCCGCAGTGGCGTAGGCAGGTCCCCCGCGACGCTCTACGGACTTTCGTGCTGGCTTGGGGACATCTGACGCAGGGGGATTCATGTCATCCGGGGCAATGGCATTCGGCGCGGTGCGCCATGGCATACAGCAACAAAGTGTATCTTATTCGCCGGCAACCTCTAACGCCGCCAGTTCGGGCCGTTACCCGGTCGTCAGCGAATCTTGCGCCTTTCAGCTCCAGCCATTGCGCCATCTTTGACGTCGCGCAGAATTACGCTATAATGCGCAGCGATGCGGGAATAGCTCAGTTGGTAGAGCGCAACCTTGCCAAGGTTGAGGTCGAGAGTTCGAGACTCTTTTCCCGCTCCAAATTACATCGGGGAAGGTGAAAACCTTCCCCGAATCATTTAAGCTGGCCGAAGTGTGCCAGCACCAGATAGCCCAAGGCGGGTTAGCAAAGTGGCTATGCAGCGGATTGCAAATCCGTAGACGTCGGTTCGATTCCGGCACCCGCCTCCAAAAACGCTGACAAGAGCCGCCTTGATTGATCTTCGGGCGGCTTTTTTGTGGCCGCGAATTCGTGAGATCGCCAGCGGCGCTCGGGTAGAATCGGCGGGTCGCCGACTTGCAGCGCGCCCGGATGGTGAAACAGGTAGACACAACGGACTTAAAATCCGTCGGTGGGTAATTCCGCCGTGCCGGTTCGATTCCGGCTCCGGGCACCAGATCCGCACCCGGCATCACGCTCACCGCTCCGGGGAAACCCGCTCAGTCAATCTTCGCCCCCGACCGCCTCGCCACGTCCGCCCATTTCACGATATCGGACTTGAGCATTGCGCTGGCCTCTTCCGGCGTGTTGGCCACGACTTCGGCTCCCTGGCTGGCAAAGCGCTGCTGCAATTCGGCATTTGAGAGCACCTTCACCGACGCCGCGTGCAGCCGCGCGACCACGTCCTTTGGCGTACCGGCCGGCGCAAAGAAGCCGAACCAGTTGCTCGATTCAAAACCCGGGTTGCTGGCTTCGGCTATGGTCGGCAGGTCGGGCATCAGTCGTGAGCGTTTGGCGCCAGTCATGGCCAGCGCCTTGACCTTGCCGGATTTGAGCAGCGGGGCGATGGAAACCGTGCTGTCGAACATCATCGAAATCTGGCCGGAAATCAGGTCCGGAAATACGAACGCGCTGCCTTTGTACGGGATATGCGTGATTTGCGTGCCGTTGAGCGTGTTGAACATTTCGCCCGTGAGGTGCGAGATGGTGCCGTTGCCGCTCGAACCGAAATTTACCTTGCCCGGATTGGCGCGCGCATAGGCGATCAGTTCCTTCATGTTGCCGGCTGGAAGCGCCGGGTTGATCACTACGACATTTTCCGAAACCGCCAACATGGTAATCGGCGCGAAGTCCCTGACCGGGTCATAGGGCAATTTCTTGTACAGGCTGACGGCGATGGCATGGTTGCTGGACGTGCCGATGGTCAGGGTGTAGCCGTCGGGCGCTGCCTTGGCAACCTGGTCGGCGCCGATGGTGCCGCCGGCACCAGGCTTGTTTTCGATGATGACCTGCTGCTTCAGTTCATCGCCCAGACGGGCGGCGAAGTCGCGCGAGAGGATATCGGTCGCGCCGCCTGGCGGGAAGCCAATGACAATTCGGATGGGCTTGGCGGGATAGGCTTCGGCCATGGCGATGGAAGAGAATGGCGCCAGCAGCACGGCTGCGGCAAACATGATGGGAATTCGCATGGTGAAATCCGGCTCCTTGAGCAAACATGCAACGATCGTGGGTGACCCGATGGCAGGGCGACGCTAGAATGACGCCTAATACGTAGTCCCGAGTTTGCCCGATACGGCGAAAGATACGAATGAACCACATCAATTCCCGCAGTTGTTTCCTTTCTTGCATGCGCTTGGTCTTCTGCGGCCTGGGTTTGGGCTTTGCGGGCGCGGCAGCGGCGCATGTGGCTGACTGCAGCCGCTTTGAGGGGGTGGCCCAGTTGCGCTGCGAGCGCCATGTCCGGATGATGGACAAATGCGGGCTGCTCAAGGGACCCGCGCATCACGCCTGTGACCGCGAATTCCTGCTGGCGAACCCGCTCAACTGCAGCGTGCTCAAGGAAAACCAGCGAACAATGTGCGACGCGGAGATCAAGGCATTCAAAACTTGCGAGCCAAAGCCGGGTGTGGAGTTCATGGGCTGCGTAAAACAAGCCACCGGTGCCAGTCCGGTGGGGCATTGAAGGCAGGCGACCATCAAAGTGGCCATTTGGCGCGGCTCTCCGGGCATTTTTGCTCTGGGAGCCGCGCCAGTGCTTGAGTTCTGCCTCCTTTCCCTCATGCAAACAGTCAGCTTTTCGGGGCCGTAACCGTTGCAACCCTCAAGTGCTTCCCCCGCCATCGAATCGAGCCCCGCCGCGGCGAGTGCGCCGCGTTGGCTCGCCTACGTGGTGCTGGGTGCGGCCGTGCTGATCGTGTCGAGCGCGGCAATCTTCATTCGGGTCGCGCAGGCGGACGGCGTGTCGTCGATGGCGATTGCTGCCTGGCGATTGGCCATTGCCGCGATGGTGTTGTGTCCGCTGGTGCTGGTGCGGCACCGCGACGCCGTGGCTGCGCTTAACACCCGGGCATGGATGTTCGGGATCCTCTCGGGGCTATTCCTGGCCATGCACTTCGCGGCATGGATTTCGTCGCTGGCGTTTACCTCCGTGGCCAGCAGCCTCGCGCTGGTTTCCACCAATCCGGTGTGGATCGCGCTGGCATCGTGGCTGCTGTTTCGCGAGCGCCTCGAGGCGGCGCTGCTGGTCGGCATCGCCGCCGCCATCGCCGGCAGCGGATTGATTTTTGCCTCCGACGCCACCCTCAGTACCGGCAGCCACGGCAGCCAGCCCCTGCTCGGCAATCTGCTGGCACTGGCCGGTTCGCTGACCGTGTGCGGCTACCTCCTGATCGGCCGCCGCCTGCGTGCACGGGTCTCGCTGGTACCGTATATCTGGCTGGTGTACACCTCGGCCGCCATTTTCCTGATGGGTGCGGCACTGTTCGCCGGTGTCGCGCTTACCGGTTACACACAGACCGGCTGGCTATGCCTGCTGGTGCTGGCGCTCGGCCCCCAATTGCTGGGGCACAGCGCATTCAATTGGGCGCTCGGACATGTTTCGGCCACCTTCATCGCCCTCGTCATCCTCGGCGAGCCGATCGGCTCGGCGCTGCTCGCCTGGTTGATTTTCGGCGAAACGTTTGCGCCCTTACAACTGGCCGGCTTCAGCCTGTTGCTGGCCGGGATTTACCTCGCCGGCAGGGGGGGACGCACGCGCAGCAAGGTCAGTTAGCCGCGGCCTCGCTGAAGCGCTCGCTTATAATCTTGCCTCACTGCGCAGCGGCATTCGCCGCACTTCGCCCTCACCGAAAGTCCTGCTTGAACGTCGTCGATATCATCATCCCGGTTTACCGTGGACTGGCCGAAACGCGGGCCTGCATCGAGAGCGTCCTGGCCGCGTCGCCGCAACAGCCAATGGAGATCGTCGTCGTCGATGATGCCAGCCCCGAGACGGCGATTTCGCAACTGCTTGATGACTGGTCCGCGGCCGGAAAAATCACGCTGCTGCGCAATTCGACCAATCGCGGTTTCGTGGCGTCGGTCAACCGCGCGATGGCGCTGCATGCGGATCGTGACGTGGTGTTGCTCAACAGCGATACCGAGGTTTACGCCGACTGGCTCGATCGCTTCGTCGCCTGCGCGAATGCGCATGCGGATGCGGCGAGCCTGAACCCGTTTTCCAATAACGCCACGCTGGCGAGCTACCCGCGCATCGGCCAGCCCAACGCCTTGCCGGAAGGCTGCACCGGCCAACAGCTTGATGCGCTGTTTGCGCGCGTCAATGCGGGGCTGGTGGCGGACGTGCCGACCACGGTGGGTTTTTGCATGTTCCTGCGCCGCAGCGTGCTGGACGAAATCGGCCTGTTTGACGAAGACGCATTCGGTCGCGGATACGGCGAGGAGAATGACTGGTGCCTGCGCGCCAGCGCCAAGGGCTACCGGCATCTGCTGTGCGGCGACACCTTCGTATTCCATTACGGCGAGGTTTCGTTCGTGGCTGAGGCCAAACCGGGACAACAGGCCGCACAGGCCATCATCGATGCGCGCTATCCCCAATACCGCGACCTGATTTCGCGGCATTTCGCGGAAGACCCGGCCCGCGCTATGCGCGAGAACATCGACCTCGCGCGCATCGCGGCATCCCCTCGGCCGCGGCTGCTGTTCATCACTCATAACTGGGGCGGCGGCACCGAAAAGCACGTCAACGACCTTGCCCGCATGGTCGCCGGAGAGGCCGAAGTGCTGGCCCTGCGGCCGCTGTCCGGCGGTCAGCTGTCATTGCAGTGGTTGCGTGGCCAGGGTGACGCGGTCGAGCCGTTCCGCGCTTATTTCGAAATACCGGCAGACGAAGCAGCGCTCCTCGACCTGCTCAGGTCGCTCCGCATCGCGCGGGTTCACCTGCATCATGTTCACCAGCAGCCGCGGATGGTGCTGACGTTGGCAGCGCGCCTGGGTGTGCCGCTGGACATCACGCTGCACGACTATTTTCCGATCACGCCGCAGTATCACCTCGCGCCCGGTGGCGTCGTGCCGGACGCGGATGTGGACAACGCGGGGGGTCTGTCGCTGGTGCAGTGGCGGGACACGATGCGCAAATTGCTGGCCGGCGCGGCACGGGTAATTTGCCCCTCAGCGGACCTGAAGGCGCGCATCGCGCCCTACCTGTCTGGCATCAATCTTGAGGTGTGGCCGCATCCGGAGCCGGCACAGCCCGCCTTCGACGCCCCGCTCAAGGTGCTGGTGCTTGGGGGGCTGACGGTGGAAAAAGGCCTGCAGATCGTGCGCGCGTGTGCGACCGACGCGGCACAACGCGGTCTGCCCCTGCATTTTCATGTTCTCGGCCATACCGAGCACGCACTGAATCCTGAAGGCCTGCTGCCGGTTTCGGTGCATGGCAGCTACGCGGAAGCTGAACTTGCGCAGCTCATCGCGCTCGCCGGTGCCGATGCGTTCCTGTTTCCGGCGCAGATTCCCGAAAGTTACTCGTACACATTGACCGCGGCCAAGCGCACGGGCCTGCCCATCGTCGCGTCGCGGCTCGGCGCGCTCAGCGAGCGGCTGGCTGGTTATCCCGGTGCAAAGCTGGCGGACTGGAACGCTGCGCCATCCGTCTGGAATGACACATTGCTTGCCGCAATGCCGGCGGCGCAGATACATCCGGCTGCGCCAGGCAGCGAAGGCGAGTACCGCGCGCGCTATCTTGCGCCGATCAGCGAATCGACCATTGACACGCATGGCCAAACCGGGTCCGCTGTGCGCCTGGCAGCGCGTTTCTTTTATCCCGCGCGGCATTTGGGTACCGAACCTGAAAAATCGCTGGAACAGCTGTACGTCGGCGGTGTGGAGTGCGGTCACGGCGCCACGCGCCAGGAACTGAAGCGGCGTGTTCAGGTGTTCGATGCGGAGCTTCGGCAGGCCCGCGATTCGGCGCAGGCGGCACACGACGCCATGCATCGCCTCGAAGCCGATCTGATGCTGACGGTGACCGAACTGCAGGCGGCGCTGGCCGAGCAGGACAAGGCCGTGGCGGCAGCCCGGGACGCCTATCTGGCCATCGAGGAGAGCACTTCCTGGCGCATCACCGCGCCGCTGCGCAGCGTGATGCAAAGCGTCAAGGACTGGCGTCATCGTCTCACCGACCTGCGGCGCGGACTTCGGCGTTTGCCGCGCGATGCGGCGATTGCCGGGCAGATATTGAAGGAAGAAGGTGTTGTTGCGCTGGGTAAGCGCGTGCACGACAAGCTCACCCGGCACAACGACTTCGCCGGCGGCCGGGGAAAAGTCTACGAAGCCGAGGCGGTCATCACCGCGCTGACCGTGCCGGCGAGCGATGTGCCGCGCTGGAGCCTCATCATCCCGGTGTATCAGCAGCATTTGCTGACCTTCACCTGCCTCAAGAGCATCGCCGAGACTTGCGCGGATGCCGCGATCGAAGTCATTGTCATCGACGATTGTTCGCGCGAACCGGTCACTGACGCGCTGGCAGCGGTCGGCGGCATACGGGTGATCCGCAATGAAGCCAATCTCGGTTTCCTCAGGAACTGCAACAAGGCGGCCGCGCAGGCGCGCGGCGAGTTCGTCGTCATCCTCAACAACGATCTCATCCTCACCGGCGACTGGTTGCAGCAGATGACGGCGGTGTTTGACCGCTGGCCGGACACCGGCATGGTCGGCGCCAAGCTGATCTATCCTGATGGCAAGCTGCAGGAAGCCGGCGGCATCGTCTGGCGCGATGGCTCGGCATGGAACGTTGGTCGCGGTGACGATCCCGACAAACCGGAATACAGCTACGTGCGCGAGGTCGACTATTGCTCCGGTGCCTGCCTGATGCTGCGGCGCGCGTTGTGGAACGAGCTCGGTGGATTCGACGAGGCCTACGCGCCGGCCTATTACGAGGACACCGACCTCGCTTTCCGGGTGCGGGCAAAGGGCAAGCGCGTGTTCTACCAGCCGCACGCCGTGGTGGTGCATTTTGAAGGGCAAAGTTCCGGGACGGATGTCACTCAGGGCGTGAAGCGACACCAGGTCATCAACCAGAAGACATTTGCCGAGCGGTGGCGCACCCAGCTTTCGGCTCACCGCCTCAACGGCCTGTCGCCGCGCCTCGAGAAAGATCGCGGCGCGCGTCGGCGGGTGCTCGTCATCGATGCCTGCATGCTCACGCCCGACCAGGATGCCGGTTCGTTGCGTATGCTGGAAGTTCTCGGCGTGATGCGCAACCTGGGTTGCAAGGTGACTTTCGTGGCCAGCAATCTCGAATACCGGCTGCCCTACGTGCGCGACATCCAGGCGCTGGGTGTGGAAGTGCTGCATCACCCCTACGTCACGTCCATTCCCGCCGCTATCGAGCAGGGCGCCGGTGAATACGATGTGGTGATCCTCTCGCGTGCCACGGTTGCCGTGAAATATGTGGATCTAGTGCGCGAGAAAATGCCGCGTGCCAAGCTGATTTTCGATACGGTCGACCTGCATTTCCTGCGCGAATCGCGCCGCGCCGACCTGAGCGGGGACGAGGCGCATCGCAAGTCCGCGCTGGCCATGCAGGCGACGGAACTGGACATCATCGCCAAGTCGGACGTGACCCTGGTCGTCAGCGACTTTGAACAGAAGCTGCTGGAGGAAATGGCACCGCGTGCACGTGTCAGCATCCTCGCGACCATCCACGATCCGATGCCGGGGCCGGTGCCGTTTGCCGAACGCAGCGGCATGATCTTCATCGGCGGCTTCCGCCACCCGCCCAACCTTGACGCCATTACCTGGTATGCCGAGAGTGTGCTGCCGATCCTGCGGGAAAAAGCACCCGGCATCGTCACCACCGTGATCGGCAGCAATGCACCGCCCGCACTCGAAAAATTTGCTGCGCCAGACTTTGTCATTGCCGGTTTTGTCCCGGACGTGGCGCCGTACTACCAGCAGGCCCGCCTGTCGATTTCCCCGCTGCGCTATGGCGCGGGCATCAAGGGCAAGGTCAGCCTCGCCATGCAGTACGGTGTTCCGGTGGTGGCCACGACGGTCTCGGTCGAGGGCATGTACCTTACGCCCGAACACGACGTGCTGGTGGCCGACGACGCCGCCGGATTCGCCGACGCGATCATTCGCCTTAACAGCGATGAGGCGCTTTGGAATCGCCTGCGGGCAGGCGGAATTGAAAATCTTGAGGCGCGCTTCTCCACTAAGGCCGCGCGTCGCGCATTGTCCTCGCTACTCGATCTCGACGCGTAGAACCAGCATTGGCGCAGCTTTCAGGGCATTTTCGCGGATTCAACCACGAGTCCCGACACTTCAGGGCGTGCGCAAGGAGGGGTGAGGTAACGAACCGCGGTACCCTTTTGCTTCTGACACGAAAGGAAGCCGCTATGAGTGGTTCGCCCCTCACCTTGGAAGAACGTTACCTGATTCACGCCGGTTTTGTGGCCAAATTGCCGTTGTCCGAGATTGCCATTGCGCTGGGCCGGCATCGATCGGCGGTCTATGACGAGTACCATCGCGGTCGTGATTCGGCGGGACGGTACTGTCCGCATCGGGCCCAGCGGCATCGCAACGCGGCCAGCGCGCGCAGTGCTGCCAACGCGCGGCACAAGCCCGCCGAAGACTGGCAGGAAATCAAGCAACAGATCAAGGCGGGCTGGTCGCCGGAACAAATCAGCGGTCGCCGCACAGCGATTCAACACCCGGTGCCGGTCAGCTTCCAGGCCATCCATCTGGCGGCCAAACGCCACGGTTGGGACCGGTGGTTGCATACCGCCCGGCTGCGCCGTCATCTGAAGCGGCCTGCCCGGCGCCGGTGGAACGGCTCTGCACAGTCGATCCACCGGCGCGCCAAGGAGGTTCTGCTGCGGATCGAGATCGGTCATTGGGAAGCCGATACCGCCATTGGCAAGAAGAAGGATAAAAAGCGTTTGTTGGTCATGGTCGAGCGGCAGAGTTTGTGCATGCAGTTGAAGGTGCTCGAACGGATTGAGGCCGAGCCAACGGCGCGATCGATGAAACGACGCCTGGATCACTGTGGGATTCCGTTTGAAAGTGTGGCCACCGATCGCGGTCCGGAGTTCAGGGCAACGGGCGAGGTCATGGTCGACAAGGCCTTTGTCTGCGATCCTCGTGCACCAAACCAGCGCGGCACCAACGAGAACCAGATCGGCATGCTGCGCGTGGATTTACCCAAGGGGGTGAGCATGGACAACCTCACCCCGGCCAAGGTCAGGCGTCTACAGGAAAAATACAACCACAGACCAAGGAAATGTCTCGGCTTCCTGACCCCATACGAGGTAGCATTCAACCGCCCACCGCGTGTCGGGACTCGTACTTGAATCCGCGTTTTGCCCCTGAGAGGCGCGCCAGTGCTTGAGTTTCAGTTCTATCCTGCGCCTGGGTCTCAGGCCGCACGAACCTCGTCCGCAATTCGCTGCCGCATCTTGCCATCCGGCATTTCGCCGGCACCCGCCGCCATGTTGTCGCGCACATGTGCCGATTTGCTGCTCGCAGGAATGGCGCAGGTGACGGCAGGGTGGCCGATGACAAACTTCAGCAGCAGTTGCGCCCAACTTGCGCAGCCGATTTCTGCGGCCCACCCCGGCAGCGGACGCTTGACCAGGCTGCGTATCACGTCCCCTCCCGCAAATGGCCGGTTTGCCAGCACCGCGATGCCACGCTCGCGGCAAAGCGGCAGGAGCCGCTTCTCGGCGTCGCGCTCGGCGACCGAGTAGTTGATCTGCACGAAATCGACCGGGCGGCGTTCAATCACCCTGGCCACGGCCTCCGCGCCCGATGCGGTGTAGTGGGTGATACCCGCGTGGCGGATTAGGCCGCGCTTCTTCCAGTCAGCCAGTGTATCGAGGTGCAGGTCCACGTCGAGCAGATTGTGTACCTGCATCAGGTCACAGCGCGCCACGCGCAGCTTGGCCATGGATTCCTGCATCTGCTTGATGCCGCTCTGTTTGCCGCTGGTCCAGACCTTGGTGGCAACGAACACGGACCCAGTCAGCTTCAGGCGGGCGAGCAGATCGCCGGCGACCTGCTCGGCGCGCCCGTACATGGGAGAGGAATCGATCACGAGGCCGCCCATGGCAACAAAGGTCGTCAGCACCTCTTCAAGCGGGCCGCGCTCGGCAGCGGAGGTGCCGACATCGAACGTCTGCCAGGTGCCCAGACCAATGACGGGAAGAAGCTCGCCGGCGTTGCCGACCGGACGCGTCAGCATGCGGCTCTGTGATGTTGCGTTCGGCTCGGCCGCCAGTCTGCCGCTCAGCGCGAGGCCCATGGCCATGGCGGTGGACTGTTTGAGCAGCTCCCGCCTGCTGGTGTCGGACATGTCGATCTCCTCGTCGGGTCGCGCGCGGCCGGGTCAGCGGGGAGCGTCGCCGGGGTAGGGTGCGGCACCGGC